>JBHJOR010000016.1:0-56681 GCA_050329585.1 Methylacidiphilales bacterium | reverse complement strand
CATAATGACAAAAACCAAATTCTCTTCAAAGTCACCGTCGTCATCTGAATCGTAGTCATCGCGTCCAAACTCACGATCTGCGAATGTGTGTTTTCTGCTCATCGGCGTTAATTAATGTTTATTGGGTTTGGCGAACGTTAGGCGTCATGTGCGGCTGGAACGCGAAGCGTGGAAGCCGTTGCATGAACGCCTTTGTTAGATAAATTTTTAAGGTATACCCAGGGTAAAATCAATAAACTTATCCCCGCGGTCAAAATGCACGCTGCAGCTCCTGAGAACGCATATCCTATCATGGCCCAGCAGAGGTATGCCCAAATAGGCACTGTAGAAACTTCTTCCTGAACTACGAGTGTAAATAGAAGGGGAACAAAACATCCCAATAGCGTTCCGACTAATGACAGAATGAGGATAATGATGCCAGACTTTCGACTCTGCTTAATGCTTATGGCGATAATACTGGAGGCCGTGACTAGGAGCGACACACAGAAAGAGAAAAGAACCAAAAGCGAAAATGCTATTAGTATGATCCCGAAGAATATAATTACAAAAATCATTCTTATCTAACGTTGTATGGCAAGAAATTGAGCTTGCTAAAAAGTTAAAGTGAGATCAATTTCTTGCCAATATGGTTTTTATTGTATTTTCCGTGGTTTTAGTTGAGGGGGTGGAAGAGTGAAAGGTTCGGATGCAGACCGGGAACATGGTAGCCGGCGTAGTGAAGCCGTGGCCGCCCATGAGGTGCCCGACTGGGTGCGGCGATTGTATGCAGGGGCGGGGTTGCATGTCAGCCAGAAGAGGTTGGCATGGAACGGGGTTCATATCGAGCATTTTCTTGCCTGGTGTCGGCGTCAGGCTGACGGGGCGGAGCGGGAGGATTTGGGCGGGTTGGCGAAGGTGTATTTGGACGAGTTGCGCCAGTCGAGCACCCATGCATATCGCGTGGAGCAGGCACGCGAGGCGTTGGCGGTGTTTTACCGGGGGGTGAGTGGGTGGAGGATGGAAAGAAGGGAGGCGGAGGGGCGGGTGGGCTGGCAGCCGACGTTCCGGCTGAAGACGGGGGTGCCTTCAACACTGGGTCTGGCGCATGAGGAGACGGCGGCGGTGGCGCGTGGGGTGGCGGTGGAGGCGGGGGGATGGCGCAAACGGATGGTGGAGGTGTTGCGTGTGCGGCAGTATGCGATCCGGACGGAGCGGACCTATATGGAATGGGCGGAGCGGTTTGCCCGGTTTGCGGGGGAGGAGCCTGCGGCGTGGAGCGTGGAGCGATTGGAAGCCTTTTTGACCAAGCTGGCGGTGGAGACGGGGATTTCGGCCTCGACCCAGAACCAGGCGTTGTCGGCGATTCTGTTTTTATTTGGTGTGCTGGGGGTGGAGACGGAGGGTCGGATTGATGCGGTGCGGGCGAAGACGTCGCGGCGGCTGCCGGTGGTGCTATCGGAGGGAGAGGTGGGAAGGCTGTTGGCTGCGATGGAGGGGACGCACCGGCTGGTGGCGATGGCGTTGTATGGGAGTGGTTTGCGGTTGTTGGAGTGTTGCCGTTTACGGATCAAGGATGTGGATTTTGAGCGCGGACAGATCCACGTGGTGGCGGGCAAGGGCAACAAGGACCGGACGGTGATGTTGCCGCAGCGGCTGGCGGAGGATCTGCGGCAGCATCGGGAGCGGGTGCGCGGGTTATGGCAGTCGGATCGGAAGGAGGGGCTTGGGGGGGTGTGGATGCCGGATGCCTTGGAGCGGAAGTATCCATCGGCACCGACGAGCTGGGAGTGGTTCTGGTTCTTTCCGGCTAAGTCGCTGAGTGTGGATCCGAGGGCGGAGGGGACGGTTCGGCGGCATCACATTCATGAAAGTGGCATTGGCGTGGCGATCCGGGCAGCAGCGCGGCTGGCCAATATCGACAAGCTGGTGAAACCGCACGCCCTGCGCCATTCATTTGCCACCCATCTGCTGGAGCGGGGGACGGATATCCGGACGATTCAGGAATTGCTGGGACATGCCAATCTGGAGACAACGATGGTGTATACGCATGTAGCCAACCTCAAGGGCGTGGCGGGAGCGAGGAGCCCGTTGGATATGTCTTGAGAGAGGCTCATGGATCCATTTCTGATCCCTTCTACAGCTCTTTTATCCGTGTTTTCACCCATCATGGAGCTAAAAATCTGCGCTTGTCTGCGTTCATCTGCGGATATAGGTTTGAGTGCCCATAGCTCCGGCTCCTACTCATACCAAGCCATCATTTTGCGTTCGCAGTGGGTGAGACGCGCTGGCTGAAGTGCTTTTAACGCGGGCGGTCACTTGGAGCATGAGGTTGGATACAGGATTAGGGGAGGAAAACCTGAACGCTGAAAATGGAAGGCTGACACCTTGGCACTGAGGTCTTTCAAGAGAAGGTTGAAGACGGTTAACTGTACTGTGCGAATGGAGAAGTGGTGGGTGCGTTCAGCGGGGTATGAGGCGACGGGCTATGGTGGGGTGATCGCAAAGCCACTGGATGCGGGAGGCGGTCATGAGATGAGAGGCGAAGCTCAGTCGTGCGGATTTGATTAATGAATCCTGGGCACTGAGAACACGGTTCCATAGCGGGCCCATGTCCTTCCATCGGGCCGTGCTGACCGGATGGGGAGGAAGGAGTTGAAAGAGCTGCCAGGCATGACTCAAGGCATCATAGAGCCCGCTGGAGGCAAAGGGGGGGCGGACACGGGCGGCATCGCCTATAAGGGCCACGTTGGCCGAGCCGGCGGTGTGGGGCGCGCGGTTGACTGGCATGGTGCTCTTCCAACCGAGGGGAGGGAGATCACCCAGGCAGCGGTCAGCCAAGGTTTGGGGCACGTCGAAGGTATCGGCCCGCAGCACCATGGAGAGGGCAGCGGTTTGAGGCGATACCCGCAGTAGGCTGAGATACCCTCCCGTAAAAAAGTGAAGCCGGAGGTAATCGCTGGCATGATGAGCAGGGAGGGTGGAGTGCCAGGCGATGAGAGAGCCCAGACGTCGCCCCGAATGGAGTCCCGCCGCACGGGCCATCCACGAATTCCGGCCGTCTGCACCCACGAAAAATCCGCCTTGAAATGTGCCTTCACTGGTGACGAGTTCAGAACGGTTTTCAAAACTGCGGATGGTGGTCTGGGTTAAGCAGACCACACCGGCAGCGATGGCCTGCTGACGCAGCCAGTCGTCAAGGATAAGGCGGTCGATTGCGCGGTGTTCGGGAAGTGGTTCATCAAACGGAAAACGCCTGGCGGGGTGGTGATCGGCAGCAAGTTCGAGGCCGGCGATGGTTTGGTGGGGCAGGCTGCGCATAGAGGCTTCCAGCCCGCAGGCGCGCCACACCGGCCAGCAGCGGCGATCCAGCCAACAGCCACACACCTTGGGGCGGGGAAAGAAGTTTTTATCAAGGAGCAGGACGCGGAAACCGGAGCGCGCTGCCAGAAGTGAGAAGAGAGAGCCGGAGGGGCCGGCACCGACCACGATGATATCGTAGCGGTCGGGCATCGTTAGTCCGTGTTACCGGGTGGGGTGTCCAACTCACGCAGAATGTTCAGAACGCGGTCGCCGCGTTCCAAGGATTGATCAAAACGGAAGATGAAGCGGGGGATATATTTCATGTGGACGCGTTTGGCGATGTCGCGGTGCCAGTGGTGGGCCAGATCATCGAGTAGGGCTTCGGTTTCCGCGACGCGCAGGCGCGGGTTGAGTGAGCTGAAGTAGGCAGTGGCTTGTTTAAAATCAGGTGAGAGGGTGACGTCGACGATGGTGAGGAGGGTGCCTTCCAGTGTTTTTTCCCGGCTCATGAGGCGGCTAAGCTCGGCTCTGAGCAGCTCGCATACGCGTTGGTGGCGTCGTCCGGACATTTGGGGAGGGGGCCCGTGAGGGGGAGTTTATTCGAGGGATTGGGGGACTTTTTCCAATTCGTAGCACTCGATGATATCGCCTTCCTCGTAGTCGTTGAATTTACCCAAACGAATACCGCATTCCATACCGGCGCGGACTTCATTAACATCGTCCTGAAAGCGTTTGAGGGTGACGACGCCGCCATCGTAGATGGGTTGGCGGCGGCGCATGACGCGGGCGCGGGCGGCTTTGTTGATACGGCCTGAATCGACCACGCAGCCGGCCACCGGGAATTTGGAGAGGGTGAAGACTTTTTTGACGGAGGCCTGACCGATGACGCTTTCGCGTTCTTCGGGATCCAGTAGGCCTTGCATGGATTCTTTAACCTGATCCAGCAGCTCGTAAATGATGCTGTAGAGCTTGATTTGAACTTCTTCTTTTTTGGCGGTGTTGGCGGCGTTGTTTTCGGTTTTGGTATTAAAGCCGATCACCACGGCACGGGAGGCCTTGGCCAGCAGGACATCGTTTTCGGAGATGGAGCCCACGGATGAAAGCACTACGTTGAGTTGGATTTTTTCCTGGGGGAGTTTTTTCAGGGAATCAACGATGGCTTCGAGGGAACCTTGAACATCGGCCTTGATGACGAGGTTCAGGCTTTTCTTCTGACCTTCGGCGATGCTGGAGAAGAGGTTCTCGAGGGTGACGGGACGTTCGGTGCCTAGTTTTTCCAGGCGGATGGCTTCGGAGCGCTCTTCGGAAAGCTGGCGGGACTGCTTTTCATTTTTCATCACCGTCAATTCATCGCCGGGGCTGGGGGCACCTGAGCAACCGAGCACTTGGACGGGAGTGGAGGGGCCGGCTTCTTTGATTTGGACGCCCTGGTCGTTGATAAGGGCTTTGACTTTGCCCCAATGGTTGCCGCAGATGAAGGCGTCACCACGTTGGAGGGTGCCGTGCTGCACGATCACGGTGGCGTTGGGACCTTTACCGATTTCGACCTGGCTTTCGATGACGGTGGCGCGAGCCGGTCCGGTAGGATCGGCCTTAATCTCCATCATTTCAGCTTGCAGAAGCATGAGTTCAATGAGGTTTTCGACGCCCTGACCGGTGATGGCGGATACTTCGCAGACGATGGTTTCACCACCCCAGTCTTCGGGGGCGAGGTCTTTTTCCTGAAGCTGCTTTTTGACCACATCGGGATTGGCACTTTTCAGGTCGATTTTATTGATCGCCACCATGATGGTGACCTTGGCGGCACGGGCGTGCTGGATAGCCTCCAGAGTTTGGGGCATCAGACCGTCATCGGCAGCGACGACGATCACCACGATGTCGGTGACGTTGGCGCCGCGGGCGCGCATGGCGGTGAAGGCGGCGTGGCCAGGCGTATCCAGAAAGGTGATTTTTTTACCGTTGCGCTCAATTTGGTAGGCGCCGATATGCTGGGTGATGCCGCCGGCTTCACCTGAGGCTACTTTGGCTTTGCGGATGGCATCGAGCAGGGACGTTTTGCCGTGATCGACGTGTCCCATGAAGGTGATGACCGGGGGGCGCTCTTTAAGGGAGGAGTTTTCTTCCGTCGGAGGTGGTGGTGGCGGGGGTTCTTCAATGACCTCGACGACTTTGTGGAAGCCGCCGCCTTTTTCCCGGCGTTCCAGTTCAAAGGTGAAGCCTTTGACTTCACAGACTTTACGAGCGGTTTCTTCGTCGATGGTCTGGTTGAGGGTGGCAAAGACGCTGAGTTCCATGAGTTCATGGACGACTTGGAACGGCCTGATTCCCAAATGCGCGGCCAGATCTTTGACCACGATAGGGGGCTTCATCGTGATGACCTTGTCATCGGGGGAACGGATTACGACCGGAGGAGCTTCCTCGACGGGTGCTTTCACTACCGCGTCTTCTATGGAGACAGGGTCTCTTTGGTCAGGAGCGCTTCGTTTGGGGGCTCGAGTGCTGGGGCGTGGGGAGGCTTTGGGTTTTCCGGGCATGGTGAAAAAGAGAAACGGGTTTAGGAGGTGGATTTGACGCGGTCGAGGAGTTGTTGCAGGGTTTGGGGGTCGGCCTCGGGTAGAGCTTCGGTCAAGTCTTCGATGGTGGCTTCGGCCAGACCTTCGGGGGTGGCAAACCCGGAGGTGACCAGTTGTTCCGCAAGGGCTTCCTCGATTTCAAGGCTTTGGGCCAGTTTGCGCACCGCTTCACGGATTTTATCCTCAAAGCTGACCACAACGATTTCTTCCTTATCGATATCGATTTCCCATCCGGTGAGTTTAGAAGCCAGGCGGGCATTTTGTCCCCGTCGTCCAATGGCCAATGAGAGGTTTTCTTCATCGACCAGAATTTTGGCGCGTTTGTTCACTTCATCGATTTCAATCGACTTCGGTTTGGCGGGCTTGAGGGATTCGATGATCAGTTCACGGACGTTATCAGACCAGCGGAAGAGGTCGATTTTCTCATTGTTCAATTCGCGGACGATGTTTTTAACCCGGGAGCCGCGCAAGCCGACGCAGGCACCTACGGGATCGATCTTAGGATCATCGGACCAGACGGCGATTTTGGTGCGGAAGCCGGCTTCGCGGGCCAGGCCTTTGATAGTAATCGTGCCATCATGAAGTTCATTGACTTCCAATTCGAAGAGTTTGCGAATGAAATCAGGGTGGCTGCGGGAGAGGATGATTTTAGGGCCGCGCGGGGTGTTGTCCACCGCCAGGATGACGGCGCGGATGCGGTCTCCGGTGTTGTAGTCTTCGGTCGGAACACGCTCGCGGGAGGGGATAATGCCTTCGAATTTACCGAGATCGATCACCACATCGGAGCGGTCGAAGCGGCGGACGGTGCCGCTGATGAGATCGCCCACCCGGTCTTTGAATTCATCAAACACCATGGTTTTTTCGATGCTGCGGATATTTTGGTTGATGGTCTGTTTAAAAACCTGGGCAGCGATGCGGCCGAAATCTTTGGGGGTGACCTCGACTTCGACCATGGAGCCGAGGCGTGCATGGATGTCAGCTTGGCGGGCTTTGGGCAGGGAGATTTCCTGGTAGGGATCACGGACTTTTTCCACGGCACGCAGAGTGGCGAAAGCTTTGATATCCCCGGTTTTGGGGTTCATCTGAACGCGCAGCTCATTGGCGGGGCCGAAGCTTTTTCTGGAAGCGGAGAGGAGGGCCTGTTCGATGGCTTCAATCATGGTGCGGCGGTTGATGCCTTTTTCCTTCTCCATATAATCTAAAACAGCCAAAAATTCCTGACTCATAACATTATCCTTTTATGTGCTCTTTACCGGGCAGTTACCTGTAGAAAAAAAAAGTGGAAACCTATGGGGTTTCCACTCAAGCCATTTCTACGCTTGTTAACCTCTACATAGATGTTAATGCAAAGCGATTCTTGGTCAAGAAGGGAGTCAGAAAAATGTCACAATTGGAAAACACGCTGGGATTGATCGCTGGAAAAGGCACCTACCCGCAATGGGTCATACGTGAAGCCCGTGCGGCAGGTGTGGTGCGGGTGGTGATGGTGGCTTTTGAGGGAGAGACCGATCCGGACGTGGCGGCGCGTGCGGATGAGGTGGTGTGGATCCGGGTCGGACAGCTGGGACGTTTGATCCGGGAACTGCGTGGACGCGGGGTGGAGCGGGCGATGATGGCAGGTCAAATTACTCCGGGCAGGTTGTTCGATCTGCGGCCCGACTGGAAGGCTTTGACGGTACTTTTGAAGCTGAAAAGGCGCAATGCGGAAACGCTTTTTGGGGCGGTGGCTGATGCGTTGGAAGAGGCGGGGGTCACGTTATTACCCGCTACGTCCTATCTAGAAGGCTTTGTGGCCGGGATGGGTCGTCTGGCCGGTCCGCGGCCGGATCGGCAATTACGTTGGGATGTGGAGACCGGCTGGCCCGTGCTCCAAGCGGTCAGTGCGATGGATGTGGGCCAGTGTGTGGTGGTGAAGAAGGGAACCATTCTGGCGGTGGAGGGATATGATGGAACCAACGCCACCATCCGGCGTGGAGGCGAGTTGGGCCGTGGCGGGGCTACCTTGTGCAAGGGTTCCAAAGCAAGGCAGGATCCGCGCTTCGATGTGCCGGTCGTGGGTTTGGATACGATGCGGGTCTGTCTGGAGGCGGGTGTTAAGCGGGTGGTGGTGGAGACTGGACGCACCTTGATTCTGGATATTGAGCGGGTGCGGGAATATTGCGACCGGAATGGCTTGATGCTTTGGGGACATCAGGTGAAGTGAAGCTAAATCAACGGTAACGGTAACTTTATGAAAAAAACAAAAACCGGAGTGATCGGTGTGGGACACATGGGGCGCGAGCATGCGCGGATTTACAGCACCCTGGCAGGCTCCGAGTTTGTAGGTATCTATGACACCCAGCCTGCGCAGGCCCGTAAGATCGCCCAGCAATACGGATGCACCGCCTTTGACTCACTGGCTGATTTTTTACGCACGGTAGAAGCGGCGACGATTGCGGCGCCGACGTCAGAACACTACAGGCTGGCCCAGTTGTGTTTGGATGCGGGTATTCATGTGCTGGTAGAAAAGCCGTTGACTCCCACCACCAAGGAGGCGCTGGAGCTGGTGGAATTGGCAGGGCGGCGCGGGGCGGTGCTTCAGGTGGGGCATATCGAGCGCTTTAATCCTGTGTTAAAGGCATTGGAGGATCGCCTGACACGTCCGCGTTTTATCGAGGCGCACCGGTTGTCTCCCTATCCCGGACGCAGTCTGGATATCGGGGTGGTGATGGATTTGATGATCCACGACATTGAAATCATTCTGCATTTGGTGCGATCACCGCTGGCAACGGTGGATGCGGTAGGGGTGAGGGTTTTGAGCCAAAGCGAGGATATCGCCAACGCCCGCCTGCGGTTTGAAAACGGCTGTGTGGCGAATATCACCACCAGTCGGATCAGTCCCGAGAAGATGCGCAAGATCCGGGTGTTTCAAGATGATGCCTATCTCTCGCTCGACTACCAGAATCAAGAGGGGCAGATTTACCGCAAAGGGCCATTCGGCATTTCCCGGGATTCGATTGAAGTGATGAAGGGTGAGCCGCTGAAGAATCAGTTAGAATCCTTTATTGATTGTGTGCAACGCCGATCCGATCCCGTGGTGTCCGGCCTGCATGCGGCTGAAGCACTGAGGGTGGCGGCGTTGGTTTGTGAGCAGATAGGAGATCTGAGCGCACCCTGATCAACTAGGAGCAGCAGCAGAAAGACGTTTGATGAAGGCTGGCAGTTATTACATCGTGGCGGGAGAGCCGAGTGGTGATCGTCATGCAGCAGGGCTGGCGCGTGAACTGGCTGCGCGCGATTCAGGGGCGAAGATTCTGGGCGTGGGGGGACGACATTTAAGGGCGGCAGGTCAGGAGCAGCTTTTTGATCTGGCGGAGCATGCGGTGGTCGGTCTGGTGGACGTGTTGAGAAACTACGGGAAGTTCCGACGGATGTTCCACCGGGTGTTGGCTGATATCAAGGAGCGCAATCCTGCGGTGGTCATTTTAGTGGATTTCCCCGGTTTTAATTTACGTTTGGCCAAAGTGATCCGCAGGCGTCATCCGCATATCCGGCTGGTCTATTACATCGCCCCCCAAGTGTGGGCGTGGAAAAGCGGACGGGCGCGGGAGATGGAACGTTGTCTGGATTTACTCTTGGTGATTTTTCCGTTTGAAAAGAAGTGGTTTGCCGATCGCACCCCGGGACTGCCGGTGGAGTGGGTGGGGCATCCTACGTTGGAGGAGTGGAGCCAAGACTCGATGGAGGCGTATGAAAAAAGGGGGGCGTTGCTGGTTCTGCTGCCGGGCAGTCGTTTACGAGAGATCGAGGCGCATCTGCCCGTTTTTCTGGAAGCCGCAAGGGCGTTGCATCCAGTGATGCCGGAAATCCGTTTTTTATTACTAGCACCCGATGCGGTGCGTGCGCAGCGGTTACGGGAGATGATGCGGGCCTATGACGGGTTACCTGAAATTCATGTGGAGGACGGTTATCACATGACGCATCTTTCCCATGCCCGGATGGCCTGGGTGGCGTCTGGAACAGCGACTCTGGAGTGCGCGATGGCCGGGGTGCCGATGGCCGTGATTTACAAGACCCAACCCCTGACGTGGTGGGTGGGACGGCGGCTGGTGAAGCTGAAATGGTTGAGCATGGTCAACATCGTGGCCGGTGAAAAAGTGGTTCCAGAGTTCTTACAAAGTGAGGCAAAACCGGAGGCGTTTATGGAAGTAACGCGGAGAATGTGGCAGGCGGACGAAGGGATGCTGCGCCTTCACCGCGACTTGGTGGAATTGACGCATTTGCTCAAAGGAAAGGGAGCGTCGGTGGGAGCTGCGGAGGAGATCCTCAAGCTCATGTCGAACGGAAGCCGCAGGGGTTCAGGTTCCCTTTAATGTTTACGGTCGAGCATATAAGCGGCGATTTGATGGAGGCGGTCGGCTTTTTTACCCAAGGGCTTGAGGGAGGTTTCGGCAAGGCGAGTGTGACGGGCGGCTTCTTGGATAGCTTTCTCCATTCCAAGGAGGGAGGGATAGGTGGCTTTCTGGGCTTGGATGTCTTTGCCTGCGCTTTTCCCAAGCTGCTCACTGGTCTGGGTGATGTCTAAAATGTCGTCGATGATCTGGAAGGCGAGTCCTAGGGAATAACCAAAACGGGTGAGGGCCTCCAAGTGATCGGGACGCGCATTGGCGGACATTGCACCGAGGCGCAGGGAGGTGGTGATCAAAGCGGCCGTTTTACACTCGTGGATGTAGCGCAGTTGAGCTGGGGTGATTTTTTTTCCCTCGCACTCGAGATCGACGACTTGACCCGCGATGAGTTTCTGACTACCGGAGCCGTGTGCGGCTTCGAGAACGTAATCGGCGGAGGTATAGCGTTTGCGTGATTTGGAGCTGGCGGCGAGTTCAAAGGCCAGGGTGAGCAGTGCGTCACCAGCCAGAACAGCTATGCCCTCGCCATACACTTTGTGAGAGGTGGGCTTGCCACGGCGCAGGTCGTCGTTATCCATGCACGGAAGGTCATCGTGAATCAGGGAATAGGTATGGATGCACTCGACGCAGGCGGCCAGGGGCATGGCATCATCGGTCTTTCCTCCAAGGCTTTCCGCAGCGGCCAGAACGAGAATCGGGCGCAGCCGTTTACCTCCCGCAAAAAGGCTGTAACGCATGGCTTGATGGATGAGCGCAGGTTTTCGGCTAGCCGGAGGAATTAAACGGTTGAGCTGCTTTTCAAAGCGTTGCTGCTTTTTTTTCCAGTAAGTGTCGAGAGGTTCCACTGTTTTTTTATGAATGGAGGGGCTGTTCTTGGCAAGCATGGAGTCGTGACTTAGTATGAAAGCTGATGAAACGTCTGGATCTTATTATTGGATTGATGTGCTTGGGGCTGGCGGCGGAAACGGTGGAGGCTCGGCGTGATGTGGTGCGGGTGGTTCGAGAGCAAAGCCGTCAGCATGAAGTAGAAATAACCGGGCGTGATGCCGGGGTGAATCAACGATGGATCAAGATTGCGGATGAGACCTTGGTCGTTTTTGCCAAAGAATTCGGTCTTCGCCGTATTCCGGCGAGCCGGGTGCGGATTCAATGGAGACCTGAATCTGGTAATGAAGGTGAAGAGTGGAGTGATCCAGAGGTTTTTCCCCGTTCGGTTTCTGTGGCATCGGGAAAAATAGTGGCCGACGTGAGCGGTTATGGATCAGGTGCGGTGGCGGAAGTTAAGTTGAGAAGAACCTTGGTGGTGTTGATGCTTCAGGCACTGGCATGGGAGGGAGCCGAGACCTTGACGCTGGCGGAATGGCCGGATCCGCCGCTTTGGATGAGCGAGGGGGTGCTGGGTAAGATGCGGGTTGAAAAGCATGAGGAATGGCTACAGGCAGTGACCCGGGCAGGGCGCACCGGTCATCTGCCATCCATAAAGACCATTCAGGGATGGAGCTCACTGGATGTGGATCCGTTGGAAAAAATATGGCGTCAGGCTTTTTGCTGGAGGCTGTATACAATTTCTCAAAAGGCAAGAAGTGACAGCCAGGCTATGATGTTGTGGTTAAAACGTGAGTTGCGACAGCCCGCGCCCGGTCCATATTGGGAAGATACCGCTTCGGTCGAATCTTGGTGGCGGGAGGCGGTCGCCGGGAGCCGGCAGGACAGGCGACCGGTATTGGACTGGTCGAAGTCGGTATCGGCACTTAATGAGCTGAAGCACGTTTCTTTAGTGATGGATCCGGGAGGAAGAAAGATTCTACGGCTTGAGGACTTACCACAGGGGCAACGGGTAGATCGGAGATCTAAGGAAGTCGAGGAATATCGCAAGAGGTGGTCTTTAGCGAACAGCCGCGCACATCATATGCTGGTGCCGGTTATGGAAGCGTATCAGACAGCGTTTACACATTGGCTGGAGGGTCGGTATGAGGCCTATCGTGTTTCTTTGGATCGAGCCGGGCTGATAGAAAAAAGCACACTTGAGCAACATCAGGCGGCACTGGATATGCTGGATTGGACGCAAGTGAATGTGGAGTTTGGGCTGCATGATACGGCGGGAACGGATTTTGTGGCGGCGGTGCGACGGTTGGAAAATGAAAGGTTGGTATTGCGCAAAAAGTGGCTCGGGGAGATGATGCCTTCACAGCCATGAAAAAAGTATTCATTACGGGGGGTGCCGGTTATATCGGCAGTAATTGTGTGGAGTATCTCATCGACAGAGGTCATCAGGTGGTGGTTTATGATAATCTAAGCGAAGGCCATCGTTCGGCGGTTCATCCTGATGCGGTTTTTATTGAAGGCGATTTATTGGACAGTTCCAGTCTGACAGGGGCCATGATCCAGCACCGTCCTGATGCGGTGATGCACTTTGCCGCCAATGCGTTGGTGGGAGAGTCCATGCGCAATCCCATGAAATATTTCCGCAACAATGTGGGCGGTGGAATGAACATCGTGGATGCGATGCTGGCAGCGGAAGTTCCTCGCATCATTTTCTCATCGACCTGTGCGACCTATGGAATTCCAGAAGAAATCCCGATGTCAGAGACGGCTCCGCAAAAACCGGTCAATCCTTACGGAAGGTCCAAGCTGATGTTTGAGGAGGTGTTGCATTGGGTTTCACACATTCACGGTATAACGTGTATCAACTTGCGCTATTTTAACGCGGCTGGAGCGTCGCCTCGTTATGGGGAACACCACCGGGTCGAGTCGCACCTGATTCCCAACGTGATTTTTGCGGCGATGGGTAGAATTCCACATGTGACCTTATTTGGAACGGATTATCCGACGCCTGATGGAACGTGTATTCGTGATTACATACACATCGGAGATTTGGCGGCGGCGCATACGCTGGCCTTAGATTACCCGGAAAGTGATTCTTTTAATTTGGGCACAGGAAGCGGCTATTCAGTGCGGGAGGTAATTGAAGTTGTTGAGCGGGTGGGCGGAACCAACGTTCCAGTGGTGGAGGAGCCACGCCGCGCCGGGGATCCGCCGCGGTTGGTAGCTAATGCCGCCAAGGCCCGTGCTTTACTGGGCTGGAAGCCGGAGTTCACCACGCTGGAGCCAATTATCCAAAGTGCTTGGAATTGGCACCGGGCTTATCCTGAGGGCTATCCGGATTAATGGTTCGATGAAAAAAAAACCTAAAAAAAACAGCCCGTCAGGGATACTGACGGGCTGTTGGTTTTAAGTGGACCGAGCTTAGCTCTTTTGTTCGGTTTTTTCTTTAGCTTTATCTTTGCCTTTGCATCCGCTGCATCCGCTGCCTTCGGCTTGAAGAGCAGGGGCGGTGAGGGCGAAGGTTACAACAGTCAGGAGTAGGTATTTAGTCATACCTAGTCAGTCTATACCACACCGTCAAATCGTCAAGGGTAGCCAAGGCAAAAAGCCAATAGACCCGATTTTACTTTATGCTTAGAGCCGGCTATTCGGAGCGGATACCGGTTTGGTGGAGGGCTTGGGTGTGGGTTCGGATGGATTCGGCTGCTCAGGAGGTGAAATATAAGGAGCGATCAACGTGTCTTTACCCGGCGCAATGAGGCTGTTGACCGCCGCGGCACCATCCGGCCGTTCCACGATGGGGAGCTGAAAGGTGAGTTTTTGGCCATCACGGATGACTTCAATAGGCAGCGGTTCACCTACCTTTGAAAAAAAGGCTGCGTCCAGAATATCGCTTGGAGCTTTAACCGGCTTGTTTCCGATAGATTGAACGAGATCTCCCGGCTGAAGGCCGCTACTGGCGGCAGGGGTCTCACGGAACAGATTGGAAACGATGACGGGTCGGCCTCCTGCCTCGGAGGATTGACCTTCGATGACGCCCACTCCAACCCAGCCATGATGGGCTTTTCCATGGGTTAGAATGTCGTCAACAATACGACGGGCGGAACGGGATGGCAGAGCATAACATTCTTTCCCATCCTGGATGGCGAGCACTAACAGCCCCATCACTTCGCCCTTAGTGTTGAGTAAAGGCCCGCCAATTTGCCCCGGACTGACCGGGACACTCGCTCGAACGTGGGTGGTGGCAAAAAAACGGTTGAGATAACGGACGTCGAATCCAGTGACAAAGCCGAAGGCGGGAGCCAGTGGCAGATTATAGGGGTAAGCGACGCTGACCAACCCGGAAGCCATGCGGAGTTGATCGGAATCACCCCAATTCAGAAACGGTGTTTTTTCAGGTGTGATAATCTTTAAAAGGGCCACCCCGCTGCGGGGATCTACTCCGATGACTTCGGCGGTAAATTTCTGGTCGCGGTATTCCACCCACGCTTTGGTTGCATCCCGAACTACGGCATGGGAGGTTAGAATGGAGCCGTGCTCGTCGATAAAAAAGCCACTGCCTGCCAGAGGTTGGGATCCGGCAATGGAGCGGACTTTGACGATGGAGGGGGCGGACGCTTCAAAGATCCGGTTAACCTCTTCGCTAATGGAATCAAAAACACCCGCAGGAAGCGCGGTCGAGATGCCCACCAAAAGTAAGACTGCGGTGGTATAAAAGAGTTTAGAATGCGATGAGCGCGTCATAGGGCAGGGATTGCTCCCCGGTCACATATTGCGACCCTTCGAAGTCTTTGTCAAAGGATGTCAGGTGGGCCATGGTTAATTCTGCCTGATGAGAAGTAGGGTGCGTTTGTGATTCAGTTCCATCGACAAATACCTTGCTTGGCTCAACGGCAGCGGCGGTCTGCTGTGCTATTTGAGTGGTCGATCCGGAGTTCAGCACATTGGCGGCAAGCAAACCCGCTAAAATCAAACAGCTTAATGCCGCGGAGGGAATCCAAAGTGGGATTGATGAGAGGCGAACCTGAAAGGCTTCCTGCAGATCTTGATACATGCGTTGGATGCGCAATGAGAACGATTGACGTTCCTGCATCAATCCGGAGCGCTGATAATGGTGGAACTCACCTACGAATGCATCAAAGTAGGCTTGGCCCGGTGTTTCGTAGCGCTTAATTTGTAAAAGTTTTTTTAGCTGGGCTTCTTGTTGGCTGTTCAGGCTGTTCATAAAGAGTAAATGGTTTTTCCGTGAGCTTACGCCTTTGGTATTATTTCTGGTGTTTCTGTTATTCTAAATACGTGTTCAGTAGCTTTTGAAGGTGTTTGTGCGCGTAATGTAGCCTTGAGCGCACAGTTCCTTCTGAACAGTTGAGAATTTTAGCAATATCAGCATGAGGCATGCCGTCAATATCGTATAAAACCACAACCGTTCTGTGCTCTTCAGACAGCTTTTGCAGAGATTCGTTCAATTTTTTTTGTAATTCATCTAATTCTAGGTGGCTGTCGCCTGACTTAATGCGCAAGTCTTCTAGATCCTCTTCAAAGCGATCGTCAAAGCTTAACTCATTCAAACTCATATCTTTACGACGTTTTTTATTCTTTTGAATAAAATTTAAGGTATGATTGACAGCAATACGGTATATCCAGGTGTAAAACGAAGCATTCTGCTGATATTTAGGCAAATTCCGGAACGCTTTATCGAAAACTTCCATCAGGAGGTCATTGGTATCCTCATGATTGGATATCATGTTGTAGATGACCGAATAAAGACGGTCGGCATAACGTCGTACCAAGCCATCAAACTCGTTGACCTCCCCAGATAAAACGGCGGCCACTAGAGCTTCATCTGAGGGTTGGGCGGGATCGGTTTCTGAGGCGTTGGTTTCCCGCATGGTGCCGAGTACTTAGCACTAATGCGGGGATGGAAAAAGCAGATTTGTTTGCCAACCACCTGAAGAGGCTCAAGTTGTGTCGAGGGTTACGACCTTATGTGAGCGTTCTGATGACTCAGCAAAGTGTGCCCAAATGGGAACTGAACGATTTGGATAAAGAGACCAGAGCATCCAAATGGGTGCGGGGCTCCACCAGCTGAAGTGATTTTTCCGCCTGATTGAGCAGTTCCCGCGCTTTGCGTATGGAATAGGCAAAGCCACCTGAGGAATGGATACGCTCAAGCAAGTCGGGAAGTGATTCGGCGTCAGCCTTCAGCAGGGTTTCAGATACGGATTCCAGTTCGCTGCCATTGAGTTGCCTCAGCATGTGGAGCACCGGGAGGGTCAACTTGCCCCGGGCCAAATCAGTGCCCAAGGTTTTTCCTATTGCCGATTCATCTCCCATCAGGTCGAGGCAATCATCATAAATTTGATAAGCCGTTCCAAGAGCGTCGCCGTAATCCCGGAATACCTGAAGCTCTTCATTTCTGATTCCGTTGAGGTAGGCTGAAAGCTCCATTGAGACGCGGAACAGTGCGCCGGTTTTCATACGAATCGTGTTCAGATATTCTTCTAACGAGATATTTAGGTCGAAGCGGCGTTGGGTCTGGATAATTTCTCCGGTGCAGACCTCATTCGCTGCGGTGGCAATGGCCCGGGAAACCTCCATATCCTCGAATCGGGTGCACAGTTTAAGTGCTTGGGCAAAGAGACAATCGCCCAGCAGCACCGAAATTTCAGGGCCCCACTTGGCTCGCATGGTGGGCATGCCCCGCCTCAGGCCCGCATGATCGAGAATATCGTCGTGAACCAGAGTGGCCAAGTGCACCAATTCCACAATGACCGACAATTCGTGGTGTATCGGTCGGATGCCCCCGGTAGCGCGGGCTGCCAGCAGCACCAAGGCGGGTCGGATGCGTTTGCCCCCGTTTTCCACCGCATATTCCACATAGCCCGAAATGCGCGGGTCAAAAGCTTGTATCTGTTGATAAAGTTTTTGATCTACCTTGGCTAAATCGCTAAGGATCGGTTCAAAATGACTTTTGATCTCAAATTTTTCCTTAAAGGTTATCTTCATGGATGGACCCGCAAACGGATTTATTAACTGTAACTCATATGGTGCGTGATTCAAGAAGGGACACGACGGCAGAGAAAAAAAATCTCGATATGGAGTCTGGGCTTGCTCCCCGAGCAGGGCAGGGCATTAATGTTGCCATGCGCAGCGTGTTACAAATCAGTCTTATGGCGGCCGGGCTGCTTCTTGCCTCGGGATGTTCCAAACACGGTGAGACCATTCAGCAAGTCAAAACGCTGATTGAAGAAAAGCGTTATGAGCAGGCATTGGGCGCGCTGCAGAAAGAGCTTTCACAAGATCCCACCCACAAACAACTTCTACGCCAGCAGGTCGAACTCTTTCTGCATTCCGAAAACGTCAACTATGCGGTGGCCGCTTACCGCAAACTGATTGAAAGCCACCCGGGTGATCCGGTGCTCACTCAATCTATGAAACACCCCAATGTGGTGGTTCGAGTTACCGCCGCCAAAGCGTTGGGCTTCCTGAAGGAAACGTCTTCCCTGAAACCCTTGACCCAAGCCACCACGGATGCCGATCGGTCGGTGCGCCATGCCGCCGTGCTGGCTCTCGGAGATTTGAAAGACACCAAGGCCATTCCGGCATTGAGCAAAGCACTCGACGACGATTACTGGTATGTCCGTGCGGAAGCCGCCGCCGCGCTCGGCAAAATTGGCGATCATACTGCGACTACCAAACTTTTCTCACTCTTGAACGACCCGGATCCCTATGTTCGCGATAACGTTCGGGAAGCGCTGCGAAACCTTGCCCGTGAAGAAAATAAAAGTGCGTATCTTGAAGCACTCAAAAGTGATGCACCTGAAACCCGGTTAATGGCGGCCTCCGCGTTGGCCCAATCGGGCAGTTCGGAAGGCTTACCCATGCTGCGTCAAGAGCTGTTGAAAAATGAATCACCCCGGCTACCGGAAGCCCTTAAGGGAGTGGTGCAGCTGCAAGATAAAGAATCTATTCCTGCAGTGCGGGAACTGGCACATCATGCCAATGAAACCGTGGCTCGCACGGCCGTTCTGGCGTTGGCCGAGTTGGGGGATCGCGATTCCATCGAGATGCTCAAGCGCATTCTCAGGGACGAAAAAAAATCCAAATCACTGCGCACTGCCTGTCTGATGGCGCTCAACAAACTCAGTCAATAGTTGACACAAAAGCCGCTGGGAATTTTCTAGCCGCTATTCCGGGGAAATTAAGTCTTCCGCCTTGTTTCCCTGCACCTCCACCCTTTTTTATAGAAGAACCTCAGCGCAGTGCCCGCTCCATGCCCTTGGTGGAATCCTCCCGAACCCACGACTCGCGAAACGGTTTCTTTTCATTGTAGAGAGCCAGTCTTCCGCGCATGGCCTCGGCGCGGGGGGAGTCCGGAAACCGCTTAAGTGCTTCCAAAACCGCATTGCGGGCGCGTTGATAATCCCGCATCTCCGCGTAGGCCGCACCTAGAACATCAAAGGTTTCATCCGATTCTCTTTCTTTTAGTGCTTTATGGGCAAAGGCGACCGCCACGACACCGTCACGCAGTGAGTCAAAAGGACAGGTCGCTTTGAGCCATGCCAGAGAAGTATAATCCGACATCGAAATCGGGGTGGCAAAACGAACCGCCTTCAAATCACCCGCCGAGGCTTCGTATTCACCTAACTGAGCGTAAGCATACGCGCGACGAATCAGTGCGGTCACCGATGCCTCCCTGAGTTCAAGTGCCTTCGTATAATCTTCCACCGCAGCGGCATAATTTTTCTCGACCTCCCGCTGATAACCACGGATGACGTATTCTGAGAAGGAAGGAGAGGATGCGGAGTCTGGCGTGGTGGACTCCGTTGCGGCGGTTGGGTCTGTTGGTGCAGCCGAATCGGCAGAGTAGGCGGGTATGGCGGTAGTAAGCGCCAGAGCCACTAAAAGCAGGTGAACCACCAAAGATGACGAAGGCTGTTTGTTCATAAGTCGAATCATGATCATGGATTGGACTGCCACAGGCCCGTTTTATTCAAAAGCTCTTTCATCTCATCCCTCAAGGTGGCAAATTCCACGTCAGCCGATCCGACGCGTGCGATCCAGACCATGGTAAACCGGGCATCCAAATGGGAGCGGAAATGCCGGTAGGCCTCCTTCAGGCGACGCCTGATGCGATTCCGCGCTACAGCGTTGCCGCATGCTTTGGGGACAATAAAGGCCGTCAAGTCGGGTTGACCGATATCCAAAAAATTACAAACCAGATGACGCGAAGCCTTCCGCTGCCCGGTTGTTTTTATTTTCAGAAAGGCATCCCGTTTGCGCAAGATCCGCTGGCGAGGCAGCCTTAGATCATCCCGTGGAGATCCCTTAGGATTGGGTATGGCGGGCAAAGCGTCGGTTCAGACCGGACGGAACCAGACGCTTGCGGCCTTTGGCCCGGCGTCGGTTCAGCGTGGCACGTCCGTTTTTGGTGCGGGTGCGGGAAAGAAATCCGTGCTGGCGCTTGCGGGTTCTGAGAGATGGATTGTAGGTGGGTTTCATAGCAAAATTCCGGTATTTGGGGTGTGGAAAATAAACAACACGGCCTATCAAGTCAATTAGGAATATACCATTTAAGGTGCTTTAGGTGAGAGAAAGCGACTGATTTTCTTCTTTAACGCCATTATTCCAACGGATAGTTTGGAACTTCATGCCCTCCCGTGCGCTTCGACCGGCCATTATTCCCCGTGAGCTGCTGCTTCCTTTCCTCTACGTCACGCTACTTTTTCCGCTTTGGGGATTTGCTAACGACATCACCAATCCGATGGTGTCTGCGTTTCAGAATATTCTTCTATTAAGTCATTTTGAAAGTGCCTTGGTGCAGGCTGCGTTTTATGGAGGTTATTGTGTGATGGCCATTCCGGCGGCATTGATGATACGCCGCACCGGATATAAGACGGGCATTCTGACCGGGCTTGCGCTTTATGCGTCAGGGTGTTTTCTCTTTCTGCCAGCCGGGTGGTCGATGGCTTTTGGCACCTTTCTCGCCGCCTATTTCATCATGACCTGCGGATTGTCGTTTCTGGAAACAAGTGCCAACCCCTACGTGCTTTCGATGGGGCCGCAGGAAACCGCCACCCGCAGGCTGAACTTTTCTCAGGCCTTTAATCCCATGGGATCACTGCTGGGGATGTGGGTGGCCAAAGAGTTCATTTTGGCCCGCCTTGATCCGGCAGGACTTGAAAAGCGCAGGGAGCTGGCGGATTCCGATGCAGCCGCTTTCAATATTTTGGTGGAAAAGGATCTGGATGTCATCGTCATCCCTTACGTGGTTTTGGGTGTGGTGGTTCTGATCGTTCTCACCTCATGGCTTTTCAGGAAGATGCCTGATGAAGCACCATCCGCGCCGGACCATCCCGGGCGCAGTGTGGGAGAAACCCTCCGTCACTTGTGGAACACGCCGCACTATCGTGAGGGCGTGGTGGCGCAGGTCTTTTATGTGGGCGCACAAATCATGTGCTGGACGTTTATCATCCAATATGCCGTTTCGGAGCTGGGCATGAGCCGGGAAACGGCCCAAGGATGGAACATCGCCGCGATGATCGTTTTTGTGAGCAGCCGGTTTGTATGCACGTTCCTCCTGAA
Organism: Methylacidiphilales bacterium; assembly: GCA_050329585.1. GTDB lineage: Bacteria > Verrucomicrobiota > Verrucomicrobiia > Methylacidiphilales > JBCBYL01 > DAIPIT01. Next base: position 36,031 of record JBHJOR010000016.1, on the reverse strand, counting down.
GTTTATCGATGCTGGAAGATTGCTGATGTGGCTGTCGATAGGAGGGGGTCTTTTGACCTTCGGCGTTATCACGTTACCGGGCATGGCGGGCCTGTATTGTCTGGTGGCGGTTTCAGCCTGCATGTCGCTGATGTTTCCAACAATTTATGGAATCGCTTTGCAGGGACTGAAAGATGACGCCAAACTGGGCTCGGCGGGATTGATAGCAGCTATCGGAGGCGGATGCGCCCTTCCTCCCTTACAAGGTGCGGTGATGGACGGGGCGGGTATCGCCTTGGCAGGATTGGAATGGTCGGCGGTTCGGGTTTCCTTCCTCTTACCGGTTTTTTGTTTCCTGGTTATCGCACTTTACGGCTTTCGCTCGACAACTCGTCTTACAGCCAAGTCATGACTTGTACCGGTGACGAAATCATGAATAATAGAATGATGGCAGACCAAGTTTCACCCGAGCGTAGTTCACTGGCACGAGCGCTTTTTGTGGTGGGTGGAGGGCAGGATGATGAGCGGGAGGAGTCCCGTCTGCGCCCGGTTCCGGTCTGGGCGGTGATCCAATCCGTCTTGGTGGTGCTTTGCGCGGGCCTTTTATGTGCGGTGACGGTGCTTCATTGGGGTGGTATGATCGATCATGTGGTAGTGCCCTGGATGGCCTGTGGCGTGATCTTGTGGGGAGTGGTTATCATATCGGCATTACGCGGTTATGTGACGCGACAACGTGTCGGAGACGTGGTGGACGTGTGCGTGGTGGCGTTTCTGGGCTACGCATTTTTTTCGTATCTGAACACCGGGGCCGGTTATGCGGCACGTTTGGAATGGATGTGGATGTGGACCTACGCCGGTGTGTTTTTAGGTCTGCGTTATGGACTTCATTCCAGACATTTCATGATAGGTTTTTTGATCTTTCTGGTTTTGGTGGCGGTAGCGGTCTGTTTGTATGGATTTCTTCATAAAGGGCAGAGCACCTATCTGATCTGGGGTCAACTGCGTCCAGATTATGGTGTCCGCATGTCTGGCACCTTTGGTTGTCCGAACCACTTTGCTAATTTTCTGGCCATGATGGTGCCGGTGGCACTTTTATTGGGAACGTATAGCAAACTTCCGTGGCCGGTGCGCATTGTATTCTTCTACCTCGCCGCGATGTTCACGCTGGGCATTTTCTGGTCGGTTTCTCGTGGTGGGTATATTGCCTGGACTTTTGGGATGACTCTGATTTGCGGTTTTTTATTTCGCATGGTGCGGGTGGCGTGGTGGTGGAAACTGCTGGCAGTTTTAGGGGTGGTGGCCGGTGTGGTGTTGACCATTGCGCGAAATGACTTTGTGCTAGGTCGTTTGGAAAGCACTCTGGGGGGAGATATCCGGTTGCAGTTGATAGTGGATTCCATCCGAATCTGGAAAGAAGACCGCTGGTTCGGCACTGGCATGGCCAGCTTTGACGCGCTGCACATGAGACTTCCTGAGTTTACCACCGGACGTGCCATTTATACTCATAATGATTATTTCAACACCTTGAGTGATTACGGAATGATCGGGCTTGGATTGGTGCTGCTTTTTTTAGCCGCTTACACGTTGACGTTGGTGTGGAGCGGATTTTCCCTGCGCTCGGAGAGAGAGACGGTGCTTTGGCGGGCGGGCTTGTGTGTTCTGGTGGCCATGGCTGCGCATGAATTTGTGGATTTCAACCTGCATATACCCGCGTGTGCGCTCATTTTTTTTTCAGTGCTGGGCATGGCACTTGGAAAAACCTTCCGCCAGCGGAGTCTTTCCATGCATTGGGTAAGTGGTGCTCCTCTGCTGTTGGCGGCGGGAGTATTCATGTGGTCGATGGTGGCCCCTTTGATGTGGCAAACGTGGCAAGGCCAACGTCTGGCCTCACTGACCGATGACGAGATGCGGCAACTTCCCTTTGAGGAACTGCGCTCGTTAGCCGATCAAGTGCACGCGGTGGATCCGGGTAATCCTAATGTGCAACTTCCCTTTGCTGACGCGTTGCGGGTGCGGGCTTTTTCGCGTTACAAAGAGCTGAAGGACAGCGGATCACGCTCGTTGACCGCGCACCGGGAAATGGATCAAATCGCCCGCCATGCCTTAGAAATATACTCCCGGGTTTATGAAACCAACCCTTTGATGGATACCGTGCTGATTCAAAAGGCCATGACTCTCGATGCGGTGGGTCAGTATCGTCAGGCCTCTTTTTATTATGCCAAGGCTCTTTCCTTGCGACCCCACAGCGGAAATTTCCATTTTGCAGTTGGCCATCATTATCTTACCCAAGAGCGTTATGACGAAGCTCTGGAATCCTTTCGTAAGGCGGGACGTCAGGCTGTGCAACATAATCCCAACATTGCTGAGCAGTTGAAACAGGCCCACCAAATGGTGCGTAACATTGAAAGTTTGAAAGCACTCAAGGCCCGTTCATCTGCGCCATGATGGAGCGCGAGGAGCAGTTACTCCCTTCAGATAGACCGTGGGTCAGGCTCCGATTCCAGCCTGACGGATAAGAACTTCGTGCTCTCTCAACCAGTTATGGGTATCGGCTACCATATCACGCAGGGTTCGGCTTGGCATCCAATGATGGTCGAGTTGGAGGCGGGAGGTGTCGGCCAAAAAGATGCGCAAATCTGCGCGACGGGTTTCCGGAACGGCATGGATTTCCACTTGGTTGCCTGTGATTTCCGCGCAGAGTTCGGTGAGTTCCATCAGTGAGGTGGATACGGACTTTCCTCCGCCGACATTGCCGCGCCAGCCGAGCCAGTCATCGGACTCATGGATTTGGCGGATGATCAGCTCTTTCAGATCATCTACATGGAGGGCGTCGCGCACTTGTTTTCCGGTGCCGCCATAGCCGATGTAGGAGAGAGGTTGGCGGAAGTGATGGCGCAGCACCCAGAGGGCAATAACGCCCTGATCCACCTTTCCCATTTGCCAAGGTCCGGCCAAAACCGAGCAGCGGTTGATGATGGCGCGCAGGCCGAAAGCTTGACGGTATTCCTCGATCAGCATTTCCGATGCGTATTTGGTAAAACCGTAGAGTGAACGGGCACCCCATGCCATGTCTGCTAAATCTTCTTTTACTCCGGAGGAGGAAATCAATGAAGATTGAGTATCGTCATGCCATACAAAGCGTGTGGCTTCTTCTTTCCAGGGATGTTGTTCCATGGGAGCTATGGGATAGACGCGGCTGGTTGAGAGAAACAGCAAGGAGGCGTTCCACCGGCGGCACGCCTCCAGACAGTGATAGGTGCCCATGAGATTGGTCTGCATGAGATAGTCTGGTGATTCATGGTAGCCAGCCAATACGGAAGGCTCTGCGGAACATTCGATCAACCAATCGAAGGGGCCCTCGGGAAAGCTGGAAGGATCCCGAATATCGCCCCGATGGAAGGCACAGCCTACATCCTGAAGGCGCGGCAGATTGAGTTCGGATCCTCTGCGGTGAAGGTTGTCCAGAACCGTGACTTGGGAGGAGGGGAAAGCGGCCTTGAGGGCAATGGCCAAATGACTACCGACAAAACCTGCGCCTCCCGTGACCAGAATCTGCTGCGGTGTGGTACTCATGCCGTGCAGGCGTTATGAATTTCTTCCAGAATGCCGCGCAGGTCGTAACGGTAGTTCCACTGCGGGTAATGGGATTGGAAACGTCGCACGTCACTTACCCACCAGATGTGATCGCCAATGCGGTTATCTTCTTCGTAGGTGGTCTGAAGTTCTTTTCCGCTGATTTCCTCACAGAGTGCGATAGCCTCCTTCATGGAGCAGTGGCTGTGCCGGCTTCCTCCGATGTTGTACACTTCGCCAGAGCGCGGGGCTTTAAAAAAATGCCAGAAGGCTTCGACCAGATCATGGCTGTGAATATTGTCACGCACCTGCTTGCCGCCGTAACCGAAGATTCGGTAAGGACGTCCGGAGACGGTGCATTTCATGAGATAAGCCAGAAATCCGTGCAACTCTGTGCCGGCGTGAGCGGGACCGGTCAGACAGCCGCCGCGAAAACAAACCGTTTTCATTCCGAAATAGCGTCCGTATTCCTGCACCATCAGATCGGCTGCGGCTTTACTGGCACCAAACAGGGAATGTTTGGTCTGGTCTATGGAAAGGAGCTCATCGATGCCGTGTTCAAAATAAGGATGGGAGGCCTCTATTTCCCAGCGGGATTCGAGTTGTCGAAGGGGTAGACTGTTGGGGGAGTCGCCGTAAACTTTATTGGTGCTGGTGAAGATAAAAGGAGCGTCCGGGCAGAATTGGCGGGTGGCCTCAAGAAGGTTCAGGGTGCCGGTGGCATTGACGGCAAAATCGGTATGAGGTTCACGTGCGGCCCAGTCATGTGAAGGCTGGGCAGCGGTGTGGACGACCAACGTGATATCGCGACCCCATTGTTTGAAGAGGGATTCCACGGCTTGGCGATCACGGATATCGATGGTTTGATGGGAGTAGCGAGGGAGTTGATCTTCCAACTGTTTGCGATTACTCGAAGTGGAAGCCTCTTGGCCGAAAAAATAGGCGCGCAAATCATTGTCGATCCCCACCACGTCAAGGGATTCGGCATGAAGGCGCTTAACGGTTTCCGACCCAATCAATCCGGCGGAACCGGTCACCAAAGCGATGGACATGATTATCTTTTATGCATCTCGCACGGCGTTGGCAACGAGGAAACCGGAACGGGGTTTTAGAATTGAGCCAGTTGCTCGTTGATAAACGGGGGTAAGGGGCAGCCGAGGTGATCAGCCATGGCGCGAAGAAGTTCAGCTTCTTCATCATCCAGCCTCTGGTTGTGCAGGACGACGCGGGAACAGGCGTAAAGAAGGTTGCGCTGATGCATAGGGGTTAGGCCGGCGCAGCGATTTAGTGCCTGGTCGACTCGGGCCAGGCAGGCCTCTTCCTGCGAGGGGAAGGAAGTGGATTGTCCGGCCAGATTAAGTTCCCGGACTCCCGCTTCAAAGGCGGCGCGGGCTTCTTTTTCATTTTCACTACCGACATAAGCCAGTGCGGCTAGCAGGTGCAGGCAGTCGTCCCAGACGGGCAGTAGACTGTGAATCGCTGGTTGCCGGGGTGGCTTTTCATGGAACGCAGGGTCCAGGTGTCGTTCCAAGCGCTTTTCCATAGCGTATTCGAACAGTGAGATGGCCTCATCGGCTTCGATCAGATGACGGATTGTATGGCGGAAGGTTAGGTATTGATCAGTGCTGAGTTCCCGTAATGCAGTGAGGCTCAAATCGAGGAGGATCAACCGGTGACGTGGGCTCAGTTCCTGCATCGCGGGCAGCAGTTCCTCCAACAACACAAGGACAGGGGAATCCATGACCTTGTACAGTGTTTCCATCTGGTGACGCCGAACCTCCGGCTCGTCATCAAGCAGTAGTCCGTAGGCGATGGCACGGGCTCCGTAGGGTTCGTGAGCCGCTTCATGCAGCACATGTGGAATCGAATCAGCCAGATCACGGGCTTCCTCAAGATGGATGGCATCGGGCGTGCCGATCTGATCCATCAGTCCAGCCATTGCCAGTGGAATGGGAGGGGGTTGAGTGATTCCGGGATCGAGGATGCCGGGCACCCGACGTTTCTTTTTCCGGTAGGATCCATCATCCAAGGGTAGAGGCGGAGGTTCTTTGATGACTGGAAAGGTGCCATCGAAGGTGTGGTCAATACGCAGAATGCGATCAATGAGTGGAGGGTGAGTCGAAAAGGCACGGAACCAGGATGCAGCCAAACCGTTGGCAAAGAAGAAATGACTGGCTTCGGCCGCTTGGGTGGAACGGATGCGACCACCCGTACGCAACCCTCCAATTTTTTTGAGTGCTCCACCGATGCCGCCGGGATTGCGAGTGAATTGTACAGCGGCCGCGTCGGCGAGGAATTCGCGCTGGCGGGAGACGGCGCTCTTAATAAGTTTGGTAAAGAAAAAACCTATGGATCCAATAATGATGAGGGCAAAACCCATCGCCATAATGAAAAGGAGAATTTGAACAGGCATGCCGCCTTTTTTGGAATCTCCCGATGAGGAGGCACTGGCAGACCATGCCATACCTCGGAAAGGAAGCTGGAGAAGGAGCCGACCGGTTTCCGCGATGTAAAGGATGCCGTGGGTGAGACACGTCATGCGCATGTTGAGTTTCATGTCCCCATTCAGGATATGACTGAATTCGTGTGCGATCACCCCTTGAAGTTCATCGCGGCTCAGCAGCTCCATGGTGCCACGGGTGACGCCGATGACCGCATCTTTAAGATCGTATCCCGCGGCGAAGGCGTTGATGCTTGATTCTTCTTTCAAAATGAAAACTTCGGGAACCGGACAGCCGGAAGCGATGGATATTTCCTCGACGACATTAAGCAGTTGTTTTTCCTTTAGATCGGTCGGGTTCGAGCGGAGGCGGCTGCCTCCCAACATTTGGGCCACGTAGCGTCCGCCTTGGGAAAGTTGGTAGGTTTTAACGCTGCTGCCCAAGCCGATGACCAGTCCGGTGCCACAGAAAACTAAGAACATGAGTTCCGGATCAAACGGTAATTGATCCCATAAAGGGTTGGTGGCATGGGCCATGGCCTGGCCGCCATCGATAATCACCACGCGCGTCGGAGAGGCCACGGTTTCATGCAGGGCCAATGCACAAACGGCATAAACGGCCACCATGGTTAGGATCACCGCCAAGGTGAAATAAACGATAAGCAGACGGGTCTTTCGCCTGGCCAGATCCTGATGTTCAAAGAAGTCCATGGCGGCTTGGAATCTGTTCAGCGGGGAGGATCAGGCGTCCGCCGGGCCGACAGATGACGCCCGAGCCTCACGTCCCGGATTTCGGTTCAAGAAAAAGAAACCTTGGGTGCTTCTTTTTGTGATGCGTCTTGGACTTCAAAGTAGGCGGCTTCCTTGAATCCGGTGAAGTTGGCCACCAGACTGTTAGGAAAAAGTTCGCGCTGTTGGTTGAAGGACATGACGGAGTCGTTATAGGCCTGACGTGCGAAGGAGATTTTGTTTTCAGTGGAGGTGAGCTCTTCGGTGAGTTGCATCATGTTCTGGTTGGCCTTGAGGTCAGGGTAGGCCTCCACCACGGCAAATAAGCGTCCGAGTGCGCCCGCCAGACCGGCTTCTGCACCAGCCAGACTGCCAAGAGCTTTGGCATCGCCTGGGTTCTGCGCGGCTTGGGCACCTGCACCGGCGGCTTGATTGCGAGCGGCGATGACTGCTTCCAGCGTTTCGCGCTCGTGCTTGAGGTAACCTTTAGCGGTTTCAACCAGATTGGGAATGAGATCGTATCGGCGCTTGAGCTGCACATCGATTTGGGCGTAGGCATTCTGAAAGCGGTTGCGCAACGTGATGAGGCTGTTGTAAATACCTACACCCCATGCGATTAAAATGGCCGCTATGACCAAAATCAGAACCAATATCCCCAGCAAAACAATCATCGTCATAGTGTAAAATGTGTGAGGGTGCGGGGCGTTTGACAAGCCGATTCGGTTTCTTCCAAGACCAACTTGATCCGGCGCAGCCTTTCTTTCTCGGCCTCATTCAGGCATCCGGAACCCGGAAGGGGAGGTTCGTTTAAGTAGATGGCCATCAGCGTGTTCAGTGCATGGTGAGCTGACTCAGGATCACGCAGGAAGGATTGCAACAAAGCTGTAAGACCCTCTTGATCTTGTTGGTTGTCAGCCGATTGTAACTTCACCCAAAGCTGGCATAGACGAATCCAATGGTCGGGCTGCGATACCGGATAGAGACCGGGGGCGCGGATGGAACGCATGGAAAGCTCCTCTGCTAAAGCAAAAACGGAATCTTTTTTTGAACTAAGCATGGTTCTTTCGGGAACTAGACTTCGCCGCCCGCTTAATCCATCAGGAGGTCGCCGATAACCTAGGGTCTCCTGGGGAGAGCTTTTCGATGGTAACCTGAAAAATGCGTCCCTTCCGTGCTTGGTGGACAGTGAATTCCACCCCGTTTTCGATCAGGGAGTGGCCGGGATGGTGTCCGGATGCCAAGCGTTGTTGCAGCCATTGGCCCAAGTTTTGTTGTGGCAGATTATGAACCCACTCTTCTTCGATAATGGCACCCAGACGCTCGAGAGGCATGGCCCCTCCCACTCTCCAGTAGTTGACTCCGAGAGGCATCAGAAGATCTGAGGTCACATCGTATTCATCCTCAATTTCGCCGAGCAGTTCTTCGATCAGATCCTCCAGTGAAAGCAGTCCGATTACTTGGCGTTCTTCGTCCCGCACAATCGCGATATGGTAACGGCGTGCGGTCAATTCCCGGAAGGCCCGGTTAAGGTTATCGGTTGGAGGCAGCGTGAGGATGGGGCGGGCCAGAGAGCGTAAATCCACCTCATCGATTTCGTGTTCTTCGTATTCAGCTTCGATGGCGGCCAGATCCTTAAAGTTGACGTAAGCGTGGATGTCATTGACCGAGTCAGTGCTACTGACGGGATACCGGGTGTGAAGGGCGCGCCGGGCGATCCGGAAATTGTGACGGATGGGCTGCGATAAATTTAGAAATAGTATACCCGAGGCCGGCACCATCACGTCGGCAACCGTGATATCGCTGAGTTTGGCGGCGTTTACAATGATCCGCTCCTGTTCGGCGCCGATAACACGTCCCGCGCGGGCCAGCTGGGCCATGACTTCAATATCGGTGGCGGTAAGTTGCTGTTCCTGACCTTTACGTTTGAAAAGGTGCCCGACCAGATCGGTGACAATGATCATGGGAGTGGAAACTTTTGTCAGCAGGTATAAGGGGGTCGCCAATAAGGGGGCCAGTCGATCCGCATACACCGCTCCAAGAAATTTTGGAAAGATTTCCGAGAGAAAGAGAATCGAAAGTGTCAGCCCGGCTAGAAAAAAACCCAGATATTGAATGCCAAAAACTTTATCGAAAAGATATCCGGCCAAACTAGCACCACCGGTGTTGGCGATGGTATTAAAGATCAAGATGGCAGCGATCGGCTTGTTGATGTTTTTCTTTAGCTCGATCCAGATGCCTGCATAGGTTTTACCTTCCCGGTGTAGGGATTCAAGCCGAACAGGACTGAGGCTGAGCAAGGTAGCCTCCAGCAGTGAGCAGATCATGGAGGTGCCCACACATAAAAGAACCGTCAGAATGAGATAGACAATCATGATCCAGCCGTAAGACACCGAAAGGTGTCCTATCCAATCATCCTAGGCGAAGGTTCTCCCATTCCATCCCCACATACTCTTTGGATGATCGGACATGATCAAGAAAATACGTTCAACAGGAATATCAAAACGACGCTGAATAAATGCGGAAATTTTTTCAGAGCAGACGGACGCGGCCCTCTGATCCAAGCCAATACTGTAGAGTTCAACTAAGGCGGTGGGGTCAGTCGTTCCGGCAAAACTCATGGCGCAGTCACCTTGTGCGATGACTTGCACATACTTCTCATCCTTTTTCAGAAGATCGGCTACGATTTTGGATATCTCCAAGGCGGCGGCGTCGCTTCCTCCGTCACTGAGGAACTTATTGGTTTTGAATAAAATGAGGGGCATGAACGATATACAAAACCTAAACCATGCTTGAGAAAGCGTAAAGGGAGTTATTTAAAGACAGATCCCGGCGGGATGGCGCATGCCCGTAAGCGTGAAGGAGGGGTGGTGGTTAGAAGTTCCATCCGTGGTGACCAGTTTGAAAGGAAAATATCTCCTTGTTCTCCGCATTTGGATGAATCAGCACAATAATAACACCGTCGCGATCTGGCCCGGGCGGCTTGTTGCAGACGCACCACGATTTCTCGCGTGTTCCAAAGTCCTGCGGCATTAAACGCCTGAACACCTAGTATGGCCGTGTCAAAGGTCCAAGCTTGAAGAGCATCCTGGGCGCGATCACCCAGAAGCACCGATTCCCGTGGGAACAACTGCCCTCCAGGAATAAATACTTCAATACCAGGGCTGTTGGAGAGGATTTCTGCCACCGGTATACTCGGAGTCACTACAATCAAGCCCGGAACCGGACGCTCCACCAAAGCCTCCGCCACAGCCGAAACAGTCGTTCCCGCATCGAAATAACACGTAGAACCTTCAGTAAGAAGACTCAATGCCAGGCGACCCAGACGCTGCTTTTCCTCCCAACGGGACTGGCGTCGTTGAGCGTAGGTGGGGAATCGGGGGTGAGAATCGGTGAGCGCACCGCCTCGAGTGCGGGTGATGCGTTGTTCCTGATCCAACACGGAGAGGTCACGCCTTAAAGTGGCCTCCGAAATATTCATGCGTTGGCAAAGTTCTCGAATGGGTAAATAACCCTCCTGTCCGATCATAAGGGCTAGACGGGCGCGCCGCGTGTTGACCTCTTCGCGAGAACGTTTCACATGGTCAGGTGTTGTTTGGGAGTGTCGAAAAGAATCAAATGACCCTGCCCCCATGTCAGTTCACCCCATGCGGTGCAGGTGAATTCCATAACCGCAAAGGCAGCGGTGGGAATAGTATCGATCGTTGTGTTGGACAGAAGTCCTACCGTATGGGTGATGCCGGGATTGTGCCCAACCGAGATGCCGTAGTCGGCGTGTTGTGGCCATTGATGAATAATATCCAGCCAAGTCTCCGGTTCACACAGGTAAAGATTCCGGTTCCACTGAATGGGCGGCGAGGGATTGATAGCGCTCGCTATACACTCTGCCGTATCAGCCGCGCGTCGTGCCGAACTGCATTCCATGTGTGGGGCGGAGGCATTCCACTCATTCAGTTTTCGAGCGATGCGACTTGCCATGGCCGGTGCCTCAATCCTACCGCGTTCGTTCAACGGTCGATCGTAATCATCAAGCGTGGGAGAATCCCAGCTTGATTTCGCGTGGCGGATGAGAATCAGGCGTTTCATGAACGGCGGATTTGTGAAAAGACACGACAGAGATGGGGTAGTAATTGTTTTTTGCGCGAGACGATCCCGTCGAGTTCGAAGACACCTTCCTCCAATTGAGGATAATCAATCGATTTACAAAGCACCGGTTCTCCGCTGACCAGCAGGATGCTGTAATGAAGTCCGATATCGGTCACGAAGAGGCAGGCAAAATCCAACGACCTCTCCCGCCTCATGGTTTCAAGGGCGTCATGCAAATCTTTCTTTCTCTTCCAGAAGCGTTCCAGTCCCAGCTCTTCAATTTGAGCCACCGCGAGACGCCAATCCGCCTCGACATATTCTTTGCAATCACCGCGCACCGCTTCCTCCGCCGTCTGGATTTGCAGAACCGAGCCGGCTGCGAAGAAGGATTCGGCGTAGTCCTTGAGTGGGCGTCCAGCTACCTGTTCCAACCAAGGAAGGATGACTCGATCCGTATCCGTCGTGGTGGGTGAAGTTAGCGTGAGGGTATCGGAGATTATACCAGTGGCCAGGCACAGTGCGATGGATGGAGACAGCGCGACATGCTGGTCGCGGAACATCCGCGCTACCAAGGTGCAGGTGGAACCTAAAGGTTCATTAATGAAACGTATCGGCTCGCGGGTGGAAAGGCCGCCTCCTAGCCGGTGGTGATCGACTACTTCCACAATGTTGGCGTATTCGATTCCGTTCACTGCCTGACTGAATTCATTGTGATCCACCAGAATCAGTTCGGTCAATGGCGGATCCAGCAGGTCGGACTTGGATAAGACCCCGATCAGGCCGCCTTCCGAATTCAACACTGGAAACAAAACCTGGGAGGAGGCAGTGGCTCGTTCGCGAACAAGTTCCACAGGATCGTTTTCCAAGAATTCGATAGGCTGATCAAGTAGCGCATCCATCGCTCGCTTGGCGCATTTGATCAGAACCGTGGTGGATGCGGTATCGTGGGGAGACAGCAGCACGCTGACGCCCCGTTGACGCGCTTTTTCAATTAAGGTCGGCTCGAGATGATAATCGCCAGTGACTACCAAGCAGCGCACTCCATATTCAATCGCCGGTTCCTGAACGGTAGGTCGGTCGCCGGTAACCAGGATAACCCGTTTGGCATCAAACTGGTGCAGTCGTTCCACAAAGACCGACGCACTCATTGCGCCCACCGTTACCGTGAATTCCTGTTCTTCATCGATGCGATCCGCATTCAAAAAAGTTCCACCGATGGCGCACCGTATGCGCTCCAGAGTGGTGTGAACCTTGCGTGCCTCTTCTCCACCAGAAGCGGGAAGAAGAAGATCCACCATCTTGAGCAGAGAAAGCATGCCATGGAAGGATCCGTGCTGATCGAGCAACGGCAGACTGCGCAGCCCACGCCCGCGCATCCGGTTGAAAGCAGCCAGCAGAGAATCATTCACATCCGCGTGAATAATATCGCGGCGGCATATTTGTCCGGCAGTGGGGCGGACATCCATCACTAAACGGGGTTGGGGCAGTTGGGCCTGTTCAAGGGCGAACTGGGTGCGGGCGTTGACTTCTCCACAACGCGCCGCTTGGGCAGGCCGACCCTGTAGCGTCAAGAGTTCAGCGTAGGCAATAGCCGAACAAATCGCGTCGGTATCTGGGTTGCGGTGGCCGATGACGTAACGGGGCATTGGTATGTTTGTGCCAGTGAAGAGGATGTTACTTCAAGGTAAATCCGACGGGGCTTCACATTCCACCATCTAGAATTGAATCTCCAATGTAGGATCCGCGTATGTCCAGCGGATCATATCAGCGAGGCGTGGTCGCCCATCATGCGGCCAGGCAATGGGTGGGTGTTGCAGATCTCCACAGCGACAAAGTCGGTGAACCCCTAATTTTTCCCACATCGCCCAGTCGGCGGAGGACAGGGTATCGGATGTATATCCCACAGAGGAAATCCAGCCCTTCCAAGGTTGTAGTGTTTCAGCATGATTGGCACTGGTCACTACCTCGATGAATCCGAACCCCGGACCGGGCTGCACACATGATTTCTGGCGTTCAACCAAAGTCCATGCTCCCGGCGCTTTCGGGTGAATAACCAGATCGCCAGCCAAGGTGGCGCGTTGGCGGGCTTCAAAAATCAGGGCTTGTGCCTCAAAAGGCAGCGAGCGGCCTTCCGGTGCCTGTTGATCCAGCGCGGCTGCTAGAAGCTCGGAAAAAGCTGCGGAGGTTGTCGAATCGGGACAAAGGTAGCTCTGGGGTGAGAGGCAGCCGAGTTGATGATACAACAAAGTTTCTCGGGCTGCGCGCTCGGCCCATGCTGGTGTGGCACCATCTTGAGTGACCACCCCTAAACTGATGCGATGGCCGTAGGGTAAAAAGATCTGGCCGGGTTGAATGGATGCACGCAGGGATTGGATGGTGCTATCCGAACCAAAGGCCACCACCACCTGACAACGTGACATCAACTCGACATCATGTTCCACAATCAGATGGATACGCTGGGACATGAACTTCGGCAGACGTAGGATTTTTTGTTCGAGTTCAGGAAGACCGGATGATGGGAGTTTGAACCATGCCTCGCTGCCCAAAATGAGGCTGATCAGCAAACTGGTTTCTGCGGCGATGGATAAATTTCCAGAGCAGATGTGGTAAATGCTTTCCGGAGGCACCGCACGCTTCCATCCGGTTCGGGTTTGGACAGGTCCATCAAGGACTTCTGGATCGCCTAACTCTTCTACCAGCCAATCTTCCAAATCAGAAGCCGTCGCAAAACCCATCCGCAGCTGAGAGTCTTCGATCTCGGCAAATTGGTGAAGTCGTTGACGGATGTTCATGGACGCTGGACTGGGGAGGATCCTGAGAGGATCTTATTCGTAGGATAGCGAGCAACCTCGGAGGCTTTCGGTGGGCATGCGCCCTACCAGTTCCAGACCCCTGCGGTGGGGAATGCCTGCATCACTAGTGGATACGGCCAACACGCTACCCACATTGGCCAGATCAATGACCTCTACGATACCTTGTTCACCCGGTCCGCATATTTCGCGGGTCAAAGGATTACGCACTACACAACGAGTCCACGCGGGAAAGCGGTGAAGCTCCTCATCAAGCTGGGCATAGGCTTGTGAAGAGAGTTCTGTCATGCCGTATTCGTTCCAAATCTGGTGCGGCCGGATGGCTAGTGTTTCCTGCATCAAGTCCTTAAATTCCTGGCGTGAATATTCTTTGGAGTGGCCTTTATATCCTCCGGTGTCGAAAACCACCGTGTTGGGAGGAAGGGCGGCTTGCACCCGGCATTCCATCATGCTTTCAAACAGGCGGGCAAATGCGAAAGACGTTCCCAAAAGAAAAATCGGAGAGGTGCCACAAGAAACTTCCAGTAGATGTTCAAAAATTAGCTCGGGCTTAAAATCAAAATGTTCATCACACAAAAAATCCACTTCGTGTCTGGCTAAATGTGATGCCAGAAATGTGATCATGTAACTGAGTGATGCATGTGATCTGTCCTCGAATGAGGGAATGAGTGAAACCCAGTGATGATGCGAAACATCTGGAAGGGCATTAACAAATCCAGTCAGAAGCGATTTCTCATAATGTTCCATGGTTTGGAATTCATGCCTCCCGGTCGTTTCATCCGTAGTACCGCTGGTGTAGAAGGTATGCGCAATAGCGACAGGGGGGAAAGAGGCCACCCTACCTTCACGAAAAGCCGTTGCAGGGAGCGCCGGGATCTGGGTCCAATGGAAGATATCCACAGGATCCAATCCGCTGCTGTGGATGAAACTGCGATAAACAAGGTTCTTTTTCGCTTGGTAACGCATTAATTCCAATGCCGCTTGGTTGAAAGTCTCCTCATCCAAATCGGTGCGGATACATTCCAAAATTGTGGATTCCAAGCTCATTTAACCATTCTAAAATTAACAGACATCTGTATAAGTGGCAATCTTATGGCACTTTTGGAAAAAGTACAATCCTTCTTTGCTACAGTAGGGCGGTCTGAAAAGATTTTACTGCGTGGTAGCATGGTTTTAAAGGGAGATGCTTTTTTTACGTCCAGAGGTCTCGTTGACGGCCCCATGGAGGGAACGTTAACGGGCGCTGACAGGATCGAATTGGGCAAAAATGCTGAAGTGAAGGGAAGCTGCAAGGCACCAGAGCTGGTCGTATTAGGCCGGATAAGTGGCCGTCTCGAAGCGGAACAAGCGGTGATACTCAAAGCGGGATCTATCGTTCGCGCTGAGATCCGTGCTCGCTCTTTGGATATTGCCCCCGAATCAGAATTTGAAGGCAGTCTTGAAATAGGATTTAACTAAACATGGCTGCACCCAAAAGACAAGAAGTGACGTGCCCGGCCTGCGGCCACCTTCAACTGGATTACGTAGAGGCATCATCGTATTTCTGTCGGGCCTGCGGTCACCGTTTTACAACCCAACCCAAGGTCAGGTCGGGCAACAAGCGCCTAGAAAAGCGTGATAAATCACTGCTCCGCCGAAAAATCATTTGCTTTTCTTGCCAGCACTCTATGGATGTCCCAGAAGCATCCGATTCATGGCAATGTCCCTCGTGCTCCGTTTATTTGGATCTGAAAAATCACCACATATGCAGCACTGTAGGCCGATCCATCCAAACCTACGGCACCATTACCCTGGCCCCCCGCGGCTATTTTAGCGGCAATCAAGCCGGAGCTACCCACATCTATTTCGAAGGCGGTGGAGCCTCAGGGCGGGTGGTGGCGCTGGAAAACATGGAAATCAGAAAAACTTCCCGGGTCAGAGCTGATCTATCATGCGTTCGATTGGAGATCTGGCAGGGTGCGGTGCTGGAATCTAACAGATCCGTGCGCTGTCAAGATATGGTGGTTTCGGGAACGGCGAGTTTCCGCAGGGTGGAAGCCCGGGGAAGTATTCACATTATGCCGGGTGCCTCTTTACGGGTTCAAGAACTGACCGCACTGGAAATTAAAGTGGAAGCGGGAGGTAACCTGCATGCCACCACATGCCGGAGTGCTCCTACTGCCGCGTTAACCGAAGACCTCTTCCGGAACACCATCGAAGCTCCCGCCGTGATGACTGGCGAGGAGATAGGCCGCAGGCCATCCGATGGGCGAAATCAGGAATGATGCTCTTCGGATGAGTCCGGTTTTCCGAAGTGGGAGGAGCCGGCGTCTGATTTGCCCAGTTTGGCAAAAATGTTCTGGAAGTCGCCGCCCTTTTTCCCGTCGGAGGTGTTGGAGGTTCCAACAAAAATAGCACCTTCCTTAAGCGAGAATTTGGTCGCTTTTACGTCTCCGTATAATTGGGCTGTCCCACTTACCTCTACTCGATCTGAGGCTTCTATGTTACCCTGCATTTTCCCCTTCAGCAAGACGGTCGATTTGGCTTTGACGTTACCTTTGACCACGGCGGCCTCCCCGATGGTAAGGGGCCCATCAGCGGTAATATCTCCCTCAAATTTACCATTCAGCTCCATCGCAGTGGTGAAGAAGAGTGAACCTTTGAATTCCACATCTTCGGAAAGAAGTGCGCCTGTATTACTGCTCATAGATTGGGGTTCCTTAGGGTTGGACTTGGTTGGAGTGATTTCAGACGATGACTCAGCCGGAATTTCCCGGCTTTCCGTGTGTTTTTTAAAAACGTCTGAAAACATATAACGGTACAACCACATGGCTTCCAGATGTCCAGAGAATTTACTAAACTACTTCAAATCTTGCTAAACTATCCTTATGACGGAACTTGACAGGCTGCCCCGTCCGCTCTGAACTACAACACACTTTCGATAGCCATGGTTCACGAAATACACCTTTGTAAACTCAAGCCCTCAGCCAATGAGGAAACCATTGAAACCATGATGGTTGAAGCCCGGATACGGCTTTTGAAAATACCCGAAGTACTTAACCTCAGTTGTGGCAAGTGGATCAATCGCACCGATCACGACTACCCCTTTTATTTTGCGCTGGATTTTGAAAACATGGCTAAACGCCAAATGGCTCACAACACGGGGGCCTACATCAAATTTGAAGCTCAAGTGATCAAATCACATGTCTCTAAGATGGAAGTTCTTCTCTTCGAGATGGAACCCTGCAAAGACGTCGCCTACTCCTGATCAGCCGCTTGCCTGTGTAGTGGCCTAAAGGCTATCTCTAAATCTATCAGATATGGCGTGAATCCGCGTGGTCTTTCTCTGCGTAACCCGCCTCCTGCCGCTTGTGATTGACCTCATTTTTTTTCAAGTAAGCAGAAAAAACATCATCAGCACTCATCCCCAACGTTTGGGCCATGGAAATCAGGAAGTGGAACAGATCGATCACCTCCACCCGTGCGTTTTGTTCATCAAACGCCTGATATTTCGCCCACCACTTCCATGGAACGGAATCTACCAGCTCAGCAAGTTCTTGAGTCATGGCTCGGGAATAATTGAGTACCCACTTCGTTTTATCCGCCTCAGGTAGATTTTCTAAATCGACTCCGATGCGACGGTTAAGCTCCGCCTGCAAGCGAAAAATTTCTTCCAGCTTATCCGGTTGACTCATGCTGGGTCTTTAGCATTGTGTTTCGCTACGGAAAGCGATTTTTTCCTGAAAGGAGCACCGGGCAGCCTACCTCAATAAATTAAACACTATGGAAAACATCGTTATCATCGGGTCGGGTTGTGCGGGATGGACCGCTGCGGTCTACACAGCACGAGCCAATCTCAGTCCGCTACTGATCACCGGCATACAGCCAGGGGGTCTACTCACCACCACCACCATCGTGGAAAATTTTCCCGGTTTCAGCAAGGGCATCGACGGTAATCAGCTCATGATGGAAATGCAGGAGCAAGCCACCCGCTTCGGCACCCGTATTCAATACATGAGCACGGTTGAAAGGGTTGATCTCTCCTCGCATCCATTTTTACTCAACGTAGACGGCAAAGAAGTCCGCGCGCGCGCCATCATCATTGCTACTGGCGCTGGACACCGCCACTTGGGAGTCATTGGAGAAGAAAAGCTGGAAAACAAAGGAGTCACGTATTGCGCCACCTGTGATGGAGCCCTGCCTATCTTTCGCAATCAACCATTGGTGGTAGTCGGTGGTGGTGATTCGGCTTGTGAAGAAGCGATGTATCTGACCCGGTTTGGATCGGCCGTTCATTTGATTCACCGTCGTGATCAACTGCGGGCCTCCAAAATCATGGCCGAACGAACATTGGCCAATCCTAAAATTCTACCCATCTGGGATACGGTGGTTGAAGAAATTTTAGGCGATGACCAAGTCTCCGGAGTAAGAATAAAAAACGTAAAGACTGGTGCTGTATCCGAACTCAAGTGTGCAGGGGTCTTTGTGGCGGTGGGCCACACTCCCAACACCGAAATCTTTAAGGGTCAAATCGACATGGATCAAGCGGGGTATGTGGACATCAAAGAAGGTAGCCGCACCAGCGTGGAAGGTGTTTTTGTAGCCGGAGACTGCGCGGATTCGGTCTATCGACAGGCCATAACCGCCGCGGGTATGGGATGTAAGGCCGCCATTGATGCCGAACGCTACCTCGCCTCCCTCGATAGCTAAGTTGAATAACTAAGCTACTGCTGAGCTATTCGCCAGACAAAGCGTGCCACCACTCCCGGGCACGGGCTAACGCCGTGTCGCGATCTTGAATCAAACCTTCCAGTTGTTCATCTTGCAGTTGGCGCAGCAGTTTTCCCATTTCAGGCCCGGGTTTCATACCTACCGCCTTCAGATCTTCCCCATTCACCAAAGGTTCCGGTAACAAGGGCTGTTTAGAAAACTCCTCCTGCTTGGTGCGTAAAAATTCATAGATGCTCAAATCCTGATGACAACCCAGACAATCGATGCGGTGAAGTTCCATCTCCTGCTCAAAATACGGTCGGGCCAAAAAACGCTTCAAAGTGCTTAACTTCATCGATAAAGAATCTTTAAACTTCATGTGACCAGCGACACACTCAGAAACCGCTTCGATCATCTGATTCGAAAAACGTAACCGCCTCATGATTTCCTCCGCTTTGCGCGCGCCGACACTTTCATGGCCGTTAAAGCGGATTCGACCAGAATCATCCACGGTGCGAGTGTCTGGCTTGGCGATGTCATGCAGCAACACTGAAAAAGCCAGCACCGGATCAGCATTCTTCAACATGCCCATCATGAGACGGACATGGGTATAAACGTCTCCTTCGGGATGGTATTCCGGAGGTTGATCGACACCTTTCATCTCCTCCACTTCGGGGATCCAATGGCGTAAAAGTCCCGCTTGATCCAATAAATCCAACGCCCGACCGGGATCCGGTCCGCAGAAACACTTTACCAATTCATCGCGCACACGTTCCGGGGCCAGCCGGGAAGCAAGCTGCGCGTGAGCGCACACTTCTTCCCAGGTTTCCGCCTCCACTTCAAAACCCAACTGGGTAGCAAAACGCACCGCTCGAAATAATCGCAGATGATCTTCTTTAAACCGATCCCCCGCCTTTCCAATGGCCCGCAAACGACGTGCTTGTAAATCATCCACGCCGTTCACCCAGTCGATCACCCGTTGTTCAAGGGGATCCCAGAACAACCCGTTAACCGTAAAATCCCGACGCTGAGCGTCCTCCCGGGCTGTGGCAAAGGCAACCGTTTCGGGCCGCCGTCCATCGCTGTAATCGCCATCATTTCTGAAGGTGGCAATCTCAAAAACCTGATCCTCCTCCATCACCCGCACCACACCAAACGCCTTACCTTGAAGATCGCTCACCCGGGGAAACAACAGCTGCACCTCATCCGGATGCGCCGAGGTGGCGATGTCCACATCATGAGGAGTGATGCCCAGTAGTTGATCGCGCACCGCGCCACCCGCAAAATAGGCTTCGTGCCCCGCCTCTCGAAGGCGTTTAACCACCCGGGTGGCGGCAAGGATCAGATTCTCTTCCCTGACTTCCATCACATATCCGCCTCGGTTCGCTTTAGATGCCCGGAAAAAAAGAGATAAACCACTCCACCAATCAGCGACCAACTTAAGACCACCAATAAAAAGAGAATGGAGCATGCCAACGCGGTTTCCTGGCCAACCGGCACGCCGTGACGCGTTACCGAGAAAATGCCGAACAGCAGCACAAAGGCCGCCTCCCTCGCACCATGTCCGCCCGGGAACAACGGAATACTGATGGCGCACAATACCAAAGCAAACAGGATGGTCATGGGCCCGGGTGCGATGTCCAGATGCAGAGACTGTGATAAGAGCCAACCGGTGGAAAGTAACGGCACCACGCTGCACGCCGCGGCTACCAAGGCCAAAACCGTGGCCCTCCGCTCCTTCCCGTGCGCCTTCAAACCCTTATAGAGCGCTTCAAAGATATCCCTCTTGGGCACGTTCTGCCAGAGGCGGTGCATCCATTCGGGCAGGGCACCAAATGGAAAAAGTAGTGTTGCGGTGATACCCAGAAAAATCCCGCTCAATACCACCGCCAGCACCCTCACAATAAATCGCGTGTCCTCGTTCGCTCCCAAAGTTCTCCATTCAAAGGGTATCAACAAGAAGGTGATAGCCAAAATAGCACTGAGTCCGATGACCCGATCCATCACCATGGATAAAGCCGCTTCCGCTTTTTTATGGGGAGCCTGGCGTATCGCATAAAAAATTTTCACCAGATCGCCTCCGGTGGAACCGAACAGAAACTGGTTGAAGAAAAAGCCGATCATATTAATGACCCAGGTGCGTCCGTAGGACAGACGGATTTGTTGAACCTGTAACAACATTTTCCACCGCCATGCCCCGGCCACTTGGGCCAGTCCAAAAGCCAGCCAAGCGGCCAGCAGCCAGCGCAGATCTGCATTAGCCAGCTCGCGTCCAAAAGCGACCCAGTCGTTTTTGGATCCTATCCAAGTGAAAATGGCCGCCACGACGGCCAAGCGGATCCAGAATCCCCAGTTTATACCGCGTCCGGCCCGTTTACTTTCCACCATATTAGGCACTCCTTGATAGCCTCCTCCGTCACCCGGGGCGATAGCTCCAACGTCGGAATCACGCCTGCGGGCAGACTGGGCCAGAATGTTTCAAAACGAATCACACCCGTGCCCAGCGGACGGTGGTCACGGTTTGGATATTTAAAATCATGAATATGGCATCCGACCATTCGGGGGGCCATCGCTTGGAAATGTCGGAGATGATCCACCAAGCCCAGGGCCTCCTTGCGCGCCGCATGGCCGAAATCATGCCAATAACCCAGCGTCTCTTCCGGATAAGAGTCTAAGATTTTCGTAAACGCTCCCTCCATGGGAAACTCTTCGATTTCTTCCCGGCATTCGCAGCCCAGCTTCACGCCTCGCTCAGCAGCAAAGGGCACCAACTCATCCAATACCGCGCGGACGCGGCTCCAGGTCCTAATAAATCGTTCCTCGTGTTGCATCACCGCGTTGATTTTCAAACGCACAAACTGGCGTGAACCAAACCGCCCTTTTGCCAGGAGCGACTCCAGTTGATGGCTGCAGGTCGGCTGTCCGGTGGATCCCAAATGCAGCACTACCCGTGTGGCCCCCACCTCCACGGCCTGCTGAATGGTTTCCTTGGTGCTGCGCACCGCGCGGGCACGCACCGTGGCGCGGTGGTCGGAAAACTCATAACAATTTGGATTGGGCCGTGTGTAACCCATCGGAAGCGGACAAAAATTATGTAGCGAAATAATGCGAACTACTTTTTCTTGAACCGCCTTCAGGATTCCGGGCCAAAGACTGTAGCGGATGCCATGGCCCAGCTCCACCTCGTTAAAACCAAGCCCGGCTAATTCCGACAGCAGCGTATAACCGTCATCATGACGGGCTGAATTCCAGCATGTCGATATGGCCAGCGGTCGTTTCAAGCTTCGTAGCGTAAGCGGCCGATTGAAAAATTGCAGCAGTATTTTCCCGCGATCAGAACCTTTGAATAGGTTCCGCTTCAGTGAACCAAACTCTGCCAACAATCCGGCAAGGCCTGATGCTCAGCTTGGATCTGATCAGAGTGTAGCGTATCCGTGTCACCGATTGAGCGCGTCAAGGGGTCGGTCAGCCGTGCTCGCCACAGCAGAGCCGGATCCTCATGGTAGATGGCTTCGGCGGTAAGTTCATGGGTGTAGAGAATGACTTCCATCATACCGATCCCGCGTGGCACATGGGGCGCGGGTAGAGGTTGGGGCCCACGCTTTGGAGAATGAAGTCACGGTTTAATTCAGGCGGTAGGGTGGATCCTTTTTCGGTGAGCCCCACCATGGCGGAGTATTCGTTGCGCATGTTGTATTGAGCATCACAGATGACAAACGATTTCAGCTTTGGAAAAAAAGCGGGTAAGCCCCATGCCGTGAACGGCCGCGGGGTTGATTTAGTTGATCACCCAAGCTTCGGGGCACACCGCCTGGATCGGTGGTGTCGCCTGAGCACATGCGGATCCCATATCGGGCCGAAAGTTCACAGTCGACTCCGCGGTAACGGGCGTTGTCTCGGGCAAAGCTCAAAATGACAAAGTCGGCACCAGCAGCAGCTCACTTCGATCTGAGGAGGCTTCAATACGCAGCGGCACGTTATGGTGAGCCGCGACTTTTTCGGCCAGCGATTTCAATTTCGCTAAACGGTAGGCATCCGTGTCTATCAAAGCCAGTGTGCCCTGTTGCAGCTGCGGAGAGCGCACCATTTTCCAATTGGCTTTGCGACCAAAAAAAAGACTACCCGCTCCGAGAATGAAGACCTTGGGATGTTGTAGCTTTTTAAGCTACGTGCGTATTAGCGTGCCAGTTCGATTGAAAAAATGGGCATGTCGGCAGGGATGGTTAAGGAGTCGCTTTCGAGTGTGCCGGAATGGATTTCTCGCAAATGCCAATCCAACATCCGGTAGTGCATACCCTTCAGGAAAGGAGCCGTAACACTCCCGCCCACACGGGCATGGAGAACCGGGGTGGTGCCGCCCTTGATTTTACCGACGGCGATTCTACCGGAGCCGGGAGCGGTCATGTCGTCGCGCGGGGCGTCAAAGCCGCTGTTGAAACTGGTACTGACCAGCGACAAGAGAAGATCGGCCGACTTCTCAAGGGGCTGGCCATCACGGCTGGCGAGCGAGAACGCCAGGTAGTTCTCCTCGGGTGTCACCGGGTCGAAGATGCCTTCGTCGTTGATGATGGTCACTCCGTGGAGTCGCACCCCGTTGTTGAATTCCACTTCGTTGCCGACCCGGGCCAGCAGACCGGTGAAAACGACACCTTGTGGCGAATCCATGCGCAGGAAACCTTTCTTCCAGTCGAACGTGATATTGGGTGTGGGGGTGTAGGGGTTGTGCGTGTGCCGGTCGACGTAGCGGACAACGGGGCCGATCACTTCATCCTCCTCGCGGTTGGGATCAATATGGATGCGCACGCCATGCTGATAGGTGGTGTGGAGCATGTCCACGCCGCTCATGCCGTAGGAACCGGCGTAGTCCATCGAAGCGGTTTCATGGAGGGAGCGCCGACCATAGATGAAGCGGGTGGGATTCTGCGCGGGAGGCAGGGCAAAGCTGCGGAAGAGGTGGGCGGCGTTGCGCATGGCCGAGTTCTGAACCTCGTCATAGGTGTAGTGGTAGCCTTGCGGGTGTTGCCCCACCGTGATGTCCATCGGTTGATCGAAGGGGTTTTCATTTTTTCCGATCTTTGAGGCCGGTCCGAAGTAATGCCAACAAATCCAGCTCCAGTCCTGGATCGAAGCCAGCGCGGCAAGGCGGTAGGGAAAATCAGCGCGGTATTTGGCAGGCTGCTGAATTTGTACTTCATAGCAGAGGAAAGGTTTGCCTTCGACGCGGTTGTGTTCCAGCCATGGGACCCCTTGGGAGATGCCGGGTGGTTTCAAGAGCCAGTTTACCCAGGGGCCGGTGTTGGCGCTGATACGTTCGGCGTCCTGCTCCTTGAGGGCGGCGCGCTGGGGGGGCAGTCCGGTGGTGTCGGGTTTTTCGTAAAGCGGCCCCCAGCCGTTGACGTAAGCGTCGTGCGCGACCGCTTCGGCGTTCTGGTGCAGCCAGGCCGACTGAATTTCATAGCCGATGCCGGTGTCGTAGATCAGCGGGGACAGGCGGCAGCTTTTACCAAACGTCTTGACCCGTTCGTGCATCCGTTTTTTGTGCGCCATTTGCAGCTCGATGAGAAATGCGTAAACATCCCGTCCGCGCGCTTCGGGGAAGTCCGAGCGCTTGTATTCCTGAGCGAGGCCTTCCAGAGCCGCCAGCGCATGGGGATTGGAATCATTGGCCGAGGCCGGAACGGTTTTCCCCGCCATGGGGGCCAGAAGCAGAGTGTTATTTACTAACGATTCGCCCGGCAGGACGGATCCCCAAGCTGCGAGGAGGCTTTCATCCGTGCTGTATTTCGCCCGCACCCAGGCGTTCCAGCGCCCCACCAGATCGGCGCGGAAATATTCGGGAAGCTGCTGCCAGCGGCCGTTGATCATTTTGGTCATCCACCACTCTTCGTTCGTGAGTTCCCAGACGCCGAAGACGGGGTCGTCTGACCAGCGCAGGCCGGTGTGTTGGTTGAAATGGGTGGCGATTTTTTCGATGCGCTGGGCGTAGAGGGCCTCCAATCGTGGATCCCAGGTGCGGGCCAGACTGTGGCGGAGATCGGTTTTGGATTCTTTTTCCGAAGCGACTGCCGCCCGCCATGCCTCTGCCGTGGCGGGATCGTCAATGACGGACACGTCATCCGGCGTTGCGCTGCCGGCCCGGTTGAAGCCCGGCATCCAGATGCGCCAGCCCTTTTCTTTCACCCTGGCAATGTAATAATCCACCATGTCGGCGCGCGACCCGTCGCCCGGAGTATATTCCGGGGCGTTCCACAAGGAAGCCTGCCACATGCGCACGCTGTTGAATCCGAGGTCGTCCAGGCGATCCAGCAGTTCATCGGTGCGACGACGCGCTTCGGCGACCTTTTCCGCCCGCGTTTCGGCGTCATCCCCTTCGGCAAATTCCGGGGTGAAAAAGGTAGAGCCGATCACCGACCAGAAGCGCTGTGGCTGGCCGTTGATAGTAAGCTGGCTGTCTTGAACCACGACATATTCCTTGTCGGCAGGAAGGCGATCCGATGATCCGCAGCCTATGGGCCATAACAGTGCAAGTAATGCGCTAACGTGCCGTATTGCAAAAAAGTCTAGTGAAGTAATTTTCATGAAATGCGATGGTGACTAAGGATAGTCGTAAAACAAAAAATACTTTATGTTAACTGTCTCATAGTGAGGAAATATTACTTTCCAGCAGATGGATCGCAGTGTGAATAGATGATCCAATTTTCTTGATGGGAAGCCCTGCGTTTGGATCGCATCAACCGCCCGCCACCACGCGAAAAATCTCGATACGATCACCCGATACCACTAAAACATCTTTTCTATGCGGGCCAGCCACCGCTACGCCATTATGCTCCACCAAGACACTGCGTGATTCCAGCCCCAGTGAGGTGACCATTTCGTCCAAAGACAAGGCTTCCGCCATACTGCGGGGCTTGCCGTTGAGGATCACCACACATTCTTTTTTCTCATTCATGAAGACACAACTCCCGATCCCAGTCCTTCCAGACCGGCTCCAATCCGGCAGCTTGCAAGTAACACGCCACTTCGGCCGCTGATCGCTGATCACTGATTTCAAATTGTTTTTCAGCTGCCTTGCCCTGATCCACCCCGGCCTCGATCATCCGCGCCCCCCGGGTTTGGTGCAAACGATCCGAACCCGCTCCGGTGTATCCGCCGGGTTCGGTGTGCGACCCCGCGCTGATCAGCGTCACTCCAAGCGGGAAAAGCCCGTTGCGCAGCCATGCCGGTTCCCGGGTGGACAACACCAGTCCCACTTGGGGAAAACAAACCCGAAACGCGCAGACCATACGGATAAAATCCTGATCGGAAATCGGATACGCCGGCTCAAAGGAACCTGCGGCAGGTTTCAGTCGGGGAAAGGAAAGTGTCAACGAGGCTTTCCAGCACTTCTTTAACAAAAACTCCGCATGGGCCGCCAGTGCGATCGCCTCTTCGCGCCAATTCCACAGTCCGAACAGGGCACCAATGCCCAAGCGACGAAACCCGGCCGCATAGGCCCGTTCTGGGCACTCTAAGCGCCAGTCAAAATCCCGTTTCGGTCCGGATTCGTGAAGTCGCGCGTAGCTCTCCCGGTGATACGTTTCCTGATAAACCACCAGCCCCTCGGCTCCGGCCCGCACCATCGGCACGTAATCATTAGTCTCCATCGGCCCCACTTCTAAGGACACCGAGGGCACCACCTGCGCCACCCGCTCCACACAATCTCTTAAATAATGATTAGAAATCAATTTGGGGTGTTCGCCCGCCACGATAAGGATGTTTCGAAACCCCTCCAACGCCAGATGCCGAGCCTCGCGCTCCACCTCGTCCAGCGAAAGGGTTACTCTAAGAATCGGATTATGACGGGAAAAGCCGCAATACGAACACACATTAATACATTCATTGGATACATAGAGGGGAGCGAAGAGTCGCATCGTCCTGCCAAAATACTGCCGGGTTAAACGCGAGGATTCTCTCGCCAACTCTTCCAGAGGCGTTGCTTCATTCAGCAACTGTTCAAACCGGGGCAGAACGCCTCCGCGCTCCGTGTTGAGTTGGTTGAATCTGGATACGAAGCTGGTTCGTAAATCGACCGGGTTTGGCCTGAAAATCATCCTTTACGTGCCTCCGTTCGACAAAAATCCGGTCAGCGGACTGGTGGCCACCGCCGCACCGCTGCGGCGAATTCCCGCTCCGATCTCCGTCCCCATTTCGTAAGCCGAGCGTCCGGCCTCCACCGACATCGCAAACGCCCGGGCCATGCGCTCCGGATCGTTGGCGATAGCAATGGCGGTGTTGATCAATACGGCGTCCGCTCCCAGCTCCATGGCTTCTGCTGCGTGGGAAGGCCTTCCCAGTCCAGCATCCACCACCACCGGAATACCGGACTGCTCAATGATGATCTCAACCTGAGCCCGTGTCTCCAGCCCCCGGTTAGATCCGATCGGAGAGCCCAAGGGCATCACCGTGGCGGCACCTGCATCCTCCAACCTTTTGGCCAGCACAGGATCCGCATTAATATAGGGTAACACAGTAAAGCCTTCTTTCACCAGCACCTCGGTGGCTTTCAGGGTTTCAATCGGATCGGGTAGCAGATAGCGCGGATCGGGATGAATCTCCAATTTGATCCAAGTGGGCAGCCCGGCTGAAGCGGCCAACCTCGCCAGCCGCACGGCTTCTTCGGCATTCATCGCTCCGCTGGTGTTGGGCACCAGTTGATAGTGCTGCGGATCTATGAATTTGAGAATATCGGCGTAAGGATCATCAGCTCCGCTTAAATCTGCCCGCCGTAGTGCCACCGTCACCAACTCAGTTCCGGATGCCTCCAGCGCATCACGCATCGCTTGATTAGAAGAAAATTTCCCGGTGCCCAGCATCAGCCGGGAGTGGAAGGTTCTCCCTCCCACGTTCCAAGGCTTGGGTATTGAATGGTTAGAATTCATGCCGGGATGTTTAGTCAAGCAATCTACTATAAGTCAGGGTTCCGTAGGGGACAGGATTTTTTTTATTTAACCGGAGCCTGCGAGCTGCCATCCCAATGCTCCGCCGGAGGATGCGCTCTCAGATCGCGACACCTTTGAATCATCCATGGCGCTGCCAAGTCTTCGGGGCGAGCTTTCTGCGCATCATTGAATAGGCGCTCCGCAAGATCAAAGTTTCGCAGCAAATAGGCCTCCCATCCCTCCGCATAGAGCTTCGTCGCTTGACGGATCTCTAAATTAACCGCTTCGGCTGGCCCCAGTAGTTCATAAACCCATTCCGCTTGGGATCTTCCCATGACGGTGATGCGGTCCACCCGCCTCCAGAACCAGAACGCTCCCGCCGCGCGATGCGTCTCTTCCCCCGCGAGAATAACCGTCCCATAGAGCTTGTTCAGACCCTCCAAGCGGCTGGCAAAATTCACAGCATCACCCAAAACTGAATACGTGAAACGTTCACGGATGCCCACATTACCCACCAGCACTTGTCCGGTATGCAATCCAATACGCACCCGTAGCGGACATTTCCCTCGTTCCAAACGCGATTGATTGGAGACCTCCATGTCCATGCGAATTTTCCATGCTGCACGGCAGGCCGCCGCTTCATGGTCTACCAAGGCTTGGGGTGCATTAAACACCGCCATCACTCCATCGCCCAAAAAAGTAAGCATGGCACCACCTTCACGTTCCGGAGCCAGAGTCAAAATCTCAAGGCTTTCTGCCAATTCTTCAAAAACTTGATCGGGTGAAAGTTCTTCACTCAATGTGGTGAAGCCCGCCAAATCCGAAAACAATACCGTCAGGCGCTCTAATCGCCCACCCACCCGCGCTTCCTGACCACTGTCCAGCACCGCCCTCACCAGCTCGCCGGGAACGTAGCGACCAAAGGCCCGCAGGCTGGCCTTCATTTTTTCCAAAGAGCCTGTCACCACCGCCATTTCATGAATGTTCGAGAACCCGTAAGGCTCGGATCGGATGTCGTAATGCGATATCCGTGCCATGTCCTCGCTGACCCGTGCCAATGGTTCGGATATTCGACGAGCGAAAATGATACTTAAAATGACTGCACCTGTAGCCAACAGCACCCCGATACCTGCCGTCCACCAAGCATTTTTCCGCGCGATCGCTAAGTAATCCAGCGCGGGCACGAGAACCCATAATTTCACATCCGACATCCCTTCTGAATGTAGAGAGGTAGAGCGGGCAAAATACCAAACCCCGCGTTCATGAAAATCCATGGTCACATCATTCCGGGCCAGAGGTGATGACGTTCGAGCCGCCCACGCTTCGACCCGGCTCCGTCCACTCTCCTCTTCCGAATGGGCTAAAATTTCCCCATCTGGATACAGAATGGCCGTCATACCGCGGCGACCGATCCGCAGCCCGCGCAGATACGATGAGAGATCCTCCAGCAGCACATCCACGGCATACACCCCGCGCACGGCCCCTATTTCGTCCCGATCTGCCCACGCCACAGTTACTGCCCATAAATCGGACTCAAAAAATCGGTAGGGTCGCGTCCAAACCCGGCCGCTGCCCTGTTCCGCTTCGACATACCACGGCCGGGTGCGTGGATCATAGTCCGGCGATGCGGGCATGAAACCCGTGCGTTGATACGTCGTCCAAACTCCACCCTCCTTGACATACTCCTCCACATGTCGTGTTCCCCTGGCATCATAGCGGCTGACATGCATCACCGGCCGACCCGCTACCCGGTTCATTCCCACCAGCATTCCATCCGACTGGCGGGCATAATAAATCCAGCCAAACTGCGGAAACATCTCCGCCAAAGGCAATAATTGATCACCCGCCCGGCGCCAGTCCTCAATCTGATCCGGCTCGGTAATCACCGCCGCATGCATAAAACGTATCAGGCGCTCTCCCGCACCCAGATGTGAAGTCAGCTTATCCGCCACCGCGCCGGTTTGTTTTTCCAAAAGATCAGTGGCTAATTGGCGTGCGGTTTGTCGGGTGTTGTGAAGCGCAATCCACAACAGGCTACCAATGGATACCAGTAGCACCCCCAGCATCATGAGGGTGATGGCCATTCGCAGCCGGATGGTTCGTTTCCGCATGAGCAAGGTATAGCTATCTTATTCCTTCTCTGGCAATCCTCGCTCAAGAAATGCCATCGCCAAGGCACCCTTTACCCGTTAAAAAATTACATGCATAACGCGCGGGTATTGATCGTGGAAGATGAGCCGGGCATCGCTGAGTCACTGCTCTTTGCATTGGAAACAGATGGCATGAAACCCGTCTGGGTCTCCACCGCCCGCACCGCGCTAGAGACCTTGGTTAGCGGAACGTTTGATCTCATCCTGCTCGATATCGGCATACCCGACCGCAACGGCTTTGACCTCTTTAGAGAAATTCGTCGGCAACATACCACTCCGCTTATTTTTCTCACCGCCCGCAGTGAGGAAATCGACCGCGTGGCAGGGCTGGAAATGGGGGCTGACGATTATGTGGTCAAACCTTTCAGCCCGCGTGAACTCACCGCCCGTATTCGAGCCGTGCTGCGCCGTAGTCATGCTGAGTCGCAGCCATCCGCAGCCATTGCCGAAACTAAAGTCCGACCCATGACCCCAAACGGCTTGCTCGATACCCCGTTTGAAGTGGACGATGTTCGTAAACAAATCCGCTACCACGGAACCCGCTTGGAACTGACTCGTTACGAATACCGTTTACTTAAAACCCTCATTGATTCACCCGGGCGGGTTTATTCCCGCGATCAACTACTAGAACACGCTTGGGACGATCCCGGCGCGTGCACTGATCGCACCGTCGATGCCCATATTAAACAACTCCGCGCTAAACTTCGAGCTGCCCACTTGGGTTCCGACCCCATCCTCACTCATCGCGGACTGGGTTACTCTCTTTCTGAAACAACCCTGTCATGACGATCCGTGCGGGTATTCTTCTTTCCTATCTGATCATCGCGTTTACCGCGGTGCTCCTCTTGGCCGATTGGCTGCAGGATGAACTGCGTCCGCGTTATCTTGAATCTATCGAAGAATCGCTGGTGGACACCGCCACGTGGTTAGCCGCCATAGTTTCCTACCAATGGCCCACGGGCCTGGCGTCTGAAAACGGATCCCCCTCAGCAGATGGCTTATGGGCTGCATGGAAGTCCCAACTCGAACGGCACTCTCTGGACGCCGAAATATATGGCCAAAGTAAGGACTCGGTGGACATGGATTTCTACCTCACCGATGCCCGTGGTATACTTCTGTTCGACTCCCGCGGAAGAGACCAGCCCGGAACCGATTACTCGAACTGGCGGGATGTTCATCTCACCTTAAAAGGACGTTATGGGGCGCGCTCTAGCAAGGATGATCCGGCGTTCCCCGGTGAGAGCATCCTCTATGTGGCCGCGCCGGTAAGGGTCAACGGAGAACTTGTAGGTGTGCTGACCGTGATCAAGCCCACTCGTAATCTCAACCGCTTCATCGCTCGCGCCTCCCGCAGTGTGTTTCATGCCTGTTTGATCGCCGGTGGTGCCAGTTTGGTGGTGGGATTTCTGGTGTCGCTCTGGCTCACCTCGCCCATTGCCGCCCTTACGCGTTATGCCCGTTTGATACGCGATGGAGATCGACCTCCCGTTCCTCGCAGCGGATGGGCGCGTGAGATGAATCAACTCACCACCGCCTTGGATGAAATGCGCACCTCCATTGAGCAGCGTCATGATGTGGATCGAACTGTGCGCGCCTTGGCCCATGAAATCAAAAGCCCGGTATCTTCCATTTTAGCCGCCTCCGAGCTGCTCAGCGAGCCCGTGGATCAAGGCATGGACGAGGCCCGCCGTCGCCGTTTTCTGGATTCCATCCACAGTGAGGCAGCACGCATTCATGCCATTGTAGAAAAATTGATGGCGTTGGGCAGTCTTGAACGTGCCGGTCATCTTCAGGTTCGCCAACCAGTTGATCTATTGGCACTGATGCACGAGGTGGGTGAATCGTTTCAAACCCACTTGACCGCGAAGAACCTCACGCTCCGTTACCGGTTCGCCCCGGAGGCGATTACGGTTATGGGAGATCGTTTTTTAATTCATCAGGCCATGGCGAATCTCCTGCAAAACGCGGTGGATTTCAGTCCCGCCGGGGCGGAGATAGAATTAGGTTTCGAAGAGGGGTCTGATGCGGTGTTGCTTGGCGTGCGGGATCGCGGACCGGGGGTTGATCCCGAAATGAAAGATAAGATCTTCGATCGTTTTTTTTCCCAGCCCCGGCCGGACACCCGCAGGAAAAGTTCGGGTTTGGGGCTCAACTTGGTGAAGGAAATCGCACAACTTCACGGCGGCTCCATCGAACTCAGGCCCCGATCCGGAGGTGGTACCGCCGCCGTGCTGAGCCTGCCATCAAGCGCCCGCGCTTCGGTTGGCACGTTCCATCCAGCCGGGTGACATGGAACGCACCCTTTGAACCGCCTGCACCACCACTCCGGCGGCATCCTCCACATCCTGATCAGTCAAGTCCGGCAGCAATCCGAAAATCAGATTGCCAGTTCGGAACTCCGGTTCCATGCCCAGCACCCGCAGGGTGCGCGATCCCTTTTCTTCCGGCCGCAAACAGCCGGTTCCACTGGTAAACTGCACGCCTCTCAGATCAGCAAAAAGTGCCACAGCTTCCGACTCCACGTAACCCACCGAAAGTTGAAGATGATGCGGGTCCCGCTGTAATCCCGGCTCCGGACCACCCCAGCGGATTTCTTCGAGAGTTGATGATAGGATTTCCTTGAATTGGTGTTGGTATTTTTGGGTCGTTTCTTGCCAAGTGGGAGCTTCCCTCATAGCGAGATCGCAAGCTGCTCCGGCTCCTACTATTAGTGGAACAGATCCGGTTCCCGGTCTCAAACCTTCCTCCTGCATGCCTCCATCATAAAGGGGGGCCAGTGGAATGCCTGTTGCCGCTACCAGCACCCCCACCCCGGCGGGGCCGAAAAAACGATGCGGAGAAAAGGCTAGCAGGTCTACTCCGTGATCTGCCATCGAAAGTGGATTCCATGCCATGCCGTGAGTGGCATCCAAAAAAAAGCGCGCTCCAGTTCGTCGACAGAATTTCCCTAATTCAATGACATTCTGGCGAGTCCCTATTTCATAGTGTGCCAGATGGGTGGCCAGTAAATCGATCGGTTGTTTCCTGACACAACGTTCGAGTTCTTCGAGCAAAGGGAATCCATTCGCGTCCACCGGTATGAAGGTAATCCTGTGGCCTTCTTTTCGCAGTCGCGCCAGAGCCCCGTCCAGAGCGGGGTGTTCGATGAGAGTGGAAACGATGTGCGCTGGTTTGGCGCGGGCCCGCGCCCATCCCATCACCGCCAGATTGACCGCTTCGGTGCCCGAACCGGTGAAGATCACCCGACCCGATTCAGTGGCTCCACTGAACGCCCGAATGAGCTGACGGGCGTTTTCCTTGGCCTCGTCCAACCGGTTGGCACTGCTGTGCACGCCGCCCGGATGTCCGGTCAGCCCTTCTAAAAAAGGCAGCATCGCTTCCCGCACCGATGTCGCTAGCGGTGTGGTGGCTATCGCATCGAGATGCAGAGGACGCCTCATAGGTGGCGGGCAATCGGGTCAGCCTGCAGAAGGAGATTCGTGTAGACCAAACTGATCGTGAACCCGTTGCATGGCCTCGGCGGCTTGGACTTCATCAATGACTACGGAAATTTTAATCTCACTGGTGGAAATCATTTGAATATTAATATTCGCTTCGGCCAGTGCGGTGAAAAGTGTTCCGGCCACGCCGCTATGGCTTCGCATGCCGATTCCAACGACTGAGAGCTTGGCGATACCCTCGCGCAGTGAGACGTGGCGTGCGGTGGTTTCCGTTTTGAATTGTTCAAGTATCGGCTCCACTTTCTGCCGGTCGTCCCGATGAATGGTAAAGGTGATGTCCGTTTCCTGGGTTGGCGCGTCCTCGCGGGCGTGGGAAACGTTTTGCACGATCATGTCCACATTCACCCCGGCTTCGGAAATCGTGCGAAAGAGACGCGCTGCGACGCCCGGTTGATCGGGCACACCTCCGATGACCACCTTGGCCTGATTTTTTTCAATACTAACTCCGCGCACGACGACTTGCTCCATGGATGGCTCCTCCTGTTTGACTATGGTTCCCGGTTCGTTGTTAAAGCTGGATCGCACCTCGAAGACGACATGGTATTTGTTGGCGAATTCCACCGCGCGTGATTGCATGACCTTCGAACCGGAGCTGGCCATTTCCAACATCTCCTCGTAGCAAATCTCCCTAATTTTCCGCGCTTGCGGCACGATGCGCGGGTCGGCGGTGTAAACGCCATCCACATCGGTGTAAATTTGGCAAAGATCAGCCTTGGTCGCTGCGGCCAAGGCGATGGCACTCAGATCCGATCCTCCGCGTCCCAACGTCGTAATGTGTCCGCTTTGGGTATGCCCTTGGAATCCGGCCACAATGACTACTTGGCGATCATCCAGAGCCGACTGAATTTGGTGCGGAGTGATATGGGCAATTCGGGCCCGGGTGTGAGTGTTATCGGTGACGATGCCCGCCTGTGCCCCCGTCAGGGATCGCGCCGGAATGCCCCGGTGATGCAGTGCCATGGCGAGCAGGGCAATCGTGGTTTGTTCCCCCGTGGCCAAAAGCACGTCCATTTCGCGTTCGGTGGGGCGCTCGCATACGTCCCGCGCTAATTTCAAAAGTGAGTCGGTGACTCCTGACATGGCCGAGACTACGATGATCAGCTCATGGCCTTCACGGTGCCACTCGGCCACCCGGTCTGCTACCGCGCGGATACGCTCCGGTGTTCCCACCGAAGTGCCTCCGTATTTTTGCACAATGCGTGACATATAAATGAGGCAAGAGTATAGCGCAGTGCCCGGTCATCTGCTATAACTTTCTCATGTTGAGTGCTGCGGAAGAAAAGTGCGCCCATTTGCGCGAAGTGCTGGAGCCGTCACAGCAACTATTAATCGCTTACTCCGGCGGTGTGGACAGCGGTTTTTTATTGTGGTTTGCGGCCCGTGTTTGTCCCGGACGCGTGACCGGGGTGCTGGCGGATTCACCCAGCTTGAAGCGCTCGGAACTTCGCAAAGCACTGGATTTTGCTGAATCGCATCAGCTGCCATTGCGGGTCATCGAGACCCGTGAAATGGATAATCCTTCGTATGCGGAAAACCCGCTCAACCGTTGTTACTTTTGTAAAGCGGCACTTTTTGAAGCCATGGAAGTTTGGGCGGCCCAATATGGTGCGGACCTGCTGTGTTATGGGGAGAATGCCGATGATGCCCTACAGGATCGACCCGGCCGGGCCGCAGCCCGTCAGTTTGCCATCCGCGCACCTCTGCAAGAATGCGGACTCGGCAAAAGGGAGATCAGAGTTTTAGCTCATCAATACGGTCTCGATATCGCCGACAAAGCGGCCGAGCCCTGCTTGGCTTCCAGAATCCCTCATGGCCTGGCTGTTACTCCGGAGCGCTTGCGGCGCATCGAACAAGCCGAGGCGTTCCTTCATCAAGCGGGCTTCCGCATCGTCCGGGTTCGTCACCGTGAGGACAGTGCCTGGGTGCAAACTTCCCCGGAAGAAACCCCGGCGTTGATGCGGGCCGGAGAGGAAATTATCCGCACTCTGCGAGGCTACGGTTTTCCCGAGGTCGAATTGGATCCGGTGGGATATCAGGGTGCGGGACTGCTCTGAAACTCCCGTTCAGCCTTCGGCCGTGCCGTAGATCAGCGTGCTCGCAAGCAAAAAAATACCGCGGACGAGGCCGCGGTATTTAAGAAGAGTAAGTTGAAAGTAAGTTATTTAAGAGCTTTGGCGATGCGGCTTTTGATTCGATTGGCGGTGCCTTTTTTCATTGAACCCGTTTTGACAGCTTTATCGACCGCTGATTGAACGGAGGGAACTTTTTTAGCGGCTTCTTGTTTATCGGCTCCGGCCACGATGCTTTGTTTGAGGGCACGGGAAACGGTGCGCGCCTTGGAAGCCTGGCGGCGGTTGATATCGCGGCGGCGTTCACTGACGCGCGCCCGCTTTTCTGCGGAAGGAGAGTTTGCCATAAGGCGAGAAGCATTCCGAAGCAGGAAATAAAGTCAAGTTCAAGTGATAGGGGGAACGTCGATTATCGGCATCATTTTTTTCGATTGCTTCTGTCAGCGCGATGATCTTTAATTTTCGTCCATCTTTTGCGGCGGTCGTTTAATGGTAGGACTCTAGCCTTCCAAGCTAGTAGCGAGGGTTCGATTCCCTCTCGCCGCACTCTTTTTATACAATTTCAGAGGCGAGAGGGAATCGAACCCGAGCGTATCGAACGATAGCGAGACGGCCCGGTGCGCGAGCAAACCTTAATCCGTAGATTAACGCAGAAGATCGCAGATTTTTGGGCTCAAAAATCATCTGTGAAAATCGGTGGGAATCTGCGGATAAAAGGGTTCCTCAGATCATCGTGTGGTCTTAATAATCGAAGTGATACCCAACCGATCCCCATACCAGAAACTCATAAAAGTCTAAAGATAGTTTACAGCAAATCGGCATAAATTACTTTTGCCCTCAACACGCAATTGGGATATTGTTTTGTTATGTCCTCATATCCCCAGCGCCCTGCTGCTAAGTCGACGAAAAAAGCCAATGTCTCAACGTATCTGGGCTTAATGGTTTCAATTGGGGTTCATTTAGCCTTGTTTATGATTGTGGGTAGTGTGGTGATCTTTGAAGGGAAAGTTCCACCGCTTCCTTTTATGGGGGATTATCTGGGCGATTCCGCCTCGGAGGAAAATTCAGTTGAAGCACCGCCTTTATTAG
Organism: Methylacidiphilales bacterium; assembly: GCA_050329585.1. Lineage (GTDB taxonomy): Bacteria > Verrucomicrobiota > Verrucomicrobiia > Methylacidiphilales > JBCBYL01 > DAIPIT01. Next base: position 2 of record JBHJOR010000016.1, on the reverse strand, counting down.
AA
>JBHJOR010000019.1:0-17183 GCA_050329585.1 Methylacidiphilales bacterium | reverse complement strand
ATAGTCTCAATCCCGACTGACCGGGACATCACGCCAATGGCGGAGCAAGAGCCGCGTCACGGGCAACCGTGAGTCCCCCTGGACGTTCGGTAAAAAATATGAAGCCAGCCGCAAAATGGACGATGATCACCGGAGGAGCATTGACGCTTGGCGGGTCAGTGCTCGGACTAATCGGGACAGTTATAGGCATGAGGGGTAGTTTCAACACTCTTGAGACATCTGGAGCAAATCATACAGAGGCATTAGCTTCAGATATTGGTGTTACCCTGATGTCCACGGTCGGTGGAATAATTTTGGGAGGCCTCGGACTTCTGATTTTCCTAGGTGGTGTCGTAATTTGGCTTGTCACCAGAAAGTCGGCCACACCACCACCGATAAATCCATGAACCATACCGAACCATGCGGTGCACCCCACGTTCACCCGTCCGCCAGCTTCCGGATCCCGTGCTTGTCGCTCCTCTCGGGGCAGGAGTCGCGCCGCTTCCGGTCATGAGTGACGGCGGATGTTCGAGAGAGATCACTATGACCACAGAAAAGTTTGATCCACCTGCCAAGGCAAGAAGAAGGGTGCTGCTGTTGATTCTACAATATCTGGGCGCGTATCTGCTGGGCATTCTGACCTGTATACTCTTCACGCCGGTAGCCTTTGTTCTTGCCGGGAAGGCATTGTGGCCATTTTACCCGTTCGCCGTGATCGGCTTCCTTCTCTATTATTTCTACTTGGCACCCCAGCACGTCTTTGGACCTGCCGCCACCTACTGGTTGGCGGGTTCGATTGGCTTAGTTCCTTTTGTGTTGGAGGCGGCAGTGTATTTCAGTCGAAGCCCTCGTTTACGTGCCTGGCGTCCGATGTGGATCGGGTTTCCTATTGGATTTGTGGGCACCTTGGGCGTGTTTTATACAGCGGCTGCATCAATCTGATTTGCATGAGGTAGACATCTCCGGAGGCGATAGTTTTGACCTGCCAACATGAGCCTAACCTGCCATAAAATTATCCGAACCATGTGGTTCAGCCAACCCCTCACAGCACAACACTTTAGGGTAACTCCGGCATCAGCCGCGCCAGCCCGCAGAGGCGGTCTGTCACGTCTGCGGCTAAGCCTTCCGGGGCTGTGAGGGGCGGCTAACCACGGACGTTGAGACGTTCGGAAAACCCCTCTATCAAACATGACAGGAAAAACGATGCTCCAGAATCCCCGTGACGACACTTGGATGATGTGTTCCGCCACATTGACCCTCGGAAAACATCCGCTTTTGAGCCGAGGGGATTTTTCCGACCGTCTCGTTAGGGCAAAAATTATTGCGTGTCCCGGAGCATGTTGTATCTTTGACCGATGATCACTCTCGATCACAGTCCAGTTCACTCAGATCCCAAAATTCTCGGAGGGACAATCGTATTCCGCGGCACGCGTGTCATCGCGCAGTCGCTACTGGAGTATCTTGATGCAGGAGATTCATTGGACGAGTTTTTGGAACAGTTTCCATCGGTAAGACGAGAAGATGCCGTGGAGTTTTTGAGACTAGTTCGTGAAGAAAGTTATTCTTGATGAGAATGTGCCGATAGGATTTCGGTATTTTTTATCTGAGTTTGAGGTTGTGACCGTTGACTTCCTCGGTTGGAACGGAACTCGAAACGGGGCGTTGATCCGCAGGATCGAGAGAATTTATGATGTGCTTGTTACGGGTGACAAGAATCTTCGTTATCAGCAGAACCTCATGGATCGGAGAGTTTCAATTGTAGAGTTGCCATTCACACGTATCGAAGCACTTGGCAAGAAGGCTGAAGAAATAAGGCTTGCGATCCGGAATAGCTCTCCGGGTAGTTACACGCAAATAAAGCCCTAACAATGCGATCACCGAATGGCTACCCGTGTCATGCTCCGTGCTTGGTCGCTACGCTCCCGGCATGGATCACGCCACAGGCAGCCATCGCTGATCACAGACATTGAGACTGCCGGAAAACCCCATAGGCACTCAATGTGTGGCGTTTCGATAGTGGAGAAGACCTATCATGCGAACCCTGTATGGCACCACCTACCCAATCCTCGCTGGGGTTATGCATTCGCATGGATTCAGCGATTGGAGCGGTAGTGAACCGTGATCCATCGATTATATTCTGATCGCTGGTTGACAGCTCGCCTTGAGCGACCATCTTGATCCATGTCATCCACCCATCAGTTCGCCATCCAGGCCCGGCTGCGGTACCATATCCAACCGGCGGGATGGGTTTTATTGAATCTGGCGGTGGCACAGTGTGGCAATCAGCGGGTGATCCGGGAATCCCTGCTCAATAGCGTCGGCCTCCCGTTCCGTGAGCAACTCGCCCCCGATTCCCTGACACGTTTTCATGGAGTCACGATTCCTTCGGGCCCCTTTGAGGTCACCTACGAGGCCGAGGTCGAGAGAACGGATGGTGCCTTTACCGGACCTTGGGAACCCGTGGAAGCCTCACTGGTGGATCTTCCCGTCAACGTGGCCCGCTTCCTTTACCCGAGTCGCTACTGCGAATCCGACAAACTGGTTCGACTGGCCGCCAAGCAATTCGGATCCCTGATGCCGGGCCACAGCCGCGTCGCCGCCATTTGTAATTGGATCTATGAGCGGATCGAATATCTGCCCGGTGCCACCGACGAACACAGCAGCGCGGTGGATTGCCTCATCTCCGGTGCCGGTGTGTGTCGCGATTTTTCACATCTGGGCATTGCCTTCTGCCGGGCCTTGGGAATCCCGGCCCGCTACGGAAGTGCTTATGTCCATCAGCTGCCCAACCCGGATTTCCATGCCTTTTTTGAGGTCTGGCTGGGGGATCGTTGGTGGTATTACGATGCAACCCGTCTGGCACCACAGGCCGGATTCATCCTGATCGGCACCGGACATGATGCCGGCGATACCTCCGTGGCCACCATGTCGGCTGGCGTGCAGTTTGAATCCATGGAAATCCACGTGCAGAAGCTCTCAACGGGCGACCCTGCTTACACCACCTCACCGATCTCGTTTGAATGAGGTTCCGGCAGATTGGGCGGTTTCTCGATTGGAAACGGGAAACAGAGCACGGGTTAAGATTTTCAGAAGCTGACATTTTAGGGGTGCGACAAGCATTCGCACTGCTTTGGAGTTGCAGTTTTACGGGGCGGTCGTTAGCTGGATAGATATGGGATCCAAATATAAAAAAGCCCACCGAAGCACACATGCCCGCATCCATGCGCCGGTGGCGTTGAAAGACGAGGGTTATTTGCAAGATCTTTTGGGGTTGGAGGAGCCGCTGTTTTTCCTGGCATTGGACCAGGTGCAGGATCCGCACAATCTGGGGGCCTGTATTCGCACCGCCGAGGCGGCGGGCTGCCACGCGCTGGTCATTCCCAAAAATCGCACTTCACCCATTTCCGAAGTGGTGCGCCATGTGGCCTGTGGCGCGGCGGAAAAGCTTCCGATCATCCAAGTCACGAATCTGGCACGCTCACTGGCAGCGATGAAAGAGGCTTTCGTCACCATCATCGGAACGGGTGACGAGGAATCACAGCCGCTCTATCAACTGGATTTAACTGAATCAGTGGCGATGGTCATGGGCGCGGAAGGGGAAGGTTTGAGGCGTCTGACTTCCGAACAATGCGATCAGCTTGTTACCATTCCCATGTTGGGAGAGACGCCATGTCTCAACGTGTCGGTGGCTACCGGCATTTGTCTCTTCGAGGTGGTGCGCCAACGCATGGCGTCCCACTCCTGAAGTAAGCCCATCCTACCACGCGGCTCCACCCGTAGCTGGACTACGAGCGGGCAAGGATCCCAAGGTCAACTTTCAAAGTAGTAACAGTAGGGGTCTTCCTCAGGTTCGGGAGATGCATCGGGTGCCGGAGGGGCGGGAGGAGCGGGAGGTTGATCATTATTGGTCTCGCCATCCGAGGTGGTGACCGGGTTGAAACTCGGAGTAGAAATCACCTGGTTATCCGAGTTGAGGATAACGATCTGGGCGGTGCCGTTATCGAGGAATTTCAGATTAACTTTAAGTTTAGTGGTGGTGGTGATGGCATCGGCCAGATTTTGCAGAACTTGATCGTCAATCACATCTACCTCACCGTCCGGGGTCATTTGTTTACCGGCGGGAACCGAAACCTGAGTGCCATCAGGGAGGGTGAAGGTCACCACACCATCGGCCACTTGAATACCTTCATTGCTGGAGCGCCAAATGGTGCCACGTGCGGCGGCTACCCCAATGGGAGTCTTGACCGAGTAGTCCGAGATGGATCCCATTTGCTTAAGGAAAGAAAGGTTGGAGCCGGATTTGAGTTCCAGCTCGATGTTGCGCTGGGAGACTTGGTTGCCTGATTTTTTGATTTGTAGGGTATCGACGGTCAACTCGGAGCCCGATTCAACCAGAGTTGAAGCTCCGGCGGTTAAGCCCACCATGCATTGGGATCCATCTGCGGTAATGAGGGTGGAGCCTTCTGGAACCGGTTGTCCTTTGATGGCCGGCTTGGGGGTGGATTCACCAGGAAGGAGAATCGTTACCGATCCCACTGTGGAGAGAATTTTTCCGGTATCGGCCTGCATACCCGATGCATCTTGCGCTTGAACCCGCCCACTCATCACTAAACAGACCATCATACACAGCACGGAATAGATCGTTGTTTTCATGTTTGTCTTTCGGTGTTCGCTCATAGTGGTTTATCCGGCAATTAAATTCAGAAAGATCAGTAGGTGAAGGTGGTGGAGAGTCCCACCCGATGCGATACAAAGTCGGCTACATTGGAGTCGTTTAGCATCCACGTGTAATTCATGCCGAAGCTGAGGTATTCATTGTAACGATAGTTTAAATCGTGGCTGGTAAACTGGAAGAAATCATCGCGCGCACGTGAAAACTGGGTCGTCGAGGTGTTGTAGTAATCGGCATGTTCCAGCCCATAGGTTCCGATATATTGAAGTTTCCGGGTGATGTTTTGACCGATACCAACACGACCTCCGGTGGTGATAAAATTAGTAGCATTCAAACCGGTGGAAGAGCGCACCTGACGGTAGCCGCTCAAGAAGAGATTGGTCTGAGGAAAGACACGATACGTGATGTTGCTTTGGTAGACGGGTGTCACACGGGTGCCCACACCCGCCGGATCCTGGAAAGAACGCACTTCAAATCCGCCGGTAAGATCGAATGACCAGTCCGGATGTGGTGCGTAGGAAATACGGGCCAAACCCTGTTGGAAATCTTGATTCGGGCCACCCGTAACATCCGTCCATCCTAATTTTGGGCCCACTCCTAAGAGAAGATTTTTGGCTGGCCGGTAGAGCACGAAACCCTCCGTGGTCCAAACATGGTGATCGTTCTGTTTGGTATAGAAAGCCAGCCTCTGCTGGTTGTCCAAAAGGATGCTCCATTTTTCGGCCAAATCGACATTCAAGGTAATTTGCGAATTGTGCACGTCCCGGTTGGTGCGAGTGCCCACGTCCCGGGTGGGGCCGGACTCCGTGCCGCTTTCGTGTTTGGCATTAAAGGTAACGACTTCACCCTTGTAAAGATAGCTGGCCAATCCGGCATGCTCGATGGTGTCCTCCGTGTCCTTGTAGGTGAAGAACTGTAGTTTGGGATTGTAGACCGCTTTAAAGTAGTGCGGATTGCTGGATTGAATGTGCTCAGGTTCAAAAGTGATGGTGGGTGCCAGGGTCCAAATGAAATCGTCGGTCTCATTGCCGTCGGAAATGAAAATGTTGGAATCGTAAACCCCGCTGACTAAAAGAGAAGCGGTCAGCATTCTTCGTGTTTTTTCCTCCAAGCCATAATACTTGAGATCTTCCGATGAAATCTCCTGTAGAAGTAGCTGCTGGGTAGCCACGGCAGACGTTTCGGAGGGCAGGGTATCGCGAACCACGGTGCTTTCTTGGGCACTTAGCAAACCAGAGCCAACCGTGAGCATAAAAGCACACACTGCTTTATTGGCAAAATAAGACATGGAAATGTCCTAAGCGATATCACCCAGCCTGACAACCCCTTTTTTATATTGGTTTGAGGTAGACTATTGATTTAAATCAAGAAAACCCTTTGATTGGATGCAATGCAATACAGTTTGGGAATTGATTACGGAACCAACTCGGTTCGATCTGTCGTGGTGCGCTGTCAGGATGGAAAGGAAATAGCCGCATTCACTTACGATTACCCTTCAGGCCGCCAAGGCGTCCTTCTCGACCCCAAAGATCATCACCTGGCGCGGCAACATCCGGGGGATTACCTGATAGGTTTGGAAAAAACGGTGCGCGGCGCGCTGAAAGCCGCAGCCCGCACCAAGGGATTCCACCCCCACCGGATTGTAGGCATTGGAGTGGACGCCACCGGATCCAGCCCGATACCCGTAGACAAAGAAAACCGCGCCCTGGCGAGTCTCCCTAAATGGAAAAAAAACCTCCATGCTCAATGCTGGCTATGGAAAGACCATACCAGCCATCGTGAGGCTGCGGCCATCACCGATCTCGCCTCCCAACACCGCCCTCACTACATAGCCCAATGCGGTAATACCTATTCCTCCGAATGGTTTTGGAGTAAAATTTGGAAATGCCTGCGCACCGACCGGCGCGTCTTTAATGCCGCTTTCTCTTGGGTCGAACTGGCCGATTGGATTCCTTCGGTGATGGCGGGCATCCAAGACCCGCTGAACATCCGGCGGGGGATCTGCATGGCGGGACATAAAGCCTTATATTCCGATCGGTGGGGCGGTCTTCCCGATAAAGAATTTCTGACTCTGCTTGATCCCGCCTTGGCCGATCTGCGCGATCGGCTCTACCAGTGCGCTTACGATGCGAGGGAACCGGCCGGAACACTTTGCCCTGATTGGTCCAAAAAACTCGGCCTGGCCGTCGGCATCCCCATTGCGATCGGTCAGATGGACGTCCACTACGGTGCCATCGGTTGCGGCATCACTGAAGGCACTCTGGTTAAAGTCATCGGCACCTCTACCTGTGATTGCGGAGTCGTCTCGAACCGTAAAAAAATCGCGGACATTCCCGGCATCTGCGGCATTGTTGATGGCTCCATCCTTCCCGGTTATTATGGAATCGAAGCGGGACAATCCGCTGTGGGTGACATCTTTAAATGGTGGATCGAAGGCATATGTGAAGGAGATACCAAGCTCTACGCACGTCTGGCCGCTGAGGCCTCCGCGCTGCAGCCGGGCCAAAGTGGTCTACTGGCTCTGGATTGGAACAACGGCAACCGCACCATCTTGGTCGATCCCATGTTGAGCGGCCTGCTGGTGGGCACCACCCTGCACACCACCCGTGCCGAGATCTACCGGGCTTTGATCGAGGCCACCGCTTTCGGCGCCCGCACCATCATCGAACGCATGGTCGAATACGGCGTCCCCATCCGCACCATTGTCTGTGCCGGAGGTATCGCGGAAAAAAATCCGCTTTTGATGCAGATTTACGCCGACGTAACCGGGCGCACCCTGCGCGTCTCATCGTCCTCACAAACCTGCGCACTGGGCGCTGCCGTGGCCGCTGCCGTGGTGGCAGGTGTTCACCCTTCGTTTCCGGCGGCCCAGAAAGCGATGACTTCTCTTAAACCCATTCGCTACCAACCCCGCCCCGCTGCTCAAAAAATCTACAACCATCTCTACTCTCTTTACCGTCAACTTCATGATAGCTTCGGTGGCGCCCATTCAGGTGCTAATAATTCCAACCTCTCCCGCATCATGAAAGAGCTTCTCGAAATAAAATCCCAAAACGTAATACCCACTCGAAAATGAAACCATCCGTGATCTGGTTCCTTACCGGAAGCCAACACCTTTACGGAGAAGAAACCCTCCGACACGTCGAAGCCAACGCCCGACAAATCGCTGCTTCTCTCTCAGAAAAACTTCCCCTCCAAGTCGTCTTTAAGCCGGTTTTGACCACATCGGACGCCATTCGCTCTACTCTGCTGTCCGCTAACAGTGCTGCCGATTGCGCCGGACTGATTCTTTGGATGCATACCTTTTCACCTTCCAAGATGTGGATCGGTGGCCTTTCCTTCCTGCGTAAGCCCCTGCTCCATCTCCACACTCAGTTCAATCGTGACCTTCCTTGGGATGCCATCGATATGGACTTCATGAATCTCAACCAATCCGCCCACGGCGACCGTGAAGCGGGCTTTATTCACACCCGCATGCGGCTTAATCGCAAAGTGGTAGCCGGTCACTGGCGCGACCCCGCTGTGGTGGAACGCCTAGCCGTATGGACCCGGGCTGCACGGGCTTGGCACGATTGGCAGGGTGCCAAGATCGTTCGTTTCGGCGACAATATGCGGCAAGTAGCAGTCACCGAGGGCGATAAAGTATCCGCCGAAATGAGGTTCGGCTTTTCAGTCAATACCCATGGTATCGGAGACCTCGCTGCTGATGTGGCCGATGCCACCGATTACGACATCGATTCTCTCTGCTCCGAGTATGCGGCATCCTACACCTTAGCCGCTGACTTGCAGAAAGGAGCCTCGCGTCACGATGCGCTGCGCGAAGCGGCCCGCATCGAGATCGGTCTGCGCTCGTTCCTAACCCGTGGAGGTTACTGTGGTTTCACCACCACCTTTGAAGATTTGCACGGACTGCGCCAACTCCCCGGAATCGCCGTGCAACGCTTGATGGCGGACGGCTACGGATTTGGTGCTGAAGGTGATTGGAAAACCGCTGCGCTGCTGCGTGCCATGAAAGTGATGGCTTCCGATCTGGGTGGACGCACCTCCTTTATGGAGGACTACACTTACCATCTGGAACCCGGTAATCATTTGGTTCTCGGATCCCACATGCTCGAAATTTGTCCCAGCATTTCTTCAAGTCGTCCCACCTGCGAAGTTCACCCCCTCGGCATCGGAGGCAAGGAGGATCCGGTGCGCCTTGTTTTCGACGCCCCCGAAGGTGCCGCACTCAACGCTTCCCTCATCGATCTCGGTAATCGTTTCCGCCTCGTAATCAATGAAGTCGATGTGGTTAAGCCTCCACAACCGCTGCCCAGACTTCCTGTAGCCCGCGCGGTCTGGAAGTGTCGACCCGATTTCTCCACCGCTTGTGAATCATGGATTCTGGCCGGTGGTGCCCACCACACCGGCTTCAGCTACACCGTAACTCGCGAGCACCTCCAAGACTTCGCCTGTCTAGCCGGAATCGAATGCGTTATCATTGGCGCAGAGACTCAAGTCGACCGCTTTCAAAGTGATCTTCGAGTTAATGAGGTCTTTTACCACCTCAACGCAGGCTTTACCGCATGAGTCGCCACAGCTCTTTACGCGCTGAATGCTTAGAAGCCAATCGAGCTCTACCCGTCTCCGGACTGGTTGATCTCACCTTCGGTAACGTCAGTGTCTGCGATCGTGAGGCTGGGGTAATTGCCATCAAACCCAGCGGTGTGGATTACAGCGCGCTGCGCATTGAAGACATCGTGATCCTCGATCTTGAGGGTCGTATTGTTGAGGGTTCGTTACGCCCATCCTCCGACACTCCCACTCACCGTCGGCTCTATTTGGCATTTCAGGAAATCCGTTCTGTGGTTCACACCCACTCGCGCACTGCGGTATCCTTCGCTCAAGCGGCCCGCGAGATCCCTCTCCTGGGCACCACACATGCCGATTACTTCCGCTCTGCAGTGCCGGTGACCCGTGCCATGACCGCAGAAGAAATCGGTGGGGATTATGAATGGGAAACGGGGAATGTGATCGTCGAACGATTCCGTGATATACCTCCCTTAAGTGTTCCCGCAGTGTTGGTGCGCCATCACGGCCCTTTCAGCTGGGGAGTGAACGCTGACCAAGCGGTTGAGACCGCACTGGCTTTAGAGATTGTTGCGCACATGGCGCTCCATACGTTAACTCTCGATCCCTGCGCCGCCGGGCCTTCCCTCCCACTTTCTGAAAAACACTTTCTACGGAAGCACGGAGCCACAGCCTATTACGGACAATAACACCTCATGCCCTTCCGCGTCCTGATCAGGATGTTCCTGGTGCTCATTCTGACCTGCGGCGCCGCTTCCTCAAATACCCCTAAAAAATCTCAACCACCACTTGTGAACGTAACTTCCCACACCCCGGCCCTCTTCCAACTTTCCCAACCCTGGCGGAAGGAACCGGATCCCCTGTTCCGCCCCGCCTCCGTTGAATTAACATGGTCGCCTGAGGTGCTACGCATCACCGCTGATCTGACCGACGATGAAATCTTTTCCCGTTCCACTGCCGACCAACAGCGCATGTGGGAATTGGGGGATGTTTTTGAAATCTTCTTACAAGTCGGCGGACGCAGAGACTATATTGAACTGCACGTCACTCCGCATAATCACCGTATGCACCTTCATTTACCGGGAGTCGGGCGTCGGGCCACACCCGAATCGGATCCGCTTCCTTTTGAAAAACTCCTTCTTCCCAGCGTGGGTTTCACCTCAAGTGCCCGGCTCACTACCGGTAGCTGGCAGGTGCAAGCCACGGTTCCCGCGTCTGTTCTGAACTTCGAAATGTTCACCAAGGGAACGGAACTGCGGATCAGCTTCTGTCGCTACGATGCCTACCGGGAACGCAAACCCATCCTGTCCACCACTTCCCCGCATCCGGTCATCGACTTTCACCGTCCGCATGAGTGGATCCGGGTAATTCTCGACTGAGCTTAGGGGCGAAATTTACCACTAAAAAAAGGATTATTCGCACGCTCCTCGGCCACCGTGGTGGAGGGACCATGGCCTGGCAGTAAAATCGTATCCAACGGCTGCGAAAGCACCTCAATAAGAACCCATTCCAATGCTTCAGCATACGCAGAGGGAGCACCTCCCATCGATCCGGCAAAAAGGCAGTCACCCACAAACATCAAACGGCGCCCGCCCCACTGGATTTGATAACTGGTTCCCAGCGCAGCGTGACCACTGGTTCGATGGGGATGTATCATCCATTTTCCGGTCTGTATCACTTCCCCCCACTGCACCTCCGAGCAGGGACACGGCAGAGTTTCCCGCGACCAGACTCTAACATTCGGATAGCACCCTCGCAGTGCGGCCAAGCCCCCGATGTGATCACCGTGACCGTGGGTAATAAAGACCCCGCCCAACGTCAAAGACGAGTGCTCCAGCCACTGCCGTATCAGATCAGCATCCGCTCCCGTATCAAAAAGAAGTGCCGTGCGTTCCTCTGAATCAACGAGTGCATAAGCATGAACCGACATGATACCCTTGTAATCCGTGGTAAAGCGCACCAATCCTTCAGGCCAAATCACCGCTTCAGGATACCATTCATCCCGCCAGAGGCTCACCAGCGCATCACCATCCAAATCCAACACTGGAGCCAAGGTTCGTAAATGCGCCTCCTCCCACACCCCGGACTCTACGCCTTTTTCGATGAGCTTGGGATCCAGACCGGTCATCAACGCCAGATGCGCTGTATTGCGAGCCAGGCCGCGCATCGCTTTGGCCACCACATCACGTGCCCCGTCTTCTAATGAAAGTTGTTGAGAAGCGTTTAGCATCAACGTTCGCAATTCTCTCTGGAGTTCATCGAGTTGGGAGTTGTTGCTCTTCCGCTCGTTTAACTTCAAACTCGATGAGTGTGGGAACATCGGGACGCTGTATGGAAAGAGCTCGGATCACATCCACCGCTGCCTGTAAAACGCGGTCCGTATCTTTTAAATGCCCGGAGATTTGATCCATTCCCGTGGGTTCCGTGCCTTTACCTTCGGCAACCAGCTGAGAGACCGATTTAACGATCTGCGGCTCGGCAATAGTGGCCGCAGCCGATCGGCTGTAGGCCGCGTGGAACACTTGGTATTCCTGTTCCACTTCACTTGAGATCGGCAGTGCGGGTTGGAGTGGTCGGCCCAGCATATCCACTCCGTCCGCACGATAAACCCGCTGGCTGGCCAATCGCAAGTGGCGACCGGTTTTTAATCGATGTTCAACATAAAGCCCGCCCTCTCCCGCTGTGGTCTGTCCTACCAGCAGCGCACCGGAATGCCGGACCAACATATCAGCTAACACTTCTCCCGCCCCGCGGGTGAATCCATTAATCAAAACCAGGACCGGGAAACCTCGACGAATTTCCAAAGGCTGGCTGGCGGCCAGAAACACTTTCTGGGGACGGCCCAATTCCTGAAGCGTAAACAACGGCGTATCCGGAGACACGAACAACCCGGCGGCCGAAGCCGCTCCGGCAAATTGGTTTCCATCCCGGAAAAAACGCAGATCCACCACCAAACCGCTCACTGGTGCGGTTTTCCAGACACTCCACTGGCGCACCAGCGCACGCACCGCATCGGCGTCCAGACGTAGCGGCCTCCAATAGGCCACATCTCCGGGAAGCGTCTCCAACATCGCCACCCCCTGCCGGGGCGTGGAAAGTACGGGCTCCACACTCAATCGCACATAGCGGTCATCAGCTTCCACCAGCTGGCGTAAAGCTTCCGCATCCAGGCGATCCATCAATATCGTGGACGGCTCCAAGTATCCCGTGCGCAACAGATCAATGATTTCCTCTACTTCATTATCCTGCGGCGATAAGTGCTGTTGAAGGCGCGGGGGCGGCGGTGCCATCAGGCGGGGTGATGCGGGTAACATGTCCGCGGTCACGCCTAATCGTTCAGAAGGCAACTCCATGGGAGCCAGCAATCGCGAGGGCTTTAAAAAATCGAGTGTGCGGGTGTGGAAAAGTAAAAAAAAAGTAACGGCTCCGCCCAACACCATGGTTAGTGCAGCCATCAGGAGCACCATAACCCAGCGCTTCCAATGAAAAGGATCTGGAGGAAGCGGCTCGGTGATCCGTCCCCACTGGGGCAACCCGGAATCAGTCATGGCGGCGATTAAGGCCCAGTGCCTGATAGCCTATATCCCGGCGAGATTGCGCCCCGGGAAATGAGATTTTTTCCACCCCCGCATAGGCTTGATCACGCGCCTCAGCAAGCGATGCCCCCCATCCCGAGACGGCTAACACCCTTCCGCCCTGGGTTACGATATGGCCATCCTGATGCGCCGTACCAGCGTGAAACACCAAGGCACCCGCTGCTTCGGCGGCCTCCAGTCCGGAGATGACATCGCCGGAGCGCGACGACTCGGGGTAACCATGAGAAGCCATCACCACCGTCATCACCGATCCAGGGCGGAGACGGAAATCCACCTCCCGCAAACGGCCTTCCACTACCGCCAGCAATAAATCCAATAAAGGTGTTTCAAGCAACGGCAACAACACCTGGGTCTCGGGATCACCGAAACGACAGTTGAATTCCAATACCTTCGGCCCCTGTGCGGTCAGCATCAATCCGCCATAAAGCACGCCCCGATATTCAATACCCATAGTTCGCAGCGTATCAATGAGGGGTTGGAAAATAAGATCCCGGAAAATCCTCAGCTGTTCCGCATCCACTGCCGGCGTGGGCGCGTAGGCTCCCATACCGCCCGTGTTCGGGCCGAGATCCCCGTCAAATATACGCTTATGGTCTTGAGAGGGGCTGAGGAAAAGGAGATCCCGGCCATCACAAAGTGCGTGAATCGACGCTTCGCGGCCTTCCAGAAATTCCTCAATCAGGACTTGGTCTCCGGCGTGCCCGAATTGCCTTTGCTCCATAATGGCGTGTATGGCATCCGAAGCTTCTTGGACGTTATGGCAAATGATTACTCCCTTGCCCGCCGCCAGTCCGTCAGCCTTGATCACTAAAGGGAATGAAGCCTGTTCAATGTATAATAGCGCATCAGACAATGAGCTGAACGCAGCCGAAACGGCGGTAGGAATACCGGCCTCACGCAAAACGGTTTTGCAGAACACCTTACTGCCTTCCAGTTGAGCCGCCGCACGGTTAGGACCGAAGGCTTTGATGCCATGCTCCGAAAGCTTATCCACCAATCCCAAACAGAGCGGAACCTCCGGCCCTACCACCACCAGATCTGGTTGGTGCACCACGGCCCAGCGCAGAATGGCCTCAGTGTCCGCCGCAGCTATATCAAGTTGATGTCCTAAACGGGCAGTGCCCGCATTTCCGGGTGCGAACCACAGATGATTCACCCGGGGATCCTGATGAAGGCTCCATCCCAGCGCGTGTTCGCGCCCGCCGTTTCCCACAATGAGTATCTTCATGGAACGTTGAACAACAAGACAGTCGGTTCAGTAGGCAATGCTTCAGAACTGAAGATCATTTCGGAGCTATCCAATTTTTTTACCGCGCGCCCACTCAAATCAAAATCCTCCAGCGAACGGAATCCCAAATTCCCTGTTTTTTCGGTGCGGTAGCCCATCGGCACCACCCACTTCGCTTTTAATCCTTCGGCGATACTCCAAAGCTGTGCGCTGGTGATAGCCGGGTTACCTACCGGAAGAAAGAGGACGTCCACTTGACCTATTTTTGAACGCTGGTTGAAGTCGAGCGTGTGACCAATCGATCCAATGTGACAGTAGCGAATCCCGTCCAGCATAAAGGAGTAAACCGTGTTACTGCCCATCTCGCGACCACGCTGGCTATCCCGAAAGGTCTCCGTTCCACGGAAGGTGAGCCCATTGGCATTGTTCAAGCCCAGTCCCGCTGACGAGCGGAAAACCTGCGGCAATCCAAAAAGCTCCTTACCCCCCGAATAATCAGCAGATTCACAACTGATCAAGACGATGTCGGCCGGTAGGGCATTGGGAATGCGGTAGTCGAACAACCCATCGCTAAAAGGATTGATGGCGATGCGGATACCGCTGTCCGAAGTTAAATAAACGAAAGCATGCCCGAACCATTGCACCAAGGTGCCCTTTTCAGGAACTGGAGCTCCGTCCTTATTTTCTTTTGGATTCCCACCAGTCTCTCCCAAGAGCTCCTGCACCACACGGGAGGAGTCCGCATCCTGCGCCGATGCCGGCATCTGCCCACCCATCGAGATGATCCAAACGATTAATATGAGTAAAAGGCGCAGCATGTAACTACTACGATCACGAAATCCACGCTCGGGTGCAACGAAAAAAGGGGTTACATGTTGAAGCGAGCGCCCAGATACAGTTCCCGGGCAATGGGATCATTGACCAGAAATTCACTCGTTCCCTGGCTTTCCACTTTTCCTTCACAGATCAGGTAGGCCCGGTGCACCACACTCAGGGTTTCACGCACATTGTGGTCAGTGATCAACACCGCCAGTCCCTTGCGACTCAGCAGCCGCACAATCTGTTGGATATCCTGAACCGCGATGGGATCCACTCCACTGAAGGGCTCATCCAGAAGAAGTATAGAAGGCTCGGTGGCCAGACAACGCGCGATGGTCAAACGACGCTTTTCTCCACCCGAGAGGGTGAAGGCCTTGTTTTTGCGGATATGATCCACACCCAGTTCAGAAAGGAGATCGTCACAACGCTGCTGTTGTTCCTCATCAGAGAGCGGAAGGGTTTCGAGAATAGCCATCAGATTATCTTCCACGGTCATGCGGCGAAAGATGGATTCTTCCTGTGGCAGGTAGCCGATGCCCCGGCGGGCGCGGCGATACATAGGCATCCCACCAACGGGCTCCTCGCCGAGCAGGATCTCACCACGGGTGGGACGCACCATGCCGACGATCATTTGAAAGGTAGTGGTTTTCCCCGCGCCGTTGGGACCTAAGAGGCCAACGATTTCACCGGCGTGCACTTTGAGACTGACGCCATTGACCACCGCGCGGTCGCCATAAACTTTCACCAGATCCTCCGCCCTAAGAACTTCCTTCATGAGCGGATCACTCCAGGAAAAATTGCACTTTACTGCGCCCGTCCACTTCCATCCGGTCTTCACCGGGATAGATTTTGATAACGGTGCCCGTGATTTGGTTTCCCGATTGGGTCACCACCGGATCTCCGGTAAGTCTCAGACTTTTTTCCGCTACGATGTATTCGGCCTCGCGCGCTTCGGCGGTGCGTTTCTCTCCCTGGGTCATTTTAACTTTGCCGCGAGCCACCAGACGTTCAACACGGTTGGAGGCATCAAAGTAAGCCACCAGTTCTTCAGCCACCAATTCAAAACCGGGATCTTCCACTTTGACTTCACCGGTAAACGTTCCCTCTTTTTTCTGCAAATCGAGACGGAAGCGGTTGCTGGTGATGAGGGTTCCCTCCCTCCCTGTTTTTTCTTTTTCTTCCTGCGCTGTGGCGGGCGTGCTTCCGATGAGCACCATCAGCAGAATGAGGCCTGGTAGATGCATGGTTTGATATTTTCTCATAGCTTGTCTCCTACCAAAGGCACCTTGATTTCCAGCCTGACTTGGTCTTTAAAATCACCGCGAGATTCCCTCAGCTCCCATTCCATTTTACGGGAGGTGAGTGTGAATTCCGGGTGCGTGACGGTTACACCACTTTCCGTGGTCAATTTTTCCTCTTCTCGCCAATAGTCGCAGACGGGGGACTGGATGGTGCTTTCGGTTTTCCCATTGCGATAAAGTTCGATTTTAAGATCATCAACCTTGATGCGGTTGCGGCTGATGACGGTGGCTTCGCGGCCAAGAATAGTGAGCAGTAAGTTGCCTTCCTTGTCGCGCTGAGGTAGTTCAAATTTTTTAATGATGGATCCAATTGAGAAATCCGTCTGCGCCGCCGCCCAGAAGACAGGGAGAAGGACGAGGAGCACCGGAAAGATTTTACCGCAAAGCCTCATGAATACGCGCTATTTGTCGCAAAGTTTTGGGTAGTGCGGCAAGAGGAATCATGTTGGGGCCGTCGGAAGGGGATTGCTCCGGGCGCGGATGAGTCTCTAGAAAAAGGCCGTCCACGCCGGCAGCCACCGCGGCCCGGGCCAGCACCGGAGCCATGGCGCCGTCACCACCCGTGCTGTTTCCAGCACTGCCGGGACGTTGCACCGCGTGGGTGGCGTCCATGATGACACGGTGGCCATCCTCGCGCATCCAAGCCAGTCCGCGCATGTCCACTACCAGATTATGGTAGCCAAACGTGGTTCCGCGTTCCGTGATCCAGTAATCGGTGCAGCCCGCTTCTTTAAGTTTGGTCGCCACGGCGTTGACATCGCCAGGAGCCAGAAATTGGCCTTTTTTCACGTTGACGGTTTTTCCCGTGCTGGCAGCCGCCACCAGCAAATCCGTTTGACGACACAGGAAAGCGGGTATTTGAATCATGTCCACCCCCGCCCCTGCCGCTACCGCCTCATCTTCGCTATGCACATCAGTAACCACCGGAACGCCCACGCGCTCGCGCACTTCCGCCAGCCGGTCAAGGCCTTGGCGGAAGAGCTGGGCTGGCACTACGTATTCAAAGCTTCCTACGATAA
>JBHJOR010000049.1:0-20073 GCA_050329585.1 Methylacidiphilales bacterium | reverse complement strand
TGTTTCCATGGGTGTAGCCAGCGGGTCTTCCATCGGCTCGATTGGCATCTCATCCATCTCTTCCAGCAAATCAGGCATTTCTTCGATTGGGGATGTTGCGTCGTCGCTAAAGGCGAAGTTTTCAAATATAAAATTTTCCCTTTTCCCCTCAAAAAGGACGACTCCTCCGATAAATAGAAATAATGTCCCATGGGCAGCAATTGAAATAATCGCCGCAACCCAGCTGGACCGAAAGTAGCGTGTCACTCCACTGGAGCCCGGCTCCTTCACCTGTTCTCCCGAGGATTTGGAGGGGGAGTTATTGTTTTTCATTGGCTTAGGATGCAGTTGCCCTTTATTGTTTTATTTAACATACACCACAGTTTGCAAGTATTTACTCTATCAGAATTGAAACTATTCATCAAGCAATTAGACGTCTGTAAGAAGCATCACGCTGGAGGGATGAAAGCGGAGTCGCCTAAGGCGCTTTGAGTCATGGCGTAGACATAAAGATTGGTGCCGAACTGGAGCGACTGGATCGCTTTTTTTCTACCAAACCATTGGTCGCCGTTAGTCCAGCCGCAGTGATTGTCGGAGGGACTGAGAAAAGCCACCATTTTGCCTTGAAGCATCAACCCCCAACCGCCGTGCGGCGTTCCCTGCATGACAGGCAACCCTTCATTGAGGTGAAAAACGGTATGATAAAGCGGATGATCCACCGGCAGTTTTTCTAGTTTGGCCTCTGGTAATATCTTGGGAAACTCCTCCACCATTTTCAGAAAAAATAGGTCGCTTTTACTGCGATTGGCCTCGCTGCCGTTCATTCTGCCTATCACACAATCTTCAGCATACATAAAGCCACCCCTTAAAAGATATTCGCGGATATTCTTTCTGCCTTGATCGGTGAGAACCGGTTTCCCTTCCGAGTGCATGAAGATAAAAGGGAAACGAACCATCTCATCCAATTTCTCTACATCCGCCACGTTCCATCGGTTGTTTAAATGAACCGAGGTGTGTTCCCAGATGTGATCGATCAGATTGATATCACCCTGCGGGTGCACTCCCCAGGCATCCTTATCATCGGTGTGGATGGTAAATTTTAAGCGACCCCAATGCACCATCGAGCCGCGCCGCTTTTTTTCAGCAGCAAGGCTCTGCTGGAGTCCCATCAAGGAAACTCCACAAGCCGACATCATGGCTAAAAAATCACGCCTGTTCATGGTAACTTTTTGTTTATAGCAACTTGGCCCGGCGCCTCAAGACCAACTCTCCCACATAGAACGCGCCCATCAACCCCAACAGCCAACCCTGGTGCCACAGCAACGTTTGGTGTTCTCGCACCACCACCTCGTGTTCGCTCCCGCGTTTCCAATCACCCGGCAAGCGGTTCTGCAGCACTTCACCTCCCGTTTGCAAAGCTATTTCCCTCATCAAATCCAAGTCGGCCGGAGCGGGATCGGTTTCCTTGAACCCGGGACTCTGCGTGACGTGGAAAAAGGCGTTGGCGTAATGAGAGGTGTCCAGCTCCCGAACATGCAGGCTCCAGTCTCCAGGCCGGGGGGGACGCAGGACGATCTCATGGTTGCCCTCGGCATCCGCCCCCTGCGTTTCCACCGGAAACTCGTTTCCGTCCTGCACGTTACGGCAGACCGCGCGCAGGGGATCACGTCCCCCCGCCAACTTAAAGGTAACCGTCGATGAAGCAGCAACTGTCTGTGGGGCGTGGGTAAAACGCAGTCCGGATTCTGCGGAGCGCGATAGCCAGCTGACAAAGTATTGCCAGAAGATGGGCAGTTTCTTGCCGTCACTGGGATGCGATAAATGCCAGCGCCAAAACATATCCGTGGCAAGCAGGCTCGCTTTGCCGGAGCCAAAAGATTGGGTGGCAAAAAGTATTTCTTTTTGTGCGGGTTCCATTTGCATGGCCTGAACTCGGGCACCTGCTTTGGCATACTCCACTACCGCCCGTTCATAAAACCGGGGAATCCAGCTTTGAGGGTCTTGCGGAAGTGTCTTAAAAAATGCCGCCAGATCCGATCCCTCCACCAAGGTCAGCGCCGATAATGGAAACTGCATCTGATCTTCAGCCGCTAACGCCGCGAATTCCGCTTCCTTTTGATTGCTCATCTTGCTGCGTTCCCGCTGCATTCGGTTCTGAAACTCACGCGCCATCTCATCAGTGCCCGCCGTCTCACTGACTCCCAATACTACAGGCAGCATTTCTTCCACTACCGATCCAGCATACTCACGACTCCCCTTACTGTTGGACATAATGAAGAGCACCGCACCACCGCCCCTCACATAAGCGGCCAGCACTCTCTGCTGCACGGGAGATAAATCCTCGCTATAAACATGAGATAGCACCACCAAATCATATATATCAAGCGCCGCCGGGGTCTGAGGAAATGCGCTTAAGATGGGTGAACCCGCCGCCATAGAAGAAACCTGTAACCCCATGGCCGGGCTGAATATCGTGCTCAATTCATAGCTGGGATCCTGAGCTAGAGCATCACTGAAATATCTATAACCCCAATCCAAAGCTCCCATGTAAAATAGCACTTTTCTGGGCAGACGCGGTAAAACCTGCACTTCGGACAATGCACGTCCCGTGTTTTTACCCTCCCCAACTTCCAGTCTAAGTCGCATCGCTCCTGGAGCTCCAGCCACGATTTGAGTTTCCCATTTACGAACACTCTGCCCGCTTCCCACTCCAAGTTTATCTTCGGCGATCAATTGATCATTATTGTATAATTTAAGCGGAATGGTTCTGGCCGTATCACTATTCATCTTCAGGATGACCTCGTATTCAAACCGGGACCTCTGCACGATGCGCTGCGGAACGATGACCTCCTCCACGGACAGATATGGTCTTCCCTCCAGTCGGTTTACTCCCGGAATAAAATACACGGGCACGTGATGAGCACGTGCCCTTTGGATCAAACTGTTCTTCGTCGCCTCATCTCCACGGGTATCCAGTGCGTCGGTCAGGTAGAGAATTGCATCCCATGACGGCTCTCCGCTACTGAGTATGGAATCGATGCTTTGAAAAAATCCCGTGTCAGCCGTTTGGACTGCCGGGTTGAGAGTATGAGGAAAGTGATCAGTAGCTACGGTTTGCTCAGCCATGTGATAAAAGCGCAGTTCAGAGAAGTTTTCCTTTATCTCACCCTGCCATTTTTTCCACTGGTGACTCACATGTTCCAATCTGGATCGCTTGCGGTTGTCAGGGAGCGTCATGCTGTCGGAAACATCCACCACCACAGCTATTTTCTTTTCCCCACCACCCGCAAGGATGTCTTTTTCAACTCGGCTCGGGTTGGCCAAACATAGAAAAAGAATAAATAAAAGGGCACTCCTGAGAGTGACTAACCAAACACGCATGTTCCATGAAAGCTTCCGCAGTGAATGCCGGTAGCTGATCAGGGCACCTGCCACCGATCCCAGCATCATCAAAGTCAGTATTAGCCAGCCCGCGATGGGATCTACCTCACTGAGCCACCCTCCAAATTGCCATTCGATCTGCTCGATTCGCTTCATGGAGTGATCGGCTCTTTTTTAGTTTTATCGAAGTCGAGGGATAACCGCTCAAAGTATCGCATGACCGCCTCACGATATCCCTCAGGCGCTTCTTCCGCATTATCCCGGTTCAATAATTCGGTGCGCGTCATGTGGTTGGCTTGAGCATGAAGCCAGGTAATCAGTTGATTGAGAGGCGATTCCAGCGAGGTCACCAGCACTTCCACATTTTCAATGATCTCCGGAGTTTCTGGATTAGTTGACCCACCTGTCGATCCCTTGATTTTTTCGATGGCTTCCTGAACTTCTTGGTCATCCGTAAGCAGGGCGACCATTTCGACTGTAGTTTGCAATTGTTCGATCAGGGCTTCTTTCATTTCGCTGCCGCTGCCCGTGCCGCCACTGCCTTCGGTTCCGCTTCCGGAGGCGTTAACGAACTCTGCTTGAGCGAGCATGCTACCCGGCCCTGATCCCGGCTTGTCTCCCGGCTTGTCTCCGCTACCGGGCTGTTGGCCCTTTTCTTCACCCTGTTCGGCGAATTCCCGCCGCGCGAGCCCTTTTAATCCGCGTTGGACGGAAGTCAGTTGTTGAGCCAACTCGGAAAATCTGTTTTCGCCTGACGATAAGGCCATCCGCTGAAGAGCCGCGCGCGCCGCCAGTTCTTTAATAGCAGATTCTGTTTGTGCCGCCTTCGCCTGGTCGCCGGGTCGGTCACCCGGCTGAGACAGATCTTTTAGATCCTTTTTAATTCCCTTGCGTTCTATTTCTCCGGCCAAATCAGCCAGTGACTTCGCTATATGTTCCGAACCCTGCTGCTGCTGCTTGAGTGCTTCTTTCTCGATTCCAGTTTGAGCTTCCGCGACCGCCCCGGCTGCTTGCTCTGCTTTTTTCTTTCCCTGCCCGTCTTCTTTTTGATCTCCCGGGCCTTCTCCTTCCCCTTGTCCCTCACCGGCTTTGGGATCCTTTTCTTGACCTGACATCTTATCGGCTGCCTCATTCAGTTTTTTCATCGCCTCCGAGAGAGCCTCCCGCGCAGCCTCTTCCGCCCGGCGATTCATTTCCTTCAAGGCTTGGGATAAATGACCCAAAGCTTTGGCCGCCGGTTCACGGGCAGCACCCGCGTCTCTCTGCTCCAACTGTCCGCCCGCGTTACCGGCCTCGTTCCCGGCCCTTTCCAATTCGTTTTCGACGCTTCCGGCCAGATCTCCATTTTTTTGAAGCTGGCCGATTCGCTTTTGAATGTCGCGCTGACGTCGACCGAGTTCTTCCAGCTTTTTGTCCTCCGCTTTTTTCTGCTCGGGTGTTTTCTCGCCAGGTTTTTGTTGTTCTTCCTTAATTTGTTCCAGTTCCTTGAGCAGTTCACGTTGCTCCTGTTCCAGCTTTTCAAGTTCTCCTGCAGCTCCGGCGGAACGCGGGGGCATTTCAAATTTTTGCTCGTCCTTGAAAGGATCTACATTTTTGGGCGGAGGTTCGTCGTCTGACTCTCCATTTTTAGGGATCACATAATCGATCAGCTTTTCGCACTCGATAATAAGTGATAGAGCTTTGCCCTGCGGAACAAGCGCTTCCTCATTCTTGGCTTCGGCGATCCACCCCCCGGCACGAAGTATCTCCGGCTTGGCTTGGCTGAGTAGATCCACCATTTCCGCAGGTGCTCCATTGGCGATTAGAAAATCAATGACACTCTGGGTTTTTTCAGCCAATAAAACCTGATCCGCGTGCACCTGTTGATTCTCCTGCTTCCAAACATCACTGCTTTTTTTCATGCCCGAATGGTTCAGCACAAAGTTTTGTTTGATGAGAGCCAACTGCGCAGCTTTGAGTTGGCTCAACAGGGCGGGAACTTTGCCTATTCCTTTCGCGTCTTCGACGATGCCCACATCTTCACGTAATCGGGTGATTTGGATAAACTGCATGGGAGAGGTGGCGGGTTCCCACTTGCCCCGCACATCGTAGGCTGATTGGATGTAGTAAGAGACCAGATCAAAAGCCTCGATTTCCAATGAGTCCAGATACAGCGAGGGCTCCAAGCGATACTCTCCCGCCTTGGACATCACCGGTTTTTTCAGCGCCATTTTCTGCACCTCGGTGCCATTCACCTGAATGCGCAGCACGGTATCTTTTAAAGGCACATTGGTTTTCACTGATGCCGTCAGTGGAATTTCTTCTAGCTTGTTTGCTTTGATTTCCGAGTCCGGCTCTACCCATTGAATCTCCGCACGCGGATCATTTTTCGGCTTCCCATCCCACCATCCGAACTCAATCGAATCCCATATCCACAAGCAGGACATCACGAATTGAAAAAGGATCAGTAGGGCAGTCAGAGCAGCGACGAGGGCAAGCCATGGCCTCTCCTTTTTCGCGTGCCCCTTCACATAACGCGAAGCGTCCAAACGCTGCGCGGTGGCTATCGCACTACTCGAGTCATGCAACTGTGAGGCGGCTTCCAACCGGTTTTTGGAATGGAGTGCTTCATCCAGATCCCGCGCCGTTTGATCCATGCTGGGACGTTGCCTCCACCATAGTAATCCCGCGATTCCTCCACTGAAAAAAATGCCCGCCGTCCATAGCAGGAAAAGTGGTAAAGCGATGGATCCCGAGAAAAATTCAGGATGTTGTTTCCACACCACTACAGTGGTCGCCAGCAATCCACCAAACAAGACCAGCAAAGGAATGCGCAACCGACGTTCGCGTGTTTGGCGTCGTAATAAATTCAGTGCATTTTCAGATTCACTAGAGGTCATATCTGTCTCCTTATTTACATGGCAGTCCGGTTTGCCAGGGCCATTTCGCTCAATAGAAAAACAATCGCCAGTGCCATGAACCACCACCATAACTTTTGTTCTGTCTCGCTGGTTTCCCGGCTTCCAAAAGCGGCTGATTGGAGGCTTTCCACACTTCGGTTCTCCGTGGACTGGAGTGCCAGCCAGCGCTGGGGCTGGAGCCAGGGACTCAAATCGGACTCGTCTTCTGCCAGGGTCACTGCCAACCAGTGTTCAGCCGCCCCTGAGGCAGGTTTCAGCCGGTAGAGTCCAGGACTTTCCGCGAAGAAACCTGTCGCATCGCTCGCGAGTTCCTGGCGGGTTGCCTCCGCACCGATCAGACGATCCAGCTGTCCTGATGTTTCCAAGAGCACCCATTCTCCCACTTGGTAGGTGGAACGCGACTGCTCCTGACCGGACAGATATACCATCGCCTGATGCAGCAACGGAACAAACGCCGCACTGATCGCGATGTCCGAATCACTGCGATCCATTTGGAATCCGCAAATCAAGACCCTTCCCCCTTCCGTAAACGCTTCGCCAATAGCTATCTCGCCGCTTGACCAACGGGCTAACGGAATGATTCCTTCCGGGCTCAGCGCCCAGCCGGAACGGAACTTAAGATTCAACAGCATCGCCAGACTCCGCGTGGAGAAAGCTGCCAGCACTGGATGTTCCAGATCCCAGTCCTGTAGTTGATACTCAACCCCCGGCCGTGTCGGCAGACGTTGCAAACTC
Organism: Methylacidiphilales bacterium; assembly: GCA_050329585.1. Lineage (GTDB taxonomy): Bacteria > Verrucomicrobiota > Verrucomicrobiia > Methylacidiphilales > JBCBYL01 > DAIPIT01. The sequence continues at coordinate 13,078 of JBHJOR010000049.1, read as the reverse complement.
ACCCCGCGTTTTGCCAACCAGTCCTGCTGGGCACGACTGCCATCCACCAGAATGAGCCCGCCGCCACCGGCCTTCAAGCGTTGCTCAGCTTGGCTGATAACAGGAGATTGAAATCCTTTCTCTCCACGGAAAACAAAGAGCGATTGTTCCGGCCATTTCCCCGGCGTAAGTAGTGCCGGTTGCAGTCGGTAATCTTCCTGATACTGCGTAGAGGCCAAGGCATGAAAGACAAAATCGACTGGACTACGCGCACCATCCAAACCACTACGTTGGACCGGCGGGTCGAGCACCACCGGAATTCCTTGCAGGGGATCCACCACTATCGAAGCATGATCATCCGCTGGTAGTTCGTCGGCATCCATCATCACCTGAAGTGCCAGAGGATCTCCCGGTTCGACCTTCAGACCTTCCGGCAAACCCTCCGTTAGAGAAATGTTCAACGTCCAAACTTGGTCACTGCCGTGTTTAAGCGACACCTGCTGCGCGGCTACCTCAACCCCCTGATAATAGACTTGGAGCCGACGCTCCACATCCACTTGGGTGTGCAGGCGAGTGGAGACTTGAACCGTAAGCTCGTCTTGCCCGCGGCGCACCTTGACGTCATGCAGGGAGGCTTGATGGGTCGCGTTTTCCGGTAGTTCGGGCAGATGAAGTTGAACTCCCGCCGGTAGTTTTTCTGCAAAATTGACGTCGGCCCAAGAAAGTTTTTGATGATCGCCCAGCCAGATCAAGTGGAGTTTTTGTTGAGGCGAGGCGGCCAGCGCGGCTCCAGCTAGTCGCAGCGCCCCCTCATAACGCGCGCGGTAGAAGCCGGGTTGCCACGCACCCAGCACCGAGCGGACATCATCAACCTCATCACTCATCCCGGCCAGCCATACCGGACGCTCGCGCGCCGCCAGAATCCCGGCTTCATCTACACCACCCAATTGATCCCATACCTGATCCGCCCATGTTTTCAGTGATTTCCCGCGTTCCGCTGTCTGCATGCTGAACGAATCATCCACCACCACTACCACCGCCGTGCCCTGCAGCGGGCGTTGGTCGTTGAAAAAAGGACGGCAAAATGCCAGCACCACCAGCAGAATGGCGAGGCAACGCAGCAGCAGCACCAGCCAACGTCTAATCCGGTGACGCTTGCTCTCCTGTAAGATGTTTGGCGAAAGAAAGCGCAGGCTGGGAAAGGCCACCCGTTCGGTGGATCGCCTCCGCAGAAAATGCAGCATTAAGGGCACCGCCACACATAGCCCCGCCGCGAGAAATGCTGGCAACAACAAGCTCATCACTGCTGCTCCCGTTGTCCCAGATACAGGCCGAGCGCTTCCGTTGGCAGCTGATCAGTGCGCAACGTCATGAGGGCAAATCCCTCATCCTGGAAAATGCGCGCCAAGCGTTCCCGATAGGCCGTGTGGGCCGCGACGTAAGAGCTGCGAATCTCTTCACTGGAAACGGTTACTTCACCAAAGTGTTCCAGATCAAAATAAATACCGCTCCCGTCATCCGCCAGATCGAGTTCCTGGGGGTCCAACACCTGCAGTCCGATGACATCATGGCCGTCATAACGCAGGCGGTGGAGCACTCCGCGCAGTTTTGTTTCGTCCTCATAAAAATCACTGGCCAGAATGACCAACGACCGCCGGGAAAACAGATTAGCCAGCGCATCCAAGGTTTCTGCCCAGCGGGTCTCTCCGCCCGCAGCTGGCGTTTCCAAAGCCGCCAGCACCGCCAACAAGTGCGCGCTGTGCGAGCGCGGTTTCACATAGTTCTTTAATCCTCCGATTACCACCGCACACCCGAAGGGATCGCCCTGTCGTTTGGCGAGGTGGGCCACCGCTGCTAACACGGTTTTTGCGAAATCCAGTTTGGTCAATCGCGCACGTGGACTGCGGTAGGCCATGGAACCGCTGGCGTCCAGAACCAGATATACCCGCATCTGTGTTTCTTGCTCGAAGGTCTTCACATACAGACGATCCGATCGCGCCAGCAGCCGCCAATCCAAATGCCGGATCTCATCTCCCTGCTGATATCCCCGATACTCGGAAAACTCGACACTTTGTCCCTTGAGCGGACTGCGGTGCATGCCGTGTAGAAAACTGCTGACCAAGTATCGGGAGCGCAGGGGAAGCGAGGGCAAAGAAGCCAGTAAATGCATATCGACCGGCTCGGGGGCGGGGTATGTATACTCCCGGATCGCCTTAGACTTTTCATAAGGCTGTTCAGATGGCCGTGCGGAAGGCAAGGCTGGCGGACTTGGCGAACGCGCTTTGGTCGGCAAGGGCGGCGGTTTCATGAAGAGGGAAAGTCCACTATTCCGAACGTCCGGACTATTTCATGGACGCGACCAGAGCATCGAGAATCGTTTCTATTTTTACCTGATCCGCGTCGGCCCGGAAGTTGGTCAGCACACGATGACGCAAGACCATAGGAACCGCTTGGGCCACATCTTCCCGCGCCACATTATAGCGGCCGTCCAGCGCTGCGATGGCTTTTCCGGCCAGAGCCAGATACTGGCAGGCGCGCGGGCCGGCGCCCCAGCGCACGTATTTCTTGACCATCTCACCAGCCGAACTTCCCAAGGGGCGAGTCGCTTGCACGATATCCACCGCATATTCCGCCACGGATTGCGGCACCACGATCTGTCTGACCGCATGTTGCAGTGACAGGATGGCCTCTCCCGTGATGACTCTCTCCAACACGGCGTCTTGGTCTGAAGTGGTGGTAAGCAGAATTTGAACTTCCTCCGCCCGGCTGGGATAATCCAGATTTAAACAGAACATGAACCGATCCAACTGGGCTTCCGGAAGCGGATAGGTGCCCTCCTGCTCAATGGGATTCTGGGTCGCCATGACAAAAAACGGCTTCTTAAGTTGATACGAGACCCCTGCTACGGTGACCTGTTGTTCCTGCATGGCCTCTAACAATGCCGCTTGGGTTTTGGGCGGGGTTCGGTTGATTTCATCGGCCAGCAACAATTGAGTGAACAGCGGCCCGGGTACAAAACGAAAGGCGCGTTTCCCTTCCGGTGTTTCCTCGATGATTTCTGAGCCGGTAATGTCACTCGGCATCAGATCCGGCGTAAACTGGATGCGGTGAAAATCGAGATCCATGATTTCACCCAAGCTTCGCACCAGCAAGGTTTTGGCCAGACCCGGCACCCCTACCATCAAGCAATGCCCGCGACACATCAGGGCGATAAACATATTCCTGACGACTTCATCTTGGCCGACGATCCGCCTCGCCAATTGGACGCTGACCTTCTGATAAGTTTCCGGCAGTGCTTGTAACAATGCCACCGCGTCTTCATTGACGGCTGTTGGGGTTTCTGGAACGGGCGATAACATCGACATAGTTTCTCCTGAGTGGGTTGATGGGATTAAAAAGTGTCTTGTTGGAGCCGTCGAACCCATGCGTTTAATTCACGCCGAACCTCCGGGTAGTGGTTAGGCGCAACCCGCGGCTGATCCATTTCATAGATAGCGATCCGCTCCCAGGTTTGCGCGTCTTTTTTGTTGTAGCGGATTGACCAGCGATGCCCCGGAAATTGTTTGTCGTAATTACCCGCCAACTTGCGCGGAGTCTGCTTTGAAGCGAAGGACATGGACACCGTCTGTTCAAGTCGTAACTTCTGGTTGTCGTTTAATAGCATGTCGCGATTCCTCTGCGGCGCGGAATAATATCCTGTCCAGCCGGAGGCAAAGCCCGGGAAACGATTTTCCTCAGAAACGATTTGTGCTTTCAGCGTCAGGGGGGAGCTGAAATCCCGCGGATTACTGACTTCCAAGGCTTTCCACTCCCGGATTAAATAATCATTAATCACCAACTGGCTGGCCTGGTATTCCAACTGCCTAGGGCTCAAGCCATCATAGTGCTGACGGCTATGGTATCCCGCCATCCCGGTCCAGACTACTTGCAAGTTCCCTTGCCATTCTCCCGATGCTTGCTGACTTAACTGCCAGTGCTGTTTGACCGTTGTCACGGCGTCACCGTAGGCGGTCACCTCCATGAAGCGGCTTTTACGACCTTCAAACACCAGCCCCTGCCGACCCACATTACCCGGAGCCACGAATCCAAAAGGTGTCACTGTATCCGTGCTGTCCAACCACATGCCTTGGGGTTGCCCTTCCCCCTCAGGCACATAGGCGATGGCATGATTAAACTGCCAACCCGGAAATTCCGGGTCGGTGCTGGACATCCGATTGATCAGCACGAAATGCGCCTCAATGCCCATTTCCTTCAGCAGCGCGATCAGCAGGTTAGCCTTGTCTTTACAATCACCGTAGCGATTGGAAATAACCTGCTCCGGCGTCCGGGGTCGCAGCCCGGCAATGCCAAATTCAATCGCCACATACCTCAAGGCATTCACAAACTCGTAAGCCGCCCGGATCCGTTCCATGCGGGTTTTGTAGTTTTTCTTGATCTCAGCCGCCTTGGCTTTGACCTGTGGTCCGGCAGTGAAAGCACCTTCCGTGATACGTAAATACCAGTCCGTGAATTTCTCCCACGATTCCAGCGAGCTGACCCCCAACCAAGCACTCACCTCGCGGTAGGGTGGATCATGCGGCAGACTTTCGTAAGCCGGCATCTGCTCGAATTTCCAAGTAAATTCTTGAGAATGCTCCGTCTCGCTTTTTTTCGCCTCGGCTTCGATATTTTTAAGAAAATGATAAAAAGCTTCCTGCTTGGGAACTTTCAGTGTGAACGATGCGTTGAGCACGGGAATGCTCTCCTGCAGGGGATATTCCAAATAAAATTCCGGAATACTGAAATCGGGTTTACGAGAGATATGATAATGTATCTCCACCACCGAACCCGTCACGGCTTGTGGAAAATAGAGGCTGCACGTGCCACTGGCTGTCTTTTCAAAGATTTCCGTATTTAACGCGTAGAACTCGCCATTGGGTAGGATGATCCGTGCCCCCTCCACTTTGGTCACTTCCACCGGCGGGTTGAGTGGGAAGCGATAATTCGCCCAACGATCCATCATGGATTCATCCACCAGATAGACCCTGCTGCGAACCGTTTCGCGGGTGGATCGATCGCCATTGACAGTCAACTCGATATCCCTTCGCATGACCATCGCTCCGTAGCGATCCGGGTTGGGTGCCACTCCCGCATCGCCGATGATCTGCCGAGACTCTTCGGTGGCCTCATAAAAAACAAAGAGATCTTGTTTGAATTCGGAAGGAATAATGATTTCTTCCGGTGAAACGGGCGAACTCGCACCTCCGCGCTCTCTCCTTTGGGCCACCGCCAGATCCTCGCCGCCCTCCACTCCGAAAGGAGCTGACAAGATTTCACCTTTCGCCGAATCATACAAACGGGCGTGTTCTCCTTGGGCCAAGCTGGCCAACTCCAGATAGTGTTTAAGGCTTTGCGCCGCCTCAGCGGCCAAATGGTTCAACCCGGCCTGTGGATTTTTTAAAAAGCTTTCCACCCAGAAGTGAGGAAACCGTGGTGCATGCACTTCACCTTCCTCACTGGTCGCCGCCAGAACATCGCGATTCGGATGTTTGAGATACGGCAGGTAAGCGCCGCTCCGGCCGGTGCCAATGAAGACAAACTGGCGTGCCTTGATCGGCTCCAGCGCCTGTTGCAAATCATCCGCCGAAACTCGCACGCCTTTTACTTGAAAAGTGGGAACATTGTTGCGGCCGCGACTGCTGTGCCCGAATAAAATCAACCAGAATTCATCCTCTTCCCCCAGTCGGGAAGAGGCGGTCTGAATACTGTTCAGAATGCTTTCACGAGTGGCCTCTTTGCCGGTTTGACCTCCGATCCGCCGGATTTGATCCTTGGGAAGCCCCCGCAGCGTAAGCGCTCGTTCGGTTTTGGAAACCCATTGGGCAAATTCTTCACTTTCCGTCTCGCCGCCCGTGACCCCAGTAATAATAAGCGCTTCACTGGCCGCCCACCCTGAAGGCGCGATCCAGATCAAAAAGAGAATGAAGAGAATGCTGAATCGCACTTCTACCATACTATCAGCACCCTGATTCCAATACAATCAACTTCAATTTATCAATCAGGTATTTCCTCTACTATTCCGCTCCTACTAAGCTCAGGATCTGTCTGGTAACCTACTGTTACGCGGAGGTGAATGAGGCTATAAATTTCGCAACTCAACCTGATGGTATGAGGACTACTCTGGAGGATCGGCCTTGCCTGTTGGGGCAAAGCTGTGCAGCGTTGCACATGCCTTGGAGAGTCCGACTACTGAGTTTTTTTATCGTCTTGGCTTTTGCCGGATTAGGTTACATTTATGTGCGTTTTTATGTCACACCCAAGCCGCACGGTGTGATTGTGTTTTTCGCTCCGGGTCTAACCTTGGAAAACCTCTCTCGTGCCATGTCTTCACCGGACTTCCCTCCATCTATTATGGATCATGAAGCCGTGGCCTCCGCACTTTTTTTCAGCCGAATGAAGGATTCCAATCCTATCCAGGATGTGAGCCAGCTTTACAGTTGGATCAGCACTAACCAACGAGGTGCAGCAGGATCGCTCGGTCTGGATACTTCAGGAAATGCCGCCGATAACCTTTTTTATAAAGCTCAGCGTTCCGGGCGACTGATCGGCTTGATTTCCTCCGACCGCATCACGCATCCAGTGGCCGCTTCATTCTACGGCCATATTCATGACGCCAACGACCGACCCAGGCTGGCGCGGCAGTTACTCGACTCCACCCAGATCAACATTATATTAGGTGGAAACCGCAACGAGTTGATGATGGATGAAAAGCGCAATCTTTTTGAAGAAGCCGAACTCAGCGGCTACAGGCTGGTTTCCTCTCCCGACGAACTGGCCAGTGTGCCGCGCTGGCGCTCTCGTCGTTTGCTGGGACTTTTTCAGTATCCCGATGCGCTGCACGATCCCGAAGGCCACACTCACACCCCGCCTTTGATCGAAATGGTGAAGGTCGCCATCGAATGTTTGCAATACAACATCGGCGGATACTTTCTGGTCGTAGTTCACCCGGCCACTCCGCTGGTTTCTGATTATGAAGAGGTCAACATGGAGATGTTGAACGCCCACGTTTACCAACTCAATTCGGCCCTCTTGGCGGCTTGTGATTACGCCGGTAAAAGCAGCACGGTCATCTTGGTGACCACCGAAAACCTCGACCTCGGATGGTCCATCCTGCTCCAGGGTCGTTCAGATCTGGGTGGGATGCTATCTCCTGAATCCATCCACTCCTTTTTGGAAAACCAGTTTTAAAGAATCCCACCGTGACCAAGGCGGAAATCATCCGCGCGTTGCAAGCCGCAGGCTTACAACCGCTCAAGTCCCTTGGACAAAATTTTTTGATTGAAGAGAGTCTCTGCCGTGCCATTGCCGCAGAAATCACTTCCCCACCCGATGACCACTGGGTTGAGATCGGCCCGGGTCTGGGTGCCTTGACACGGGTATTGCTGGAGAACGGTGCTGGATTGACCGCGATAGAAATCGATCAGGGTTTGCATCGCTGGTTGTCCGAACATTTTGCCGGCCACCCTAACCTCTGGTTGATTAAGGGCGATGCGGTGAGCGAACTTCCCAAGCTTCAACACATCTCGGTGGCCGTCGGGAATCTGCCCTACAATATCTCCACTCCACTGCTGGTTGAGATTCTCAAACGCCCCCAGCTTCCCCGGGAAATGGTCTTTACGCTACAAAAAGAGACAGGGCTGCGCTTTTGCGCCAGTCCTGCCAGCAAAGACTACGGTGCCGTCAGTGTGCTGCTGCAGTCCTGTTACCGGGTGGAGTGTCTGCGGAACTTGGGCGGGGATGTGTTTCACCCTCGGCCCAACGTGGACTCGGTAGTGTTTCGCGCCTCGCTGTTGGAGCATGTTCCGGAAGCGTCCCTGCGGCCCGCATTTTACTCAATGCTTCGCAGGGCGTTTTCACAAAGACGCAAGAAATTGCGCAATACGTTGGGAATCGATTCAGACCTCCGGCCGGAGCATCTTAGCGTGGATGCGTGGCTGGACGTTTACGCCCAAACCACTAAAAAAGATTCGCCGGCAGGCACCGGCGAAGACTGAACTCTCAGGTTCTAGGCGGACGACTGACGCGCCGTGATTTGGCTTTGCACCATTTCTTCGATCATCAACCCGAAATTTTTATTCGGCTTCCACCCTAAGTTCTGGCTCGCACGGCTCGCATCGCCCACCAACATAGTGGGTTCGGATGGACGAAAGAAACGTTTATCGGTTTTTACTCTCTCTAGCGCATTTAACCCCGCCGCCTTGAAGGCCGTATCCACCACATCCTGAACCGAGTGAAGAATTCCCGTCGCCAGCACATAATCATCCGCCTGATCTTGTTGCAGCATCCTCCACATGGCTTCCACGTAATCCGGGGCGTAACCCCAGTCCCGCTGCGCCGACGTATCTCCCAACTCAATATGTGTGGCGAGACCCAGTTTTATCTTGGCAACTTCACGGCATATTTTCATGGTGACAAAGTTTTCACCACGCCGTGGTGACTCGTGGTTGTAGGCAATCCCGTTGCAGATAAATAAATTGTACGCATCCCGGTAGATGCGACCCAACTGAGTAGCGAACGCCTTGGAAGCCCCGTAGGGAGAGGTGGGTCGCATGGCCGTTTCTTCGTTTTGAGGGTGCTCACGCACCGAACCAAAAATCTCCGAGGACGAGGCATGATAAATGCGCGGCGGTTGTTCCAGATCACGGCAAATCTCATATATCCTCATTGTCGCATGAGCCACTTCCTCATGGGTCGATTCGGGAATTTCAAAACTGAGTCCGGGATGACTTTGACCTGCCAGATGATACAATTCATCCGGCTGAACTTTGCGAACCACCCGCCGCAAGGTGGTGACATCTTGAAGATCGCAATAGTGTAGAAAAAGACGTTGCCCGTAGATATCGGGATTAGTGATCAGATGCTCGATCCGGCTACGATTCAAGCTGCTGGAGCGACGAACGATCCCGTGAACGTGATAGTTTTTGGCAAGTAGCAACTCGGTCAGATAGGATCCGTCTTGTCCGGTGATGCCAGTGATGAGGGCGTTCTTCAAATGGATTAAACTCCAGTTCCGAGTCGTTGTTGTTGGTAGCGCTGGGTTTGGATGTCCTTTACCCAATCTTGATGGCTCAGATACCATTCGACGGTGCGGCGCAATCCACTCCTCAGATTTTCCTCCGGTCGCCAACCCAGCTCGTTGTGAATTTTGTCAAAGTTTATGGCATAACGGCGATCATGCCCCGGACGATCCGGCACATGAGTTTTCAGTTCAGCGTAAACGCCACCTCCCTTTTTAGGACGAAGCTCATCGAGCAGCGCACAGAGCGTATCCACGATTTCCAGGTTGGCTTTTTCAGTGGCTCCTCCGACGTTGTAGGTTTCTCCGATTCTGCCACGTCGCAATACCACATCAATAGCCCGGCAATGGTCTTCAACGAAAAGCCAATCCCTACGCTGCTGGCCGTCACCGTAAATAGGCAGCGGTTTCTCCTCCAGTGCGGAGAGCAACATGAGAGGAATCAGCTTTTCAGGGAATTGATACGGGCCGTAATTGTTGGAACAGTTGGTGGTCACAACAGGTAGCTGATAGGTGTGCCAAAACGAGCGCACCAAGTGATCGCTACCCGCCTTCGATGCCGCGTAAGGGCTGTTCGGGGCAAAAGGAGTGGACTCTGAAAAGGCGGGATCCTCCGGCCCCAAGGTGCCATACACCTCATCGGTAGAAACATGAAGAAAGCGAAAATGCGGACAGTCTCCCGCCCGCTTTTTAAGATAGAGCCGGGACTGGTGCAACAGCTCCAACGTCCCCAGCACATTAGTTCGGACAAAGGGTTGGGGGGAATCAATGGAACGATCCACATGGGATTCCGCCGCAAAGTGAACCACCGCATCGACGCTGTTTTCTTCAAGTACTCGTGAAACATGATCCCCATCTCCGATATCACCAAGAACAAAAGTATAACGCGGATTATTAACAAATTCTGCCAAGTTCGATGGATTACCCGCATAGGTCAGAGCGTCGAGATTGACCACGCACTTCGGTCGACATTCCAAACGATCCGAGAGTAGCATTCGGATAAAATTGGAGCCGATGAAGCCACAGCCTCCGGTAACTAAAATGGATTCAAACATCATATAAGGCTCATAAACCGGCAAGACCCATAGACGCTGCATAGCTTGTTTGCCATAATAGCTTGCCTCATACCTTCTTGTCCTTCATCTCTGGTTTAGAATGCAGTGACTTCGCCTGCTGATACAAGTCCAGATAATTTGATCCCATCCGTTCTGTCGAAAAATAGGTTTCCGCTCGTAAGCGGGCATTGGCGGATAATATAGGTGCGCGCTCCGGCTTTTCCCACAGCCACTCTAGACAACGCTGCGCACCCATGGCGTCTCTCTCTGGCACTAAAAATCCACATGCCGACTTTTCATCCCGATACGTTAGACCTTCGATGCGAGTCACTCCGGATATTAGAAGAGGTTCGATTTGTTCCCGTATGCCTCCCGTATCGGATCCGATCACCGGCATCCCACAGGACATAGCTTCCAAAATCACTGTGGGAAAATTTTCGCTTCGGGCCGTATGAATTAATACATCTGCCGCTCGATAATAATCAACCAATACGGCATTCTCCGCGGACACCGTAGTAAACCTCAGGGATAAATTATTGAATTCTCGCGATGCCGCATCTTCACCTATCACTTGCATTAAGATCCGGCAGTTCGGATGCTGGCGCGCATAATTTCCCACTGCATGATAGGCGGAATCATAGTCCTTATGGCTGTTGGTGCGGGCATTCTTAGCATTGAATATAACGACTCGGTCAAATGCCTCCATGCCGATTCTTTTGCGGGCGGCTTTTTTTGGACCCGGTGAAAACCTGGACGTATCGATTCCGTTATGAATGACCGTTCGAGACGCAAAGGCCCCACGCATCGGCCCAGCTTCGACCACCTCCATCAACCAGCGCGACGGCGTGACCAAATGTATCTTACTGTTCTGATATATAGAATGTTTGCGCGCAAAGTTGTATGACGTGGCATCTCGCTTGATTTTTGGAAAGCGATCCAAGTCCGGACAGTTGCCGCAACCCCTTTGATAGCCCGTGCAAGATCCCGGATAAGCACAATGACCGGTAATCATCCATGCATCATGCATCGTCACTACTACCGAATAATGCTTGCTTAGATCTTTTAAGGCACAGAGATCAAAATAGTTCGAATGCAGCCCGTGAAAATGTAGAACCTCCGGTGCGGGTTGAATTCGATCCACTGCGGATACGCTGTCTGGATAATCAAAGTCTTCATGACCGCGTTCCACATTCCACCAGCGCGCGGGCTGACCCAACACATTACGAATGAACCGCGAGGCTCCCCGACCATGGCGGTGCGTTCCGTGGCGACGCCACACGCTTTCTGCCCACTGACCGCATCTCCTCGCCCACGTGGAGCGGGCGGCATCATGCTGGAATACGTGAACGCTTCCACTCGGACGGCTTTCATGCAACCTGCCGACCAGCCAATCCACCTCATGACCGGTATCTCTCAAACTGCGGGTCAGCGTTCGCATGATCATCTCCGCCCCACCATAGGCTTCAGTTGAATTGATCTGCGCGATTTTCATTTACAAGGATGTGATCCTACGGGATACCCTCCAAAGTCTGAACTTATTCCAACCAGCGGGCTCTTTGGCCACTAGGCGCAACCACAGTTTTTTAAGCCTTGGAAGTACCTCACGTCTTACAACATCATATCCCAGATTATCTGTTAGCGTTCCGTAAAGCACTCTTAAACACGTTTCCACTCTTTCCAGAGCGATCTCATCATCAAGCTCATTCCAAAGTGCTCCCTGCCATAACTTACGCAAGGCGACACAATCTTGCTCATCAAAGTTTAATGTTTCTCCGAAATAACGTTTAAGATGATTCTTCACCACCACATCGTGATGTAACAACTGTTGCCTGCGCTTTGTCTGCGAGATCTGACCCTCGTGAATACGATAGTCCAAAAGAGAATCTTGAAGATTAATTACTTCTCCACAGCGCACTAACCGTGTCCATAACTCATAATCTTCTGAGGGAAGCAGATCTTCGCGATACCGCAGACCGTGTGACTGCAAAACCTCCCGCCTCATCATCACGGTGGGATGGCAGAAAGGATTATCGAAACAAAGCTCCCAGAGAATGGCGGCAAGGCTGGTAGGATATTCTTTGCCTCCGATGATCCCGCCACTCGCGTCGATCCAGCGCACCGCCGAACCCAGCATCACCCGTCGAGGCTCGGCCTGCATCGCTTCAACTTGTTTTTCAAATCGACGCGCATCGCAAAGGTCGTCCGCATCCATCCGAGCGATGAACTGCCCTTGGGACTCCTCAAGTCCGGCGTTGAGCCAATGAACATATCCTAAATTTTCTTTTGAACGGAATAGGTGAATCCTCTTGTCTTCATAACTTCTGAGGATGTCCGACGTTTCATCTGTTGACCCATCGTCATAGATGAGGAATTCAAAGTCGCCTTCCGTCTGATTAAGTACACTTTCTAACGCCGCCCCCACATGCCGACTGGCGTTGTAGGTAGGCATGATCACTGAAATCAACGGACTCACAGAAAATCTCTCAGTTCCCGGTTGATCAATGATCCTTTGCGATACTGATTTTCTTTCCAAGGAGATACCGCGTCCCCGCTGCGTTGGGGGATCAAACGAGCCCACCAGCCGTTTTTTTTGTTTTTAGCGGCCGCGCGATCACTGATATTGGCCCGCGATGAAGCGCGCTGGTTGTCCACAGGACTGCGCGGTTGAAAGCAAAGGTGCAGGCAGCGCATCGGCGTTTCCGCCCATCCATGCTGCTGCCAAAAATGCAGCCGCGTGTTGTCGTCATAGCCGGGCTTGAACACCTGATGCCCCTCGTGCAGCCGCTCGTTGGGCACATGATCCCAACAATCAATCGCATTGAAATTGTAGAGCTTGGTGATCGCTTTCGCTGGCGGACACTCATAGCCACTCACCTTGCCCGCCTCTCTGTCCATCGCTTCCACATGCAGACAGTTCCCGGTGATTTTATAATACGCATCGAACTCACCGGCTAACAGCCGGGGCCGCAATGCCATCAGTTTTTCCCGG
>JBHJOR010000033.1:0-42786 GCA_050329585.1 Methylacidiphilales bacterium | reverse complement strand
TTGTCCGCACCGATCCAGCCGGACACCCGGCTGAAAAGGAGGTCGATGGAACTTCGCGTTTCGGCAAGGGGCAGATCGGCCAGTTCGTCCCAGAGTTGAAAAATAGGCAGGTCGTTCATACAAATGTGTAACTCCAGCGTTTACTTAAAACATAGTGATACTGAATACATCACACTTTGTGCCATTTAGACGTTCAGCTTCGTGTCCGTTCGCGGATGGCTTCGAGTTCCAACACGGCATGCAAATCCCGGGGCCGGCCCATGGCGCGCTTGCTCTCGATCAAGGCGTCCAAACTGAGGACGCGAATCTCTGTTCCATCAAGAGGGATGGTCACACTTCGTGCCAGATACGCCTGATAGTCGCCGATTCCTTTGATCTCTCCCAAGCAATCGAGTTGTCTCCAGTCCGTGGAGAGATACCAATTGTTGAGGCGATTGTCTTGGGTTTGTTCGCGGGTAAAGGGTAATCGTTGCGGTGTCATCCGGTGGACGGGTGGATTTTCAAATGTGGAGCGTTTCGTGTGACGGGAGATTAAGAATCTAGCGAGCGAAATCATAACCCAGCAGATGCACGTAAAACAAGGTAGTTAAACTCTTGGGAATTTTTATTCAAAAACTGAGCGTATCCTGTCTAACTGTCTTCCTTTTCATGCCAATAGCTGATCCGACAGGCCCCCAAGCAGCCTGATCCAGAAGCAATCGGCCGGTTCTGCTACAGAGATGTTTGGCCCGCTGTCGGGGGTGCCCGGTGACCGTGAGGATTTCGCGGAAATCAGTATTATTGTCCATCATGCTATGCGGGACAGATCTCCTTTGTTTTAATAGACCGGTTGCATGGTTCTGAATTCCAGTTAAGCTGCGTTGTGGCAGAAAAGCAGGCGGTTCTTTTATTCAACTTAGGCTCACCCGAATCAACCTCGATTCCGGATGTGCGCGCTTATCTGAAAGAATTTTTACTGGATCCTCGGGTCATTGATTCCCCGGCCTGGCTTCGACATCTTATTGTGCGCGGTTTTATTCTGCCGTTCCGTCCGCGCAAATCGGCAGAGGCCTATCGCGAAATCTGGACGGAAGAAGGATCTCCTTTGATCGTGATCAGTCGCCAACAGCAACAGCTTCTGGAAAAAGAGTGCGGCTTACCCGTTTATCTCTGCATGCGTTATGGATCGCCATCCACCAAGGAAGTATTGACCCACATGGTGCGGGATGGTGTCACGGATTTATTGGTGATTCCGATGTATCCACATTACAGCATGGCGAGTTATGAGACGGGATTGGTCGAGGTGCAGGAACAAATCAGGACACAGTTGCCCGATCTGCGTTATGATGTGGTGCAGCCGTTTTTTTCGCATTCAGATTATATTGGCTGTCTAGCTGAAAGCATACGTCCTTATTTGAAGACGGATACGGAAATGCTGTTGATGAGCTATCATGGCATTCCGGAGCGACATTTAAGAAAGTCAGATCCTTCCCATGCACACTGTTTGTCATGTGAGGCATGCTGTGATGTGCCCAACCCGGCCCATGCCACCTGTTACCGACATCAGTGCCTGGAGACTTCGAGGCTGGTTCGAGAACGCCTGGATTGGCCGGTTGAGAAATTCAGTGTGTCTTTTCAATCCCGCTTGGGGCGCGATCCATGGCTTCAGCCCTATACCGATAAGACATTACAATATCTGCCTTCACGCGGAGTCAAGAAGCTGGTGATCGCCTGTCCGGCATTTGTGGCCGATTGCCTGGAGACGCTGGAAGAAATCGCGGGCGAGGGTAAAGAGACGTTTATGGATGCGGGGGGTGAGCGTTTCGAAATGGTGCCGTGTTTGAATGATCAGCCGGAATGGATTGGTTTTTTGGCAGGCCGCGTGCGGGCCTGGCAGCGCGGTGGCGGATCCCGCCCACGGGGTGCTCAGATGCGCTTTTTTTATGAAAAAGTGCGTTGAACTCGCGTTTTTTTAGAGGTTTATCCGGGCAAGGTATGAAGGTGGATGCATGCATCATCGGGGGTGGACTTTCCGGTTTATCGGCGGGAATGGCGTGGAAGGAATCGGGCGCAACAGTATGTGTAGTGGAAGCAGGCAATCGTCCCGGAGGTGCGTTGAGGACTGAGCACCGGGATGGATTTCTGGTGGAGGCCGGACCGAATACCCTGTTGCTGGATGATGCTCGGTTGTTAAGGATGATCGAGCGCTTGGGGATTGCGTCCCGCGTGGTGACAGCGTCGTCCGAAGCCCGGAAACGTTATGTGGTGCGCGATGGTCAGATGTTGGCCGCGCCGGATTCTCTGATTTCGTTGATACGCACCCCTCTCTTCAGCACCCGAGGCAAGCTGCGCTTGATTCAAGAACCCTTTGTGCCACGACGTGATGACGTGAAGGATGAGGAATCACTGGCGTCCATGGTGGAACGGCGTTTGGGTCCGGAGGTGCTGGATCAGGCGGTGCAACCGATGGTTTCAGGTGTTTATGCGGGTGATCCAAGGCGGTTGTCGGCGCGTTATGCTTTTCCCTCGCTGTTCGATCTGGAGAAACAACACGGGTCTTTTCTAAAAGGTGCTCTCCATCGGTTGCGTCATCCATCGCCACATAAGATCAAGCGTCGTCTGATATCGTTTCGGGATGGAATGGAGACACTTCCCAAGGCGATGGCTGAGCATCTAGGGCCCAGTCTTTTGACAGATACCCGGGTGGTGGAAATGGAGAAGGCCGTGGGAGGTTGGTGTCTAGAATTGTCCAATGGGGAAAAGGTGGAGTCTCGAATGTTGATCAGCACTGTGCCCGCGCATCGGCTGGATTCTCTGCCGTGGCCCGGGGATTTGGCCGTTAAGCTGACCTCGATGGGCCAGATGGTTTACGCTCCGGTGACGGTGGTGGCTCTCGGGTTCACACGTGAGGCGGTGGAACATCCACTTGACGGATTCGGGGTATTGATCCCGGAAGGTGAGGGTGTTGAGGTGCTAGGCGCGTTGTTTTCCTCCAGTTTATTTCCTCATCGCGCTCCGGAGGGACAGGTGCTGGTGACGTGTTTTTTGGGAGGTCGCCTTCATCCCGAAAGAGCTGAGGGCATTCCATCCGAACTGGTGGCGCGGGCGGTGAAGGCGTTGACCCCGCTGTTGGGAATCAAGGGGGTGCCCGTGTTTTCGCATTTAGAGAGTTGGCCTCGGGCCATTCCGCAGATGGAATTGGGTTTTGAATCATTTAAAGACGTGATGCATGAAGTTGAGGAACGATGGGAAGGTCTCGTGATCGGCGGGAATTACCGCAGTGGCATTTCCGCCCCGCAGTGTATGCGGGCGGGAATTGAATTACGGGAGAAATTCGGACATGACGACGGCTCAGGGTAGGGTAGCGTGACATGATGGACGTCCTTCCGCATCGGGAATTTTTTATGCTTTCGGCCGCATTCTATATGCTGGCCTTTGCAGTGGGGGTGCGTGCTTTTTTACTTCATCGCCGCTATTCGCAGCCGTGGATGCAGGTGTTATTGGTGCTGGGTTGGGCACTGCAATTTATAGGATTATCGCTGCGCGGACGGGATGCAGGCGGGTGTCCGTTGGGAAATGGGTTCGAGCTATTGCAGTTTTTAGCGTGGTCTGCGGTGTTTTTGTATTTTGTGGTGGGGCCTTCATTCCGGATGAGTCTGCTGGGTTTTTTATCGGCGGGCCTGGCAGCGATATTGGGGCTGGTGGCACTGATTCCCCGCAGCTGGGATGCACCGTATGTAAGCCGCTGGTTGGGATCGGACCCACTGACGGAGGCGCATGCGGCACTGGCTGTTTTCAGTTACGGGGTGTTCGGGCTGCTGGCGCTGGTAGGCTTGATGTATTGGATGCAGCACCGCGATCTCAAGCAGCACAAGAGGAGTATCTGGTATGATTTATTACCTCCGATCATTCAGTTGGATGTGATCGGCCTGCGCCTTCTGACGACAGGATGGGTATTGTTGAGTGTATCGTTGTTGTTGGGAGCCGGTTTGTATTTATTGGGGAGTATCGAAGGACTGGAAGCCAAATTGGCCATGACGTGGGGGGTCTGGCTGGGATATGCGGTGTTATGGGTGCTGCGAGTGCGCGGACGCATTACCGGAATGACCATGGCACGTATGGGTTGGTGGTTGTTTGTTTTGGCCTTGTTTTCCCTTTGGGCCGTAGAAACGGGTCGTAGAGTTTCGCGATCTTCGGCTGAACCTGTGAGGTTGATGGATCTGCCATGAATTACCCGGAAGAAAGATGGATGGTGCGCGGACTGAGCCACCATCGTGTTCCTCTGGATCTCCGGGAACATTGGACGCCGGACGCCATCTTGCTGGAGGCACTGCGTCAGGATCTCATCAAATGCCCGGCAGTGATCGAGGCGGTGGTTTTATCCACCTGTAATCGGCTGGAGATCTATGCTGCAAGCCCACAGGAGGCAGGCGAAGATGTGGCCGGCGTGTTGGATAGAATCATAGCCAGCAGATTAGGTTGTGAGGCATGGGCATTGGAACCGTATTTAGAGGGGTTCGAAAGTAGAGATATGGTGGAACACTTGTTCCGGGTGGCGGCAGGCCTGGAGTCTCAAATGGTGGGAGAGACGGAAATTTTCGGGCAGGTGAAGCAGGCTTATCAGGATTCCGTGAAATGTGGATTGATAGGAAAACGCTTCCATAAGCTTTTTCAAAAATGTTTCCAATGGGGGAAAAAGGCCCGAACGGAGACTGGAATTGGCCGCGGTAGTGTGAGCGTGCCGACGGTCGCTACGGAACTGGCCGAACGGATTTTCGGTGATTTGACCACCTGTTCGCTGCTGGTGGTGGGCACCGGAGAAATGGCTGAAGCTTCCATGAAGATTTTCAAAAGCCGGTTATGCGGTCAGGTGGCTTTTTGCGGTCGCAACAGGGATCGCTTAGATGAGCTGGCCCGCCAGCACGGTGAAGGAGGCTTTGATTTGGATGATTTGGGCAAGCGATTGGGAGAATTTGACGTGGTTCTGACATCCACCGCCGCTCCGGGCCCGGTGATTTTTCCAGACATGGTGGACGCGGCGCTGGAAAAGCGGCGGATGAGACCTCTTTTTTTAATCGATGTGGCGGTTCCGCGAGATGTGGATCCAGAGTGTGGGGAACGGGATCAGGTTTTTTTATATAACTTGGATGATCTGGCGGTGATGGCCAACGAGAACTTGGAGATGCGCAGGGCGGAAGTAACCCGTTGTGGGGAGATGCTGCGCGGTGCGGCGCAGGAGTTTACGGAGCGAATGGGATGGAAAAGGGACTCGGAAATGGGAAGGGTTGATCCGGTTCAATGCCATCTACCCGGCAGCGGAGGCGGAGTAGATAATCCAATCAGGCGGGAACACCCCGGTTAAGTTGATCGGCCTTGCGGAGGTTTTCAGGATTCATCAACTGCTCGAGCAGTTTGTCGTTGGTATCGCGGAAGCGTTTGACGATGGTTTCCGTGAGTTGGAAGGTAAAATCCGCCGCGAGCTCAGGTTTTTCCTGGATGAAGTAACGGAATTTTTCATTGGAGATTTCCAAGGTTCTAACGGGCGTGAGGCTTCGGACTGATGCGGTGGCCAGTCCGGGATCAAAAAGGTTCATTTCGCCAAAAAATTGTCCCGCTGCGAGGTGGCCGAGCACGATATCCTGACCGCTTGGCGCGAGGTGGGAAACGGCCACTTCTCCGGCAAAAAGCATGAAAAAGCGATTTTGCAGACGCCCTTCCTCAATCAAGAGGGTGTCCGGTTCATAGTTTTCCTCGATAAAAAAAAGATCAAGGAGTTGGATGAAGCTTTGGTTGAAGCCCCGGAAGAGGGACATGCGGCTGATTTCTGAGAAGCTGACACTCATGGATATATAGAAGGTAGGAAGGTTAAAATTGAATGGTGAGGTGTAATGAGTATTCTATCGGAAGTTCAATGATTGCCAAAACGATTTTTTACGAGGGACATGTCCAAGGTGTGGGTTTCCGGTATTCCGTCAAGCAGCTGGCGGCTGGATTTGATGTGTCCGGAACCGTCGAAAATCTACCCGACGGTCGTGTCCGGCTTGACATTCAGGGTGAGAATCATGAGGTGCAGGCACTGGTAGATGAGATTGACCGCAGCCATTTGAATGGTTTGATCAAAAAAAAGGAGATCATTGCCTCGGTATGGGATGATCAAAAGAAAGGTTTTCATATTACGCGATGAATAACGGGCACCAGGGAAATGAAGCCGCTGCGGTAGTAGCTTCCAAGCTTACCAAGCACTATAACCTCAACTGGCGTAAGGGGGTTTTGCTGGCGCTGGAAGCTTTGGATCTGCGGGTGCATACGGGCGAGATTTTTGGTTTGCTGGGCCCCAACGGCTCCGGGAAAAGCACCACCATGAAGCTGCTCTTGGGGTTGATCGCTCCAACGACCGGAGAAGCCTCGATATTCGGCCATCCGGCGGGTTCGATGGAAGCCCGGCGAAGGGTGGGATTCCTGCCGGAAAACCCCTACTTTCCAGCGTTTCTAACTGGACGCGAGGTGCTGGAGTATTACGGAAAACTTTCCGGATTAGGACGCGAACAACGTCGGGAACGCACGGAGGAGTTGCTGAAACGGGTGGTTTTGGAACATGCGGCTGAGCGTCCGCTGCGCACGTATTCAAAGGGAATGCTTCAACGTATCGGCCTGGCCCAAGCATTGCTCCATAATCCCGATCTGCTCTTTCTGGACGAGCCCACCGCAGGCGTTGATCCAATTGGCTCGCGACAGATGCGCGATCTCATGTTGCAGCTTAAAGCAGACGGTAAAACGGTTGTTTTTTCTTCGCATTTACTAGAGCAAGTTGAAGAAATTTCCGACCGGGTGGCCATTCTACACCAAGGAAAAAAAATCTGTGAAGGTGCTCTGCACGAACTTCTGGTAGTTCCGGATGGGTTACTGCTTCGCATTCCGGGGGCTACGGAGGCCTTGCGAAATGAGCTCGATCAGCTTTTACAATCTAAAAACATCAAGGGAGCGGAGTTGACTCGACCACGCATTTCACTTGAGGAATTTTTTATCCGGGAAATTCAGCGCTGACGCCTTTATGAACGCTTCTATTCTTCGTATTCAAACGTTGGCTCATAATACACTTCTCGAGTCGTTGCGCCAAAAAGTGTTGTTGGTTCTCATTCTTTTTGGGTTGGTTCTCACGGGAGCCTCCTTTTATTTTACCGACTTCACTTTCACCGAGGAATTTAAATTCCTCAAAGACATAGGGTCTGCCGCGATCGATATTACCGGAATTTTAGTAGCGATGATTGGTGCGGCGCAGATGATTCCTGCCGAAATCGAAAAGCGAACTATTTATACGGTATTGAGCAAGCCGGTGCGCAGGGTGGAATTCCTCCTGGGTAAATACTTCGGACTGCTGGCCTTACTCACTTTAATGTTGGCCATCATGTCGGTGTTATTTTTCGGTGTTCTCTGGATCAAGCATTTTATTGAAATTCAAGAGATAGTGAGTCAGAACGCGGGGAATATAGAAGCGTCCGAATATGTTCGAAAGATGATCGCGGAGGTCAGGGCGCAGGTATTTGACGACGGGTTACTGCAGGCACTCCTGTTAACGTGGATGAAATTGGCTTTGGTGGCAGCCTTGGCGGTTTTTTTCTCCACACTGGCCTCTTCCACCGAATTCATCGTCTTTTCAACCTTGGTGGTTTATTTCATCGGACATCTTCAGGCAACCGCCCGCCAAGCCTGGATTGGTATGGAATCCGGATCGTGGTGGGAAAAACTTCTATTGTTTCTGGTCAGTTGGCTGATTCCAGATTTTCAATCGTACAGCATCATTGATGAGTTGCTGGCGGGCAACGCGGTCACATGGATGTATGTCGGAGAAATCACCCTTTATTCCTTTTTCTACACGGTGGTGGTGCTGGTCTTGGGCGCGATGGTCTTTCAGGAACGCGAGCTGTGAAAACCGTCGCACGTATTCTGCTGGTTTTAGTGGTTTGGGGAATGTTGAAGGGACCATGGGAAGATCGCCTCTCCAAAGAACGTTCGAAGGTGACCTATGGCGAGGATCTACGCATGAGTTTCGCCCTTCGTGAGACGGTGGGGCAAAATCTTGCGCTAGCAGCCTTGGGTGGATTCCGCGGACTGGTTGCCACTTATTTATGGATTTCCCTTACCGAAGCATGGGAGGAACAAACATGGACCCGGGTTCGCACCTTGGCTGATTTTGCGGTAACCTTACAGCCCAGGGTGTTGTTTTTCTGGGAAAATGGCGCATGGCATCTGGCATGGAACGCCAGCGTATCCGTCAGTAAATATGCCCCTGAAGGCACCAGTGAGGCGCGCAAAGATCTGGAATCCAGACGTTGGATTGATGCCGGGATTGACATGCTGGAACGGGGTATCCAAGCCATACCTGAAAAGCCAACTCTGTATCTGCGCATGGCCGAACTCTACTGGCAGCGCCTTGAAGACTTTGATCAAGCGGCCCATTACTACCGCTTGGCTGAGGGCAAGCCGGGGGCACCCAGTTACGTTCCACGATTCATTGGCTACGCATTGGAAAAGGCCGGAAGGCTCGAGGAATCTCTGAATCACTGGAAAATGCTCGAATCCTCCGACTATTACGAGGGGCTTCCTCCTAAACAAAAAGAAAAAGTTCAGCAAGAACGCGCCAAACTCGAAAAATTGGTAGCGGAAGCCGCTGCCAACCCAGCACCTAAATCTTCTTCAGATGATCAATAATTGAGGGTATCGCTTCGCGGATTTCATCCCGGCAGGCTCGGTAAACGTCCTCTGATTGGCCGATCGGATCGCTGATCTCCTGCTTAAAAACCGCATCATCCGATAGGAATTGGCGCACCAAAAAACATTTTTCCGAAGCTTCGGGGAAAAGCATGAGAAGCGTATCCAGATGCCCATACGTCATCACAAAAATACGGTCGGCATTCATCACTTGTTCTGCCGTCAACATGCAGCTTCTTTGGTGAGAAATATCAATACCCACTTCCCTCATAACATCCACTGAGTGGTAACTGGGAGGCTGTCCTTCCGGAGCAGCCAGCCCCGCAGACGAAACTTCCCAACCACTAGGAAGTGCCCTGTTTTTTTGATGGGCTAAAAACCCCTCGGCCATCGGACTGCGGCAAATATTTCCAGTGCAGACGAAAACCACGTTCTTCATGGACGCTAAACTAGCGTCTTAAACCGCTGATGCAAAGTGTAATTACCCTCAAGCGATAACTCTAGGCCAACACAATTTGTCTTGGGAATCTCATTGATAATCCGTAAGAAGGAGCCATGCCCGATGCCACCACCACGGATAGCCTTTCCGTTATCATACCTGTCTTCAATGAAGAACAAAACCTCAGCGCATTACATCGGGAACTCATGGAGGTATTGAACGCTCTGGCACATCAGGCGGAGATCATCTATGTGGACGACGGCAGCCGTGACCGATCCGTAGAAATCATCCGCTCCTTAATCTCCAACGCGGAGTTGTCACAAAAAATTCGGATAAGACTCGTCCGACTCAGGCGCAATTACGGCCAAACCACCGCCTTCATGGCGGGCATCGACAGCAGTCGTCACTCCATTATCGTTTTGATGGACGCTGACCTGCAAAATGATCCACGTGACATTCCAGTGCTTCTGCAACAAATGAATGAGGGGTATGACGTGGTTTCCGGTTGGCGGCGCGAGCGCAAAGATCCATTCTGGAGCAAGAAAATCCCCAGCCGTCTGGCCAACCTCCTCATCTCGTCGCTTTCCGGTGTGCGTATGCATGATTATGGGTGCAGCCTGAAAGCTTACCGTCGCGATTGCTTGAGCGGCTTCCGACTTTATGGTGAGATGCATCGTTTTATTCCGATCTACGCCCACTGGCAGGGAGCTCGTATTACTGAAATCCCAGTCAATCACCGTCCGCGACAACATGGCCAGTCTCACTATGGCCTTTCCCGCACTTTCAAAGTGTTGATGGATCTTATTGTGGTGATCTTCCTGCATGAGTATCAGCAAAAACCGATGTATGTTTTTGGAAGTGCCGCCCTGGTTTCTTTCCTGCTCAGTGGTTTCTCGGGAGTCTGGGCACTTTATTATAAATTTTTTGGAGATAAGTCTCTCATACAAACTCCGCTCCCCTTGCTGTGTGTGATGTGTTTTCTCACCGCTGTGATGTGCTTTCTCATGGGACTGCTGGCCGAACTTCTCATCCGGATTTATTACGAGTCCCAAAATAAATTGACCTACGCGGCCGAGTCGCAGGATACGGACGTGTCTTCCCTTCAGCGGAATTAACCATGTGCGGTATCGCTGGAGCTTTCGGTCACCTTGCCGATGAAGTCATCCAACCGATGACCCGCGCCCTGGCCCACCGTGGACCGGATGGCGAAGGTTTCTGGCGAGCCCCGTCCGATCCATTGCATTTCGGCCACCGCCGCCTGTCGATCCTGGATCATGCGGGAGGTTTCCAGCCGATGACCACCTTTGCTCCCGATCTGACCGTCACGTATAACGTAGAAATTTATAACCACGCCAGCCTGCGCTCTGAGCTTGAATCAGCGGGTCATACCTTCCAGAGCTCGCACTCCGATACCGAGGTGCTGCTGCGTGCTTACGCCGAGTGGGGCGCCGACCTGTTCTCCAGGCTTAACGGCATGTGGGCTTTTGGTCTTTATGATGTCACATGTCGACGTCTGGTGTTGGGACGCGACCGCTTCGGACAAAAGCCTTTGTATTACTCATACGGCCCGGGGTGGTTTGCATTCGCTTCTGAACTCACTTCCCTGCTGCAACACCGGTTGGTGGACGCTTCGGTTTCAAATGAAGCCCTCTTGAAATTTCATGCCTACGGCTACATTCCCGCGCCCCATTGCTACGCGACAGGAGCACGCAAATTACCGGCCGGGCACTGGTTGAGTTTCAATCTGGAAACCCAAGTGGTCGAAATTCGTCGATATTGGTCCTACGAACTTGAGCCGGATGAAGCGTTGTGTCATCAACCTGAAAAGGAGATCGAAGAAGCGTTCCGCTCACACTTACGTGATGCGGTGGATATTCGACTCTTGGCCGATGTCCCGGTGGGTGTTTTTTTGTCCGGAGGCATCGACTCGACAGCCGTCACCGCCATGGCCCGCCGGTGCAGACCGGATCAATCGCTGCTCAGCTTTAGCATCGGCTTTGACGATCCCAGTTTCGATGAAAGCCGTTATGCGCGGTTGGCTTCTGAAGCCTTGTGCACCCGGCATATTACGGAAAACTGCTCTCTGGATGCTGCTCGTAAGCGCCTACCTTACTGGTTGGGTAAACTCGATGAGCCCATGGGAGACCCCTCACTACTGCCCACTGCGTTGGTCAGTGAAATCGCTTCCCGTCATGTCAAGGTCGTTCTGGGAGGTGATGGTGCGGACGAACTATTGTGTGGATACGATCCTTTTCGTGCCCTGGCTCCGGCGCGTCTAGCCACGGCCCTTCTTCCTCAATCGTTGCTGGGTTTGCTGGCAGGGTTGATGAATCATTTACCCGTATCGCACCGCAACATGAGCCTCGATTTTAAACTCAAACGAGCTTTACGTGGGCTGCGCCAGCCTGCACCACTGTGGGCTGCTCAGTGGATGGCTCCGATGGGTATAGAAGATCTGGCCGCTCTTTTTGGGAGGCGACTGGATCCGCTAGAGGTTTATTCAGAAGCGGTGCATGCTTGGGGCGAGGGGTTTTCCCGGGCGGGACACATCGGTGGTCTCATCCAGTTTTTTGTCCGGCTTTATTTACAGGATTCGATTCTACCCAAAGTGGATCGTGCCGCGATGTGGCACGGGCTCGAACCTCGCTCACCCTTTCTTGATATCAGGCTGGTTGACTTTGTCCGACGGCTTCCCATGGCGATGCTTTATCATCGGGGCCAGTCCAAGCGCATACTACGTCGTTCGTTACGAGATGACCTGCCCGCCGTAGTTCTGAAGAGGCCGAAAAAAGGTTTTGGAATTCCAGTCGGCGCATGGTTTCGTAATGGATCACTTCCCGCACCCCACACTGCGGAGATCACGGGTTTGAACCCCGCAGTTGCCGGGCGCATTGTACAGCGTCATCTTAACGGCAAGAGCGATGAAAAAAATGTTCTTTGGAATTTCACCGTAGCGCAAAACTGGAGATCCCCCTTTCTATGACTCATTCTCCCTCACCCGACGAAGCCACTGCGGCTGCGTTTGCCACATCTTGGAACCACTTGCCGACCGGATCTGTTTATACCATTGAGCAATTCGCGGATTGGATGGATCCCCTCAACGCTTCGGATGTGAAAAATCGTACAGTGCTTGAACTGGGCTGCGGTAACGGCAGTTTGCTGGTTCACATGGCGCAATGGGATCCTTCGAGTTTGACCGGAGTGGATCTGGGCGATTCGGTGCTCTCCGCGCGTCGTAATCTCTCTGTCGTGTCTTCGATTCGCTGGAGGGTAGAACAACATGATTTAGTGACCTATCGCGCGGACGCTATGGATCTGGTTTACTGCATCGGAGTGCTCCACCATTTGGACGAGCCACAGGCTGGATTTAAATCGGTTATAGAAAATACCCGTCCGGGTGGCCGTTTTCACTGCTGGGTTTATGCACACGAAGGCAACACGCTGGTGCGCTGGCTGGTGGAACCCCTGCGTCGAATAGCCTGTCGCCTTCCATGGTGGATGACCAAATACACATTAGCCACGCCTCTCTCCATCCCGGTTTTTGGAGCGGCTTTTCTGTTGCAACTGCTTCCGGAGTCGTGGTGCCGCCGACTCCCTCTGGGTCTCTACCTCCGATGGTTGGGGCGCCGTGAATGGAGCTTCAGCCGCCATGTGGTTTTTGATCAACTGGTCACCCCACGCACGGTTTATATTTCCAAGGAGGAGATCACCTGTTGGCTCAAGGAATGCCCACAAATCGATCCGGATTCCATTTACATGATCCACCGCAACGGCAATTCATGGAAATTCGGAGGACTCTTGCGTGAAGCCTGACCTCTGCCACAACCGGGGCCGTATGGTCTCAAAAGAGATTCAGTGGATGGTGGATCCTTTTCTGGTGTTGGCCCTGCTGGCCATGACGTGCTTTGTTTTGAACCAATGGGAAGAGGCGTTCGGGGTGTTGGATCCGCATTTTGGTGTGGTTCATATAGAAGGAGAGAATACGGTCATGGTGCAGGATTTTTCCAACCTGCTACACTACGTCCGGGGCGTCCTGCACCGGGTCACACCGAATCCCTACCGGGTGGAGGAGATGAATGAAATGCTTAAAGAGTGGACCGGAGGCGCGGAAGGATTCATGCCTTTTTTAAGTCCTCCAACCATCGTGCTGACGTTTGGCTTATTAAGTTTTTTACCGCCAGGCATTGCCTACGTGTTGTGGATGACTGCTTCGGCAGTAGCGGCGGGCTGGACCGTTTCCGCTTGCAGGAAGATCGGAGGAATTTCCCACGGGACATCCTTAATATTAGGTGCGTTGGCGTGCCTGAGCCTCACGTCCATGATGTCGATCAACCTCGGCCAAACTGTTTTTTTAACCAATGCCGCGTTCTGTGCTTTGCTTATCTTTGTCCTAAAAGAAAGCCCATACCGCACGCTATGGTGGGGCGCAGTGGTGTTAATGGTGTCGTTGAGTGGCAAACCTCAAGTGGCGCTGGTAGCGGTTATTTTTATGGCCTCGGTGGGTCAGTGGAGATGTCTGGGCGTCACGGCTCTGGCCACACTCTTATTTCTTTTGCTGGTGACGCCGCTGTTCGGTTGGACATGGCCACTAGATTATGTGCACACCATGGGTTCGTACGGAGGCGAGGCGGCTCCCTCAGCTATTCGTGAGACAATTGGCACCACGGTGATGACCAACGCCAGAGCGTTTCTGGTAGAGGTCTTAACGATGGATGACCGACGGGTCGTATCTTTGAGCTGGCTTCTATTTCTAGGCGGTGGCGGGGCACTTATTCTAGCTGGATATCTGCACCGGAATCTCGATGCCCGCTGGTTCTTTGCGGTTTCGGCACTGCTTTATCTGGTGTTTTGTCCACATTTGAATCCACATGAAGATTTGCTGTTGTGGCCTGTTGGCGTCTGTCTGATTGGATTGCTTGAAGGCGGCCGAAGATGGATCGTGGTAGCCGCACTGGTTTTAATACTTACCATCCAGTTGAATATGGACATGGGTGTTGGTTTTACCGGGGTGCTGCGACCTTTCCATCATGTCTTCTGGGTAAAACTCACCTTGTTGGCTCTCTTGCTGACCTATCCCTTCTTACGCCAACGGCAGGACACCGAACAGGAAACCAGTCTGGCAGGCAACCTCCCTTGAATAGGCTTCAGCATGCTGTCTAACAAGCGCTCAAGCCGGAAGCACCACGGAGCATAATGCCGCTTCCATGCCCAGGGCAGACGGAACACCATTGAATTCAGCACCAACAAATAGCCAAACGATCCTCCGTAGTGTTCGATTTCAAACTCAAATCGATCGCCAAAAGCAGCTTTCATTTCCTGCAAAGGAATACCCCGCTCGTTTTCCGCAAAGAGGTGATCCACGCGATACCAGATTTGCCTCATAATTTCGGGCAGGGATCCCGCATGGGGTTCCGTAAAGAGAAGCCAGCCACCCGGTTTTAAGATCCGGTGAATTTCCTCCACAGACTCCATCAGATGCGGATGCAGGTGGTGGAGTCCCCCAAAAACACAGACCGCTTCGCGAGAATGATCGGGGAGTCCTGTGGAACGAATGGAGCCCAGTAAAGCGGTCGCTTCTGGATGGCGCGACTTGAACTTGGCGATTTCCAAATCCGAGATATCCAATGCCGTCACCCGGGCGCCCGCCTCCAAAAGCAGCGGAGTGGACTCCCCGCTGCCGCACATCGCCTCCAGAACATCCACATTCCGAAGCTGAACGCCCCGCGTCATAGGGGCAAAGAGAAATTCCCTTCGATAGGCACGACTCCATTCATCCCCATAATGTTTTTCATAACCATCTGAGATTCGATTGTATTGATCCAATTGAAGCTGCTCTGATGCTGAACGCGCCGAGGTTTCCATGATGTTTTAAATTACAGCTTTCTAGCGGTGGGTAAACCTTCCAATATGAGGTGATGCATGCGCGGAATGTGCCCCAAGTTGTTCGGGAACACCCCGACTGGCTGGTGGTGGACAAACCTGCACCCTTACTGATTCATCCCACCCGTCCGGACGGGGAGTTCACGTTGTGGCACTCCCTGCAAGAAAGCTATCCGGATGAGCAGCTTTGTCTGCTGAACCGTCTGGATCGTGAGACCAGCGGACTGGTGCTGGTGGGTCGCCACCCTGCGGCCTCTTCCTGTCTGGGAAAAATGGCCATGGAACGGGTTATTGAGAAACGCTATCTGGCCATCGTGCACGGAGTGACGGAACCGGATGGAGAAATCGCCGCGCGGATCGGACGCCGGGCCAGCTTCGAACCCGCCGACATTTACGTCGAGCAAATCATTCACCCGGACGGAAAACCCGCGCTCACCCGATTCTGCAGGTTGGAAACACGCGCTATATTGGATCATCCGTTTTCACTCCTTTCGGTGGAATTGATGACCGGACGCATGCACCAAATCCGGGTGCACTTCCAATCCATCGGCCATCCGGTGGTGGGCGATAAGCTCTATGGACCGGACCGGCGTTATTATCTGAAGGTGGTAGAAAGCGGTTGGGAAGAATCCATGCGATCGGATCTCTTGCTCCGCCGACAGGCACTGCATGCGTGCCGACTGGCTTTCACATATCAAGGAGAAGACGTCTGCGTGGAGTCGCCGCTGCCTGAGGAATTGGTCTCGTTTTGGGATGGCATGAATCCGCTTTGACTCGCTGGCGGCTTACCTGTCTTTCCCCTGCGGGCATCGAAGAGCTCTCGGCTTTCTCTTAAAGCCGGGTTGGGGTTATCAAAATAACGGGGATCGCGCTCCATCTGATACGTGCGTTCCTTGGGCATAGCGACCAATGCTGCAACGCAAAAATAAATGGCAGAAACCAAAAGTCCGATCGAGCCACATCTTTCGAGAATGCGGGGCCAGTTTTGATGAACCGCCATGGCCAACACACACAAGCTTGCCAACGCGGGAAAGAGGTAGCGAAATTGGGGTTGAAAATCGATTTTCAAACCGAAATACAGGGCCGCCGACAGGTTGAGCACGAGAAGTAAAGGCCAACAACATGCCCACCCCAGCAGCGGTCTCCAAGTTATGGATCGAACAATAACGCAATAAGTTAAGAACCAGAATGCGGGTAGAGCCCATGCCAGCAGCTCATTCAAACCGGAAATATAATACCATTGATGATAGCCAAATTGTCCTGCCGCATCCCGCGCCAGCCGCCAGAGCCACGCGTTATCGATGAAAATTTCTTTCCAGACCACCCCCCGCTCCAACAGTCCCAAACCTTCCCACGCACCGGGAAGCCCTTGGTTGTGAAGTTGGTACGCCGGAGCGGCCAACGCGGGAATCATCGCTTTGACCTCGGCAGCATAGTTCCATCCGTTTACCATTCGCTCATAACCAAAACGCGCCATCCAAAGCGAGACGCCAAGCACCACCAGAATTACGCCATTGTACCACGCATAGAGCCGGCTCAGACCACTCCACATATGCAGATGTAGTGCATACCATAATCCTACCAATCCGGGCACCAGTAGATAATTCATTTTGGTCGAAATCGCCAAGGCCCATAAGCCGCCGCAAAGCAGCAACCGCGTTGCCTGGGGCCGCTGTTGCCACCAATCTGCACGCGCTACGGTCAAGCCTCCGGCTAAAACGCAGGTCGTAAGCGCCCAAGCGTCGCTATTAAAATAGGTAAAGATGTATAGCACCTCCGGACAGATAAAAAGAATCGGCAAAACCCTGCGTCCACGTTCCGATCTGCTCAAGCCCAGCAAGAGGATCCAGGCTGCCACCACATTCACAGAACGTATGATCCAGAATGCATTCACCCCGCAGGCCTCAGCCAGCATTAGTGACTTGCCCGCCGCCCGGTAAACCCAATCCGGATGATTGAGATAGGAATACCCGTAGCGCGAATAACTGGGCAGACTTTCAATTGAACCCACTTGGGGCGGAAGCCACTTGGTCTGGTAATAACGCGCGGCCTCGAAATGATCCGATTCGTCCGGCCCGCTATCATAAGCCGCTGTGAACGCGTGCACGCTGATCAAGAGTCCAAGCAGCCACCAGCTATGTCGCTGAAGGATTTTTTCCACTTAACCCCCGTTTCGCACTTCCTGCCCGGATGGCCTGATTTGTTCCTTGAGCACCACGGATTCCAGAAACGTCCACAAGTCTGTTCCTTCCCATTCGCTTCGATCCATGGCCTGAACCACTTTCCAATTCTCCGACTTCGGCCACTTGGCGTGGACCGACTTAATGTCCTCAAAAGGTTTCAATCCACGTAATCCCATCACTTTGCGCACCGCACGGTCGGAGAAATAATTTTCCAAAGCCCGACGTTCCAGAATGTGGCAGACAATACCCACACGCGAACAGGCTTCCCGGAACGCAAGGTGCGGCTGCGATTCCGCGTCCCTCGCCGAGCGTTTCTCACTGTCCACCACGGCATATACATGCGGGCAGATTTTTTTAACTTCGCGCAGCTCGTCCTCGCGGTTGCCGTTGATCATGCTACTGCCTCCCAGAGGTAGCAGCACCACAGAATGTTCGCGATTCATTTTGGAGAGCAATTGCCGCAGTGCCTTGATCTCAGTGGGCCCCTCCACCAGGAGGAGACGGCGACCTTCCGGGCCTCCGTTGAGTGGAACCTGAAGTTCACCCAGTGTCTGGCTGAGTCGTTTATCCGGCTTATATCGCTCAATCACCGAATGCTGATCTCCCTCTACTCGGGAGATTCGATATAAATGGTCGCTCACGCTTTGAGCCAGACCCGTGTGATGTGTCGAGGTCAGAAGACCGCATTCCGCGTAGCCGGCCAGGTGCGTGACGAAGTCGCTCTGCACCGATGGATGAAGGTGCGCCTCCGGCTCATCGATGAGGATGAAACTGGGACGTCGCAACGCCGCTTGCAGGTAAATCAAAAAACACTGACCCACCCCACTACCCATTTCAGACGACGGCATCCAATCACCATCCACCACAAATCCGGGCTGCCCTCCCCTACCGGATTGGAAGGCAAAGCCTTTCAATCCAAACAACGCCGACACCTCGCGCCCCACATCCCGTAGTAGTTCTTTTTTCTGCGTCGACTTCCCCTGCTCGATACCCCGGCACAACTCATAAAAGGGCTCACCAAAGACGACATCAAAACTGGTCCCGCTGGCCCCATGGGTATGGAAGGGCCGGAACGGACCGATGTAAAACATGCGGGACAGCAAACGAAGGTCGCGAATGATGGTGCTTTCTTCCGGCTGGACGGTGCCGCATTTCCAGTGAAACGCACCATCACGGCGGCACACCAGATCCAGCTCACACCCTCCAGTTAACAATTCCACCACCAGCGGATCGCGGTTGTGCAAATGAAAAAAGCGGTCGCGATCCACATCGGCGGGCAAATCCGGCAACGGAAACGTGGTCGCTTCTCCCGGCTGGTAATGCTCAAGCCTGTCCGAGACCACTTGAAAAAGGGAACGCAAATCGTAAAAAAGCCGTAACATCGTGGACTTGCCGGAATTGTTCTCGCCGATGAATCCGGTGATTCCGCGTTTCAATACAAACCCGGAAGCATGGCTCCCGCCAAAACAGCGGTAATTTTTCACTCGGATCTCTAAACGCACGCCGTCGAGTTTGCCGTGTTTACCTGATAAAACAATGGCCAAAACCTTTAGCGCTTCTCATTTTGCTTCCCTTACTATTAGATTCATTTTCTAATCAATTCGTCTTCTTAAAGAAATACTTCCTGGATAATAAACTTTGCAGATCGTTTCGGCTCTTTATAGCTCGTTCATGCCAGTCGCCACACCTGCCCAATTCAACGCCATGATCGACGCCGCCCAACAAGGTGGTTATGCGTATCCTGCCATCAACGTCACTTCCTTAAGCACCATCAATGGAGCGCTCAAAGCGTTCGCCGATAAAAAGTCAGACGGCATTATCCAAGTTTCCACGGGTGGAGCCCAGTTTGCTTCCGGTGTGGCGGTCAAAGACATGGTGCTCGGTGCCATCGTTCTAGCAGAAGCCACTCACCGCCTAGCCGAAAAATACAACATCCTCGTCGGCCTGCACACCGACCACTGCCAACCCGGAAAGGTCGATTCCTTCCTCAAGCCGCTGATTGAAGCCACGGCGCAACGCCGGGCTGAGGGACGCGGCAACCTCTTCAACTCCCACATGCTTGACGCCTCCGAGCTTCCCCTTGCAGAAAACGTCCGCCTCTCACAGGAATTACTCAAACTCTGCGCGGCCCAAGAGATCATCCTCGAGGTCGAAGCCGGCGTGGTAGGGGGCGAAGAAGACGGCATGGATCATTCCGACCAACCTGCAGAAAAGCTCTACACCACTCCCGAAGACATGCTGGCCGTTTATGTGGGACTTAAAGGCCTTGGTCGTTATCTTTTCGCCGCCACCTTTGGCAACGTTCACGGCTCCTACAAGCCCGGCGCAGTCAAACTCCGCCCGGACATCCTTAAAAAAGGGCAGGATGCGGTCATCGCTCAATACGGTGCCGAAGCTGAATTCGATCTCGTGTTCCATGGCGGCTCCGGCAGTGACCTCTCCGACATCCGCGAGACGCTGGATTATGGCGTGGTCAAGATGAACATCGACACCGACACCCAATACGCCTTCACCCGCCCCATCGTTGAGCACGTTATGAAGAACTACGACGGCGTCCTCAAAATTGACGGAGAAGTCGGCGATAAGAAGCTTTACGATCCGCGAACTTACCTGAAAAGCGCGGAAGTGGCCGTAGCCGAACGTCTCGGGCAGTCCTGTGACGACCTGCGCTCTACCGGGCGGACCATCTTCGGAACGGTATGACCCCGCGCGCATGGGCGATTCATTCTTGTCGCTCATGATTTGAGAAAGCGGGAATATTCCAGCTCATGGCAACTCAGATCCATGAATAGCCATGATGAACCTGTTTTCCCGCTACACCCAGTGGCTCCACACCCGCTGGCCGGCCGGCACTGTGGAGAAACTCCCTGAAGTCGGATCCCATGGTGCCACCCGGATTCCCGGCATCCGCATCGTGGGAGATCTATCCGGTATTCCACTGCTTAAATTTTCCTCCGATACCGGTGCGCGTGCGGTGCATGCCATACTGGCCGAACCGGATTTCCAATCCAACCGCAGCGCAAACGTCAACGCAGAGGAAGTGGATATCGCCATTATCGGAGCCGGGGTGGCAGGGGTTTCCGCAGCCATCGAGTGCTCCCGTGCCGGCCTGTCCTATCGGCTTTACGAAAGTGCCCAGGCTTTCTCCACCGTGGCGAACTTCCCAAAAGGAAAGCCGATCTATACCTATCCGAAAGAAATGACTCCCGCCGGAGGCATCCAATATGCCCCGGAAGATGATGTGAAGGAAAAGCTGCTGACTTCCATGCGCCGCCAAATGGAAGAACACTCCATCACCACCACCAACGCCCATGTCGAACGAATCGAACGGCGTGACGGCAAAATACGGCTCCACTTGGCCGGAGGTAAAACCGAAACGTCGCGGCGGGCCATCATCGCCATTGGACGCTCCGGAAACTTCCGCACCCTCAACGTGCCGGGCGAGGAACTCGACAAAGTCAGCAACCGCCTGCATGACCCCAAAGAATACCACGGTAAAAACGTATTGATCGTCGGCGGAGGTGACAGCGCTCTGGAAGCTGCCATCGCACTGACGGTCTGTGGAGCGCATGTCACCCTGTGTTACCGCAAGCCGGAGTTTTCCCGACCCAAGCCCGACAATCTCGAAAAAATACATGCCCTCACTACCCACCCGGACGCTGATTTAGGAGTGGAACATCCGAGTTCCGAACGTATCACTACCGCCGCTTCGGCGTGGATGCGGGAAAACCGTCCGGCAGGAAGCCTGACCTTGGCTCTCCACGCCACGCCGGTTCGCATCACCGAGACCTCGGTTGAAATCAAGGATCTGCAACGCGGTGAACTACGAACCCTTCCCAACGACGCGGTGTTCACCATGATCGGGCGCGAGGCACCGTTGGACTTCTTCCGTCGCTCGGGCCTCGCATTGACCGGTGACCGCACCGCTGGTTTTTGGGCTAGTTTGGCGGCCATCCTGGTGCTCTTCACGATCATCTACCAATGGAAGAAGGGAGGCACGTGGTTGCCGATTGCCGAGTTGTTTAAATCTCAACTCTGGTTTCCGTTCAATATCGGAGCCCTTTGGAATTCCTGGGGCGGCATGTTTTCCGACCCCTCCACCCTACTCGGAACGCTTTCCTATGTGGTGGGAGATCCCGGTTTTTATTACTCCGTTCTTTACACCGTGTTGATTGGCCTCTTTGGCTGGCGGCGTATTCAAAGGCGTCGCACGCCGTATGTGACCCGCCAGACGATAACGCTTTTTGTTGTGCAATTCATACCGCTATTTCTCCTACCCTACATCCTCTTGCCATGGGCGGGATTCAACGGCTGGTTTGATGCGGGCATTGGCAAGGCGGTGGCCGATGAACTTTTTCCCGTGGTGTCGTATGGCAGCGGCCGGGAATACTGGCGCGCTTTTGGACTGGTGCTGGCATGGCCGCTGTTCATCTGGAACGTCTTTACCCAACAACCCCTCTGGTGGTGGCTGGGCATTTCTCTGGTTCAGACCTTTGTGATCATTCCGCTGATCATCTACCGCTGGGGCAAAGGTGCCTACTGTGGATGGATCTGCTCCTGTGGAGCGATGGCCGAAACGCTGGGCGACACCCACCGTCACAAAATGCCCCACGGCCCCTTCTGGAATCGCTTCAACATGACCGGCCAGGTATTCCTGGCTTTCGCCTTTCTACTGCTGGGCTTGCGTTTGCTCGGCTGGATGCTGCCGGACTCTGCTCTGCCCGACCTCTTCAAACTGGGGCTCTATGGTAGTGCCAGCGGTAAAGTCATGCCCTGGAGCTATGCATGGTTTGTGGATTTATTATGGGCGGGCATCATCGGTTTCGGCCTGTATTTCCACTTTTCCGGTCGGATGTGGTGCCGGTTTGCCTGCCCGCTGGCAGCATGGATGCACATCTGTGCCCGGTTCTCCAGGTTCCGCATCTTTCCAGAAAAGTCGAAGTGTATCTCCTGTAACGTCTGCACCTCGGTATGTCATCAAGGCATCGACATCATGAACTTTGCCAACAAAGGCATCCCCATGGAAGATCCCGAATGCGTGCGCTGCTCCGCCTGTGTACAACAATGCCCCACCGGCGTGCTCTCATTTGGACGCTATGCGGCAGATGGAAAAATTGTCCTCGATTCTCTACCCGCCTCACCGGTGCGGATGCGTGAGTCGTCTTGATGAAGGCAATGTCCCACCCTTTATAACATCACAGATACTTCATGAACGCCGCCAGAACCTGCTGGGGGATATCGAGCAACTTGTAGTCTTTTGAGGAAACAAAGATCAACTGCTGTTTCCCTTTTCCAAGAATTTGCCGGGCGGAGTTATAGATTTCATGCTCCAAGGTCGCCATCTTTCGATTGTATTCTGAAACGCGGATGCGCACCGTGACTTTTTCAAACTCTTGGGTTTCGCGCACGAACTTGTGCTCGAATGTGCGCGTCAGGATGAAAAAAGGAGTATCGGCCAGATCGAATTCCGGCATCACTTGATTGAAGAACAGCTCCCGTGTTTTTCCCACCCAGAGAGGGTAGGTGGCGAAATAAACATTGCCCACCGAGTTGGTATCAGAATACGTCGCCATAAAGGAATGCGTGAACCACTTGTCCTCGAAGTGCCCGCCAATGGCCTGTGCTTCGGCCTCACGACCGGGGGCGATAAACTGACCGATTTTAGATTCCGTGATGGCCTTAATGGCCGGGATTTCAGAAGCGGCGTCCATGACCTCTTCGGCGCGCTCACTCACCACCCTGAACAAATCCGCGTTGAAAACCAACCACACCACATAACCCAGCGGCATAATCGCCCCCAAAATCATCAAATCCGGTTCTTTGAGAAAAAATCCATATGCGAAAATCACCACCGATAAACTGGCCATGGAGAACATCTTGATCTGGGGCAAAGGATCCTGCGCATTGGGCACAAAACAGCGGGCGATACCCAATCCAGCATATCCGACAAAAAACGAGGCATAAAACACCATGAAATACTCCAGCTGCAGCTTCACATAGACCGCCACCAGTGCAAACGCTCCGGCAAAGAGGAAGCTCGGTATCGGTGAGGCCACCAGACCCGCCGGCACGATCGAAAAAACCGCGTGGTTACTGGTTTTAAGCTGATGCGCCAGATACCACTTGAGCGCGATATAGCCGCTGTCCAGCGTGGTCAAAATGCATACACCGATAAAAATGGAATACGCCAGCGGAATCCAATAGGCGTCCTCGGGTATAATCTGCGACATGAATTCTGTAATAACGTGGTGCGCGTCTGGAATTTGATCCAACCCGACACTGGCGGCAAAACCCGGATGCCCCACCTGCAGAACCCAAAGTGTCAACAGACCATGAAAAAGGAGCATTAGAAAAAACTGCACGGAACCGAAGAAATACGACAATCCGATCGAGGTGGACTCACGTCGCATTTCGATCGCCCGCTGCCATTGTTGCAAATCCAGCCAGGGGCCGACCAAAAATCCGATCCAAACCGGAATCAGGTAACCGAAAAACATGCCCCGGTCTTCCACCGGAAGCGCTAATTCGGCCTGCATACTTCCGTCAAAAACCCCTAAACCAAAAATGAGAATCACCACCGCAGCAGCCGCCAGCAACGCCTGAATCAAATGCCCCCATTTGATGGTTCCAATCCGGAACTCCTCACCAAACAAACACCCCGCGGCGATGACGATCAAGACGGTCAACGGCAGAAACAGTCCCAGCTTGGTCAACGCGGTCAGTTCAAACGAATTGAACAGCGGTAGAAAGAGATAATGCAGCACCGCAAAGACCGTCAGGGTGATGGCCAGGAGCTGATAGAGGTAAAAAATAAGCCGGAACGGCTTGGACCATTTATCAAAAAAAAGCGCCAGACCTTCGCGCCCTTCATGCCGCTTGGCGATGATCCCGGTACAATAACCGAAAGCAAAAAGACCGAGTGCATTGGGAATGGCAAAACTGAGCAGTCCAGCCAGTCCGTATTGGAACGTGAACTGCACTGAGAAAAAAAGACCCAGTCCCCACATCCAAGAAAACGCCACCGAGTTTCCCCACAACAACGCATTGATTGGACGCATTTTCATATTGAGCCGCCTAGCTAAACACGCCTACCACGCCGCATCAAGCGTTGAGCCGCATTATTTCATGGGGTTTATATGGGGTGCTGTTGGCACCATTTTGTTGGTTATGACCAATGGCTTCGATGCCAGTCTGCCAATAATGTTTTGCATTGTGTGAAGGATCGCTTGAGAAATGCCGCAGCCTCTTGACTCCCCAGTAGTCCGGCCAAGACCGTCACTGCGGTGGTTAGCGGATAGAGCCATGCGTAGTGCAGGGCGGGTCGTTTCCAGCTCTCTTCCTGCATCCACCAGCCCGCCGCGCGGAAAAGCGCTTCCAAATCGGGTCGTATCCACAGCACCAAGCAAATTGAAAGCAGCACCCCCACACACAGTGCTACCCAGCGCACCCTCATCGGTAGCAATGCCAAAATTAAAATACCCAGCATCGGTCCGTAGGTATAGGTCACCATACCAAAGGCCAAATTCACCAGATTGATATCACCCCGCACCAACTCCAACCCCATGGCAAACAACGCCAGAATCAACCCCCATATCACCACCAGTAGTCTCGACCACCGCATGCTCCGACCGGATTCTTGTTCGGAAGAGCGGAATAACGACAGAGTGGTCTGCGACAACGCCGTTAACAGAGAGTCCAAACTTGATATGGCGGCGGCAAACGCTCCTGCCAACACCAAGCCCGACAAACCCACAGGTAGCACCGTGGTGATCCATACCGGAAACACGGTGTCCCCATTACTTTGGAACAGGGCGAGCACTTCCCCGACCGGAGGATAGGCCTGATAATAACAGAAGAGTGCCGATCCCACTGCCAGCATCAGCAGCGTTATCCCCTGGCTCACACTGCTCCAAACAATAGCCCGCCGCGCGTCCCCCACACTCCGGCAGCACAACATGCGCTGCGCATTGAGTTGATCGGTGCCAAAGGCCGCCAAGTTTTGAAACGGCATCGCCAGGATGCCCACCCAAAGAGTGAAGCCGACCGCAGGATCGGTGCTCAGATTCCACACCCGGAATTTTCCTTCTGCTCCGGCCACTGCCAGCCATTCGCTTACTCCACCGGGCAATGCCCACACCATCCAGACCAGCGCCGCCAACCCTCCTC
Source organism: Methylacidiphilales bacterium (assembly GCA_050329585.1). Taxonomy (GTDB): domain Bacteria; phylum Verrucomicrobiota; class Verrucomicrobiia; order Methylacidiphilales; family JBCBYL01; genus DAIPIT01. The sequence continues at coordinate 17,430 of JBHJOR010000033.1, read as the reverse complement.
CCACAAAAAGAAAAAACTGCACCACATCGGTCCAAATCACGGTGGCCATCCCGCCCATCAAGGTCCAACCCACCGCAAACAGAGCGATCCAGCCGATGCAGTGGGTAAAGTCCATGCCGGTCACGGTGCGTAAAATCAATGCGGTAACCAGCACCCGCACACTCTGCCCGAGCACCGCGCCGAGAAAAAAAAGTCCGGTGGTCAACCGCTTGACACTTACGCCGAGCCGATGCCCCATGTAGTCATAGGGACTATAGATTTCGGAGTGGTAATATCGTGGAACCAAAAGCCATGCCACCATCGCCCGCGCCGCTACCGATCCCAACGCCCATTGAAGATAAGTGAAATCTCCCCCCACCGCAAAGACCATCGCCGGAACACCGATGAAGGTCAGGGCGCTGATTTCGGTGGCAATAATGGAACCTGCCACCGCAGGCCAGGGCAGACTTCTTCCGGCACGGAAAAAATCATGGAGACCCGCTTGCCGCCCGCGCAAGCGGTGGCCAATCCACGTGGTGGCCGCCAAATAAAGGATCACCACCATCCAATCAATCTTTGAAAATGAATCGGCTACCGGTTCCATGACGGTCTATCTCTTGATGATTTATTCATCTGCCAAGGTAATGACCAGATCAATGCGGCGATTGAGAGCGCGGCCCTCCTCGGTATTGTTGTCGCCAATGGGGCTGTGGGGTCCACGTCCGATGGCCTCAAGGCGATCCGGCGCGATGCCTTGGGAAATCTCCAGAAAATCCACCGCTGCGCAGGCGCGGGCTGAGGATAAGTGCCAATTGGTGGGAAAGCGTTCGGATAAATTACCTCCAATGGGAATGTTGTCGGTATGCGCCTCGACCCGCAGGGATAGTCCGGCCAAGCGCGTGCGCAAAACTTCGGCCACCGCCGCGAACACCCGGCGCCCTTCTTCGCGCAGATCCGCTTCACCGGAGTCAAAGAGCAGTCGCCCGGGCAAGCGTATGGTGATGCGGTCTTCTTTGAGCAGGACTTGCGCACCGGTCTCTTGCATCGCTGGAGCCAGCTCCTCACGGATGCGCTCCACGGTTTCCGCACGGCGTTGCGCTTGTAATAAAATCTCGCGCCTTTCTTGTTCCAACTCGGTGCGCGCTTGTTCGGAATACACTAAGGCTTCGGACTTGCTTTTAAGCCGCTCATTTTGCCGGTTCAAGTTCGAGCGCAATTGCTCCAGGGCACCTTGGAGTAATCGTTGATTCTCGACCAGTTGGCGGTTATCAGCGATGATTTGGCCGAGGCGCAGACGCTCTTCGGCTTTTTGATGAAAGAGCCACGCGGCCATCAAGAGGAAGAGTGCGCTGAGTGCGCAAAATCCCCATGCGGCGTGGAAACGCACCCGATCGAAGGTCTTGTCTTTATCATGTTGGGCAGGCATAGAAAGTGAATGCATCTTCGCGCATTCATATTCAGCATACGTTATACCTCGCTGGCGTTGAGCTTTTTTTTATCTGTTTTCACACCTGCCTCCCGGGCGGTGGAACTGCTGCCACCGAAAGTGACCGAGCCGTTGATTTGGAAAGGACAGGAGTCAGCCCCGCTTCCGACCAAGCCCTATCGCATCGGATTTTGGAATATCCGCTGGTTCCCCGGTCACCATCCGATTCAACAAACGGACGAGTCCCGTCAAAAACAGATAGCTGCCGTGAGTGATCAACTTCGCGCGTGGCAACCGACCATCTTTTTCGCCGCTGAAATCCGTAGTTTGGAGAGCTTGAAGCAATTGGATGTTCCCCATCCCTTCCGCGCCTGCACCGACATCCCCCGCACCGCTGAAGAAAATCCCGCTCTGCCCCAACAGGGTATGGCGATCCTCAGCATGGTGGACTGGGAGGCGATCTGGGTGCTGGATTTTTCCGAGCTGCCCGAATCCGAAGACCGCCCGTCCCGGGGCATCTTGGCAGCTCAATTTAAAGTGGATGACCAGCTTCTCACCTGCTACGTCGTTCATCTGAAGAGCAATCGTGGAGGGCCTGAGACTTCCATGATTCGTCGCCAAAAAGCCATCGAGTATCTGCAATGGGATTGGAAACGGCAGGGCATCGACCCCTCGAGGGATGCTATCATGGTGCTGGGCGATTTCAACCCCTCACCTACCGACCCCGCTTTTTCCGCCGAAACCACGCTCACACGACTCGTTGAGCTCGGCTTTCACCACGCGGGGGAAGGGCTGCCCCGCTCCCAACGCATCACCCTTCCTAAAACCCGTTACCCGGAAAACGACTTCGACCATATTTATCTATCGGCGGGGCTATGGAATCGAATCGGCGGGGAAGATTCCCCCCGAATGGAAGTCAAACCGGTTGGCTCGGATATCAGCGACCACCATGCCCTCTTCTTTGATATGACCCGACACTTCATGCCCTGATTTTTTCCATGACCCACGCCTCAATGCGTTAAATGTAAAAGTTTTCGGTTGGGATGGACAGATGCAAATCACCCTTTTAATCTGACGCTCTTCTATGAGTCAAAAATCAGATATCGGATTGGTGGGGCTCGCTGTGATGGGCCAAAACCTGGCATTAAACATAGCCGATCATGGCTTTCGCATCTCGGTTTACAATCGCACCGCCAGCAAAACAACCGCCTTCGTCAACGAGAACCCGAACACCCCCGGCGGACTCGTCGGCGCGGAAACCCTAGAGGAATTTGTCGCGTCCCTCAAAACTCCCCGCAAAATCATCATTCTGGTTCAAGCCGGCGGTCCTACCGATTCGGTCATCAACGGTCTGGTGCCACTCTTGGAAAAGGGTGATATCATCATCGACGGTGGCAATGCCCTTTTTGATGATACCATTCGCCGTGAAAAAGATTTGAAAGAAAAAGGACTTCGCTTCATCGGCTCCGGAGTCTCGGGCGGAGAAGAAGGTGCCCGTTTCGGCCCCAGCCTGATGCCCGGTGGCGATCCCTCCTCGTGGGAAGAACTCAGGCCCATTTGGGAAGCGGTGGCCGCTAAAGTGGATGCCCAAACCGGCAAGCCTCTAGAAGGTGCCGCACCCGGCAAGCCCATCACCGGTGGCGTCCCCTGCACCACTTACATCGGAGCAAATGGCGCGGGTCACTACGTTAAAATGATTCACAACGGCATCGAATACGGTGACATGCAGCTCATCTGCGAGGCGTATCACATTCTGCGCCACGGTGTCGGCCTCAGTGTGGACGAATTGCGCGACGTCTTCACCGAGTGGAACGAGGGGGACTTGGATTCCTTCCTGATTGAAATCACCGGAAAAATCCTCGGCTTCAAAGATCCGGTCACCGGTCAGCCGATGGTCGATGTCATTGTGGACCGCGCCGGTCAAAAAGGCACCGGGAAGTGGACCATTATGTCCGCCCTGAACATGGGCATCCCCGCCTCCACCATGTCTGAAGCGGTTTTTGCCCGTTGTATATCCGCCATCAAAACCGAACGTGTGGCTGCTTCCGCGGTTCTTTCCGGCCCGCAGCATTCCACCCTGCCGGGTGATAAAAAAGAATGGATTCAAGCCGTGAAGGACGCCCTCTACGCATCGAAAATCTGTTCCTACGCTCAGGGATTTGCCTTAATGCGCGCAGCCGCTGCTGAATTCCAGTGGGAGCTCAACTACGGAGAAATCGCTAAGATTTTCCGAGGTGGGTGTATCATCCGGGCCCGCTTCCTCCAGCGTATCACCGATGCCTTTGATAAAAACCCGGATCTCACCAACCTGCTGCTCGATCCCTACTTCAAAAAAGCCATCGATCAAGCCCAGCACAACTGGCGCAAGGTGGTCTCCAGCGCCGCGTTGGCCGGTATTCCCATCCCTGCCTACTCGGCCTCACTGGCTTACTTCGACAGCTATCGATCCGCCCAGCTTCCGGCCAACCTCCTGCAAGCTCAGCGCGATTACTTTGGCTCCCACACCTACGAGCGCACCGATCAACCATCCGGAAAATTCTTCCACCTCGATTGGGTTGGTAACCACCAACAAACCGAAGCCTGATTTTAAATACCAGACGGCTCTATGGCACTCACCCTGCGCGATTCCTCCTCCTGCCAATACGACGAAATCTCACTGGGCGAAATCATGCTTCGCCTGGATCCCGGTGAAGGTCGTATCCGCACCGCTCGTCATTTCCAAGCATGGGAAGGTGGAGGTGAATACAACGTCGCCCGCGGCTTACGCAAATGCTTCGGCCTTCGCACCGCCGTGGTCACCGCCTTCGCCGATAACGAAGTCGGTGCCTTGCTCGAGGACATGGTTTGCCAGGGTGGGGTGGACACCCGCTTCATACGCTGGGCTCCCTATGACGGTATCGGCCGCACCGTCCGCAACGGGCTTAACTTCACCGAACGCGGATTCGGTGTCCGTGGAGCCGTCGGTTGTTCGGATCGCGGCCTGACCGCCGCCTCCCAACTCAAACCCGGTGACATCGACTGGAATCACGTCTTCGGCACCTGCGGCACTAGGTGGTTTCACACCGGCGGCATCTTCGCAGCCCTCTCCGACACCACTCCGGAAGTGGTCATCGAAGCCGTTCAAGCCGCACAACAACACGGCACGCTGGTTTCCTACGACCTGAATTACCGTCCGTCCCTCTGGAAATCAATTGGTGGACAGGCCCGTGCCCGGGAAGTGAACCGGGAAATCGCCCGCTTTGTGGATGTCATGATCGGCAATGAAGAAGACTTCACCGCTTGCCTTGGTTTCGAAGTCGAGGGTATGGACGAACACCTCACCCAAATTGAATCAGCCTCCTTCCAAAACATGATCCAACGCGCGGTTTCCGAGTTTCCTAACTTTAAAGTCGTTGCCACCACGCTGCGCGGTGTCCATTCCGCTACCGTCAATGACTGGGGTGCCATCTGCTGGCACGATGGCTCGTTCTACAAAGCCACCCACCGCCCGAAGCTCGAAATTTTCGACCGCGTGGGCGGGGGCGATTCCTTTGCCTCGGGACTGATCTACGGCTTCCTCACCCGCAACGACCCTCAGTGGGCGGTGGAATGCGGCGCCGCCCACGGCGCACTGGCGATGACCACCCCGGGCGATACCACCATGGCGACGTTGAAAGAAGTGGAAAAACTCATGGGCGGCGGCAGCGCCCGTGTGGATCGCTGATCTCTAAACATTTACCCTCTCAACCTTCCATCCTCATGCATTTATCCAAACGAATTTTTGTGGTCATGGGCGTGTCCGGCAGCGGGAAAACCACCGTGGCCCGCGCTCTGGCCCAGTGCTCCAAAGGTGTTTTCCTAGATGCCGATGATTTTCATCCCCTGGCCAACCGGGAAAAAATGGCGGCCGGCATTCCTTTGGATGACGATGATCGCCAAGGTTGGCTGGAGGTTCTTCATGAGACTCTCGTCCGTCATAACCGCAACGATTCCCGCCCCTTGTTTCTGGCCTGCTCGGCCTTGAAGCAGTCGTATCGCGATATCCTTTCCGAGGGTCTAGATAGCTTGTTGTTCCTGCATTTGAACGGGTCGTACGAAACGATTCTCCAGCGGATGGCCGCGCGCACTGACCACTTTATGCCACCCGAATTACTACAAAGTCAGTTTGAGATTTTGGAAGAACCGGAAGATGCCCTGTGGTTCGATGTGGTGGATTCGGTGGAGGTGATCACTGAAAAGTTTTTGCGTCAGTTTCCCGAATTACGCATGGCTTGAGAACTATTTATCCGCAGATTCTCACAGATTAACACCGATGATCTAAACCTAAAAAATCTGCGTCGGTCTGCGTAAATCTGTGGATAACATTTTTAAAGATCCCGTCTCGGCTACTTCGGAATCACCACAAAACCGGAATCCATCTCACCCACCACTTCAGTGAGAAGCCCCTGTCCAAACCAGTGGTCATAGGCCAATAGGGCGCAGATCAGCGCATCGGTTTCATCTTCCACCGGTTTCGACCACGGCTGTGATAACAGACCGGCGATTTCAATCTGATTCATCAATCGGGGGAGACGGAGGCGAAGATGGGATCGCAATGCGCGCTGCAAGGAGGAGAATTCCACCCGACGCTCCTCCACCCGTCCGCGTTTGTATTTAAATATGATCTCGCGGTCAAACCAGCGCAGCGTGCACGGATGGGGGAAGGTTTCCATCACTTGGCGTCGGTGCCAGGGGGGATCGCAACCCGCCCTAAAACCCATTTGTTCAAGAGCACCGACGACCCGCAAGGGACGCACGCACAATCGGCGGTTACACGGCAGGGCCCCGCCGTGTTGGCGGCGGAACATCTGCTGCAGCTTCCGGTCGACCGGACGGCTGCCGCTATCATTCACACACACCACCGGTGCATCCAATGCCAACAACATGCCCGCCTCCGGATTCTGAGCTTCGATCAATCCGCATAAGGCTTCATCTCCATGCACCCTTCCTGAGAAGAGACAGCGGACACGATCCGGATGGCCTTCCAATAAACAGACTCCGTCTAATTGACGTTCGCCCCAGGCCAGATCGATGCCGCCGATGATCATGTGCGGGGTCGCATCCGGTCACCACCAAAGTGGCGGTGCAATGCGGGTGGCAGCAGCACCGAGCCGTCCGGTTGTTGCCCAGTCTCCAGCAGGGCCACGATGAGCCGTGGAAGTGCGGTGCCCGAGCCGTTCAACGTGTGACAAAAGTGATTCTTTTTATCAGCGTCTTTGTAGCGCAACTGCATCCGGCGCGCCTGGAAGTCGGAGAAGTTACTGCATGAGCTCACTTCCAGATAGAGACCGGTTCCCGGTGCCCACACTTCGATGTCATAACATTTGGCTGCGCCAAACCCGAGATCTCCTGCGCACAACTCGATGGTGCGGTAATGAAGGCCCAGGCGCTCCAGAACGGTTTCAGCTTCCCGGCGCAGGGATTCAAGCGCGGCAGCGGATTGATCTGGGCGCACTACCCGCACCAGCTCGACCTTGTCAAACTGATGCATGCGGATCAACCCCTTGGTCTCCCGTCCCGCACTGCCCGCCTCACGACGGAAACACGGCGTATAGGCACAACGTTTCAACGGTAGCTCATCTTCGCTCAACAGGGTTTCCCGGAATAAATTGGTCACCGGCACTTCGGCCGTAGGGACCAGATAAAGATCCCCGCCCTCCACCGCATACATATCTTCACGAAATTTAGGTAATTGACCGGTTCCTACCATCGCTTCCTCTCGCACCAAAAAAGGAGGTGAAACCTCCACGTAGCCGTGTTCCCCGGTATGTAGATCGAGCATGAACTGGATCAAGGCGCGTTGCAGGCGTGCGCCGTCTGCTTTAAAGACTGTAAAGCCACTTCCCGAGAGTTTGGCTGCTCCAGCAAAATCGAGCCATCCACTTTGTTCCCCCAGTTCGGCATGCTCTTTCACCGGATGGTCGAAGACCGGAGCCGTTCCCCAACGACCCACTTCTGGATTATCGTCCGACGTCCGGCCCGGTGGCACCGTCGAATCTGGAAAATTAGGCAGAGTCAGCAATAGTCCCTCCTGCTCCCGATCCAACTCCGCGCACTCCGCATCCAACGCCGTGATGCGGTCAGAGTGTTCTTTCATCCCTGCCAGCAGATCCTCGGCAGATTGACCCTTTTGTTTGCGCACACCGATTTCTTTACTGGTGGCATTACGCTCCTGTTTCAAGGCCTCGACTTGAGTGATGCGTTCCCGGCGGCGACGATCCATTTCCATCAGAGCGTCCACCACCGAAGCATCCGCTCCACGATAACTCAGACGCTCGCGTGCTTCGCCAGGATTTTCCCGGATACGTTTAATGTCCAACATGAGAACAGCATCATCCCGACCCTCCTGCCTAAATCAAGCACGGAAGGGTAACTTCCTGGTGTCCCTTAAGTGATCATTCCCGGTTGGTAAGCGTGATGCGATATAGCCCGGTGATCGGATAAACATCGAGTCGATCTTCTTCCCGGGTACCGTTTCCGATGTTGTGAATCACTAAGGGAAGACCTTGGGCATTTTTTCTATCACTGATGATCATGATGTGAGGAAGATGGGGAGGGACCGTGCAAGTGACGAGGTCTCCGGGCAGGAGATCTTTCAACGAAGTGCCACGTGGCAGAGCATAACCTTTCCTATCGAAGAAGGTTTGCAAGTTAGGAACTCTGCGGTGGTCGATATTTTTGTCGGGCCTCTTAAGACCCCATCGCTGTGGATAGGCGAAAAAATGACTTTTAATATCTTGATGTAACTCGTGTTGCAGATCCCAACCGAAAGCTTCTCTAAAGGCCCGGATAACCACATCGGTGCACACCCCGCGATCCTCAGGGACATCACCCCCGGGATAGGTTAATGAGACATAGGCAGGATCATAAATGACGGTGACCCCGATTTGGCTTCGCGCAGCCTCAACTAAGGGCGATGCTGAAGTGGAACTGCAAGCGATCCCGAAGGCAACTAAACAGATGATCCACCTCCATCCGCCACGATTGTTTATCATCCATTTAATCATAACACTACGTGTTGTCGCCCCGCCTTTAGAAACTCACAGTTGAATTCATAAACGTTTCATTCTTTGTAGCTACCATCCTAGACGCTACGACGTCGCCTGGGTAGTGAATTTCCACCGACACTACATTCTGTTTCATCGGCCAAGCTCACATAAACGCCTCGACATCTTTGTTGGTCGCATTATAGAAAGGCATCGTCGTTATGAACTTAACCAACTTCATGACCCAAGCAGACTTTTACCGCCGCTTGTCAGCAATAGTAATCCCCTCCCCAACATTTGATCCATCGCTTCGTAAAGCCTTCATCAGAGTTTCTACCATGAACCCAAAAACCACACTCAACCACGTTTGGAAGTGTGCTTTCGACAACTAGTTGTCCAATATACGTTCGGCAAAGATATGAAATATTTTCACTCGATATTCCATTTTGTTTGGAAGTTTACGGTTGTAGGGATCGTCTTTTTTTCAGGATTCGCTCTACTGACACTGTTTCTTTCTCGCTTCCTGCCCGATCAGAGTCTGATGGTATGGGGATTTATTTTGTTGCCCTATGGATGGCTGATGAACCGATTTATTCTATCTCCATTGGAGTATCATATGGATTTCAAAACCATGCAGTATGATCAATGGTATGAAAATCGAATGCACCAGAAAGGCCAAACCAGTTCGTCCAGCCAACCTCGCTAACGCTCGGCGGCTGACGAAGGACGTTGAGACCGTCGGAAAACCCTCTATCAAACATGACAGGAAAAATGACGCTCCCGAACCCCCGTGACTACACTTTGATGATGTGTTCAACCGCATTCACCCTCGGAAACATATCCCCTTTTCAGCCGGGCGGACTTTTCCTACCGTCTCGTTAGGCATAGAAAACCATGAATTCCACTACTCACCTCAGCCTCGATGCTTCGGCATTGACCGCCTTCTCCGCGACCCTCGCGACCCTCCCTGCCGACGAGATTCGCAAGGCTAAGTCGCTATTTTTGCGAAACTCGATATCGGACTATAAAATGTCCCTAAAGGCCTCTAAGGGTTTCTTGGTGGTTATGGGCATCATGTGTATCATCCCGATCTTCTTGGTCGTCTTCATACCTGCCTATTTGGGTTACAAGGCGGAAAAAGAAAATGGACGACAAAAGATCATCAATGCACTTGAGGTTTGGCGTGCCGATCTCGGTGCTGAATATGACGCTCTATTGAGTTTACTTAATCGATAGAACAAAAAATGAGTCTAACGATGCGATGGAGGGAATGCGAGTGCTTGCGCATTCCCCGCGCCAAGCAACCGCATCCCTCATCTTGAGCGTTAGCCATAAATACAAAATGCTTCGGAATTACACACCCCATGACGCCGAGCGCCTAGCCGCAGTCTATCGAGACGCCGTTCGTTCTATCGGACCACAGGCTTATAGCCCGCATCAAGTCGAAGTTTGGGCAGCATATCCGGAGGACATCGAAGAATTCAGGGGCCGTCTTTCGCGTGGTCATACTCTAGTGGCCGAGATTGATGGCGAAGTTGTTGCATTTGGGCAGATTGAACCCTCTGATCATATTGCATTCCTTTACTGTGTCGGTCGCGAAAGCCGAAAAGGGATTTGTTCGGAGATTCTTCACGTTTTAGAACAATACGCACACTCACACGGTGTTTCCGAACTTGATACTGATGCGAGCCGGATTAGCCGTCCCTTTTTCGAAAAGCACGGTTTCTGTGTGATTGAGGTTGAGCATGTCGTACGATTGGGCGTTAATTTTGAGCGATTCAGAATGAAGAAGAAAAAATGAGGCTAACAAAGTGCTGGAGCCAATGCGAATGCTTGGACGTTGAGACGGTCGGCCCCCTACTTTCTCATGTTCGTATCAATGCTGCCGGGTGGGAGGACTTAACGAATTAAATACCGTGACCACCATGAATACAGGCACCTATCGAATCCTCGCTGATGTGGTTTTGATTACCCACGTCAGCTTTGTCGCCTTTGTGGTGCTTGGTTTGGTAGCGATACTTTGCGGTGGCATAGCAGGCTGGAGGTGGGTTAGGGATCCTTGGTTCCGGTCAGCGCATCTAGCCGGTATAGGGTTGGTGGTGTTGCAAGTCTGGTTGGGCATGATCTGTCCGCTCACCACCTGGGAAATGGATCTTCGCGAAAAAGCTGGTGATGTGATGTATGAAGGAACCTTCATCGCTCATTGGCTGCAAAAGATCTTGTATGTTGAGGCACCACCGTGGGTCTTCGTGGTGAGTTACACGGTTTTTGGTCTAGCGGTAGCAGGCAGTTGGGTGGCAGTTCGTCCCCTTCCCTTTCGCCGTGCCCGACTTAATTAAAACAATACCATGAAGGTTATTTTATTAGGGAATGCCGGCTCAGGTAAAAGCACCCTAGCGAAACGTCTTGTTTCGGAACAGAACGGCGCGGTGGTGCGACTCTCTTTAGATGAGATCGCATGGGACTGCGGCACGGTTCGTAAGCCCCTCGCAGAGAGCCGGGAATTATTAAAGTCGTTTATGGATGACCACGAGCACTGGATCATTGAAGGGTGTTATGGGGAGCTGATTGAATTGGCCTTGCCGTTTTGCGAGGAGTTGCGATTTCTTAATCCGGGAGTGGCGACCTGCATACGGCATTGCAGAAGCAGACCCTGGGAGCCTGAAAAGTTCTCCAGTCCAGACCAGCAGTCAGAGATGCTTGATTCGCTTATTGAGTGGGTAAGTCAATACGAGACACGGACGGATGAGTTTGGTCTCTTACGCCACCGAGCCATATTTGATGGCTTTGCGGGGAGAAAAATAGAATATAATAATGTTGAAAGTTCGGGATCGGTCTGAAGATTTCGATATATGGATTCAAGTGACTTCCTCCTCGAGGAGGAACAAAGACTGGCTTTAGCGGGATCTAGGCGGAGAAACAGGGGTCGGATTGGACGTATTGCGGCTTGACGATTTTCCCTTTGCGCTCCAAAACACAAGATCGTGAAACCCATCGAAGTCTATATCACCTCCGGCCTAGGCGCGCTCTCCATCCTCTTGGTTATTGCACTGATTACCCTGAACCAAGCCAATCAAGGTATCAACAAGGGCCTGCAAGCCCAGCAGGAAATCATCAACAAAGGCCTGATGAATCAGCAGGTCGGCCAATCGGTCGTGCGTGACATGGCTGAAGCATCCCTGCGCAACACAAAAATGCGCGAACTGCTCTCCCGCTACGGCATCAATGTCAACGTGAATAAATAATCTTCTCCACCACTCAGATTTTCTTTTATGGATAAAACTACCTCCTTTCAAACCAGCCCATTTATTCCGCTTTTGTTGGTCAATGTGGCCCTGTTATTGATTCTTTCCTGGCAACTCTGGTCGGCGTGGAGTGCCCGCTCGAATCTGCGCACTCAGTTCGAGCAGCGTAAAGACGTCGTGCGCCAGTCCGAACAAGTTCAAGGTAACGTTCAGAACATTATCAATGCCCTGATCGACCTGTCCGCTACCGATTCCGACGCCAAGCAGATCGTGGATAAATACAACATCCGCCGTAACGCTCCCGCCCAATAAGCTATCCTCATCTTTCACCATGTCCGAAACCGTTTCCGCTGCCCCCACGCTTTACACGAAAAACAATCCCTATCACGCCCGCATTACCTCGCGGGAACTGTTGAACAAATCCGGGTCTGCCAAAGAAACGCTTCATTTTGTCGTCAACATCGCGGGCAGTGGATTGACCTACGAGCCCGGCCAATCCATCGGCATTTTTCCTCTCAATCCTCCCGAACTGGTAAGCGATCTGGTTGCCTTGAACGGTTGGGATGTGGCGGCACCGATCGCGCAAAAGGATGGCAGCTCCCTTTCGTTCGGAGAGATGCTTCGCAGCCAGCTGACGCTGAACCGTGCCACCGCCAAGTTTCTGAAAGCACTTCTGGAAAAGCTCACCCCGGGAACGGAACAGTCCGCTTTGGAAGCACTCGTAGCCGATAAAGAGGCGTTAGAGGCCTATCTGTTTACCCGCGACTACGTGGATATCATGAAGGAATATTCCGGCGCACGATTCACTGAACAGGAGTTTGCCGCCATACCCGCCCGCATCGTTCCGCGTCTTTATTCCATTGCCTCCTCCATAGCCAAACACCCCGACGAAGTGCATCTCACCGTAGCCATCGTCCGTTATGAAACCCACGGGCGCAAGAAGAAGGGATTGACCACTGGTTTTCTGGCGGACGATGCGCCTTTAGGAGAGGCGAGCCTTCCGGTCTTCTTTGCACCTTCCAAACACTTCAAACTACCCGAAGATCCCTCCACCCCGGTGATCATGGTTGGCCCCGGCACCGGTATCGCGCCCTTCCGGGCTTTTCTCGAACAACGAGAAATAGACCACGCTCCGGGGAAAAACTGGCTCTTTTTTGGCGACCAGCATGAAGCCACTGATTTCCTGTATGAAGATGAGTTCAAAGCCTGGCAGCACTCCGGTTTGCTCACCCGCTTGGACACCGCGTTTTCCCGCGATCAGGAGAAGAAAATCTACGTTCAGGACCGGATGAAAGAAAACGGTGCCGAGATCTGGAAGTGGTTGCATGAAGAACGCGCGTATTTTTATGTGTGTGGCGATGCTCAGCGCATGGCCAAAGACGTGCACCAGGCCCTGATCGACATCGCCATCCAACACGGCGACATGACGCCGGAAGACGCCGATACCCATATCAACAAAACCCTCATGAGGGAAGAACGCCGCTACCTGCGCGACGTTTATTGATTTCAGAAGCTCATCATGCCAGCGCGCAAGCGACGTCCCGCCCGCTCCCCATCCGCCCCGCGCGGTGCTGCGGCACCGCGCAGGAAAAAAAAGGGAACAGGAGCCCCTCCGTGGATGGCCGTGTTGCTGCTGCTATCCCTTGGTTGCTTGGCCGTGGCCGTCACCATGCTGGTGCGTGAGAAACAAAACGATCCTGAACAAGCTGAATTAGATCGCAAGGTGCAGGAACTGGCCCGTAAGCATCCGGATGCGGACATCTTTCAGATTCATGAGGATCCGGTAAAAAAAAAGCCTTAAAGCCGGAGTTGCCCGATCCTGCTCCGGCTATCCGTCCTGCGACGGAGCCGCCTCGTCCAGCTCCACCCGTTCCACCTCCCGCGCCAACACCACCACCCAAGCCCACGCCACCGCCGATCGAAGTGAAAGTGGAGCCACCTGTGGTACAACCCAAGCCGGCGATTCCACCGCCGCCTCCACCCCCACCTGCGGTTCCGACGGAAGTTCGCAAGGCTGAGCGGGTTGTCGGTGAAGCACCGGCATCCATGCTCGATATAGCCATGTGGCAGATCCGGTTGGAACGGCGACATTTTTCCATGGGCACCATTGACGGCGTTTACGGAATGCGCAGCCAACGGGCGGTGAGTCAATTCCAGAAGCACGAGGGCTTGCCCATGACCGGGGAACTGGATTTTGAAACCCGCTACCGACTGGGCATGGCGGGCAATCCCTTTTACCTCTACACCGTCACGGCGGCCGATATGGCCAAGATTCGCCCGACGCCGCAGCGGTGGACAGACAAAGCGGCGCAGGACTATCTGGGCTACAACACCGCATGGGAAATGATTGCCGAAACCTTCCACAGCACGGAAGAATTTATGCAAGCCCTCAATCCCGGGCTCATCGAAATCCGTGAGGGCACCACGTTGACGGCTCCGAAATTGGAGCCCACTTCGCCCCTACCCAAGATTGATCGCATTGAAATTCTGCTGAGTGAAACGACCCTGCTGACCTATCGCAACGGCCAAGTGGTTTCCTGTTTTCCATGTTCGATCGCGCGCGATAAAAACAAACGTCCGGCCGGTGAGTTGAGAGTGAAAAACATGGCACCCAATCCGAACTACACCTTCAGCCCGGATCTTTTTGTGGATGCGGCACGCGAAGAGGGCATCACGCGTCGCATCATCATTCCGCCGGGGCCGAACAATCCGGTCGGTCTGGCATGGATCGGGCTCACGTTGCCCGGTTACGGGATTCATGGCACACCGGAGCCGACGGATATTTCACGCACCGGATCTTCCGGTTGTTTCCGGCTGGCCAATTGGAATGCGCAGAAGCTGCTGCGCATGGTCAGTGTCGGGGTGCCGGTAGAAATCTATGAGTGAGATTTCTTTGTCCTAGAGCCCCTTAATCCATAATACGCTGCCAAGCCGCATAGAATCCATCTGCGTGGCAGCAGGCGATCGGCCAAGGGGCCGATACGGGTTTGAAATAGATTTCCCACCACATGACGGCCGCTTTTCTTGTTATGGAGAAGATGCAACACACATTCGGCCACGTTTTCAGGGGGCGGCGCGGTGCGTAATTCATGTTCCAAGATCTTCCATGCGCCCTCCTGTTTAGCCTGCCAGTCCTCCGATAACGGGGCTGCCACACGGGCCATGGCGTCGTTGAATCCGGTGTGGATATCACCGGGTCGCAGGTCGATGAAATCAATACCTTGGCCCGAGCATTCGACGTGCATGGCGTCGGTTAAGAGGCTGAGAGCCGATTTAAACGCGCTGTAGGGGCCCATGAACGGGATCGGGAACTGGGCACCGATAGAAGTGAGGTTCATAATGACACCACCCGGGGCGGGCAAGTGGGGCCGCACCGCCCGGATCAAGCGCATGGGACCGGCCACCAAGGTTTCATATTGTCCCCGTAATTCCTCGTCGGAAAAAGCCAGAACCGGACCGAGGATGCCCGAGCCCGCATTGTTGATCAGAATATCAATGCGACCGGAACCCTTGACCACCTCGTCCACAGCGTTTCGAATCGAATCCGGGTTGAGAAGATCCAACGCCACACCGCGCAGACCTTCCGCATTGGGAACACGCGAGGCATCGCGTGCGGTGCCCCAAACGATGTAGCCCGCACCGGCCAGTTTTAGAGCCACCGCACGGCCTATGCCGGAGCTGGCACCGGTGACCAGCACCACGCGGCAAGAATTCCGGGGCTCATTCATATGGCCGGATACGTGGAGAATACCAACGTGACATTGGATCCACCGAATCCGCTGGAGTTGCTTAAGGCGACTTGTGGGGCGGAGTTGGAAACTTCGGTCAGGATCGGCACGCCTTCACATTCGTCATCCAGCTCCTGAATTTTAGCCGAGGCAGGCATGAAGCCCTCATGGAGTGAAAGCGCGGTGAATCCAGCTTCCAGCGCCCCGGCCAGGCAGAGCCCGTGACCGGAAAGGCTTTTGGTGCTGCTCACTTTGGGACGCTGACCGGATGGGAAAACACTCTTGATGGCTTTGAGTTCGGCGATGTCTCCTACCGGGGTCGCGGTGGCATGGGCATTGATATAATCGATCTCCTCAGGCCGGTAACCCGCCGAGGCAATGGCTTCAGTCATTGCGCGTTGCAGACCTTCGCCCTCCGGATGGGGGATGACCAAGCTGTGTCCATCTGAGGATTCCGCCCAGCCCTTCATCTCGGCATAAATGCGGGCACCGCGACGCAGTGCCACCTCGAGTTCTTCGATGACCAGGATCGCCGCTCCACCGGTGGCCACAAAGCCATCGCGCTCACGGTCAAACGCGCAGGGAAAGCGGTCGGGATCTTTGGAAGTGCTCAGTGCCCTTAAGGAGGCAAACGGCATATCGGCATGCACGTTGAGATCTTCCGCCCCCACCACAAAAAAGCGGTCCTTCTTGCCCAAAAAAATCTGATCGTAGGCCAATCCCAAACCGTGAGAGGACGAGGCGCAGGCGCTGATAACCCCGAGAGCACCGCCCTTGATGTGGAACTGGGAGGCCAGATTCATGTGCAGGGTGCCGGCGATGGATGAGGGAATACACATCGGAGACATGCGGTGGATGCCTCGCTGCTCGAGGGTGTTTAGTGCCTCGTGCAACAGCCAAGGAGAACCGGCGGAGGAGCCGTAGAGCGCGGTGCGGGGATGGGAAACTTCATCCGGTTTTAATCCGGCGTCGGCGATAGCCTGAAGCATGGCGCAGTGAGCGTGCAGACCGTGAGGTGAAAGGGAACGGAGCACACTGCGTTCAAACTGGTATTCAGGAGGATACGTCCATGTTTCCGGTTTGTAAGTTGGGAAGGAAAAGCCTTTAACGGTGCCGGCGAGTTTAACAGGATAGGCCTCGGGTGCGAACTCCTCAAAAAGTTCGATACCGGAGCGGCTGTTTTTCAGGGAATCGAGGACTGTTTCTTTGCTGTTGCCCAGACTGGATATGAATCCGAGACCGGTGATCACGACGCGTCGCATACGCTATAAACTATGCTTCTATGGGCAAAGCTCCAGATCAAAAAAACTCATTTGTCCAAAGGGGAGGAGACCGTATGATACCCGCATTCATGAAAAACCCAACACCGGAGGTATTGGAAGCCGCCGCCCTGGCCGTGATCCAGAAAGAACTGGATTTATTGCCCGATGAAGTGGCGGGCCCGGTGCGACGCGTGGCCATCCTGCTTCATGCCGAGCCGGAAGACGAAGCCACCGCTGACTGCCTCGGGCTTTTTGAAGGTTGCAGTTTGTCCGACCCGGAACCGGTCCATGCCCAAGACATGCCGCGCATCACTTTTTTCCTGAATAATCTTTGGGACGAAGCAGGCGGGCAGATGCGGCTTTTTGAAGATGAGGTGCGTATCACCTTCCGGCATGAAATCGGACACTACCTGGGATGGAATGAGGAAGAAGTGGAGCAGCGGGGATTGTGATCATTCTGCGGTGACCTGGATCCACGTAGTCAGGTGTTGGCCTTCCAGTGATTTAACGTGAATGTGATGGCGCCCGGGGGAAAGTCACGCATTAGTGCATGGAACAGATCGAGCGGATATTCCCACTAGGGGACTTGACGCATTTGGGCGTCTGGGCAGCTTGGGGCGGCTTGGAGCCCTACGTATGATTCCACCTCTTCCCCATCCTGCCGGACCCACCACTCCTCAGAACCGCAAGATCGAATGGGATGTGCTGCGAGCGTTGGCACTGCTAGGAATTCTATTGGTGAACATGTATGATTTCCGCTCTCCGGAGATCTCTCGGCAACTAGCC
>JBHJOR010000051.1:0-8342 GCA_050329585.1 Methylacidiphilales bacterium | reverse complement strand
GGACAAAGCCTAATCAGCCGGTCAAATCAAAGATACAAGTCCTTGGAAATTAGTGTCCGTCAGCCCGGTTTCTGATCGTTTTGGTTGGTGAGGCCTTGGTTATTAAAATCAGTGGGAATGGTAACGTTTGCAGTCGAGGGCATCAAGAAGCTGATTTCCTGGATTTTTGTTTAAGCCTGACATCATAGGCAAAGGCGGAAGGACCTCCGACCAATTTCCAGTCAAAGGCGGGATGTCTTGTATTGATCAGGGCATTGTTTTCGTGAGGTATGATCACGCTGGGAACAAGCAGCACGATGGACTGTTGTTCTCTAAACCAAGTGTCTCCCAGTTCTTGGGTGTTTGGGGAAGGAGGCAGACTTTTCCAGTCCTCCGGCAGTTTCTCCGGCTTCTGTTCAGCGCAATACTTGTCAGGAACATCCAGAGTGTAGAGTAATCGCTCTCCGAGTGAACGATGAGAGGGCAAGTGGACGAGGGTTTCCAGGCAGGCCAGAGATTCCGAGGTGGAGGCATAGACCAAGGGCGTGCCCAGAGAATTCCACCGGCCTGCCGCATGTTTTCCGCCTTCTCCGCTGAAAGCCGATTCGATGGTGGGCTGGTTAAGTCCTGTCAACCGGAAGAGCCTCACGCCACTTGGCTCCATTCGATGTTGCGCAGCAAGTTCGAGACGGTTTGTGCCCCGGTATCGGTATCAAGAAGGTCCAGTGGGCGAGCCTGCCCCAATCCGTAAGCAGGCTGTAAAAGCCAGTCGCGGGCCTGTTCGGCTCCCCATAAGCGGGTGGCCATCTTGTAGATGACAAAAACACGGAATATTTTTTCGGCTTCAATACTGTTAAGTTGACCGGAATTCCGCCGGAGGGTTCGAATGTTAAGGGCCAGAGACGCAGCCAGGCTTTCTTTTGCGATGCCCAGCGCATCGGCGAGCTGGGTGAAGACATTGAAAGGAAAGCCTTTACGAAGAATTTCGATTCTTTCCAAAGGAGATTTTTTTTCGAGTTTTTCAAAAGCGGGGATCGTGTTCATTCAACTAATTTATAAGAAAAAATGCCTAAAGCAAGAGGCAATATTGCCGTATTATTAGATCAGTCGATACTGCCTGGCTATTTGGGGGTTAAAGGGATCTGAAGTATTGGATTTCTTGTACGAAAAAGTGTTGTGGCTGCGATAAGATAAGGAATGGGTTCTTACGATCTGCAAATGGAGGTGGCGCGGGGGTATCTGAATCTGGGGCTCACTTCGATGGCTTTTCAAACGCTGGAAGAAATTCCGGTGAACTTGAAAACTCCGCCCGAATGGCTGCTCTTGCCTCGGGGGTCAGTCCGTGAAACGTGAAACGCCCCGGCGTCAACGATTTCCAACACCTGCGATTTGACCAGGGGTGACTGCCTCGCATATCTTGCACACATCATATCCTTTATTTTTTTCCAAGGGAGGCGTATACTTCCCTCCATGAGCCCGAACTATTTGGATCGTATCACTCTGGAGCCTAGTAAGTGCGGGGGAAAGCCCTGCATCCGGGGCTACCGTTTGCGAGTTAAGGACGTGCTGGATCTGCTGGCGGCCGGATCCACGGAGTCCGAAATTCTCAAGGACTATGAATTTCTGGAGCCTGAAGATATCCGGGCCTGTCTGCAATATGCTTCGGCACAGGCCAATCATAGCATCATCCGCCTACAGCCCGCGTGAGGTTCCTGATTGATACCCAGCTTCCGAAGGTGCTGGCCCGCAAATTGCAAGATTTGGGCCATGAGGTGGAGCATGTGCTGGAGCTTTCCATGGGACAAAGCTCCGATAGTGATTTGTGGCAATACGCCGTGCAACATCAAGCCGTTATTGTGACTAAAGATGAGGACTTCGCCGAATGGGTGCTGACTGGAAGACAGGGACCGGCGGTGGTTTGGCTCCGGTTTGGCAACTGCTCCAATGTCGAATTATTGGAGGCCTTATTGCCCCTATGGCCTCAAGTTGTGACAGCCTTGGAGGAAGGTGAGCGGTTGGTTGAAGTTGGCTAGGAAAATGGGATTAGAAATGGGGTCAAAAATCTGTGATATTTGCAGCCCCACAGGGACCATTCCACAGACAGGCCGTATTCTGCCATTCCAAGCTCGGGGATCGGTGAAGCATTCGTGATATTTGCCCCTCGTGATCCGTGCCATTTCAGCCCCGGCCCCACGTGATGCTTCGCAAACGTGACTACGAAGCCCTCCGATAAGAACTCGGCTGTCATGGACCACGTTTCCCGCCAAGGAGGGGGGGGATCACGTGGTTCCACAGAGTGTTAGCTCTGCGCTCACGCGCAAGGCTTTGCGGTGAAAAAATCAGTACAAATCAGAGCAAGCCCTTGATTTGAGCACGGTCGATTTCAACAAGTGTGTGGTTCTCAAGGGTCCGGGTGATCAGTTCCAAGTTTTGCTGAAAAAGTGCGAGCATATCTTTCCTGCCAAGATTACCTGTGCGCACCAGCAGCAACTACCACGGTTTACCATGGAGCAAATGTCTGTAATAGAAATCCGTGTCTTTAGAGACGAGGACGCGGAACTCTTGGATGGAGATGTCATTCAAAACAGCATCGGTGGTGGCGTTGCCATCCGGCAGGCTGCTGGTATGAACGGCGTCGTGACCCGCCAGTTCCAACATGGGACACAGTGAGCGCGGAAGGTGGGCATCCACCAAAAAGTTCACGCTAATTCCAGGTGACTGCTTTTGACCTTGAGAGATTGGGTGGCGTATTCAATACACGCCAGAATGTCCTCGCGTTCCAAATCTGGGAATTCGGACAGAATATCATCGTGGGAATCTCCCCCGGAGAGGTATTCCAGAACGGATTCCACCGGATAACGCAGACCTCGAATCACTGGTTTACCGTGGCAAATTTCCGGGTCTATCGTAATTCGTCCCAAAAGCTCACTCATAGCAACTATCTTAACCCGCCGCTCATGCGTTGCAAGCGCCTTTGGGTCCGGAAATGGGCCTTTTCCCTCGCGTCTTTAATGGCTATCAGTCGAAGATATGTGATATTTTCGATGAACTTTTGGAAATCGGGATTGAGTGTTTCCATGGCCGGATTTTGGAAAGGCGATTGCGGTGGCGGCTTGAAGCCGTTCCGCGTAGCTCCTCTGGAGCCAGGGGTTTTCACGGACACGGAATTCCGCCAACGACTGTTTGGTCAACACCCTTTCCATCAACCAATCCCGCCAGTTTCACGCGTCCTCGCAAGATATTTGGGCAGGCAGTCCGGTCTCGGCTTGTCGACCACTCAGCGAACCGACTGTAGAAAATAGGGGTCAGGTGGCCCCTTCATCCTTCATGCAGCGACCTTTCCCGCCCTTTAACCCCCAGGATCAGCCGTCGCTTCACCAACATCCCCGTCCCGGTCTAAGCCGGCGCGTGCTTGCGCGCTTGATGTCCCTTGATGCGTTTTTGCCTTACTGCGTTCATCTTGAGTCTCCTTCTGATTGTGAGTTGGTTTTCCCACCCAATGGGCCTGCCCTCAAATTAACTTAGCTTCCCGGCTCTGTTTCACCGTGCCTCCTCAGCCGACTGGTGGTAGCCAGCACACCCAAGGGAGTCCCGGCGAGCCGGAAAAATGGAAAAGGGTAACCCCTTCTTTTCAATGATCCAGACTTCCAAATTTTACCCATCCGCCACAGATCCGTTACCGATTTTCCATAATGATGGTGAATGTCCACCAGCGATCTCGAAGCGGGGGAGATTACCCAAGCCCGCTATGATATCCTCAGCACGTTGGGCTCGGGCGGTATGGGCTCGGTTTACTGCGCTTGGGATAATGAACTCGAACGCACCGTGGCCATCAAGCGCCTGTTTGCTTCCGAAAACGAAACCTCATCCGCCGAAGAGGCCTGGCGAGAGGCTCGAACCATGGCGGCTTTACAACACGCCAATATCGTCACGCTTTATGATTTCGGCCAGGATGCATCCGGACCCTATTTCATCATGGAATACATTCACGGCCATACCCTCGACCAAAAAGTATCCAGTGGCCAGCTTCCGGATGAATCCGAATTACTGGATGTGGCCCGGCAGGTTCTTTCCGGATTAGTCGCCGCCCATGAACGCGGCATTATTCACCGCGACCTCAAAAGTGGGAACATCATGGTTACTGAAACACCCACTGGTGACCCCTTGGTCAAAATCTTGGATTTCGGTCTGGCCCGTTTCCAAAATCAACCCAGTGAACAAACCCTCACTGCCGATGGTTCGTTTATGGGCTCCATCTATTTTGCCGCCCCCGAACAGCTTCGCCGTCAGCCTCTGGATCAACGCACCGACCTCTACTCCTTTGGACACGTTCTCTATCACTACGCAACGGGTCACCACGCCTTCGAAGCCGAGGGCATTGAAGGCCTGATCGCCGCCCACCTTACCGAAAGCGCCCGCCCGTTGGCCCGCGTTCGCCACGATCTCAGCCCGGAATTCTGCCTGTGGATCCATCAATTGATGGAGCGCGAACCGGAACAGCGCCCGGCCAGCAGCCGCGATGCCCTGGATGCGCTTAAAACCGTGGCCCGCACACTCGATATGGCTGCCAGCCGCTCCCTCCCGCTGCCCAAACCTACTCCTCCGGGCGTTCAAGTGCAACAGGCTCACCATCCGTCTTCCGCTCCCCTACCCACTAAACCGCGCTTTACCATCACCAATCCTGTTCCGCCAACGAACACCACGCCGTGGGGATGGATCGCTGCCTCCGTTTTACTGCTGGTCGCATTAGGAGCCACAGCCTTCATGATGTTGCGGCCCGCCGCGCCGCCAACATCCGCATCCACGATCAGTCCGCCTCCCGCCCCCCAGCCTGCCACCTCTCTTGACACCATACGAAGGGAGTTACCTCCAGAATCCAGGGCCAGCAACGTGTCACGAAGCGTTCCGGTGGGTGCGATCGCAGCCACGGATCTGGAGTCATTAAAAAACAACCTCAACCGCTCTATCACCGTTTCCGGCATCCCCGTATCCGTCACCGCCAACCGGCCGGGCACTGCCTTTTATCTGAACTTCGCCTCCAACTACCGGGAAGCGTTGAGTGTGGTCTGTTTTATTGATCGCGATCCCGATGGATTTCAACGTCCCCAGCTTGAAAAATGGATTGGTCAAAACGTCACTGTAACCGGAACCATCGAACACTATCGCGGTGCTTATCAAATACAGGCCACTTCCTTGGATCAGATAAAACAAGCACGCTAATCTCATTATGCCTACAGGAACCCCACGTGAAGCCATCTCGTTTAATGGGCCGCTGAGCTGGCGTCCCGTCTACCATACCAGCCGCGGTTGGCGCTCGCGGCCCATAGCTCGCCCCCGAATCGAGTTCGTCTCCAGATTCTACCGCCAAGTCCGCAGTGGACGAACGGGCATCGTCGTCGAGGGCGACTCGTGGTTCCGCAATCCCTTGGTCACCGACGTCATAGATCATCTCGAAGCTTCCGGAAAATACGCCATCAGCCGCAGCGATGTTCCAGGTCGCACCCTGCGTGAAATGGCCGTCCAAAAACATTTTCTTTCCCGCCTGCGTGACCCCCATTCACGCGACTCCGTCAAGTGTCTGCTGCTCAGCGGTGGCGGTAATGACATGCTCGATGATAAGATCCTTCCGGTTCACATTCTGAAGAAAAATACCAGTGGCACTGCCGCTTTGGATTTTTTTAACCAGGAGGGACATGAGAAGATCCTCAAAAAAGTGCTCGATGACCTGCTGTATCTCGTGGCGGCGGTTCAGAAAATCAAACCCAAGCTGCCCATCATTACCCATACTTACGACTACCCCATCCCCAGGAACGCAGCGGCCCACTTCCACAAAGGCTTCCAACTGATCAAAGCCGGACCATGGATTTACCGGGCCATGCAAAAAAATAAAATCCCCGCTGCCTATGGTTCCGACATTGCTAAAAAATTAATCGATGATTTCCATGATCGTGTTCTTGAACCGGCTCGCAACCAGTTTCCCCATGTTCTTCATATCGTCAATCTGCGTGGCGTTTTAGGCGGCGACGTCAACCTCTGGGACGATGAAATCCATCCCACTGGAGAAGGTTTCGAACGCATCGCCCGACGTTTGATCGCCGCCATTGAGAAACACCGGCTGCCATGAAGCGCCCTTTGATTATTCTCCATGGGTGGAGTGACGATTCCAAATCCTTCCGTCCCCTGGCGTCATGGTTTCGAAAACAAGGTTTCAAAACACATGACGTCTTTCTGGGTGATTACATTTCGATGCGCGACTCGATCCGCTTAACCGATCTCGGGGCGGCTTTGCAACGTGCACTGAAGGATAAAAAAGTTCCAACCAGCAGGGGAGCTTTTGATCTCGTCGTCCACAGCACCGGCGGCTTGGTAGCGAGGGAATTTCTTTGCCAATTCTGTGCCGGAAACCCTGCGCTGAGTCCGATCCGCCACCTGCTTATGCTCGCCCCCGCTAACTTCGGTTCACCGCTGGCCTCACTAGGTAAGTCCATGGTCGGGCGCTTGTTCAAGGGATGGAAATGGGACGGTATGTTTCAGACCGGCACCCAAGTCCTCGAAGCTCTTGAACTGGCCTCCCCGTATTCCTTTGATTTAGCCATCCGCGACCTCTTTGACCCCCAATTTCCCATTTATGCTCCCGAATACACCCAAATCACGGTGCTGACCGGCACTTCCCCTTATCCAGAGCCCATGAAAAGGCTCATTCACGAAAACGGATCCGACGGCACGGTGCGGGTCTCCACCGCCAACCTCAACGCCCGACACTATCATGTCGATTTCGCCGACCCTACTGCGCCCCAAATGCATTCCACTTCACTCAATGCACCGGAAACCGCGTTTGCCGTCCTACCCCTCGACCACGGTTCCATTACACGACCTGCTGACGACCCCATCCTCGCTGAATTAATCCTCAACTCTCTCCGGGCTGACACCCCTGCGCAATACCTCAAGCATGTCCGCCACTGTCAAACGGTCACTGAGAAAACCTATCTAGTGGGAGCTACCTCTGCGGAACCCAAGCACTTCCATCCTTTCATGCATGTGGTCTTCCGTGTTCGCGACCAGCACGGTGACCCGGTGGACGACTATTTTGTAGAATTTTACCAGCAACAAGGCGATCGATCGGATCGGGTCTTCGAGGCCATACATAAAGACATTCTAGAAAAGGTTACTAAAAATTCCAGACAACCCAGTTATCGAAGCTTCCTTTTTGATATCAAGCAGCTTGAAAATCTACTTCAAAGCCGTGTCTCAACCCGGGTGGAAATGAGCTTGGTAGCAGCCGATGATTCTGAATGGGTCGGCTACCGTAATCCACCGGATAAACCCGGCGCGGGGATTCCGATTTTTTCTGGCGGCAGCAATAATTTCATCCACCCCAATCAACCGGTGCTCGTAGACATCACCCTTCACCGGGATCCCGTGCCCGCCGTATTCAAGCTGACCAAGGTTTGATCTTTGAATTGAAACTAACGATGCAGCGAGCCATTGGACTTATTTGGCCTCGTTATCGCGACGCTCCTTGGCAATGAGGTAGCGCAATTCCCGGTCAAGTTCCGAGGGCACCGCCACCCCGGTATAACGGTTCACCACCATGCCGGAAGTATCCACCACAAACGTGGTCGGAACCGCTTCAATTCCTTGAAACCGGTGATGGAAAGAGCGCGGTGCTATGACAATCGGGAAATCCACATTGCCGTGTTCCAAGAAGCTTTGGATATCTCCATGATCCTCGTCCGTGCTCAAGGCAATGCCTAGTAGGGCTATTTTCACATCCGGAAAGCGGGATTGAACACGTTGCAAATCCTCACCCTGCCGGATGGAGGAAGGCGCCCACGTGCTCCAAAACGTAATTAGCGTGATGGTTCCGCGCAAAGTTTCGCTTCGGATCGTTTTACCATCCGGAGTGGGTAGTTCAAAATCGGGTAGAGGGAATGGATTGATACTGCGCGGCGGGGGCTCCTTCAGTGTATCTGAGCAGGCACACACCGCCACGCAGACCAACAGCACCTGCAGACCGCGCCCCAAACGATTCCCCCATTCCGTAATCAACCACGTTTTCATCAGAAACTCCAGAGTGCGCAAGCACTTGGAAAAACCAAAGAAAAAATTTTTGCTTCCCTGAGGGAATCTGTTGATATGTCCTTGTATGCCATCCCGCCCCAAATCATCCGCTTCGTCTGCCACATCCAAAGGCAAATCTCCCCGCGCTGCACACCGTCAGTATTCCGCACCCATGATCGACGGCCCGGAGCGCGCGCCCAGCCGTGCTATGCTTTATCCGGTAGGATTCAAAAAAATAGACTTTCAAAAATCTCAGATCGGTATCGCTTCCACTTGGAGCATGGTGACTCCCTGTAACATGC
>JBHJOR010000017.1:0-42638 GCA_050329585.1 Methylacidiphilales bacterium | reverse complement strand
TTCCGGACACACGAGGCCCACGGCTTTGGCTGCGCCGGTGGTGGAAGGGATGATGTTGATCGCTGCGGAGCGTCCACCTTTCCAATCTTTCTTCGAAGGACCGTCCACCGTTTTTTGGGTGGCGGTGTAGCTGTGAACCGTGGTCATCAGGCCTTCAGCCACTCCGAAGCCTTCTTTCAGAAGAACGTGAACGACGGGTGCCAGACAGTTGGTGGTGCAACTCGCATTGGAGATGATGTGGTGGGAAGCAGCCTCATATTTATGGTGGTTGACTCCCATCACGATGGTGATGTCTTCATCTTTGGCCGGAGCGGAGATGATCACTTTTTTGGCACCGGCATCCAAGTGGCCTTTGGCTTTGTCCGCCTGAGTGAACAGGCCGGTCGATTCGATGACATAATCCACCCCGAGAGATTTCCAAGGCATGGCGGCGGGGCCTTCTTTAACCGCCAGACATTTGATCTCATGCCCATCTACGACGATCGCGTCGGATCCTTTGGCCGAAACGGTGCCGGGATAACGGCCTTGGGTGGAGTCGTATTTGACCAGGTAGGCGAGGTTGTCAGCGGGCACCAAGTCATTGACGGCAATCACGTTGATTTCTTTTCCGAGAAGACCCTGGTCACAGATGGCACGGAAAACCAAGCGGCCGATACGTCCAAATCCGTTAATAGCGATATTAATCATTTCAATGTCCTTTGTATTAGTATTTATAATAATGAGTGATTTGAGAATCGTTATTACGACTCATCGCGGAGCAGATTATGGGGAGTCAGACGGGCGTCAACCCTATTTGTTCGGTGGCAGGATTTTAAAAAATTCATTTCTCAAGCGGTTGGAAAGCTTTAGAAGACGGGGATGGAAGTCTTGGCAGTGGCACTCTTGAGCGCGGTTGGCTTTTGGCTGGCCTATCACACGTATGGCCGCTGGCTGGGGAGCCGGATTTTCGGATTGTCTGAAGAAAATGTCTGTCCCTCTGAAGCACTGAAAGACGATCGGGACTATGTGCCGACGGCCAAAGCGGTGGTGTTTGGCCATCACTTTACATCCATTGCAGGAACGGGTCCGATCGTGGGGCCCGCGATAGCGATTATGTGGGGTTGGTTGCCCGCGCTCTTGTGGGTGGTCTTTGGCTCCATCCTGATTGGGGCGGTGCACGATCTTGGCTCCTTGGTGGTGAGTTTGCGCAATCAGGGTCTCTCGGTGGGTGATGTAGCGGGGAGGTTGATCAACCGACGGGTGCGGTTGTTGTTTCTGTTGTTATTATTTTTGGCACTGAGCATTGTCCTGGGCATTTTCGGGTTGGTGATCGCGCTGGTATTCCGGCAGTTTCCTTCGGCGATTTTTCCCTGTATGGTGCAGATTCCTTTGGCGGTAGGTGTGGGGTGGTTGATGAGACGGGGAGGGGTGGGAGTTTTATGGCCTTCTCTGGGGGTGCTGGTTTTGATGTATATCAGCGTTTTGTATGGGGACGTGGGCTTGCTTCACTCGTTTAATGAGCAGATGGCGTCTTGGCCGGTTTGGGGGTGGGTAGTATTTTTATTGGGGTATTGTTATGTGGCGTCGATCCTTCCGGTGTGGGCCTTGCTGCAGCCGCGCGACTATATCAATGCGTTGCAGCTGATAAGCGCTATGGGATTAGTGGTGCTGGGACTGGTGGTATCTTCGGTTTGGGGCGGCGCTCCTTTGAACGATGGAACACGGACGGAGCTAAGCTGGGTGGCTCCGGTATGGCAGTGGTCACCCGAGGGGGCACCGATGATGTTTCCGTTTTTGTTTATCACCGTGGCTTGTGGAGCGATCAGCGGGTTTCATTGTTTGGTGAGCAGCGGCACGACCAGTAAACAACTGAAATCAGAACGAGATGCCCGTTTTGTGGGTTTTGGGGCCATGTTGTTAGAGGGATTTCTAGCGGTATTGGTAATCACAGCGTGTGCGGCAGGGTTAGGTTTGGGGATTAGAGATGCGTCGGGCGCGGAGTTGACGGGGACTGCGGCATGGATGGCTAAGTATGGTTCATGGGGTGCCTTGAGTGGATTGGGCGCCAAGTTGGGTGCTTTTGTGCACGGCGCGGCAAATTTTCTGCAAAGTATGGGGTTATCGCCGCACGTTTCGGTGGCTTTGATGGGAGTGTTTGTGGCTTCTTTTGCGGGCACAACATTGGATACGTCGTGCCGTTTACAGCGTTATGTGATTCAAGAACTGGCCCGAACAGCGGAGCAGGAGGGTGGTGGCTGGTGGGGGCGGTTGATGCGACCATGGAGAGGTGTGTATGCTTCTACCGGACTTGCTGTAGTGATCGCTTTTGTGATGGCGATGTGTCCGGCACCGGGGCAAGCATGGAGTCTGGCGACCGCTGGCTCAGGTGGGCAAATACTGTGGCCCTTATTCGGGGCAACCAATCAGTTACTGGCCGGACTGGCGTTTCTGGTGATTGCCTTTTATTTATGGCGCCGGAATAAACCTCTTTGGTTCCTGATCCCTCCCGGAGTGTTCATGCTGGTGGTGCCCTGCTGGGGTTTGATGGCACAGGTGTTCTGGGGAAGCGGTGATGCGGAGAGCTGGATATCCCAAGGTAATTACCTTTTGGCCTCGATTGCTTTGGGTGCGGTGGTGTTGGAAGTTTGGATGCTGATTGAGGCGGTGCGGTTGTTTCCTCGCGTCAAAGGAGTTCTGGAGGAGTCCACGTATTCAAGCTGATGTGGATAGAATGTATTTTGGAGCTTGGATGAGAAGATGATACGCGCAGAATTACCCAGATGAATCCAGTCCCGGAACCTAGGATAGATAAAGGGGTTACAGTATTGAGAGCACTGTGGAGCGGGTTTTTCAAGCTGGCGATGAAGAGCCAGTTGCACCCTTTTCCCATCTGGCCGGTGTGGATGGGATATCGTAAAGCGTTTGTTCAATCTGATCTCAGAGCAGCACTGAATGTGGCTTTGCTGGCTTTTCCACAAGGTATGGCTTACGCCGTGATCGCAGGTCTGCCGATTGAATACGGAATCTACGGAACCATTATTGCCTCGGTGGTTGGGCCGTTATTTTCAGGATCGCGACACATTATTTTGGGGCCGACTAATGCTACGGCGGTTCTGCTGCCGGTGGCAATGGGTGTCCTGGCGCTGACCCAAGATGAAAAGTTAGTATATGTTCCCTTGTTGATGATTTTAGTGGGTGTCTTCCTGATGGTGGGGGCGTTTTTCCAAGTGGCCAATTTAACCCAGTATATATCGCGTTCAGTGGTGACTGGATACATTACCGCTGCTGCTGTTTATATTGTTGTTAATCAAGTTAAAAATATGGCGGGGTTGTCCATTTCTTCCGCAGTAGATTCAACGTTGCTGCAAGTCATTTGGAATCTTTTTTCGGGTTTGCGTGACGTGCATCTGCCTTCGCTTTTTTTGAGTTTAATGACCGCAGGTTTTTTCTTGGTTTTGCAGCGCAGAGCAAAAGCGTTGCCGAATGTGGCACTGACGTTGTTCATTATGACCTTTTTGGGAATCTTAGTGAATTGGCTGATTAACCAACACCATGAGTTGGAAGGCGAAGTTGGGGGTATGGTAAGAACTCTCGGTGCGGTGCACATGGGTCACTGGAATGTCATGATGCCGTCCGTGAATTATCGGGTGGTCACCGATTTAATGGGATCGGCGATGGTCATTGCGTTTCTTTGTATTCTAGAGGGGACATCGATTGGTAAATCGCTGGCCGCCCGGTCGGGTGACCGTCTGAATTCAAATCAGGAAATGTTTGCTATGGGCGTGGCCAATGTGGCGTGCGGATTAGGGGGAGGGATGGCCGCATCGGGGTCTCTGACACGCTCGACGCTGAATGAGGATTCAGGTGCGAAAACTGCGATGGCAGGGGTATTTTGCGGGCTCATATGTCTGGCCGGGTTATGGATCTTAGGGCCATGGATACGATTTATTCCTGTCCCAGCATTGGGCACGCTGGTGGTGTTTATCGGATTCTCATTGATCAACCGCCGGGTCATCCGACTGGTGACCCGTTCGACAGGTTCGGATGCAGCTGTTTTTTTTACCACATTTTTAGCGGCGATATTGGTTAGATTGGATTTTGCTATCATTACCGGCGCGGTTGTTTCCATTATTCTCTTTTTGAGGAAGGTGAGCACCCCGGAGTTGGTGGAATACAGCTTTAATGAGCAGGGCCATTTGTATGAAATCGGCGACAAGGCCACACGACCCAATCCGCAAATTTCCATTGTGCATGTGGAAGGGGAATTATTTTTCGGCGCAGCGGATCTTTTTCGTGATCAAATGCGGCGGGTATGTGATGACCCCAGTCTGAAGGTAGTGATATTACGTTTAAAAAATGCGTATCACCTGGATGCGACTAGCGTGATGGCTTTGGAAGAATTGATCAGTCATTTAAAAAGCCTGGATCGGCATCTCATCGTAAGTGGTGCGCGCAAGGATGTTTATCGTGTATTCAAGCGATCCGGATTACTCGATGTGCTGGGCAAGGATAATTTTTTCATGGGATCTCCTGCCAATCCGAATGTATCAACGCGCAATGCCTTGAAGCGGGCCCAGTCCCTCTTGGGCGGACAAAAAGCGGATGTGCGGATCTATTACGATCCCAATAAGTGATGCGATAAGTCTATCTTCCTATCGCGTTAATAATTCGGCCGCACGGACGGTATTGCCCATCAGAACGGCGATGGTCATGGGGCCGACTCCTCCTGGGTTGGGAGTAATGAAACCCGCCACATCCTTCAGAGCTTCAAAATCCACATCTCCAACCAAACGGTAGCCTTTAGGGGATGCGGGATCTTCGACTCGGTTGACACCGACATCAATAATGGTGGCACCCGGCAGGATCATATCTGCTTTTAGA
This sequence comes from Methylacidiphilales bacterium, assembly GCA_050329585.1. Taxonomy (GTDB): domain Bacteria; phylum Verrucomicrobiota; class Verrucomicrobiia; order Methylacidiphilales; family JBCBYL01; genus DAIPIT01. The sequence goes on along the minus strand of JBHJOR010000017.1, from coordinate 37,778 downwards.
AAAAGCGGAACTCCCATCGCAGCGATGATAATGTCCGCCGCAGCGCAGTGCGATTCAATCTGGCGGGTTCGGGAGTGGGCCAGCGTGACGGTGGCATTGGCATGGTTGGACTTCTGGCAGAGGATGGCCGCCATGGGTTTTCCAACGATGTTACCCCTTCCGAGAATCAGAACATTTTTTCCCGAAGTTTCAATCCCGGATCGAATGAGCAGCTCTTGAATCCCAGCCGGAGTACAGGGACGGAAGCCATCATCCGAGCCCAGAAGAAGCTTGCCGACATTCATCGGGTGGAAGCCGTCCACGTCTTTATCCGGGCTGACAGTGGAAAACACCTTGGTTTCCGATAGGTGGGAGGGAAGAGGAGCCTGCACAAGAATGCCGTGGACACTTGGATCGACATTGAGCAACTCGATGAGCGATAGTAGTGTTGATTCGCCGGTGGATTCTGGAAGTTCCTTAGTTTCTGTCAGGATACCAAGCTCTTCTGCGCGGCGGTCTTTCATGGCGACATAAGCTTTTGAGGCGGGATCCTCACCCACCCGCACAAAGACTATTTTGGGCCTAACACCGCGGGAGATAAGTGCTTCAACTCGCTGTCGGGTTTCTCCATAGAGCTGGTTAGAAATCGTTTTACCGTCGATCAATTGGGCACTCATGTCATGCGCAGATTAGCCTCCACTCAGGTCGAGAGGAAAGTTGAATTTATTCACAGGGACCTGATAGATGGTCGCGCAAGGAAGAAAGGAGCTGTTGTTGGGAAAAAGGTTTGAACAAAAAAGCGGAGAACTCGGCTTTGGGATGACAATCTCCTTCAGTAAGTTGTGATTGCTCGAAACCCGACATGCCAATAACCGGCATGGAAGGGTAGAGTTCCATCAGGGCGGAGCGTAGGCTGAGGCCGTCCATAACTGGCATGCTCAAATCAGTTAGGGTCATATCGATCATTCTATCGGATACTCGTAGAATTTCCAAGGCTTCCTTCCCATCGGCAGCCGTTTCAACCTGATAACCATGTTGTTCTAAAACTTGGGAAATAACCGACCGCATGGATGGATCATCATCCACTACCAATACGGTGTGACCTTCACCCTGAGATAGATTGGTTGCTTCACTTATTTTTTCTTCCATCAGCATGCCCAGTGCCGGGAGGTAAACTTTGAAAGTGGTGCCGACCTGTTCGCTGCTTTTGAGGTCAATAAAACCCTCATGATGGCGCACAATAGAAACCGTGGTCGTTAGCCCTAAACCGGTTCCTTCGGATTCTGACTTGGTGCTGAAAAAGGGTTCAAATATCTGATCCCGCAGGTGCTCCGGAATACCGCAGCCGTTATCTGAAACTTCCAGAACAACGAATTTTCCAGGGCTGATTCCCGGGGGCACATGGAAGCGTTTTTCCTGGTGGATAAAAACACGCAGCTGGCCCTTCCCTTTCATCGCGTCGCGCGCATTGACACAAAGGTTAAGGAGAACTTGCTGAATTTGTATGAAGTTGGCTCGGATGGGTGCCAGATCCTCTTGGATTTCCAAGTCGAGTGTCACGGATGAAGGAAGCGAATCCTGTATCATATCAGTCAGTATTTGACGGTGCTGGCGCAGATCAAGGGGCCGACGGGAACTATCGAGTCCACGTGAAAACGACAAGAGCTGCTGAACCAAATGGGCCGCACGTTGTGAGCCATCACGTATCCGTCTCACCATGGAGCGGTCGTTCGGTTCGGTGAGTTGATCATCAAGGAGATCCGCCGACATCATGATAGGAGAGAGAATATTGTTAAGATCATGGGCAATGCCGGCAGCCAAATTTCCCACGCTTTCCATGCGCTGAGCACGCAGAAACTGTTTCTCGAGCTCAAGGCGTTCTGTAATATCCGTATCGATGGTTAAAATGGAGGCACCGCCCCCCTCGGGATCCAGCACAACGGTCCATCTGGAATCAACGGTATGAGCACGGCCATCAGCGCCGATGCGCACCAGTTCGCCGGTCCATTCTCCGGTGCGGCGCACTTCCCGCACCGCGTCATCTAAGAGGTCGCCACGTGTTTTGAGGAGGTCGCGCATCAGCTGGCCTTTGGCCTCACGTGCAGAATATCCATAGAGTCGCGCGGCACCTTGATTCCAAGAGGTGATATATCCATTGCCGTCACTGACGATAATAGCATCGCGCGCCTGATCGATCAAGTGGGCCTGAGTTTGTAAACGAGTGTACGCATTTTGTTGATCCGTTACATCGCTGATAAAGCCCTCGATATGTGACAGGTTGCCGTTCACAAAAACACCGCAGCCGCGTTCCCACACCCATCGCTCGCCTTTGGTGCGGTGGATGATGCGGTAGGTCAGTTCGAAGCGGGTGCGGCGTGACAAAGCCAGGTTGACATCGCGTCGAGCCCATTCCCGGTCATCGGGGTGGGTGAGCTCTAGAAATGAAATAGTCCGGTTATCCAGTAGATCGGTAGGAAGGTATCCGGTTAATTCAAATGATCCTTCACTGGTGAATTCCATGGTCCAAAATTCATCGTTGCGGCACCGGTAGGCCATGCCGGGTAGATTCTGGAAAAGATTCTGCATGCGACGCTGATTTTTTTCCAGTTCCTGCTGGGCGTCCATCATACGGATTCGGGCAGCGTTGGCATGCAACGCATAGGAAAGATCATCGGCGAGCGATTGGAAAAGATGGCATTCTTCATTTCCAAAATAGTGAGGGTCGCAGGAGTAAACCAGCAGAATGCCGCGGTCTTTATTCTCAAATTCAAAAGGGAATGCTCCGCAGGATTGGAAGCGGTGTTGTGAGGCGAGTTCTTTGTGTCTAAAATGTGGATCATCCGCGATGCAATTAGAAACGGAATAAACTCCGGTGCGCAAAGCGCGCGCTGCCGGGCCCGAGGATTCTTGAGGTTCCGTGGTTCGAATGTCGACGGCATCTGCGTATTCTTTGTGCGGCCCGTAAGAGGCGATACAGGAAACGTTTTCGGAATCGCGCGGCTGACGGGCGATCCATGCAAGGTCAATCTTAGCTTTTTGACGTATGATCCGGCAGACGGATTGACACAGATTTTCGGAGGATTCATTTCGCACCATGATTTCATTTATTCTGCTCAAAACCGAATAGAGCCGGTTGAGGCGATTGAGGCGTTCCTCATTTTCTCTTAGTGCCGCCTCCGTTTCGAGCTGGCTGGTGATGTCCACGCCGAGACCGGCGTAGTGAAATCCGCCTTGTGGGAGAGGTATAGGAAATTCGTGGATCAAAAACTTGAATTGGGTGCCGTCAGATTTTTTGATGGTTTGGATGAATTTTTGGGTTTCTCCCGTGGCCATGATACACGAGCGGCTGTTCTGACAAATATCTCCCAATTCTTTTCCCAGAGCCTCTTCAACGGAGCGTCCTAAAAGACGTTTAGGGTCCTGTTCTAAGATTGCGCAAAAAGCCGCGTTGCACCTGATGAACAACCCCTTTTCGTCCAGAATCCAAGCCATTCCCGGAAAGTTTTCAATGAAGGCATCCAGTGCTTCCTGTTTAAGGTTGGCAGCCAAAGCCGAGGGGAGCGGTGTTTCAGTCGGCATGGTAAACACTTTAGCCTCAGGGGCGGGGATGTAAAGAGATGTCATGCCGTGCTGCGTGATCAATGATGGCCCCGAAGGTATTGGCTATCCTAAAAGACGTTACTTGGGTTAGATTAAAAAAATGACAAAGAAGCGCTGGCTCGGGGAGCATGTGACAACCATATTCCCCGTTTTAAGTTTGTATGCCGGGGGCATCGCTTTTTTTTTCCTGCTCTCACTGGTTCCTTTTCTGGTGGTAACCATGGGAATTGTAGATTTTTTCTCACCCGTCGATTTGACCGGACAGATGACGATGATTCTGCTGGATTTAATTCCAGATCAAGAAATCTTGAACGTGGAGGCCATGATGCAAGCCGCACAAAAAGCAGGCGTGCGGGGTTTCTTCACCATTACCTTTCTCTTTGCGTTTTGGACGGCCTTTAGTTTTATGGCCAGCTTAACTCAGGCTTTGCATCTGGTATTTTCCAAGGAATCCATTGCTCCGAAAAGGGGTTGGAGGGTGCACGTTTACTCTTTGGTTATGGTGGCGATATGGAGCCTTTTTCTGGCTTTGACAGCAGTTTTGTTTCTGGCGGCTCCGGTTTGGGAATCATGGCTGGAGCGTTCCATGCAGTGGCCTTGGCTTGAAACCCTGGCTTTGAAAGCGGTTCGGTATGCATTTTTGGGCGTCATGTTTGTGCTCGCTTTTGGGGCGTGTTACCGATTAAACGCTAAAAAATCAACCAAGACAAAATGGTGTTTTGAGGGTGGGTTACTGGCCACCCTGGGTTGGCTGGTTACGGGTTGGGCCTTCACCTATGTGTTGCCGGTGATGTGGCGAGGAAGTGTGGCCTTCGGTGCTCTGGGTAGCATAGTGGTCACGTTGATGTGGGCTTATGCCGCAGCATGGATGGTTCTGCTGGGTGCCATCTGGGTTTTGCTGAGAGACCGGAGCACTATTTTAGTGGAAAAAAAGCCTCGTTCAGGCTAAAAAAAAGCATGTTTTGTATAAATAAATGCAGACCGGTGGGCTTATTCTTGTGTTTACTCGCCGGGATGGTTTGGGGTGCGGATCAAGCGTTCCCTCAAGAGCTGCCCGACTACCGCTCACCCGCAACCCTCAGGAATGAGGTGGCAGACACCCGACTTTACCGTCAAAATCTAGTTTCGTTGCAATTAGTAACCGGAGCCCTGGTGTCACCGGTAGGAATAGGTCCCGATACGGATACATTTAATTATACCATGACTAATCTGCGTCTGGGATGGATGATGAATACGCCTGCTCTGGATGGGCATCCATTGGACGGAGCGGTGGAGTTTTTATTCGAGCTTTCCGGCAGCGCGGTGTTCGAAGGTGCGGGCTCTTTTCTTTCCGGGCCGACCTTGCTGTTGCGTTATCATTTTACCCAGCCGGACTGGCGATGGGTGCCCTATATTCAATTAGGAGGCGGGATCACATTCACCGATGCGTATGAAGACCGTTCCCAGCGGGCTATCGGCCAACAGATGGAATTCACTCCCCAAGCATCCTTGGGTTCTCGCTATCTGATCGATCCGAATTGGAGTTTAGATATCGAGTTCATTTACCATCACATTTCCAACGCCGGTCTGGCAGAGCGCAATTTAGGCATTAACGCCTTGGGCGGTTTGGCGGGCCTGACTTATTTTTTCAACCCTTGATAACGAGTCAAACGGAAGACGCGGTCGATGCGACCCTCACCTTGCGAACCTACCGGTTGGTGATTTCCTATCTGGGAACCCGTTACCGGGGATGGCAACGGCAGGCAAATGGCCATTCGGTTCAAGCAGAAATCGAAAAGGCCTTGGAGCGACTCTGGGGAAGACCCGTTACCCTTCATGGCTCCGGAAGAACGGATACCGGCGTGCATGCTCGCGGGCAAGTGGCTCATTTCCGGGTCGCCGGTCGTTTCCGTGATGGAATCACACTGCGCCGGGCACTCAATGCAAACCTTCCCGATGACGTCCGCATCATGAAGGCGGGGAAAGTGGCCGATGATTTTCATGCGCGGTTCTCAGCCGTGGGAAAGGAATACCTTTACCGTGTGCGTGCTGCAGACGTTCACGATCCTCTGGAACTGGGTCGTGTATGGTATATTCCAAGACGATTGGATGTGGTTCGTATGAATCAAGCTTCAGCTTTCTTGGTAGGATCACATGATTTCTCCGCCTTTGCCAGTAACCCCGGCTACGCGCGCGAAACCATGGTGCGGACTCTGTTTCAGGCGCGATGGATTCAACGCGGAACTTTATACTCATTCCGTATTCGAGGGGATGGATTCCTTTACCGGATGGTGAGAAACGTGGTAGGTGCCTTGATCCGGGTGGGAGATGGGAGGCTCGAGGTGGATGGTTTTAAAGAGTTATTGGAATCACGGCAGCGTTCCAACGCTCCCCCGACCGCGCCACCGCAAGGACTGTGCTTGATGAAAGTTTTTTACCATTAAGAAACATCGAAAAGCGGAGCGGGATTTTTGGCTGGGCAGGGCGGCAGGACAGCGGCAGTTTGGCGGGATGAGAGGTCTCTTACTTGACTGGATGAACGTTCGGGTCTTTGCCGAGCCCGACTGGGATCGGGAAGGCGGAGGGCTTCTGCTGCTCAAAAACGCCAGTGCCTGGGAGCTGGCGGCCTTACTTAAAACACTTCCACCGGGAGCTGTCGTGCTGTGTCATGAACGCAATGCCGGATCAGCCCTTTTCCGCTGGGTGGCCGGTGTCGAGGTGATGGAACTCACTTCATCATCTACCCGCGTGGCCCGAGAATGGATCCAGGCACATTTAGCCCGCCAGTGTCCTGTGGTATGGATCGAAAAAGGGTTTAGCAGCGAATTTATGGAGGAGGTGGTGATGAAGTCCCGACTGCCGCTGCGGGTCGTGGTGGTTTCGGGGGATGAGCATTTAGATTTGGATGCCGACCGACCACCTTTGGAACGTCAAAGCCTTGCCCATGCCTATCGCGTCTATTATTCCGAACAGATACTTTTATCAACCGAGACCTCTTCCCGTCCGCGGGGTGTGTTGCAGTCACATTATCAGCGCTTAGCGCGTCGGGCGTTGGATGACCATCCCGAGTTAGAGGGCCATCTAGCCTCCGCCTGTGTGCGCAGCTTGAAGGCCCGACAATTTCAACACGTGATGGTGGATGCAGGACAGGGCGATAAGGAGATGAAAGGGGGAATGCTTTTAGCCGTGGCATGGCAACTGGCCGACCAGTGGAGGGAATGGCCGGATCGTCGGGTTGGGGTGGTGCTGCCTCCCGGAATTGCCGCCACGTTGGTCAACTTGGCCTGCTTGATGACGGGTCGTACTCCAGTGAATCTAAATTTTACGGCCGGCAGGGCTTCTATGCAGGCGGCCATGCGTATTGCCAACATCCGCACAGTGGTTTCCGCACAGGCGTTGCAGGAGCGCTTAAAGGATTTTCCTTGGCCTGAGCGCGTCGTGGATATCTCCGTCGAACTCAAACACATCGATCGCATCGCAGTAATCATCAAACGGCTGTGGGTAGGGTGCCGGTCATCAGGGGCTTTGATCCGGAGGATGGGTTTGAATCGCCTGAACGGTGGGCGTGAGGAGGCCGGGCTCTTGTTTACCAGCGGCAGCTCGGGCGAACCTAAAGGCGTGGTGCTTTCCCATCGCAATATTCTGGCCAATCTGGCGCAAATCAGCGCAGTGCTCCCGCGCCAAGAAATCACCTCGCTGCTGGGTTGTTTGCCAGTCTTCCACAGTTTTGGCTTCACAGTGGGATTGTGGTGGCCCTTGGTCAGTGGCCCTAAAGTGGTCACCTATCCTTCGCCCTTGGAACTTGCAAAAATTATCGGGGTGATCGAGCGGCATAACATCAGTTTGTATGTAACCACTCCGACCTTTTTGCGCTCGCTGATGAAAAAGGCAGAACGACGCCAACTGCGCTCACTGCGTATGGTGGTGACCGGGGCTGAAAAGCTGCCACCTGCCTTGAAAGAAGAGTTTGAGAAAGAGATGGGGATACCTGTTTGTGAGGGATATGGCATGACCGAGACCAGCCCGGTGATTTCGGTGAACCGCACCGCACGGCCGGATCGTGGAATTCCCGGTCCGCGAACGGGTAGTGTCGGACCCATGCTTCCCGGGGTGGAAGTGAGGGCCTGTTCGGTGGATGGCGGAGAACACCTACCTCCCGGCAGTAGCGGCATTTTATGGTTTGCGGGTTCGAATGTATTCAGTGGCTATCTGGGTTTGGCAGAAAAGAATAGCGAAGTCTTGCAGGATGGCTGGTATTGCAGTGGCGATGTGGGGCGGTTGGATGATGACGGCTTTTTGTATATCGAGGGACGCATATCGAGATTTTCCAAAATTGCCGGTGAGATGGTGCCGCACGGCACGGTGGAATCGGCTCTAATCGAGCTCATGCGCGAGCAGTTAGGCCGTGAAATCAATGTGGCGATTTTTGGCAAATCAGACGAAGCCAAAGGGGAGGCTCTGGTGGCCTTGGTGGAAGAGGAAATAGACAGTGAACGGCTCCGTTCGCTGTTCATGAAACGAGGACTTCCCAACCTGTGGTGGCCGCGAAAGTTTATTCAATTGGAAGCGCTGCCTTTGCTGGCGAGCGGCAAACTGGACTTAAAAGCCTGCCAAGAACGAGCTAATGAGCTTGGATGAAACGGTTTTGCCAACCTATAACCATACTCTAATCAAACGGGCTTATGATCTACGTGGATGTCTCCAGTTCTTGTAAAATGCCCCGCCCCACCGGAGTGCAGCGGGTAGTGAGGGGCTTGGTCTTGGAGATGGCCCGGCGTGGATCCGTGCTGCCTCTGGTCTGGCAGTCCAGCCTTGGAAGCTATTGTCGCCTGACTCCAAACCAACTTGCGCATCTCAGAGGCTGGTCTCTTTTGCCTTGGGAACACTCGCTGACCGGTGCTCTGAGCAGGAATCTGCAATTTCTTGGCAACCGGATGCGCCAAGTAGATCTGTCCCGCGTCCTTAAACCTGGAGATCATTTCATCCAACCCGAGATCTTTCAAGATGAGCGTATCGAATGGGTAAAGGCCCACTTCCCCAACTGGCAGGGCATACGTAAATCACTGGTATTTTATGATGCCTTGAATTGGTCGCACCCTCATTTATCGGCATCAGGAAGGATCACCCGGTTTACTGACTACTTGAACACCTGCGCTCAATTTGACCGGGTAGTGCCCATTTCCGATTTTTCCGATCAAGCACTTAAGACATTCTGGAGGGATGAGCGGATAACACCTGCACCCTCTCGGGTCATTCAACCCGTTCTGGGCTGGAGCCGACGTCCACGACTCAAGTCGGACGGTGATCGTTTAATGAAGATTCCCTATGTCGCTACCTTGGAGCCGCGGAAAAATCATCTGGCACTAATGGAAGCTTGTGGAGTTCTGTGGGATGAAGGTCATGCCTTCGAGTTGATTTTGGTGGGCAAAGAAGGGCCAGGGCAAGGGAAGCAGATCGCTGCCAAAATACGAAATTGGACTGAAGCGGGTAAGCCGCTTCGCTGGCTGGCGGGTTTAAGCGACCGGGGAGTGAAACGTCTTTACCGACAGGCTAGCTTTACCGTGTATCCTAGCCTCGTGGAAGGTTTTGGTTTACCCATTTTAGAAAGCCTTTGGTTTGGAGCCCCGTGCTTGTGCCACCATGATGGAGCGGTCGCGGAAACGGCCCGTGGAGGCGGTTGTCATCTGGTAGACGTGCGTCATGTGGACAGCTTGGCGGCGGGAATCCGGTCGCTGTTAACGGACAAGGCCTTGCGCACTCGCCTCTCGAATGAGGCGGCCTCGAGGTCCTTTCCAAGCTGGGCGGAGTATGTAAACGCCTGGGAGCAGGACGGGTGAAAGTACTGACCCATAAAACAGATCACCTTGGAGATTGGGTACTGTCCCTGCCGGCTTTATGGGAACTAAGGCAAAACTTTGGTGACCGCTTGGAGCATCACTTGTTGGTGCGTCCTCCCAATGTTGAATGGCAAGCAATACTGCCGTGGTTAGGAGTATTACATGCTGTGCATCATCCTCGTTATCGCCGCGGGGAAGTTGATAAAATATGGCGATCGACTCTAGATAGCTTTCGCACCGCTTGTCAGTTGAGACGAGTGGGGTTTGACTGGGGAATTGATTTGGTTTCCACCCGGAATGATTTGTTAGGAAAACTGCTTTTGAAAGCAGCAGGCTGTGCACGCTTAAGTGGGCCCGATGGCGCTCATTCATGGCTGTTACATGAAAGGCACGTCGAGTCGCCGGGGCATCAAACGAGCATTCTTGCCTCTCGTTTCCCGCTCGCTTGGGGAATTACCGGCACCGCCCTTCCGCAAGAATGGATGCCCGATTCATTAAGGTGGAAAGGGGGCAGTGCCTTGCTTCTGGCACCTTTTGCTGGAACTCCCGCCAAAGGATGGAAGCCGGAACGCTGGCTTGAACTCTACCACACACTGGTGCCGCAACACGAAGTGGAACTATTGGTTCCCGCGCCTGATGCTCTACGTCATCAAGCTTTTTTAAGCCGCTTTCCACCCTCCTCCATTCGAGTGGTATCGTCCATAAGAGAAACACTGGAGATTCTAGCTCGTGCCCGCTTGGTGGTGGTTTTGGACACGGCAGTCGCACATTACGCATGGGCAGTGGGTGCGCCTTTTGTTCAACTATTTGCAGCTACCACCGAATCCACGCGCTGGGCTCCTCCTGAAGGTGGGGTGACGCTAGAAGAAAAGCCGTCATGTTATCCTTGCCATCGTGAGGTCTGCCATCGTCTGACACATGAGTGCATGGATGCCTTGACCGTCACGCGGGTGATGGAGGCGGTGCGACGGGAGATGGCCACGTGAGACGTGCGGTATTGGTTTCCCGTTGCGATCGAGTGGGTGATGTGATTATCACCACCGCCTGTCTGCCTGCCTTGCGGGCCGCTCATCCGGGAGCTCCGATCTGGATGATTGCCCGTCCGGTCATGGCATCACTTTTTTCTCATAATCGGGTGGTGGATGGTTTTATTGCGCTGCCGGAGAACGGTCAGATCGAAGATCTGGAGGATCGAATGAGAGATCTCAACGCGTCTGCTATTTATCATTTTCACCCGGATGGGATGGTTCAGAAGGCGGCAGCACATGCTGGCATTCCGCATCGTTTCGGGTTTTCAGGGCCGGGCGAAGAGCATCTAACCGGGGTCTTGCCCTACCGGAAATCCGAGGGGCTACGTCATGAGGCAGAGTATACTCTGGAACTGGTGGAAACTTTCAGCACGGTGACCAGCCAGTCGTTACAGCCACTTGCCTATGCGGTGGATCCCGACCTGCGTGCACAGGAAAGTCTACACGAAAAAGCACCTTGGTTGGACGCGAGCTTGGAGTGTGTTTTGCTGAACCCGACTACGGCGCGCGCTGATTTACGTTGGCCTGCCGAGTATTTCAGCAAAGTGGGTAGTGAATTGGCGCAAGCGGGTTGGCGATTGGTTCTGATAGGCCATCCCGGGAGGGATGAAGGGTTGGAGGCGGTGCGTAAAGGGTGGAAAAGGGAGGGAACACCTTTTGAGGATTTGGGTGGTACGTTGGACTTGGCCGAACTGGCGTGGCTGATGAGTCGAGCTCGACTCCATGTGAGCCGGGATACCGGAACGTCCCACTTGGCAGCGGCCATGGGCTGCCCGCAGATCGCGGTGATGGGAAGACCGGAAGGCGAATTCAGCCCGGTGAGGTGGAGACCCTTGGGTAGCGGCGTGGAAGTGGTGGCGACCCAAGCCCGGCGGAGATTTTACGAAACCCGAAGGATGTTCTGGAGTCGTTCGTTCCGATCCATCCATCCGGAACGGGTTATCGAAGTTGCGAATCGTCTACTGCTTCGCAACCATCCTATCGAGTAGATGAGCGGTTTGATCCCAGCTGAAATGGAGCGCGTGTTGTCTCCCGGCCCGACCCATGCGCTCGCGCTCGCCGGGATCGATGATGAGCCGGTGGATGGCCTCTGATAGAGCCTTGATGTCACCTTCGTCGACCAGAAGTCCGGTGGTCTCGTGCAGCAGGGCTTCTCCTACTCCACCCGTGCGGTAACCGACAACAGGCACCCCAAAAAGACCTGCTTCCAAGTAGGTGATACCGAAGCCTTCAATGCTTTTGGGCAGTGAGCGGCTACTCATGACATAAATATCCGCATCGGCATAAACGGCAGGTAAATCCATGTCGCGCACCTCACCGATGAGGTGATAATGGACTACGGTTTCCCGGCAAAGCCGGATGACCTCGGCGAGGTAATTTTGGTCTCCAGTGCCCGCGATTTGCCACGTGATGCGTTGTCGCACGTCGGCAGGAAGCAAGCCCAGTGCTTTGGCGGTTTCACAATGACCTTTGCGTTGATGGATTCTGGCTAAGGTGAGAATATTGATTTTACCATCGTGATGCGATTTAAGTGCGCTGGCCTCAATGAGTTTTTGCGGAGGGGCACAGGCTAGAACGCAGGTTCGTTTGAGATTTTGGCCCAGACAGCTGGACTGGAGGCGCTCGAGGATGTGCTGTGATGTGGTGGCCACCAACGCCGCGCTACCGAAAAAATGACGGCAGCAGGCATTCAGCATGCAACCCTTTTCAAGTTTAAGGATCTCAGAACCGTGAAGGATAATACCAAAATGGGGCAGCCGCAGTATCCGGAAGGCATGGAGCAACATACCGCAGAAGAGGGTTCCGTAGCTGCAGAAAATCGGTGTGTGCCGCATTAGATCTTCCCGGTGCTTAATGAGATAGAGGATGAATGTCAGTCGGTTGACCCAGCGCAGGCTGGCTTGCCCTCCTACATAACGTATCGGGTAAGGGGCTTGGAAATCAGAGCCGGCCAGAGGGGATCCATTCGTCCAGACCTCGATTTCACGGCCCAGACGATGGGATGCTTCAGCTAATTCCTGCACATAGGTAGCCACTCCACCTCGAAAGGGGAAGAACTCATGCGATAGAAAAAGAAGGCGTCGGGACATGATCACGTGCTGGGGTTGTAAAATGCTGTGCAGAAAGGGCTCATTGATGAAGTCGGGCTTTTCTCTGAGTCACGAATGGTTATGATGGGTTGGCAATGGAATCAGGACAACTTCAAACTGAAGCGGGCAAGGTGTCGAGAGTGATCTACATTCCGATGTATTTTCCGGTGCTCTATCAGACGTTTCTGCGTCGTGAGATCGCCGGCTTGGAGGAGGCTGGCTGCGAGGTGACGGTGGTGCCGTGTTTGCCGGGAGGAGATCGGCGAGTGGAGCATTCCCACTTTGTTTATCGCCCGGGTTGGGCTTGGCTTTGGGCACCGTGGGAGTGGCTGTGCTGCTACGGTCTGCATCCGTCACGGACGTGGCGGGGTGTCAAACAGATCATTCACCATCCGCCTCACGGACTGGAAAGCTGGTTTTTTTTAGTATGGTCTGTGTGTTTCGCTCCGGTTCTGGCGCGTGAAGCCCGAAGATGGGGCGTAGAGCATGTTCATGGGGCGTGGGCCACGGCACCGGCTACCGTGGCATGGCTGTTGCATCACTTGATGGGGGTGCCGTTCAGTTTTGGTGCTCAAGCGTATGATTTGTATCGGGGTGGAGGAGATAATTTTCTGGTATCCAAAATGAAGGCGGCGAAGTTTGTTCACACCACCACCCGGACGAACGTAACCACGCTTTCGCAGCGCTGTCCGGAGCATGCGGCCAAGGTGCTGTTGGCCCGTCGTGGGCTGGCTGAGTTACCCCCTCCGCGTTTGAAGCGGAACGAGGACAAGAGTGAAATCCGTATCTTATCAGTGGGTCGGCTGGTGCCGAAAAAAGGACACATGTATCAACTGCAGGCCAGCCGGATACTTAAGGACAGGGGTTACGGCGTTGCTTTAAAGTGTGTCGGAGACGGACCGCTACGGGACGAGTTGCAAAGGCAAGTTGACTTGGCTGGCTTAACGGACGAGGTGGAGTTTTGTGGGGCCGCGCAGCCTAGTGAAGTGGCTCAGTATTACGCTTGGGCGGATATTTTTTGGCATACGGGTGTGGTGGATGAAAAGGGTGACCGGGATGGCCTTCCCAATGTGGTGCCCGAAGCCATGGCAAATGGGGTGCCGGTTATCAGTGGCACGGAAGTGGGGGTATTGGAGGCAGTGCAGGACGGCGTGACGGGGGTGGTGGTCGATGTGACCGACCCTATCCTTCTAGCCGATGCCGTGGAGCGGCTCATCAAAAATTCAAAGTGGAATGAGGAGTTGTGCCTTAATGCTCGGGCCTGGGTGGAGGAGCATTTTCTGGCGTCAAAGAACGCGGCGCGTATCGCGGAAGCTATCAAAAGCTAGTTTCAAAGTTGGATGGTGCGTCAAGACGGGCGCGGTTCACTGCAACATTGCCTTGCCATCGGATACGGGGCGGCGTCATTATCAATCGCCATGGATCAGGACAGCGTCATTTCTAGCGAGGTGCTCAGTTGCATTAAGTTGGAACGGTATCTGGGAAAATTTGAATCCCGCACCCGCGTGTTGAAAGGAGTCTCCATGTCGGCCGAGTCCCGGAGGATGTATGCTATCGTGGGCCCTTCCGGTTGCGGTAAGAGCACTCTGTTGTATTTGCTCGGTCTTTTGGATCAGCCGGACGGGGGTAGTATCGTGATCGGGGGCACCGAAACTACTTTGTTGAATGAGGCGCACAAGACTCGTTTACGCAATGAGATGATGGGTTTTGTGTTTCAGTTCCACTTTTTGATCAAAGAGTTTACCGCTTTGGAGAATGTGATGTTGCCGATGAAGAAGCTAGGACGTTTGTCCGAGAGTGACATGCGGGAGCGAGGCTATCATTTGCTGGAGGAAGTGGGGTTGTATGAAAAAGCCGACCGCTTTACCAATCACCTTTCCGGAGGCGAGCAACAACGGGTGGCCATCGCGCGAGCACTTGCCAATCAGCCGCGTGTGATGCTGGCTGACGAGCCCACCGGAAACCTTGATTCCAAGAATTCAGACCGGGTATTCGCCTTATTACGAAGGTTAGTAGATGAGGAAAATCTGGCTTTAGTTATGGTGACCCACAACCCCGAGATCGCTGCACTGTGTGACACCACCCTCAGAATGGAGGATGGTGATATTATTGAGCGTAGTGATCGGGATGTCGATTCAGTGACTGCGATGGATGAGTTTGATGATGAGAGTGCAGAAGTTCCGGCATGAAAGTTCCCTTGTTCAGCCCGCTCGCGCAGAATGAGGCGCTGGCATCCGCATTGCATGAAGTATTCAAGTCGGTATTAGATTCAGGCATTTTTATTTTGGGCAGTGAGGTGGAAGTGTTTGAAAAGGAGTTTGCCGCTTGGCATGGGATGAATGAATCGGTGGCGATCTCTTCCGGAACGGACGCTTTATTAGTGGCTTTGATGGCGGCGGGTGTGGGGCCGGGTGATGAGGTGATCGTCCCCTCGTTCACCTTTTTTGCCACCGCAGGAGTGGTTTCACGTTTGGGGGCGCGGCCAGTCTTCGCGGATGTTTGTCCTGCTTGTTATCTCATGCAACCAGATGATGTAGAGCATCTCATCGTGCCTGGAAAAACCAAGGCAGTCATTCCCGTTCATTTGTTCGGTCACGCCATGGACATGAATGCCATGGAAGAGTTAGGAAAGCGTTACGGGGTAGTGATAGTAGAAGATGTCGCGCAGGCGATGGGTGCACGTTGTGGGGAGCAGCGCGTCGGCACGCGCGGAGATTTTGGATGTTTCAGCTTTTTTCCCACCAAGAATCTGGGTGGCTTTGGCGATGGTGGCATGGTGTTGGCACGTCGGGCAGAAGATGCGGATCGAGTGCGGCGTCTGCGCAACCATGGCATGCATCCCAAATACCACCATGCCGAGGTAGGAGGTAATTTCAGGCTGGATGCGCTGCAATGCGCACTCCTGAGAGTCAAACTGCCCCATGTTGAGCACTATTTGGAATGTCGGGCACAGCATGCCGGGGAATACCTGCGGCGGCTGCGAGAGCTTCCCGGAGTGTCGGTTGAGTCGTCTCCAACTTGCAACACCTGTGCGTGTGGAAAAGGAGGGCGGGCGGAAAAAACCGATGCCCGTCTGGTGTTGCCTGAAGTCAGGAGGGGTCAGACTCCGGCATGGAATCAGTTCACCGTGCGTGTGCCGCATGGTCAACGTGATGCTTTAAAGCAGTGGCTGTTAGAGCATGGCGTGGGAAGTGAAATTTATTATCCGGTGCCTCTTCACCAGCAGACCTGTTTTAGTGTGCAACAACCTGCGTCATCGCTGCCTCATACGGAGCTTCTATGCCAAGAGGTTTTGAGTCTGCCCGTTTATCCTGAAATGACTCCGAACCAAAGAGATCATGTAATCGAAACACTTAACGCGTGGCTCACACGTTGAAATGCGAGTGCGTTTTCGCAGGGGTGCTCCGCTCCGATTAGTTTGCAGTCTTGACCAATTTTTTTGAGCAAATGCCGGTGAGTTTGAGTTCCTCACAACTGCCCTCAATCCGAAGCTGGACGTTACCGGGGCGGAATCCCATGTTTTTGACCAGAATACTCTCGCGCACGTCGAGGCAATGATCCTCGAACTCGATGATCTTATCACAATCCGTGCAAATGAGGTGGTTGTGGTTGGGATGGGTGGCGTAGTTGGGATCGTAAACGACTTGGTCTTTGCCAAGGTGCAGTTCGCGCAATAACCCTGTTTGCACCAGCACCGGAAGGGTGCGATAAATGGTGGCTCGGGAGACGGAGGGATCTACCTTGCGCGCACGTTCCAGCAGTTCTTCAGCCGTATAGTGTTCGGTGGTGCTGAATGCTGCTTCGATGATGGACTTACGCTGGGAGGTGATGCGCATTCCGTTACTCTCCATATAGGCGAGGATTTTTTCTCTAATTTCCCTCTTGGCTTCCGACATGTAGTTCATCCTACGGATGGCCCCGCTCGCTAGGCAATTAAAAATCAGAAGAAACCCGGTGCGGCATCTCGGGTAACTTTCGAGCCATTTAGGCGACGATGTTTTCTTTGAGAGTTTTGAGGAAGTGCTTCAGCGCGGGCGATAGCACACGACCGCTTTTGTAAATCATACCCAGCGGGCGGTAGTAAGGTTTCCCCTTGAATTCCAAGATCTTCAGGCTGCCGGACTTGGATTCCTGTTCTACGGTTGCCCGGGGAACAATGGAGACACCGGCATCGATTTCAACCGCGCGCTTAACGGTTTCGATGTTATCGAACTCCATTACCGGTTTGGGATCGATGTTGGATTCACGGAATATTTTATCTACCGCACGACGGGTGGGGATGTCAGGTTCGAACCCGATGAACTTCGAGCCATCAAGTCCTTGGATGGTAATTTCCGAACGGCTGGCCAGCGGATTTTCCGGAGCGCAAATCAGCACCAGTCGATCCTTTTTAAAGGATTCAACTTTCAGATTTTTCTTTTGCACAGGGAAGGCCACCAATCCGAGGTCGCACGTGCCGGACTGGACTTCGTCGTACACTTGGTTGGAACGACGGTATTCCACATGCACATTCACGTTGGGAAATTCCTTAAGGAAGGACTTGAGGTAGGGCGGTAGCTCGTGCAGGCCGATGCTGTAAACGGTGGCAATGCGGATGCTGCCTGAGACGATGTTGCGCATCTCATTAAATTGGTGATGTAACGTGTCAAAAGAGGAGATGATATTTTTGCTGGTTTCGTAAAGTAGATGACCTTCTCGGGTCAGTGCGAAACGTTTTGAGCTGCGCTCAATGAGTGGAATGTGGAAGCGTTCCTCCAAAGCCCGGATTTGCTGGCTCACAGCAGATTGGGTGATATGATTCATCAGTGCGGCTTTACTGAAGCTCTGGGATTCGACCAGATCCCTGAATACACGGAAGGATTCGATTTGCATTTTTTAAGTTAATAAGAGGTTCTTATGATTAGTCAACTTGATAATATCCTATGTCCCAATCGACGTATTCTAATTAAGGTGCCGGAAAGATGATAACGGAGGATGTGCTGTCAGAAAGGTTGGAAAGCATCCGCCTTAGAATGCGTCAAGCGGCCCTCCGTTCGAGTAGGACAGAGGAGGATGTCGTTCTTTTGCCCGCCACAAAAAAACAATCTCCCGAAGTTTTGCGCGTAGCTATGGCCTGCGGGCTGGATCGATTTGGAGAAAATCGCGTTCAGGAGGCGGTGATTAAAAAAGCAGAGCTTCCGGCTTCAGTGCAGTGGGATTTTATTGGGGCACTGCAGCGTAATAAGGTCAAAGATGTGGTGGGATCTTTCTCCCTCGTGCATTCGGTTGATACGCTGGCTCTGGCAGAGGAGATCAATCAACGCGCAGATCGAGCGGGTTGCATTCAAAAAATCCTATTAGAAGTCAATGTCGGTGGAGAGTCGTCTAAACACGGCATGGCACCGGAGGATGTTCCCGATATCGCACAGCAAATCAATCAGCTGGAGCGAGTGGAAATTCATGGCTTGATGACGGTGGCTCCCTTTCGTGAAGACAGCGAAGTGGTGCGCCCCTTCTTCAAGATCCTGCGCAACTGTCGCGACCATCTTGAAAATGATTTAGGTTTCGGTTTGCCGATTTTATCCATGGGGATGTCGCATGACTTCGAAGTAGCCATTGAAGAAGGATCCACCTTAGTGAGAATTGGAACCGCATTGTTTGGCGAGAGGAACTAATGATGCGGCTGGGTTTGGACTTTTATCGTCAAGGAAATGTGGTGGAAATTGCCCGGGGGATGTTGGGCCTGGTGCTATGCACACGATTTTCAGGTGGGCTTACGGCGGGGCGAATTGTTGAAACCGAGGCCTATCGTGGACAGTTGGATCGGGCATGCCACGCACATGGCGGGCGCAAAACGGATCGCAATGCGGTGATGTATGAAGCGGGCGGTGTGGCCTATGTCTATTTATGTTACGGATTGCATCATCTCTTCAATGTGGTGACGAATACAGAAGGGGAGGCGGATGCAGTATTGATCCGTGCGGTTGAGCCATTGCGGGGCGAGGGATGCATGGCGCGGCGTCGGGGGCGCCCAGCGGGAGATCCGCATCTGACAGATGGGCCGGGGAAGGTGGCTCAGGCCTTGGGATTGACCCGGGAACACAACGGCATTTCTCTTGCCGGCAACCGTCTGTGGATTGAGGGCGATGGTTTTATGATCGAGCCCCAAAGAATCCTGAGCGGGCCCCGCATTGGAGTTTCCTATGCGGGAGACGATGCCAAGCTGCCTTGGCGTTTCACACTTAAAAAAAATAAATCTTAGCTTCTGGGGATTCAGGGCACGATGGCGATCAGACTGACATCGAAGATGAGCAATTCATTTGGTCCGATCACCGGCGGGGAGCCTTGGGCGCCGTAGGCCAGCTTGGAGGGGATGTAGAGTCGCCACTCGGAGCCGACTGGCATGAGTTGTAGCGCCTCAGTCCAACCCGGAATGACCTGTTGGACCCCGAATACCGCGGGCTGACCTCGCGAGAATGAAGAATCGAATACCTTGCCGTTCAGGAGCTGGCCGCGGTAGTGGACGCGCACCCGATCGAATCCACGGGGTTTAGGCCCCTCGCCCTTCTTGATCACTTCGTATTGGAGACCGCTGGGGGTGACCTGAACCCCTTCTTTTTCTTTGTTGTCGCGCAGGAAGGTGGCTTCTCGTTTCATGTTTTCAATCGGATCAGCCAAACCTTGCTGAGTGAAAATCAGGCTTATGGACAACAAAACAAGGAGCAGGGCAAATCGGTGCATCAGGCTATCATGAGGCGGTATGCTCATCTGGCAAGGTTTGAAGCAGTTTAAGGCCTTGGAAATTTCTTCATCGAATTGTAACGGGACAATAGGACATGGGGGGGATATCGCTTAGTCATGAGACGTTGCCTTATAGTCATGATTTTGATGGGTGGAATGGGGACGGGTTGTGAAAAAAAACCTGAGGTCGCTTTATCTATTCCAGAACCGGTTTCACAGGTGGAGTCGCAGCTAGAAGCGGAAGTAGAAAAGAAACCAGCGCCAGCTGCTCGCGAATTTTCGGTTTTGGTTTACAACGTTGAGAATCTTTTTGATTTGGATCAAGTGGCTCTGTTTGACGATTACGCTTCAGAGATCTACACCTCGCGCCACTTCCTCACCAAACTGCGCAATACGGCAGAGATGATTATGGCAGCGGAGGAGGGGCGAGGACCCGATATCGTCCTTTTGCAGGAGTGTGAGGGAGATCAAACGCCGGGAGACTGGAGCGGTAATGTGCAGGAAGAGCTGGGTCGTTTAAAACAGCAGACGTTGGAACAATGGCTGGGTGACGTGGAATCGGTGCCGCAAGAGGTTCGCGGCCTTCCCTCTTACGTTTGGTTGTTGGCGGCACTGGCTGAGGCCGGGGCCGATTCTTATCAAATGGTAGTGGCCGATTACATCCCTCCTGCATCGGCGAACCAAGGGCCGGTGCATGTCAATGTGGTCTTAAGCCGATTTCCGGTAATCGAATCCAAAACGCATCATTTGGTGGATGCGCGAAGCATTTTGGAAGTCGTGCTGGACGTGGAAGGGCACCCTTTCAGGTTGTTTAATAATCACTGGAAGTCAGGAGCCAGCCGTCCTGAAACCGAGATCATCCGGGTTGGCAACGCCAAAGTGCTACGGCAGCGGCTCGATGTTCTTCTTCATGAGAATCCACTGGAAGACATACTCATCGGCGGTGATTTAAATTCCCACTATAACCACTCTGCGCTTTACCCCGACATGAAACAAACAGGGATCCAACATATTCTGGGATCACACGGGAACGAGCGCTTGATGGTTCAGTCCGGCTCGACAGGGCTGTATAACTTATGGTTTGAACTGCCCTTCGAACAGCGCGGAAGTGAACTGTATCGCGGACGATGGGGGACGTTGATGCATATCATACTGGCTCCCGGTCTTTACCACCGATCCGGTATCCAGTATGTGGACAACAGCTTCAACGTGATTCGCCAAGAAGGAAAGAATACCCATCCCGTGACCGGAGCCCCTTTGGCTTGGAGCGGAGCGGGAGAGGGTTCGGGATTCTCGGATCATTTCCCGGTCATAGCCCGCTTCCGGACACAAGGTGCAGAGCAGGCGGACTTCATCATTCTGGATAACCCATCAGAAGATGCGACCGGACCGGCCGATCAACCGAAATTTGATTACACCTCCATTTCAAAAGATGCAGTGGGTGTCTGGGATCCGTCTAACGTGCCGAACGCCCAGCTTCAGAGGGAATTCTTTTGGGTAGATGGCATCGTGGAAGCCAACAATCCTTTCACCTTGAGGGTGGGAGAGCAACTCTTTGGCGTATGGTCACACGATGCGGAGCTGAGGGAGCACCTTTTTGGTTCTTTCCCAACCGGATCCCCCATGCGATTTATTGGGGAATTGGGTCGACATCGCGGAAATTGGCAGTTTGTTATACATGATGAATCGTGGATATCTGGAGTTTCCGAAACCCGGCCTTAAGTGGATTTGTATTCTGGCGTTATTTCTCCCGTGTTTGGTTCACGCCAGGTTGGGTGAAAACGAAGCGGAATTAAAAAAACGCTTTGGAGAACCCGTGACGCGGCAGCCAGTGCGAGAACTCAATTTTGAGGTCATCAGCTATAAAAATCACGACCTGCAAATCACCGTGACCCTGATGGGAGGGAAATCCGCATCGGAACAATACCTGCGCACCGAGGGTAAAAAAGACGCGGCGGGAAAACCCCTCCTGATTCCTATTCCCGCCGAAATGGCGACCGCGATTCTAAACGCCAATGCTCAGGACGGCACGTGGCAGGAGCTGCCTCCCGAAGAGGGTAAAAGAAAATTTGTCCGCTCCGACAAAGAAGGACTGGCTCTCTTTTTCCTGCTTGGAAGCATCATTACCGAAGTGCGCATCAGTTCCTCAGAATACAATCGACACCTTAGCCAATTCGCCCGCTAATATTTATCCGGATAGCGATCCGGGAAGTGGGGTGTTCATCGGTTATGACGGAACTGAAATTTGAGTGCATCCGGTGACATTGGTAATATAATCACGTGCTGTGAAACCATCCAAAACGCGTGCGTATTATTTTATCGGTCCCCCGGCCAGTGGAAAGGGAACCCATGGCAAACTCTTGGGAGGCCTTCCGGGTTACTTACACTTCTCGATGGGTCAGGCCTTCCGCGCGCTGCGCCCGGGGACTGAGGAGGAGCGGCGCGAAATGGAGGCCGTGCATGAATTGACCTCCAAAGGTTATCTGGCCGATGACGGAATCACGCTGCGCGTTTTTGATGACTACTTACAGGGACTGATGGCCACCCGGGCCTTTCGGCCGTCGGAACAAATTCTCATTTTGGACGGGATGCCCAGGCGTCGCTCCCAAGCGCAATGGTTGGCGGATCGCATGGAGGTGTTGCGGGTGATTGAATTTGTCTGCGACCGTCATACTATTTTGGATCGGGTTCGCCATCGGGCCGTTCAAGAGGGACGGGCGGATGACAGCGTGGAGGTGGTGGAGACCCGTCTCAAGGTTTATGATGAGGAGCTGGGGCCATTGATGGATTTTTTCCCACCGGGTATGGTTGCTCGTGTGGACAGCTCAGGCTCCGCTTTGTCCGTTTTAAAATCCATCTTGGCAGAACTTGATTCCTGAAAGAAAAAGTAAATATATGTATAACGTTATGAAGACAGTAAGTGCGATGACCATGGTGCTGGCGGTTTTGACCATAACTTCAGGTTGTGCGTCACCCAAAAAGAAGCCGATGAGCAACACCGAATACGAGCGGGTTATGCAGCGGCAGAACGAAGAACAGTTCCAGCGTCAGCTCAATCAGTTCTAAGTGGTAATCCTATGCCATCCGCCATTATACGCCCGGAAAACATTGCATTGATTGGCAATGAAGTAGCGGTGAAATGGACGGATGGCAGTGAAAGTTATTTCCCCATGGAAATCCTGAGAGCCGCCTCCCCGAGTGCGGAAAATCAAGGTGAGACTGATTTGTTGGGTCGCCGCTATGGCGGGGAAATGAACGCTACGTTTTCCGGAGTAACCGTTCTGGATTGGCAATGGGTGGGTGGTTATGCTCTGCAATTTCGTTTCAGTGACGGCCATCGCACCGGATTATTCAGCTTCGACTATCTGAAAAAGCTGGAAGCCGTCCTACGGGAGGACGTGTGAGCGGAGGCATGGATAAGTGCCCGTTTCCCAAGATCCATCCCTCCGAACTCTGCCGGGATGACGCCTATTTTATGGCGTTGGCCTACAATCAGGCCATCGCGGCTTGGGAGGCGGATGAGGTGCCTGTGGGTGCTGTGGTTCAGTTCGAGGGGCGGGTGATCGCTGCAGCGCACAACCGGGTCGAGGCGCTCAAGGATCCCACCGCTCATGCCGAAATGCTTGCATTGTCAGCCGCAGCGCAGGAGTTGGGCGATTGGAGACTCAATGGCGCGGTTCTGTATGTGACCAAGGAGCCGTGTCCGATGTGCAGCGGTGCTGCGGTGATGGCCCGCTTGCAACGCTTGGTGTATGCAGTGCCGGATGCCAAAATGGGCTTGCTGGGCGGCGCGGCCTCGATTCACCACATACCTACCCTCAATCACCGCTTGGAAGTGGAAGCGGGCGTATTGCGCGATCCCTGTCTAGCGCTCCTCCAAGCCTATTTTCAACGCAAACGAATAGGAGGGACCGAAACGGATTCCATTACGGGGAGAATCTCATGGAATTGATCTTCATGGGCACCGGCACCTCCCAAGGGGTGCCGATGATCGCTTACCCGCATCACGTATGTGATTTAAATAACCCGCGTAACTGGCGGACCCGCACCAGCGCACATGTGGTGATGGGCGGGCGTCACTTTCAGATCGATGCCGGGCCGGAGTTCCGTCTGCAGTGCCTTTGGAACCGGGTAGAGTGGATCGATGACTTTATTCTCACCCACGGACATTCCGATCACCTTATGGGAATGGATGATCTGCGCCGGTTCTGCGATTTGCGTGAGGATCATGTTCTTCCAGTCTATTCATCTGCGGACGGATTGGAGCGGATTCGCCAGTCGTTTCCTTATGCGGCGCGAGAGAAGCCCTTGTATGACGGATATCCTGCTTTCCGGATGTTGGAAATGCCGCCACGTCTGGAGGTAGCGGGTGGTGTGGTGGAGAGTGCGTGGTTGACGCATGGTAACTTCCAGGTTTTGGGATTGGTTTTCACTGAAAAGGAAAGCGGCCGGCGTTTGGCTTACTACACTGACTGTAAGGAACTGAGCCCGCGAGCATGGGAGCTGGCCCGTGGAGTGGATGTGTTGGTGCTAGACGGGTTGCGTCCCATGCCGCATCCCAGTCATTTTAGTATTTCGGAGGCCGTGGCGGTGGCTCAGGAATTGGGCGCGCGCAGGACGTATCTGACCCACTTGACCCATCTGGTAGATCATGAAACGGTGGGGCGAGAGTTGCCCGCAGGCATTCATTTAGCCTACGACGGTCTGCGCTTGTCACTTCCCGAGATTTAGTTTTTAAGCTTGCGGCTCCGCTTCCATCTCCGCTAAGCGTCGGGAAACTTCGGCTTTGTCTTCTGGATACGTCACTCCAAACCACTGAGAGGTGGTAGGCAACACCCGGCAGGTCAGGCTGCCCTCGCGGATCATCTCGTCCACCACCGTCGGAATATAGCATTCCGCTTTGGCTTCGGTGCCGCGTTGTTTTAAGAATTGGATGAAGTGAGGTTCCATGGCCGAGAGGAAGGCTGCCGTGAAGCCCCAGAAATTCATCGAAACCGGGGCTATGGGATCTAAGGTCACCGACTGGCCTTTAAGATTGAGACCGACGGGGGTGCCATCAGGTTGTTTTTTGATTTCGGTGTGTTCTTCCACCGAGATCAGCAGTCCATGTTCTTCAAGGCAAATGCCACGATTCACCGAGCCGTGCTCGGAGAGGGTGTTTTGCAGCGGAAAACCGACCATAGCCGAGGAGAGCGGATGGGTCGGTGAGGGAACATTCAGAAAGGCCGCCATGCGGTCGTAGGCATCGCGCCCATAATAGTCATCTGCATTGATAACCCCAAAAGAACCGTCCAGCAAAGTACGGGCAGCTCGCAGAGCGTGGGTGGTTCCCCAAGGTTTGCTGCGCCCTTCGGGAACGGAGAATCCTGCGGGCAGATCGGTCAATTCCTGAAACGCATAGTCGATCTGGAGTATGTGACGGTGACGGCTAGCAATCTGACGTTCAAAATCTTCCAGGAACTCCCGGCGGATGATGAAGACCACCCGCGAGAAACCGGCACGGTGAGCATCCCGAATTGAATAATCAAGAATGGTTTCGCCCTTGGGGCCCATCGGGTCGAGTTGTTTGAGTCCTCCGTAGCGGCTTCCCATGCCGGCGGCTAGGACAACGAGGGTCAGGTTCATACCCGCAAGCCAAGCAGGGCAAAAACGAAGGGCAAGTTTGGAATGTCGCAGTCCTTGCAATCGTAGCGGGCCAAATTACCTTGACGGTCTGTTCGACTCTCGCAAGATGCGGTCGATTTATAAAACTAATGGTTCCTCCTGTTTGGGAGCCCTATGGAACTACGCACGTATGCTGG
This sequence comes from Methylacidiphilales bacterium, assembly GCA_050329585.1. Taxonomy (GTDB): domain Bacteria; phylum Verrucomicrobiota; class Verrucomicrobiia; order Methylacidiphilales; family JBCBYL01; genus DAIPIT01. The sequence continues at coordinate 12,744 of JBHJOR010000017.1, read as the reverse complement.
GATTACTTTGGTATTTTTTGTACGGATGGGTCGTGATCGGATTATCGATCTACGGCCTGCACCGTTTGTGGATGGTTTGGACTTATTTTCGATGTAAGTCCATCTGGTCCAGTCCGATGGATCACTTTGATGATGACCAGTTGCCAAAGGTAACGATTCAACTTCCTTTATACAATGAACGCCATGTGGCGCGTAGGCTGATCCGTTCCGTGGCGGCTCTAGATTATCCCATCGACAGGATGGAGATTCAAATACTGGATGATTCCACCGATGAAACCTCAGAAATAGTGGCTGCCGAGGTGGCAGATTTAAAATCGGCGGGCGTTCAGATCGAGCATATCCGGAGGAGTAGCCGTGAGGGATACAAAGCGGGGGCACTTCAGTATGGATTGGAGCGATGCGGGGGAGATTTGGTGGCCATCTTTGATGCCGATTTTGTTCCAAATCCGAAACTTCTTCTCAATACGGTGCACTATTTTACCGATCCCGAGGTGGGCTTAATTCAGACCCGATGGGGACATCTAAACCGTTCCCAAAGCCTGCTGACACGCATACAGGCTCTTTTGCTGGATGGACACCTCCTTATTGAGCAGACGGTTCGTAATCGCAGTGGTCGTTTTTTTAATTTTAATGGTACCGCGGGGATTTGGCGGAAAACCTGCATCCTTGAAGCCGGAGGGTGGGAGCACGACACGTTGACTGAGGATCTGGATTTGAGTTATCGCGCCCAAATGGCCGGATGGCGTTTTGTCTTTCTGGGAGGACTGGTGACGCCAGCCGAGCTACCGGCCGATATGAATGCTTTCAAAACCCAGCAGCACCGTTGGGCCAAAGGAGCGGTTCAGACCTGCAAGAAGCTGCTTCCGCGTATTCTCAAATCAGATTTGCCTTGGAGGATCAAACTTGAGGCGGTCTTTCATTTGACCTCAAATTTCGCTTACCTGCTTTTAGCGCTGATGGCGTTCCTGATTATTCCGGATCCCAAGGGAAACCCTGATTTGACGATGGTGCTGGCAGTGCATGTGCCTATTTTCATGTTGGCATCCTTTTCGGTGATCTTGTTTTATGGCGTGGTGCTTCATGAAGTAGGTGTGCGATGGTGGAAATGGTTCGCCTATCTGCCCCTTCTTATCGCTTTGGGCATTGGGCTTTCGCTCAACAATGCCAAGGCCGTCGTAGAAGCTTTATTCAACCGCCCTTCGGAATTTACCCGCACCCCGAAAGTGGGTGATATGAAGCAAACCAGGGCGGATAACAGCAGCTCTTTTTATTTGTCACCCCGTTCTTGGTTGATTCTGGTGGAAGCACTGCTTTTCCTTCATTATGCCCATTATACATGGGTGGCGTATCGGGAAGCTCTTTGGCTTTCTCTACCCTTTTTTGTACTATTTTGTTTTGGATTTGGTTACACTGCCTGCATGTCTTTAGGTGCCGGTTGGAATTATATGGATTGGAAAAAACAGGCCGTTCCCTCAAAGCTGGAAGCTTATGGAATTTGATTGGAATTTGTTTAAAGGAGTGGGAGTGACTCTCGACGAGGTGGCCGAGGGTTTTGAAGACCCGTTTTCTCTCCGTTTCCTGCCTGATTCCGGAACCATCGCGGAGCGCAGCCGATTTTTCCTTTTGGGTAAATCATTGGGCGGCAAAAGCATTTTTGCGGTTTACAAATCCACGGGCAAGCTGGTTTCGGTGATCACGGCCAGACCCATGAGTGAAGAAGAAGATTTTTTTTACAGCCGAAAATGCCAAGAGGCACTCTAGGCATCTTAAAATACCCTAAGAATACCCTAAGTCATTGAAACCATGATCGCCATCACCGCCTGGATCCAAGTGCCCGATTTTCCCACCGTGCAGGAAGAACAAGCCTTTTGGCAGGAACATCATATTTCAGCTTCATTACTCAATAGTGCATGCATCAAAGCCGGCGGCACGGAGTCCACCACTATCACCCTGCGTATCGATCCCCGCATGCTAGCGCGCCTCAAACGTCTCGCCGGTCAGCGCTACCTCAATTATCAAAGCATGCTTAAACAATGGGTGGCCGAACGTTTGGAAAAAGAACTCGATACCAGAAATTGAACTTTGGAGCGACTCACACTAAATCATTGCCTCAAGAGTTGTTATCGCCTACAATATATGAATAAGCTTATGAAACGAAACTCCGGATTCACGCTGATCGAGCTGCTTGTCGTCATCACCATTATAGGTATTCTTGCCGGACTTTCTTTTCCGGCCATTAGTGGGGCCATTAACGCCGCCAAAAAAGCCGAAGCGGGAGCCATGGTAAGCCAAATCAAAATAGCGTTGACCAGTTATCAAACCGAGTACGGGCGTTGGCCCAGCATGCTGGCTGGAGCGACTGATCAGCAAATCGAGTCGGACAATGCTCCGTTCTATGAACTGTTGATTGGGAGAAATGACACGACAGATAACAATAATCCGCGTCGCATCGTATTTATGGAATTCAACTCCAAGGCACTACGGGCCGATGCCACCTCCAAAACGCCGCCTGCCGATCTGTCCACCGCCAACCGCTTCGTCGATCCATGGAACCAAGCTTATTTCATCAGAGTCGACAGCAACTACGACAACGTAATTACGGTGCCAGGTGGAGACATCAACGCATCCATCGCCGTTTGGTCCACGGGTAAACCCAATGGCGCTGCACGCGAAACCACGGTGAGCAAGTTCGTCAAGTCTTGGTAATATCATGAAACGCCGGAGCGGGTTCACCCTGATCGAACTTCTAACCGTTATCACCATTATCGGCATCCTGACCGGAATTGTGATTGGTGTGGCAGGTAACGTGCAAAAGAAAGCCGCTACCAGCCGGGCACGGGCAGAAATCTCCGCTCTCGACCTCGCACTGGAACGCTACAAAATCGACAACGGTGACTACCCAGATGCTGCAGACATTGCCGTGCCAACTTCTCCCACCGGGTATTATTCAGGCAATCCATCGGGCTACCAAGCGGCAGGTCGTAAACTCTTCACCGCCCTCGCTGGTCGCACGGCCTACTCGGCCCTGACTCCGGCGGGCACTCCCGTCTATTTCGAATTCAAAGAAAGCCAAGTGGGTTCACCCACGGTCAACTCCTACATGGTCGATCCCTTCGGCTTTGCTTACGGTTATCATTACGATGCGGCATCAACCGGAACCAAATCCTTCTACAACGTGGTCGTTCCTGATATCTGGTCCACATCAGGACAGACCACTCAGCCCAACGCGACCGATAATCTCTATATTTACGCGCGATGGGTCACCAATTGGGGAAGTAACTAGTTCTCCAGGGCAGGGAATTCTGCTTAAAGCCCCCCGTTTTTTGCCTTTAGCCACCTGTTTGAAGCAACGGGACAAACTCCGCATTAGTCATTCTTGACGCCAAGCACTCCCAAAACCCGATCCAGATCCGCCCCGTTATAATAATCAATTTCAATTTTTCCTTTGTCGGCGGTGCCGACCAGCCGCACCCGGGTGCCCAAGGATCTCTGAAGCTGTTGTTCTAGATCCCGCCAATCCGAGCTGGAGGAAGAACGCAGTTTTTTCTGAGGCGTCGAAGCCGTCTTTTTTTGCAGGGACTTGACCAGCAGTTCGGTCTGCCGGACAGTCAGTTCTTTTTTTATCACCTCATGGGCGGCGGCTTCCTGCTGGGCCGATGAGGAAATGGCCAGTAGCACTTTGGCATGTCCAACCGAAAGATGGTTTTGTTTCACCAGTGCCCTGACGGGCGCTGCAAGACTGCGCAGGCGCAGGGCATTGGCCACCGCCGCGCGGCTTTTACCCACTTTTTGGGCGATGCCATCCTGGGTCAGTCCGAATGTTTCGGCCAGCAAAGCGTAACCATCGGCTTCTTCGAGAGGATCCAAGTCCGCGCGTTGAAGGTTTTCCACCAAGGCCATTTCCAACACTTCCGTGTCACTGGCCTGACGAACCACGATGGGGACTTTTTTGAGTCCTGCTGCCAGTGAAGCACGCAGACGTCGCTCTCCGGCGATGAGTTCGTATTTGTTTCCTGCTCTGCGAACAATCAGAGGCTGGATCACACCGTGTTCCCGGATGGAAGCGGTGAGTTCCTCCAACTGTGAAGGCTGAAAGGTTTTGCGAGGCTGGAGCGGGCTGGCAATCACCTGCTCGATGGAAACTTCACGCGCCGCTTCCGTCGCCGTGGTGGCAAGAGAGGCGTCGCCTCCAATCAGGGCACCCAGTCCACGTCCCAATGCTTTACGCGCCATAGTGGATGTTTAGAGAGTTATGGAGGCGGGGAAAGGAAAAATCAGGCGGCGACGCTTTGACGTGTTTTTTCGAGAACCGCTTCGTAGTCGTCCCATTCTACACCTGAAATGTCCGGGAAAAGACGAAGATAAAAAACCGATTCCTCGCGCGAAAAACGGGTGGAGGACAACAGAGCCTTCATCGCCCGTTCCAGATCCTCACGTGAAACGGTGTTGGGGAAAAACTCGGCACAACCTTTGCCGTCATGCTCGATACCCAGCGCATCGAGAAACGTGGTCAGCAGCTCGATGCCCTCATGGCCCAACCAGTTAATGGCCAGATTTTGAGCCAGCACAAAATAAATCGGAATTTGCAGCAGCGGGCGGTAAAGTTCATGCCGCTCTGCGCGGGGAAGATCCAGCACCTGCTTGGGGCGCTTTTTCAAAGCAGGAGCCAGTTCTCCATGGACTTTGCGGTAGAGTGTTTTGTCATGGAGGCAAGCCGCCTCGAGGATTTTATGGTTCAATTCGGGGCTCAACTCTTTCCACAGTTCACAGATCAGCATCGTGAAAGGCTAGCGGATGGGAGCGGCAGGATCAAGCACTCTCGGAAAGCTGTTGTAGGAGGTCGGCAGTGCGCTGAAGGCGCGGCATATCGCCGATGCGATTGTAGGCATTAAAAAGATTTCCCAGCATGCGTCGTGCCACCTCATGAGGCTCAGCGTGGTAGGGAGCCAAGTCATGAAATTCACATTCTGGCAGGAAAAAGCGATCTTTGAGTTCTTGGCAGCAGAGGATTTTGCCTGAGAAGAAAGGATCAAAAACGACGTTGTCAATGCACGCCACAAAGTGGCCGGGAAAATGAAGTCCGCAGACATCCCAGCCGACACGCCGACCGATAAAGATGTAAAGTAGGCTGAGGGAGAGAGGTATGCCGGTGCGGGTTTCAATGACCCGGTTAAGCAGACTGTTGTGCGGGCAGTAGTAATCTTGAATATTGCCCCTGAAACCCAGTTCCCCCGCCAGCACACGGCGCAGCCGGAGCACGCGCTCATACGGGCCATGGCATCCGGGAGAAACATCGTCCACACGCTCCGCATAGCGATCCAAGGCGGCCCGCCCGAGCTGAGGGGAGAAACCGGAAAATTCTTGCACACAAAGCCACCAGCAGAAATCTTCCAGACTTTCCCAACGATCCGGAGTAGGCGCAACGGATGCAGCGTAAGATGACGTGGAGCTTCGCTTAGAATTCCCGTCTGCGGTGGTGCCGCATTCCGAAATGATTTCCGAAGCAAATTGTTGGATGTCCTGAAACGGGCTGCGGGATAGCTGGCGAAGGATTTTGCGATGGCGTGGGAACGAGGTCACCAATTCCTGGCGGATGACTTGGCGCGTGCGCGGGTCGCTTCCTCTAATCAGCGATTCAAGGGCCTGTTGTTTGGCATCGAGAATCATGGCTGCGGCACGCCTGCGCGGTTAATCATTTCCGGAAATAAAACGGATGGTGCCGGCTGAACGCATGGCTGCGTGTTCTTCGTCCGAGCAGGCGCGGTCAATGGGAACGTCGGGCTGAACCTCATTGGGAGACACCAGACCTTTCTCCAAGAGGTAAGCTTCCACTTCTTCTCCGCTGACGTCGGCCAACATGTGGCCGTTGACTTCCACGCAGGGAGAAAGTTCCTGGCGGCTTTTCTGGATCATTTCCATGCGCTGAGCCGGATCGTTGATGATATCCCGGTCTTCAAAGGGCAGCCCGTATTTCTTCATAATGGCGCGGACGCCATTGCTCCAGCCGCACCAGGGTTTCAGGTAAGCGATAATGTGGGGTTGGTTCATCGTCGTGGAATTCATCTCAAGGTTTAGTTTACGTATGTTAGGGGAAAAGCAAGAGAAGCTCTCTATTATTTTATCTGGATGTGGCATTCCTTCAACTGGCGGGGATCCACCGTGCCGGGTGCCTGACTCATCAGATCTACGCCTTTGTTGTTTTTCGGGAAGGCCATGACATCCCGGATGGAATCCGAACCGGTCAGCAGTGCGATCATACGATCAAAACCGAGGGCGATACCACCATGGGGAGGGGCTCCGAACCGCAGCGCCTTCACTAGATAACCAAAGCGAGCTTCGGCCACTTCGGGATCGATTTTAAGCAGATCGGTGAAAAGTTTTTTCTGCACTTCGGGTTGGTGGATACGAATGCTGCCTCCGCCGAGTTCCCAGCCATTGACCACCAGATCGTAGTGCTGGCCACGCACCGACTGGGGATCCGTTTCAAGCTTGGTGATATCTTCGGGCACCGGCGCGGTGAAGGGGTGGTGGGTGGCCACATAGCGCCGGGCTTCTGGATCATAGGAAAGCAGCGGAAAATCCACCACCCAATGGAAGTCCCAAAGATCGCGGTTGCGGGACATGATGCCGCTGGTTTCCATCATTTCCGCGGAGCGCAAACGGATGAGACCCAGAACTTCGCAGGCGGCCAGCCACTGATCGGCGGCAAATAGGATCAGATCCCCTTCCTGAACGTCCAGACGTTGGGTCAAAACAGCTTTTTCCGCCTCTGAGAAAAATTTAACGATGGGTGATTTCCATTCCCCGTTTTCGACTTTGATCCAAGCGAGGCCTTTGGCACCGTGGGCTTGGGCGAGCTGGGTGAGCTGTTCAATCTGGCCGGTGGTGATGACCGCAAATCCCTTGGCATTGATGGCTTTGATGACACCCCCGTCCATATCGGCTACCGTCCGGAACACTTTGAAAGCCGATTCGCGGAAGGTATCGGTCAGGTCGTGCAGTTTGAGATCAAAGCGCCGGTCGGGTTTATCAATGCCGTAGGTGTCGAGCGCCTCACGGAAGCTGAGACGCGGAAAGGGTGTGGGCAGCTCCACCTGCAGGATGGTGCTCCAGACGGCGGTGACCATTTTTTCAATCAGGGCATACATGTCTTCACGATCAATGAAGGACATTTCGAGGTCGATCTGGGTGAATTCCGGCTGGCGATCGGCGCGCAAATCCTCATCTCTGAAGCAACGGGCAAGCTGGTAATATCGTTCGATGCCCGCCACCATCAGGATTTGTTTGTACTGCTGCGGCGATTGCGAGAGAGCGTAAAATTCACGCGGGTTGAGGCGTGACGGCACTAGAAATTCGCGGGCTCCTTCGGGGGTGCTTTTGAAGAGGGTCGGGGTTTCAATTTCGAGGAAGCCGGCCTCGTCAAGGATCCGGCGCACCGTTTGGGCAGCGCGGTGGCGAACTTTGAGATTATGAGCCATGCGGGGACGGCGCAGATCCAGGTAGCGGTAAGTCAGGCGCAGATCTTCATTCACGCCGTCTTTATCCAGCGGGAAGGGTGGAGTGTCCGAGGGATTCAGGATTTCAAGCCGGCTGGCGCGCACTTCAATCGCTCCAGTGTCAAGCCGCGGGTTTTCCGATCCAGCCAAGCGGGGAACCACGTCACCTGAAATCTCGATCACAAATTCACTGCGCAGCGCATGGGCAGTGGCGGCCACCTCCGGGGCGGATTCCGGATTGAAGACAATCTGTGTCAGTCCCTCGCGGTCGCGTAGGTCGATGAAAATAACTCCGCCGTGATCACGCCAGCTATCCACCCATCCAGTAAGGGTGACGGTCTGGCCGCAGTGGGAGGCGCGGAGTTCATTGCAGTGGTGGGTGCGTTTCACAATTCGATTTCTTTCAATGGGGCTTAATGCGTTAAAGCGTGCTGGTTGCGGGTTGGAGTTTAAACTCGCAGCCGGTGGCAGTCCACTCGAGTCGGACCGTGCATTCGGTGCGATCGGTTAAATGTTTCCGGGTGGCGAGATGGGAGGTTCTCCACTGCGGATCCAGAATGAGTGCCTCGGTGTGGCCCCGGTCTTGGGCGGATTGCAATTGACGGCCGATTTTTTCGGCACTGAGCGGGTAGTCAATCCTCATTCCAGTCTCGCGCAGTTGCGTAGCAAGGGCCAGCACATCGCATCGCACAGATTCATCGCCGATGGCAAGGTAAAGCTGGGGGCAGGACTCCCGGAACGGTTTGAGTCCCTTTTCTTTGAGCAGTTCAGTGATCACCACATCACCCATTCCAAAACCCAGTGCGGGTATGTCCACCCCGGTAAGTGTTTTAACCAATCCATCGTAGCGTCCTCCTCCTGCGATGGCGCGCAGTTGGCCCTGTGCATCGTGGGCTTCAAAGACGATGCCGGTGTAATAGGCCAGACCGCGGACGATGCGCAGATCGACGCGACACCAGGGAGCCGTTCCCATGGAGTGGAGCAGATCAAAGAGTTCCCGAAGACGGGGACCTCCGTCAGTGGAGGCCAGTGCCGCGTAAACCGCGTCGGCATGGGATCCCAGCTTTTCCCGCGTGATGTCTTCAGGAGTGCGATCGATTTTATCCAAGACCTGCAGCATTTCCTGAGCGCGTTCTTCGTTGATCTGGTGCAATTGAAAAAATTCCTGCCAGTAAAGGCGATCACTGATGCGGATGGTGACGTCATCGGGGGTCAGACCGAGACGCTTCAGCGAGTGGGCAAGAAGGGAAATCAGCTCCGCTTCCGCACCCAGGCCGGATTCTCCAAAGATATCGCAGTTCCACTGGTAGTGTTCACGCAGGCGACCTTTCTGGGGTTTTTCATAACGGAAAACCTGGGGAATGGAGAACCATTTGAGGGGTTTCTTGAAATCGCGCTGACGGGCGCCGATCATGCGGGCGATGGTGGGGGTCATTTCTGGCCGTAGCGCCACCTCGCGCCCCCCTTTGTCTTGGAAGTTGTAGAGTTGGGAAACGATTTCCGGACCGGATTTTTTGGTGAAAAGATCCAAGGGCTCCAGAGGCGGTCCGTCGATCAGATCGAAGCCAAAGGTGGAGGCTGCGGTTTTCCATGCCGTGAAGAGCGACTCTCGGAACGCGCATTCCTCCGGGAAGAAGTCCCGGAATCCGGTGAGGGAAGCGGAGGACATGGGAGGGTCAGGAATCCTGCGGTGCCGAATCGGAGAATTCAGGTTTGACCAGTCGTTCCGACAGCGAAGACACTTTGGCTTTCATTTCCTTGCCCGGCTTGAACTTGACCACGGCGCGGGGAGGTATGGGAACATCGCTTTCCGGTTTGTTGGGATTGCGCCCCACCCGGGCTTTGCGGACTTTGATTTCAAACACACCGAAATTCCGTAATTCCACGGTCTGGCCTTTGGCAAGGCTTTCGGTCAAGTAGTCCAGTGTTTTTTGCACTACGTTAAGAACGTCCTGTTGCACCATGCCGGTTTCATTGCTGATGCGGACGACGAGATCGCGTTTGGTTAGATTGGCCATAATTGTTTGAGCACTAATGACTTAAAAAACTGTGCGCGTGCTGGCAAGAACCAAATCGTAAAAAAAGTGTCACAAAGGGGCAAAAAGACTCCACTCAGGCTTCTTTTTGAACCTCGGTAAAGGTCTTAAAATGGTTTTTACACAGTGGTGCGAGAGCTTCGAGGCCCTGATGGCGGAGGATTTCGATGGCGCGTGTTTTGACGTGAGCGCTTGCACCTTTGGGCAGCGGTGAGTCACCGCCCAGAGCAGTGAGTTGGGTGACAAAAGCATCCCTGGCCAGGATGGAAGCGGCCGCCACGGCGGTATCCGATTCGGCCTTGGTGCGCTGATCCAACTGGAGGGTGATGTTTTTGCGCTTCAGTTCGCGTTCAATCAGACTGGGGTGGGCAAATTGATCGGAAAGGGCACGGGGACAATCCGGGTGAAGGCTCACCAGGTTGCTGATGACCTGTCCGTGCCCCCAGGCCAGGAGTCGATTGAGATTGCCCATGCGGCTGTAAAGTTCGTTGTAACGCTTGGGTCCTATGGCGATGATCGAGTGCGCGTTGGGGGTGAGTTCCTTAACGCGGTCGGCCAGTTCCCGGACCGCACGGTCACTGCCCACGCGTTTGCTGTCGCGCACCCCCGCCCGGATGAGCTCCCGAACGGAATGCGGGCGAACAAAAACTCCGGCAATGACCAAGGGGCCGAAAAAGTCCCCCTTACCGGCTTCATCGACGCCGATATGCGGCTGGTAGTTTTCAGGATTCAGTTCTTCCTCGTAACCCAGAACGGCTTGTTGGGTGATTTCCGGCTCGAAGTGGAACTCGATAAACTCTCGTGCTTCTTTGCCTTGAATGACGGTTTTTCCGCTGAGGTAATGGGCTACCGAGCATTTCCCCTTGCGGGCCGAAAAGTGTGCGTAGGGCAGCTCAGAAAACTCGAAATTCAAACGCTCTAATAACGCACGCAGGGAAGTTCCCTGAGTTTCGGTAAGGGTAAACGTATGAGAAGCGGGAAGAGGGACGTGCGGCATGAGCGGTGATTAAAAAAAGACCAGCGGCGGCGGCAGGCAGGTCAAGTTACCGTTGCTGCCTTCCGGCCCTGGCGGGGTTCACCAGCCTTACCTCCACCGCTACTGGCTGGTTTAAGTTGGCATAGCTTGTTCCGGATGCCAATGGAAAAGGCAGATCCCCGGTTTAAAATGGAAGAGCTACGCGCCAAGACCCGCAACGTGTCAAAAGAAGACGCAGATCGTATGAGTCCCCTTGACATCCCTTACATTTGGATAGAAAGTAAGGAACGGAAACGGCTTCCGTAACCAGTAAACATCAAATTACCATACCTTCCAAAGTTAGGCGCATGCTCAATGTGCACCAAGGTGATCATTTGGGTTTTCAGATGGCCGCCGACGGAACGTGTGTGGTCCGCAAAATGACCCTTCGAAAATCGGATGGGGCGGCCCGATCCTATTTGAAGGCCGGTTGTGCTCCGTTGTCGGAAGAGTTGATTCAGGATGCGATCAAAAAGGGAGCGTTGGCATCCTATCGCAGCCGTAATCAATGAAAGCTTGGGATACTAATTTGCTCGTGCGCCACTTGGCAGAGGATGACCCTGGGCAGTTGCGAGTCATCAGAAAGGAGCTGGAGCAGCTGAGTTCACGGGGGCGAACCATTTGGATCGCAGACGTCACCTTGGTGGAGACGCTTTGGGTTTTACAGCACGGGTTTGAATTGGAAACCCGGACGGTGATCGAAATAATGCTACGGCTGACGGAGGATGCCCGCTTCACCTTCCAATCGGGAGGTGACGTGTGCCTCGCCTTGGAGCGTTCCAAGAGCCGCGGCGACTTACCGGAACATCTCATAGCACTGGCCGCCAAGCGGGCCGGTGCTGATAAAACACAGACCTTTGATCGTGCAGTCAAAATGTTCCCCGAGTTTGAAGTGCTCCAAGGAAAATAAAGGGAGGTTCCCCTTGCCTCGGATCTATGGAGATATGTTCTACATTCCCGCTTCAGAGTAAGGCAAGAGCAAGCGATCTAATATTCCTTCCAAGGCCTTATTGATGACGCCAAATTCGCGTTCCCGTGGCAACATGTCCTCTGCCTTTTGAACATAAGAACCTTCCTGCAGTTCATCCGAACCGTGATGAAGGAGTTGCCTCACACTCTCTGGGGTTGACTCAAGGTGAAACTGTAAACCTACTACCTTATCATGGAGGCTGAAAGCTTGGTTGGCACACGCTGTACTGGATGCCAGATGCGTTGCAGCTTGTGGTAAATCAAAAGTATCGCCGTGCCAGTGAAAGACCGTCAGCTTTTTGGGTAGCGGGGCAAAAACCGGAGAGCCAACGGCCTCATCGGTCATATCGATCGGGAACCATCCCATCTCTTGATGCGGTGCTCGATAAACCCTGGCACCCAGAACCTCGGCGATCAACTGCGCGCCCAAGCAAATCCCGATCACCGTTTTATCCTGTTGGATCGCCTGTTCGATCAACTGTTTCTCCGGCGTGAGCCAAGGGTATTTTTTATCCTCATCAATGTTCATGGGGCCACCCAAAAGGATCAGCACCTCCAGATTCGAAAGCGAAGGCAGGGGTTCGTTGTTGTACAATCGGGTGGCGGACAACACATGATTCTGCCTCATGGCCCACGATTCAATGCCGGCAGGGCCCTCAAAAGGAACGTGTTGTAGGTAATGAATATGCATGAGGTGCCTGGGGTTCTTCTGTCATGACGGTTCAAAAAGATACACGTGGATAAGATCAACTGAAAATGATGGATGTAACAATCTCCAATAAGAAGATCAAAATAATAAATCTAGAAGTAACAACCCAATCTAAAAACTTAAACCTATAATTATACGGAAGATGACTAAAGGTGTATTTTTGTATCTGAATGGTAACGTTAAGGTGGCACCCTTGCCTTTCTGGAGCCAGTCCGCTAAAGAACACAGGTATGATAAATGCACGCATTATTTTATTGATTCTGCTAAGTATCACCCGCCTTGAAGCAGAAATCATTGAGCTGGCCCATGGGGGCACTTTGGAGTGTGAGTCAGCCACATTACAAGACGATATAGTGATCGTCAAAATCAAGAGTGGAACGATCCGGCTTCCCGTGGCGACCGTGGCAGAAACAACGCTGCTTCGGCTTCGTGGAGAAACTACTACTATTCCTTCTCCGGCCCCGATCCCATCGGGCGGCGGGCTTTCGAGGCGGCCCCCGAACTCAAGGTGATATCCCG
>JBHJOR010000039.1:0-21190 GCA_050329585.1 Methylacidiphilales bacterium | reverse complement strand
CCTTCAGTTTGTACAACCAAACTGTCAATTTTCCTTTCATGTATTGAAATTAATTGTTTTATCATTTTCTCGGAAATATCGCACATTTCTATTCCCCTTGCCGCATGGAATTCTTCAAGCTCATAAATACTCGTTGTAATATTCCCATTGCTTTTAAATTCGCTTTGCAGATTAATTCCAAAACTCAACCCCTTTCCTAACTTTTCAATATTATTTATAGAAAAAATTAATACGGGTTTGTTTGTTTTGTGTTTATAAACAAGATTAACGTGCAGGTAATGCTTCCTGAATTTTGCATACATATTTTCTGCAACAAAGTGCTCTTGAAATCTGAGCAATTTAGCAATTTCCGACAATCTCTCAAAAATAACATTTTCTTTAAAGCATGCAAAACTTTTGACCGTAAAATGAGCCAGATTGAACAAAGCGAAAGTTCGGTACCTTCTAATTAATTTGACCGACCAATATACAAGCAATACAGCTGCACCTATAACAATCATTAATGCAAAATACATACTACTTCACAAAAGGTTTTTTTCTGCAAATCTGAATTGATTTAGGAGGTTTTTCAGCATCAATTTGATATTGGAATCGATCTATTGGAAAATCACCAAAAATTACTACTGCTGCCAAGAGTCCTGCGGCCGCAGCTCCCTGAAAATTATCGCAAAGGTCTTTATTTAATTTTGCTTCATTCCTTGCAAGTCTCTGAAGCTCAAGTTTACGTTGATTTGCAAGAACGGATGCTTTGCCGCGATTATGCAAACCATAATCGACAGTTCCAGCCAACCCGAAGTGATCCACCATTCCTTGCGGTTGATTAAAAACATACCGGTAGGCATGGATGTCGGGAGACCCTAGCAGTCTTTGAGCACCCCATTCCGGCGGGCCGCGCAAACTGTAGGCACTCAGAGAAACATCCTCGGCCCCGAAACCAATCGGATCCTGGCTGATGAATCGCCCTAAGTTGGCGTCATATACTCTGGCCCGGTAATAATAAAGCCCAGTCTCTTCATCAAACTCCCGCCCGGTGAACCCGAACTGGTCGGCTTGATCCGGATTGGTCTGGCTGATGATCGCTCCAAAGCTGCTGTAGTCGGTTTGTGAAAGAACGGCCCCGCTGTCGTCAGCGATGGCCCGGATCGATCCCATGCGATCCTTCAGATAAAACGCTAACCCGTCGTCGCTGCGGTGGCGAGCCAGAATTTGGTCGATACGATCACCAGTCAAATAATGAACCTCTGTGCTCTCTGTGTCCTCTGTGGTTAATTTTTCCTTCCAGATGTGGTCGCCGTCGTAATGCCACGTTGTGGCATCTGTAACGGGTGATGAGTTAAGAGTGACGAGTTTCCCGATTCGGCGGTCGAGGGCGTCGTAGGTGAAATTCACCACAGAGAGCACAGAGCCGGTTTGGGTGGCTTTGGTTAAGCGATTCCGATGATCGAACTCGTAGGCCCATCGTTCACCGCTGACGGTGTTGGTTTTTTGAACCAGATTGCCTTCGTCGTCGTATTGGAATGAGGTCGTTTGACGGGTGCGCCCGACAGGATTCGAACCTGTGACCCTTAGTTCCGGAAACTAATGCTCTATCCAACTGAGCTACGGGCGCGCAGCAAACCAAGTTAGCTTAATTGATAAGGTGCGGGCAACGCTAAAGTATGCGCATACGTCCGTTCAGGCCAGATCCAGAGGGATTTTTCCATTCCACGCTTTGACATGGAATTTTTCCCGCCCCGGCAACGGGGTAAGCTGCACTCGTCCTCCGGCTTCTTCAATCAGCACGATACCCGCGGCGATATCCCAGATGCTGATGCCTTGTTCGACATAGGCATCAAAACGACCCGCCGCCACGTAGGCCATATCCAGCGCGGCGGATCCCATGGCGCGGAGCTTGCGGGCGTGCCGCGCGTAGTGACCGTAGAGTTCGAGGCATTTGTCCACGGTTTCCCGGGTTTTACTGAAGCCGAGTGAGAGGATGGCTTCCTCCACCCTATCCCGCGGGCTGACGTGAATGGGGATCCCATTGCAGCGGGCACCACCGCCGCGGATCGCTTCGAACAACTCATCGCGCACCGGATCATAGATCACGCCCAGTTGATAATGCCCGTCCACACGGCAACCAATCGAGACACAGTAGTGAGGAATGCCGTAAGCCAAATTAACGGTGCCGTCGATAGGATCGACGATCCACTCGATACCTTGGCCGTCATTGCCCGCGCCGCCTTCCTCGCCCAATAAATGGTGATCAGGAAAACGTCCGATCAGTTCTTCGGTGATGAAGGCCTGGGTGTCCACATCAAGTTGAATTTTCAGATCATAATGATGGGATTCATTGATTTGTTGGGGGCCGGCGGCGGCAGCACGTATCCGGTGCCCGGCGGCGCGGGCGGTTTCGATGGCGGCCAGGTGCCAGAGTGGAAGATCGGGATGGGGTTGGTTCATGGAGGGGAATCGATTAATCAGCTGGTCAGGCCGTCGGTGATGACCTTGCCGCTGCGCACCGCATCGGCGATATTAGGGGGTTCTTCTTCATCGCGTCCGTTATGGAAGAGGGGTGATTCTTCTTTACGGTTCATGCGCATCGAGACCAAGCGGGAGACGCCCTGCTCCTGCATGGTGACCCCGTAGAGCACATCGGCAGCGCTGATGGTGCGTTTGTTGTGGGTAATGACACAGAACTGGGATTGTTTGACGAAGCGCTGGAGAATGCGGATGAAACGGTTGATATTCGATTCGTCCAACGGGGCATCCATTTCATCGAGAAAACAGAAGGGGCTGGGTTTGACCATGTAGATGGCGAACAGCAGGGCCACGGCGGTCATGGTTTTTTCTCCACCGGAAAGCAGGGTGATCGACTGGGGCTGTTTTCCCGGAGGACGTGCCAAGATATCGATGCCGCATTCCAAGGGATCGTTTTCATCCTCAAGGGTCAGCTCGGCTTTGCCGCCGCCGAAAAGCTCTTGGAACATATCGCGGAAGTTGTGCCGCACTTTCTCAAAGGTTTCGGCGAACATGACCTTGGTGGTGAGGTTGATGCGTTTGATGGCTTCATGGAGCTGGTCGCGTGAACGCAGCAGATCCTCCTCCTGTTGTTTGAGGAAGTGTTGACGGTCTTCCAGTTCTTCATACTCCTCGATAGCTTCAACGTTGACCGGACCCATACGGTCGATTTTATCACGGATGTCGTCGATCTGGATCCGCACCGCGTCCCAATCTGGGTTTTCTTGGCCGAGCAGTTCATCTTGGGCGGGGTCGCGGAAGAGGGAGTCCACGGAGATCCATGCTTCAAGCTGCTCACTGTGTGTTTCCAAGACGCCTTCAACAGGGTGGAGCTCGAGTCGGCGGAGTTCGTTCTGAGTGTGAGGGGTGTTGAGGCCGGGCTTCCAGTGATGAAGATCAAGGTCGTAGGTTTTGCTAATGCGGGAGACTAGGCTTTCCAGTTTCATGCGCGACTGTGCTACCTGGACCTCCTCTTTGCCGAAGCGGCCTTGGATGGCGCTGGCTTGTTTGCGCTGGCCGGGGGTGTTCTCATCGAGTTGCTCGAGTTCACTCATCAGGCGCAGGCGTAGTGAGCTTTCTTGATCCAAGGTCTGAGACAGGGATTCAAGCTCTGCGGTGGCACCGCTGATTGCCAAGCGTGCTTCTTGGATGCTGGCGGTGCTGGTTTGGAGTTTTTGATCGTAGTCAGCGATTTCAGCAAGGGCCGTTGTTTTAGCTTCTGCGAGTTCCTGAAGCCGAGCGGTGATGGAATGTTTCTGTTGCTCGACGCTTTTGAGGCGCTGGCGGACGGCAGCTTCACGCACGCGGATTTCGGTGACCTTTTGGTTGTGTTGCTCAAGCTGATCGGCCACGCGGAGCTGATCCTGCTGGAGGGATTCAAGTTGGATGGCCGCTTCTTTGCGTTCGAGCAATCTGGCTTCCATGACTGCGTCGAGCTCTTTAAGATCGGCGTCTGAAGGGGAGCCCTGTCGGGTCAATTTATCACTTTCCTGGTCAATCCTCTGAATGTTTTTCTCACAGGTTTCCACGTCGTGATGACGGGTTTTGAGCTGTAGATCGAGATCGCGCTGATGAGCTTCAGCGTGTGTGAGCTCCTGACGCTTTTGGTGTGCGATGCGGGCGAGGGAGTCGAGCTCGGACTTGAGCGCCGTGCAGAGTGAGCGACTTTCAACCACGAGCGTATCCAACGCCGGGAGTTTAAGAGCGAGGGCCCGGAGATCATGTTCATACTCCACCATGGATGCTGCGGGCGAAGAGCGCGTGCCGCGTTGTTGCCATCCTTCATGAAACCACGCCTGACCGTCGCGGCTCACGATGTGATACGAAGGGTAATTTTTTCTCATGACCGCCGCTTCTTCGGGTGTCTCGGCGATGAGAAAGGGCTTGAGCAGGCGGCGAGCCAGTGATTCTACTCCGGGATCCGGAGAAATGAAGTGGATCGCGGAAGCTGAAGGTGTGCGTTCGAAGAACTTGAGCCAGGATTTGGTTTTCGTTTCCGGGGTATCGTAGGCCAAAACGACACTGTTTTGTAGCGAAGCAATGATGGACTCGATTTGATCCGGTTGTTCAATCCAGACCGCTTCCCAAGCGGCTCCCAGACAGGTGCGCAAAGCTTCTCCATATCCAGAGCGAATGTGAAGGCGTTCCACTAAGGTGCCTTTGACTCCGGCGTGTTGCCAGCTCTGAATGAGTTCGCGGGTGATGCCGGAAAAATCCTGTCGAGAGGAGATGACCTCATTGAGGGTTTGTATGCGGAGGGTCGTTTGTTGTTGATCTGCCTCGGCCTTTTGGCGGGAGGTTTCGGCCTCGTTGAGTTTGTGCTGTTGACTGCTCAGACGGTTTTCCGCCTCGGTCAGGGAGTTTTTTCTATCG
This sequence comes from Methylacidiphilales bacterium, assembly GCA_050329585.1. Classification (GTDB taxonomy): domain Bacteria; phylum Verrucomicrobiota; class Verrucomicrobiia; order Methylacidiphilales; family JBCBYL01; genus DAIPIT01. Next base: position 16,318 of record JBHJOR010000039.1, on the reverse strand, counting down.
GCAAGTGAGCGCGCGTTTTCTTGGCAGGCGGCTTCGGCCGTTGCCAATGCTTTGAGGGCCTCCTCATGCTGTGAGAGCATGAGTGGGCGTTCTGCCTGGAGCTGCTGAAGGCGTTCGCCGTGAGCGGTGCGACGGGCTTCCAGCCCCGCTTTTTCCTGCCGGATCCGGTTGATTTGTTCTTCTACTGCACCGATGCGGTTATTGGCAGTGGCGCGCTGTGTTTGATTTTCAGCGAGCGAAGCTTTGATAGAATCCAGCTGGCCGGTGGCGGCGGTGAGTTCATCAGAAATGGCGGCGAGTTCGCTGTTGATGACCGAGGCTTCCTGCTCGGTATGTTGCAGTTGTCCAGTTTGGATGGTCTGTTTTTCATCAATGGAAACGAGGGACGAGCGGTTGCGTTCTTTAAGCTCCTCCATTTCGGCGATGCGGTTTTGATGATATTCGATCTGTTGTGTGGAGGTGGTAAGCCGGTTGTCTACGGTGTTTTTTTGTTGATCGAGTTGTTGGATTCGGTGGATCAGCGTTTCCAGTTCGCGGCGTTTTTCTTTGAGGAGTTGTTCTTTTTCATCAAGACCGGATTGGAGTGTATTAAATTCAAGCTGGAGTGCTTGGACAAGGCTCAAGCCTGATTCGAGTTCGGTGCGTATTTCAAGGTATTCATGTGCGGCAAGATGCGTGTCCAAGAGTTTGAGACGCTCGAAATATTCCTGATAGCGTTTGGCTTTGGCGGCCTGACGCTGGAGTGACCCGATTTGTCGGCTGACTTCTTTGACGATGTCGCTCAATCGAAGGATGTTGGCTTCGGTGGCTTCGAGTTTTCGGAGGGCCTCTTTTTTCTGGGATTTGAAACGGGTGATGCCAGCGGCTTCTTCGAAGACCGCACGGCGCTCTTCGGGTTTTGAGCTGAGAATTTGGTCGATACGTCCCTGCTCCATAATGGAGTAGGCCGAGCGACCAATACCTGTGTCCATGAACAAACGGTGGATATCGCGCAAGCGGCAGGGGGTTTTGTTGATTTCGTATTCTCCGTGCCCGTCTCGGAAAACCCGGCGGGTGATGCGGACTTCATGGTAGTCGGTGCCTAGAGAGTCTTCACATTCACAAAAATTCAATGAGACTTCAGCCATGCCCAGTGGTTTGCGGGAATCGGATCCCGAAAAGATCACGTCTTGCATGGAGCCTCCCCTCAGTGCTTTGGCCGATTGTTCACCCAATACCCAGCGGATGGCGTCCAAGACATTGCTTTTTCCGCAGCCGTTGGGTCCGACCACCGCGGTGACTCCCCGGTCAAATTCCAGCACCGTCGGGTCGGCAAATGATTTGAAGCCTACTGCTTCAATGGATTTCAAATACATCAGATCATTACGCAGTATGAACGCGAAGAATCAAGAAAAAGCACAATATATTGTGTATAACTCTGAAAGATAAGGCATATGTAGTTATGAAAAGTGCTGATAGCGCACACTTTTGGTTCGACCTGCCATCACAATTACCTTATGGGTAAAAGGATGCGTATTTTGGTTACCGGAGGAGCGGGTTTTATTGGGTCACACACCGTGTCGGCCTTACGGAACCAACATGAAACGGCATTGCTGGACGATTTCAATGATTTTTATGACCCCGCCATCAAAAGACGTAACGCGGAGTCGTCGGGTGCCGTGGTTTTTGAGGGGGATTTGCGTAGTGAGTCCGATGTGGAGCGCTGCTTTGAGGCATTTAAGCCGGAGATCGTGATTCACTTGGCAGCACGGGCCGGGGTGCGTCCCTCTTTAGACGAGCCACAATTGTACGTGGATACCAATGTAACTGGAACCCTGCATATCCTTGAGGCCATGCGCCGTCATGGTGCAAACAAGCTGGTTTTTGGATCCTCCTCGTCGGTGTATGGGTGCAATCAGAAGGTGCCTTTTTCCGAAGACGATCCGATAGTAAAAACGATTTCCCCTTATGCCGCTACCAAAGTGGCGGGCGAGCAGCTTTGCACGGTATACAGCCACTTGTATGATATCGCGTGTGTATCGCTCCGATTTTTCACCGTCTATGGTCCGGGTCAACGTCCCGATCTGGCCATCCATAAATTTTGCCGGAATATCTGGGAGGGCAAAACGATCCAGCGGTTCGGCGATGGATCCACGCGCCGCGATTACACGTATGTGGACGACATTGTGCAGGGAATCATCCGCGCAGTGGAGTATCCCGTGGCAGGATACGATGTCTTCAATCTTGGTGAGAGTCAGACCATTGAACTTCGTGAGCTGATCGCCTTATTGGAAGAGGCATTAGGTAAAAAAGCAGTGATGGATGTCTTGCCTGAACAACCGGGGGATGTGCCCGTCACCTATGCTGATATTTCCAAAGCCCGACGTCTTCTGAACTACGATCCCGCTACTCCGATCCGGGAAGGAATTCAAAAATTTGCCACGTGGTTTTTGTCTCAACCTCACGTCAAAACGGCGTGAAACATGACCCCAACTGGTGAACGCAGTGTATTCCACGGTGGATTTGTTGAAGCACTTGGTGGCGATACCAAGCGTCAACCCGGATGGAAACCCCGGTGTAACTCGTCCGGGTGAAGGGGCGCTCGTTCGTTTCCTTGCACGCTTGCTACGCAGCACCGGGGCCAAAGTGCGCATCGATGAAATCCTGCCCGGTCGTCCCAATCTGCTGGCACGTTTTCCGCTGCGTTCAACACAACGATCTTCCGTTAGGCGGCGCGTTCTCTTTGCTCCGCATAGCGACACTGTCAGCGTGGTGGGAATGACTATTGATCCGTTTGATCCGGTGGTGAAAGGGGGAAAACTGTTTGGTCGTGGAGCAAGTGATACCAAAGGTCCGATGGCGGCCATGCTGACCGCACTGATGGACGTGGTGGAGCGGGATGAGTATCTGGACGGTCATACGGAATTTCATTTTGCGGCATTTATGGGTGAAGAGGCGGGTTGTGTCGGGTCGCGATCATTTACCAGCCTTGCGGAGGCCAAGGACTATGCCCTGGCGGTGATCGGAGAACCCACTGATTTCCATGTGGTGCATGCCCACAAAGGGGCGGTCTGGGCCGAAATCACCGTTCCCGGTCAGGCCGGACATGCATCGGTCTCATTGCCCGATTCTAATGCCCATTTTAAAATGGCCCGCGTTTTGACTGCTTTGGAAAAGGATTTCTTGCCTTGGCTGGCACGGCACCCCCATCCGGTTTTGGGCTGTGCCACGGCTACCCCCACGATTTTAGCAGGGGGAAGTAAAGCGAATATTGCGCCGCAAGACAGCCGGCTGACTCTCGACATCCGAACGGTTCCGAATCTTTCACGCCGGATGCTGATGACGAAATTGGATGAACTACTCAAAGCAACAGGCACCGGCGCACGTTTCCAATTTCCTGAAGGTGGGATGGCTTTGGACACTCCACCGGATCATCCGCTTATCCAAGCCATTTTACCCGCCACCCGTGGTTTGACGGTGGCCCCGTGGTTTTGTGATGCGGCTTCGCTGGCAGCAGTGGGAGTGCCCGCTGTGGCTTTGGGGCCGGGTTCCATTCTTCAAGCACACACCAAGGACGAATGGATCCGGGTCAAAGATCTAGAAGATGGCCACCAGCGGTTTGTTCGGATAATGGAATATTTGATGGAAAGCAGATCATAATGCCTCACAAGCATGACTACTCTCGATAAGCTCATTCCGGAAGCGGGTCGTTTCGATTCTTCATTGATCCAGAAGTATGATCGACCCGTGCCCCGCTATACCAGTTACCCCACCGCTGTTCAGTTTGGTTCTGATTATGGCCCACAGCTCAAGCGGGAGGATTTGACCGCAGCGGCGACCATTGATGAGCCTCTTTCAGTTTATATTCACCTTCCTTTTTGTGCCTCGATTTGCCTGTTCTGCGGCTGCAATGTAACGCCCACACGCGATCGCCGCCGCAGTGACCGTTATTTGGATTATTTAGAGAAAGAAATGGATCTAACCTTCGCTCATTTGGGGCGCAATCGGGCTGTTGACCAACTTCATTTCGGCGGAGGATCTCCCACTTTTTTTTCCCCTGAACAACTGGCACGACTGATGAGAGCTTTGTCCAGCCGGCTCAAGTTTCTTCCCGGTGCTGAAATCAGTATTGAATGTAATCCCAGAGAAACATCATTGGATCATCTAAAAATGTTGAGTTCGTTGGGCTTTAATCGGCTTTCCTTCGGCGTTCAGGACATCAATCCCGAGGTCCAGGAGGCTGTTAACCGAATCGAACCAGAATCTCTGCTGGAGCCGTTGTTCAAGAATGCCCGCGAGTTAGGTTTTGAGAGCTTATCGTTTGATCTCATTTATGGTCTGCCCAAGCAGACTCCAGAATCCTTTGCTCACAGCTTGCAGCGCATACTCCAATGGCGACCGGATCGCCTCGCGCTTTTCCATTTCGCTTATTTACCAGATCGCATCGCCAGACAAAAAGCGTTGGACGCTTCGGCCATGCCATCGGCGGAGGAAAAACAACGCATCTTTGAAGAATCTCTGTCAACCCTTTCTCAGTGGGGTTACCGGCACATCGGTTTGGATCACTTTGCACTTCCCGGAGACACCCTCAGTAAAGCGCTGGATCAGGGAGCATTGAACCGGAATTTTCAAGGCTATCACGCCAAACCTAGTTATGACTTACTGGGTATGGGCGTCAGTTCCATCAGTAACACCTCGAACAGCTACAGCCAAAATCATAAAACCATCGCGCTTTGGGAATCTCTTCTGGATTCCGGAAATCTGCCGGTAGAACGGGGAGTGAGGGTGACTGACGAAGACCGCTTCCGGAAAGAAATCATTCATGGGATTCTCTGTCGCAACCAAGTCGATTTAGCAGAAGTAGCCACCACCTATCAGCGCAATCACCAAGAGGTCATCCAGTGGGGGAAGCAACGCACAGAGGAGTTGGTGCGGGATGATTTGGTTCGTTGGGAAGGCAGCACCTTGTGCGTGACAAACTCCGGCCGAATGTGGTCGCGCAATATCGCGTCCGTATTCGATGCCTATTTAGAAGGCTCCGCGGGGGCAGTGTTTTCCCGCAGCGTTTGAGGCGGTCGAGGAAAACGCGGACGCCACGCGATCACCCGGCGGAAGACTTTCCACACCAGCCATAAAACCACCACGATCCCCGTAAGCAATAAGATCAGAAAGATCAGGGCGATCCAAGGGGCCCAGGCCCAGAGTGTCAAACCGGCAACCACTAGAGCGTTTTCGGTGAAACTGGCGGCGGAGTTAGTAAGCGGCTCGGGTGAGGCATTAATGGCCAGACGAGCTCCGGCTTTGGCTGTATGGCCTGCCAGCCCTACTCCACCGGTTACCATGGCGGCAGTTATTGCCCAAATGGGTTCGACATCCCCCAAGGCAGTGAACCCGATCACCGCAGCTCCTGCGGGGCGGATTAAGGTGTGCACCGCGTCCCAAAACGAGTCGAACCAGGGAATCTTATCCGCAAAAAACTCCACCACCGCAAGTGCTCCCGCCGTGTAGAATACAGCCGGATGAGTCAGCAATTCCAGGCCCATAAATTGCTGCCCCAGATCCAGCCAGCCCATCCGCAGAAATAGACTTAGCACGAAGACAGTTAAATAAAGATTCAGCCCGGCCAGGGCACCGATGCCTGCCAAAGCCGCCAAGACTTCCACGGTGTTCATAACTGTAGTTTAGGAGTGTTGTTTAAAAAAACAATCTTTCGTCATGGGTCAAATCCTGCTATCTTGCGGCATGATTCTCGTTTTGGGTGGCGCGGGCTACATGGCCTCGCAGTGGGCTGCTTTTTTTCGACGTGAGGGAGTTGAGCACCGTTTGGTGTCGCGTGGTGAATTCGATTACTCCAGTCGGAAAGGGCTTCATGATTTGATCGTGGCGACTCGGCCGCGGTTTTTGATCAATGCAGCAGGGTATACCGGAATTCCAAACGTGGATGCCTCCGAGTCGAAACGAGCGACCTGTCTGCTGGCCAATACCGCCCTGCCGTCCTTGCTTATGCACGTCTGTGCGGAACACGGTCTGCGCTGGGCCCATTTATCCACGGGTTGCATTTATTCGGGCAATCCCCCGCACGGTCGCGGCTACAACGAAACCGACCCGCCCAATTTCACGTTCCGCCAGAACCGTTGTAGTTTTTATTCAGGAACCAAGGCTCTGGCAGAGGAGATTCTTCTCCAAAATCCAGACATTTGGATTTGGCGCTTCCGCCGACCCTTTAATCACATCGCCCACCCGCGCAATTACCTCACCAAAGTCATAGGCTACCCGAAGCATATTAAAACGGAGAACTCGATAACGTTTCTGGACGAGTTTCTCGCAGCGGGTTGGCAATGTATGCGTGAGGGATTTCCTGGAGGAATCTATCACATGACTAATCCGGGTATACTGAAGACAACCGAACTCATGGACCTGCTGCACCGCACCGGTGTATCGGAGCAGGCCTACCACTTTTATAATTCGGAGGAGGAATTTTACACAGAGGCTAATCGCACACCGCGCTCGGAATGTGTGTTGGACTCCTCAAAAATCCGTCAACTCGGTGTGTCGCTCACCGAAGTTCATGAAGCCTTGGAAACCTGTCTGCGACATTGGAACTCTGACCCCAAAGCAGATTCATGACTTCTTGCCAAACATCCAATTTGCACTAAATTTCCGCTATGCGCATTAAGCAGGGGCTATTGCTGATGGCACTGTTTTCACAGGCTTACTCGGCCAGTGCATTGATTCTTTTGAATCAGGGTAATTCGGACACCTCCATTACCACCGATCCGGGCACCGGGGTTCCTTGGAAAAACGTCGCACAAGTGATGTTAGGCGCCAACCCGGGCGGCTCGGCGGTTTATCTGGGAAATCAATACATCCTCACCGCCGACCATGTGAGTCACGGCGGTTCCTTTGTCATTGATGGTCAGTCCTTCACGGTCGACAGCACCTTCAATACGGGGGGGTACACCAATGGAGTTCAGCAAATCGCCGGTGCTGATCTAAAGATGGTGCGCCTGTCGTCTGATCCTGGACTGGTAGTTTCCGGTCTGGCCTCGATCAACCTCAACAGCCACACCGTCCGCGATCGCAGCCGAGATGTCGTATTGATCGGATACGGGCAGGGCAGGGGATCTGAGGTTGCCGGGCAAGGATGGAACTGGGGCACCGGCACGGAAGACCAGCGCTGGGGCACCAATACGACACTCTCTTCGACCCAAAACGTGACGGACGGAATCAGGACGACGGAAGCCTTGCGCACCCAATTTGATAATAATGCCATCAATACCGAAGCTGCACTCACCCTGAATGATTCCGGTGGTGCCATGTTTTACTTGTTTGGCGGGCAGTGGTACCTCAGCGGCATTGCATTTGCCGTTTCCAATTCGGGCTCTTCGTTTTACGACCGGGATCTGGTCATGTCAGGAGACCAACCCGATACCAATTTCTTCGCCCGCATCAGTGCGTACCACTCCCAGATCAGCACCGCCCTTGCGGTGATACCGGAACCTTCAAGTAGCAGTCTTTTAGTGATCGCCGCAGCCGCTATGTTATGGCGACGACGTTACCAGTCGTTAAGGTAGTTAAGCGAGTCAAGGTAAAGCCGGACTCTTTTTCCCATTCCACTTGAACTTCCGCTCATAACTAGTATTTTATGAGCTTATTCGATCCTACATGAAGGTGTCTCTTTTTATTCCCTGCTTCGTCAATCACTACTATCCACGGGCCGCGATCGCCATAGTGAAAATCCTAGAGAAACTGGGTCATGAGGTCGTGGTGCCGGATGGGCAAACGTGTTGTGGTCAGCCCGCTTTTAACTCCGGATACTGGGATGAAGCACGCACCACCGCCGCGCACATGTTGGATGTTTTTCATCAGTCTGACGTGGTGGTATCCGCATCTGGTTCCTGCGGTGCCATGTTGAAAGTATTCAATCCTGAGCTGTTTGAAAACACACCCCAACATGTTGAAGCGGTGGCGCTCTCGAAAAAAGTGTATGAGTTTTCCGATTTTCTGGTCAGCGTTCTGGGAGTGACCGATGTGGGCGCGAGCTTCCCCCATCGCATCACCTTCCACGATGGCTGCCATGGGTTACGCGAACTCGGCATCAAATCACAGCCCCGCCGTCTGTTGGAACATGTCCGCGGACTGGAGCTGGTAGAAATGGGTGAAGCGGAAAGCTGCTGTGGATTCGGTGGCACCTTTTCTGTCAAATTTCCCCATATCTCACGGGCCATGGGAGAGGTAAAATGTGATTCCATTGCGGCCACCGAAACCGAATACGTGGTCTCCAATGACCTGAGCTGTCTGATGCAAATCCAAGGGCTCATGGAAAAAAATAAAAAAATGGGCCGCCGGATTCAGTCGCTGCACCTGGCTGAAGTCTTGGTTCAATCCTAATCCTATGTCCGCCACCGCTGAAACCTTCCAGACGGACTCGGCACGCTACGGCGCGAACCGGGATCAACGGGTCTTCCTGCGCAGAGCCTTGGGCGGCTATTACGTCAAGCGGGATGAGAATAAAAGCAAGTTTCAAGACTGGGGCGCCGCCCGCCGCCACGCCGCGGCGGTCAAATCCGAAGCCATCGATCACCTTGACACCCACCTCGAGCAGTTCATCGAGAAGTGTGAAGCGCATGGCACCAAGATCTTTGTTGCCGCCAACGCCCGCCGTGCGTGTGATTACATCGTGAGTGTGGTCAAAGCCAAGCAGGCCCGCTCCATCATCAAATCCAAAAGCATGACCGGAGAAGAAATCCATCTCGCTCAGGCGCTCGAAAAAGAAGGGTTTGAAGTGGTGGAATCGGATCTGGGTGAATACATCGTCCAGCTGCGCGGAGAAGCCCCGTTCCACATCGTCTTTCCGGCCATGCACCTCAAACGCGGTGAAATCAGTCGTCTCTTTCAGGAAAAACTGGGCACCGCTCCGACTGATTCTCCTGAAGAACTCACCATGATCGCACGGCACGTCATGCGTCAGAAGTATGTGGAAGCCGAGGTGGGCATCAGCGGTGTCAACTTCGCGGTGGCTGAAACCGGCACCATCGCCATGTGCACCAATGAAGGAAACGGTCGCCTCACCACGTCATTACCGCCCACTCATATTGCCATCATGGGTATTGAGAAACTCATTCCCCGCATGGAAGATTTGGCACTTCTCCTGCCGATGCTGGCCACCGCAGGGTCAGGCCAGCAATTAACCTGTTATAACAATCTGATCAGCGGTCCCCGCAAAGAAGGCGAGAGCGATGGGCCCGAGGAGTTTCATCTGATTATTCTCGATAACAACCGCACCCGGCTTCTGGCGGATGGTGAGCAGCGCGACACTCTTAACTGCATCCGCTGCGGTGCCTGCATCAATGTCTGCCCGATCTTCAAAAACATCGGAGGCCACGCCTACAACACCACCTACATGGGGCCCATCGGCTCAGTCCTGACCCCGCACCTGAGAGGATTACAATCGTGGAAACACCTTTCTTCCGCATCCTCGCTTTGCGGTGCCTGCACCGACGCCTGCCCGGTGGGTATCGACCTGCATCACCACCTTCTTCAAAACCGCAGAAATGGAGTCATGGGCGGCGCGGTCTGGTGGGAGCGCCTTCTTTTTCTGGGCTTCGGTTGGATCTCCACACGACCCGCACTTTTTCATCTGGCTGGTAAGATCGGTCGCACCGTGCAACGTCTGGCTGCTCCACTGATGGGCTCTGCACTCGATCCGGCCAGGAACTGGACGGCTACCCGAACTCTTCCCGAGCCGCCACCCTATTCGTTTCAGGAATACTGGCAGGATAGACAAACTAAAAAACATGACTGACGCCCTTCAGGTTGACGACCGGAAAATCGTCCTCGACAGGATTCGAGAGGCGTTGAAATCGCCGCGCATCCATCACCCGAGCCATGGTCATGCTGTTCACGCCTCCGATGCGGTTTCCCCGGTATCCGCTTGGCTACCGGTGGTTCCGGCCGATTATGAGGCGCAGGTGGATCTCTTCGCTCAACAGTCCGGGCTCCTTAAAACAGAATTCATCCGCACGGAACAGTCTTTATTGCCCGACATTTTTGGGCGACTGCGCGTCGCTCATGGTTGGAACAAGTGGGCTTCCCATCACACGGAATGGTCTTCCCTTGCTGAGTCCACTCTCGGGAAAAGGGCGCTTTCTACCGATCAGCCTTACGATAAACGGGATCTGGAAACCTGCGATGTGGGGATCAGTGGCTGCGACGCTTTGGTGGCCCAAACGGGCAGCGTTTTACTTGGGACACGAAGCGCGGGAGGTAGAGCTCTGTCTATTCTGCCGCCGCATCACGTGGTCGTGGCCAAGCGGGATCAAGTGGTGCCGGATCTTCCTTCAGCCATGCGCTTGATTCAAAACCTTTACGGTCAGGGGGAGAATCTTCCATCCATGCTTTGTCTGACCACTGGCCCCAGCCGTACCGGCGACATCGAGCGCATCCTGGTTCTAGGCGCCCACGGCCCCAAAAAACTCACGGTTATCCTGGTAGGCTAAACATCCTCACCTGCTCCACTCCAGCATGAGCTCGATGGGGATGCGGGCGCGTTCTCTTAGAGCGGCTTCCATGTGAATCTGCGGTTCCATGGTTTCCAGTGCCCTGATCATTTTTTCCAACGTATTCATTTTCATGAAGCGGCAGTCGGCACAGGCACAATGATCCGTAGGGCCGGCGATGAAGGTCTTGTGGGGCACTTCACGCCGCAGGCGATGTAACATTCCAGATTCAGTCACGATGATGAAGGTGTCCTGCTCCGAATCACGGCAGTAGTGCACCATCTTCTCGGTGCTGCACACCTCATCGGCCAGGAGTCGGACGGCGCGGGTGCACTCCGGGTGGGCCACGATGGGTGCGTCGGGATACTGGCTTCGTAGTTTGGAAATGCTTTGATGGGTAAACTCAACATGGACATAACAGTTGCCCTCCCAAAGTTTCATGGGACGCCCGGTTTTCTCGATCACCCACTCACCGAGATTCTGATCTGGAACAAAGAGAATTTCACGGTTAGCAGGAACCCTTTCCACGATCCTGACCGCATTGCCCGATGTGCAGATCACATCACTGAGTGCTTTGACCGCAGCCGAGCAGTTGATGTAGGCCACCACGTAGAGATGGGGGTGGTTCTGAAGATGACGGGCCAGATCATCCGCATCACAAGAATCCGCCAAGGAGCAACCCGCATCCAGATCGGGAATAAGAACCGGTTTGTCCGGATTCACGATCTTGGCTGTCTCCGCCATGAAGTGGACTCCGCAGAAAAGGATGCAGTCGGCATCGGTTTCTTTAGCCCGGTACGCCAGTCCCAGGGAATCGCCCACATAATCGGAGACTTCTTGTATTTCGGCTGACTGATAATTATGAGCCAGAATCACCGCGTTGCGCTCTTTTTTGAGCTCTCTCACGCGATCCATCAGCCGTTCCCGGGGACTGCTTTCAGTAAGCAACATAGAAATTAATCTAGAGGTTTTTTAGTGAAAACGCAAAACAACATCCAGGCCATGGCGATGCAGATGGCGGAGTCGGCCACATTAAATGCAGGCCAGCGCATGAATCCCAAATCCGCATCCACAAAATCAATAACGAAGCCGTGCCGCACCCGGTCAGTGATATTGCCCAACGCGCCTGCGGTGATCAGTGAGGCGATGCCGTTGAGGTGAGGGCTGTCCCAGTTCAATTGCCGTGCCCAAAAGGCTCCGCCTACTACCAGTAGGGTTACCAGAATCAACATCAGCGTATTGTTGCCCTGCATCAGACCAAAGGCGATGCCGTCATTACGGACATACGTCCAGTAGAGAAAATCAGGGATCACCTCCACCGAGCGGCCCGGCCAGAAATCGCGCACAATCCACTGCTTGGTAACCTGATCTGCCACATAAAGTGACAACGCGGAAACGTAGAAATACCACTTGGGTCTTCTCGGGGTAGTCATAAAGTAGGGAACTCCTGCACCGCTGCCGTGCATCGGGGGCATAACTCCGGATGACCGGCATCACGACCCAGCTGCTCGGGAGGGTGGAAGCTCCAGCAGCGGGGACATTTGACCCAACCGCGCTCCACCGCTGGGAGCACCTCGATGTGATCACCCGTTCCATTACATTCAACAGCGGAGACCAACAGCCATTCAGCCAGATCGTCGATGAGAGCGGGTGCCATCCTGTGCGCGGGTAACACCACGATGGCTTCCAAACTCTTGCCAATTTTTTTATCCCTGCGCAGAGCCTCCAGTTTTTCATTCACTTCGGCTCGTAAGGCCAAGGCATTTTCCCAGTCCTGTGAAAAGCGTTCAGAACTCACCTCAGGCGCGGGATCCGGAAAGAGGGCAAGGTGAATCGACGGACGCAATAGCTGGCCTTCGGCGTCCTTACCTTCGGGATCGCGTGAAACCGCATATTGCCAGACTTCTTCGCACGTGAAGGGCATAATCGGTGCCAGCAGCAGAGCCAGTGTTTCCAAGGTGTGATGCATCACCGTCTGAGTAGCCCTGCGGCGCAGTGAGGCGACGGCATCACAATACATTCGGTCCTTCGTCACATCCACGTAAATCGAGGAGAGATCCACAGCGCAGAAGCGATTGATTAGATGATAAACTTGGTGGAACTCATAGGCTTCATAGGCCCGTCGGGTATCGCGAATTAATTGCTGTAGCCGGGCATGGATCGCGGCATCCACCCCTTGTAAAGAGGCGTTGGGAACCGCGTCACGGATCGGATCAAAATCCTGCAAATTGGCCAATAAAATACGCAGGGTGTTGCGGATCGATCGGTAGGTATCGGAAACGCGTTTAAAAATTTCAACCGAGAAGGGGACGTCATTCCGGTAGTCCTCATGCGAAACCCACAGGCGCAGGATGTCGGCTCCGTATTCGTTGACGAACGACATCAGATCGGTGGGTTTTTCATAGGTATTGGATTTGGAGAGCTTTTTGCCGTCGAGATCCACCACAAAGCCGTTGGTCAATACCGCCCGGTAGGGAGCCTCACCGCTGATCGCCACCGAGGTCAACAAAGAGGATTGGAACCAACCGCGGTGCTGGTCGCTTCCTTCTAAATAAAGGTCGGCGGGGAAGGTGAGTCGACGACGTGTGACGGCCTGGTGGCTGGATCCCGAATCAATCCAGACGTCCAGTGTATCCGTTCCTTTTTTCCAACCAGAGGGTAATCCAAGCGATGCGGTCATCTCCTCATCCGTAGAGGAGAACCAGATGTCGGTTCCTTCTTCTTCTACGCGGTCGGCGAAACGTTGGATCACCCCGGCATCCAGATGGGCACCTCCTTCTTCATCAAAGAAGGCCGGAATCGGGATGCCCCACGTGCGCTGACGGGAAATGCACCAGTCCGGACGTGTTTCCACCGCCCCACGGATGCGGTTTTCTCCCCATGCGGGGATCCACTTAACGTTCGAGATGGCCTCCAACGCCTTACTGCGAAACGCATCCACCTTGATGAACCATTGAGTAACCGCCCGGAAAACAATGGGGGTTTTGGATCGCCAGCAATGTGGATAGCTGTGCCGGTACGCTTCGGATGCGAAGAGAAAGCCGGTTTGCTCCAAATGGTTTACGACGAGGGGGTTGGCATCGAAAACGTTTTTCCCGGCCCATTCCGGCATACCGCAGGCATCGGTCAAACAGCCGTCATCGTCCACGGGCGAGAAAATCTCCAATCCGGCCTGTTGGCCGAGGTGGTAGTCATCCGTGCCGTGCCCCGGCGCGATATGTACCAAACCGGTGCCGGATTCGCTGGTGACAAAGTCCGCGACGTGGATGGTGCCTCGACGTGTGAGGAAAGGATGTTGGTAGATGAGTCCCGCAAGTTCCGATCCTTTCAACGTGCGCACTGCGGGCAGGGGATGTTGCTTCAACGCTTCCAAAGCCTCAAGACGTCCGGAAGCAAAGATCAAAAGACCCTGATCGCTATGGGCGATTTGATAAACCAAATCAGGATGAACTGCAACGGCCAGATTGGCGGGCAATGTCCAAGGGGTCGTGGTCCAAATCAGCAACGAGGTGCTCTCTTCCAATCCCAGTGCGCGTTGTGAATCCGCTGTGAGCGGGAAACGAACATAAACCGAAGGATCGGTGCGATCTGCGTATTCCACTTCGGCCTCGGCCAATGCGGTGCGGCAACCGGTGCTCCAATAAACCGGCTTCAACGCTTGGAAAACCATGTCTTTGGCAACCATCGCCGCGAAGACCCTGAGCACATCCGCCTCGTAGTCCGGCTCCATGGTGATGTAGGGATTCTCCCAGTCGCCAAAAACGCCTAACCGCTGGAATTGTTCCCGTTGGATGCCGATGTATTTTTCGGCCATAGCCTGACAGCTTTGGCGGATGGTGGTTGGATCGGGCAAACGGCCACCATCGCGTCCAAACTCCTTCATGACTTTGTGCTCGATGGGCAAACCGTGGCAATCCCATCCCGGAATGAAGGGAACGCGGAAACCCGACATATTGCGGGATTTGAGCACGATGTCCTTGAGCGTCATATTGAGAGCGTGGCCCATGTGGGCATCCCCGTTGGCGAACGGGGGGCCGTCATGCAGAATAAATGAGGGTGCCCCGGCGCGATCATGCATCAATTGGTCATGGATACGGGCGGCTTCCCAGCTTTGTGTCCAAAGGGGTTCGCGCTGAGGCAGGGCGGCCCGCATGGGGAAGGGGGTTTTGGGCAGTTGAAGCGTGTCCTTGTAATTCATGTCGAAGGCGGAAAGCGTAGGCACTCCGTTTTTCTCGTCAATTGAAACGGTCGTCAAAGAAGAAGTGCGTCTCTCCGCCTGGACGGACTACACTAGAGGCTGTCGAGGATGTCTTGTCGATCCACGGACTTGTGGTGAGCTACGGTGCGAAGAATGGCGTTAAGAGTGCCGATGCGAAGTGCCGGATGGTCGGGCACTGGAATGCGCTGATGGGATGGATCTTTAGTTTCTAGGATGATGTGACTGCCCTGCTGATGCACCTCCAAATAACCCCAATGCCGACAGAGCGCCTGGGCTAAATGGCGACCTTTCAGGTCACGCGGCAATTTCATGCCGGAAGCAAAATTTCATCACGCACTAAATGAAGGCGGATGGATGCGGGGATATTCTGCGGTTGGTCAAAATAATAGGCGGCAACTACTTCTCTAACATGGTGGCGAAGTTCTTCCCAACTGTCAGCTTGGGTGAAGATGGATTCACCGAGACATTCACAGACATAACCGCCGTCGGATTCTTGGATAACCTCGAAAACCAGTTCTTGCATCCCATGATGGTAAATCATGTTCATTTTTTGTCGAGCCTGAGAGCAGGGCCGTTCGTCGACCTGTTAAGGCTGAAGGTGCTCTGGACTTCCCCCTTAAATATCAATATTTTGATTCCTAGAACTCAAAAACATAACTCAAAAAAATCGGTTGGGACTTGCTTAATGACCATTCATGCCTTTTGTTATCCTTAACGATGAACGCCAACAAAGAAAAAGAGTCCGAGTCCTCAGCAATCCGAAGCAATAAATGGGCCGATAAGTTATTCGAAAACCGAATTATCACCATCTACGGCGAAATCAATCAGCGGGTGGCGAGGGAAGTTACCGAAAAAATTCTGGCTCTCTCTCTGGATAACGACGAGCCCATCAAGATTTTTATCAACAGTCAGGGTGGCCATGTGGAATCAGGTGATACCATTTATGACATGATTCGCTTTGTTCAGGCTCCGGTTAAAATCATCGGCACCGGCTGGGTGGCCAGTGCAGGGGCACTGATCTACGCGGCGGCCAAAAAAGAGAATCGCTACGCATTGCCCAACACCCGCTTTATGTTGCACCAACCCATGGGTGGGGTCGGCGGACAGGCTACGGATATTAATATTGAAGCGCAGGAAATTTTAAAAATGCGCGACCGCCTTAACCAGATCTTTTCGGACGCGACCGGCAGGGACATCAAAAAAATCGAGTTGGAAACGGATCGCAATTTCTGGATGTCTCCCGAGGAGGCCAAGAAATATGGTCTGGTCGGCAAAATTATTTCCCACATCAAAGAGCTTTAAATCGAGCTCATTGAAATTGGGAACGGGTCACTTCCGTTGCGGGTGGTTCGAGTGGTCAGTCGAGTCGTGTGCGGGCATCTCGCTTGGCGTATCGTCATCCCGTGTCAAATTTAATGGATCCTCCGCTTGTGCTCCATGTTCTAAAAGGAAAGCTACCATCGGATCGGATGAGGCCACGTCGCTGGCCCGCGGCGTTTCTGGCAAGTATTTAGAAAGAGCATTACTCAAGGCATTGGTTCGGTTGATTCCCTGATGATTAATATCGGCACCATGTTCCAGTAATAGCGTCAACACATCGGCAGGACGCTGGATAAAGGGT
>JBHJOR010000060.1:0-24362 GCA_050329585.1 Methylacidiphilales bacterium | reverse complement strand
GTATGGAAAAAAGGGGGAATGTCATAAGTTCGCTCTTGAGGCATCCAAGAAGCATGGAGCCGATATCTACACACGTATTTTTTGGCACCTCTCAGGCTATACAGATCAGGAGCATTTTTTTAAAGCAACAGGAGCCGACTGGCCCATGATGAAAGCCGGTTTCGAACGCTTACTTGAAAGATGGCCCGATTCAACATGGAATAAAACGAATTACTGCTTGTTTGCCTGCCTAGCCAAAGATCGTGAGACGGCCCGCCGTCTCTTCGATGAACTGGGTAATGACTACATCCCCAATGCCTGGAACAATGATGAGGCTACTTACAGGCGCTATCGAAAATGGGCTTATGAGAAATAATTCTTTTGTCTTTTGGGTGACGTTGGCAGCGGTTCTTTCAATTATTTCGTGTAAATCCAAGCACGCTGATCTTCAGGATGAGTTGTTTAAAGCAGTAGAGTCCGGGCACATACAAAAGGTTTTAAATCTCACATCCGCGAATCCCGAACTTCTGAATGCCCAAGACAAACGGGGTCTGCCACTTTTACAAGTAGCCATCAGTCTTAAAAAGAACCCACTCGCCCTTGAACTCATTAAAGCCGGAGTCGAAATCGATGGTCGCGACAAATTCGGTAACACACACCTGATCTGCGCTCTCTACTTTCATAACCACGAGGTTTCCAGCGCACTGCTGAAGGCGGGAGCTAACCCCAACATAGCGAATGGTTTCAAACAGACCCCCCTCTATTGGGCGATTGCCAATCATGTTCCAGAAGAACTTTTCGATCTGCTCGTTGAATCAGGCGCAGTAATCCAAGACGAAAGCCTATACAGAGGTTCTCTCGTTCTAGCTGTTCAAAATGGAAATGAATTCGATGTAAAACGGCTTATCGAACTAGGAATGGATGTTAACAAGAGGACTAAAGACAGCGAACTTCCCCTTCTTTTTTTGTCGATGGAATCAAATCAATTTAAAGTTTTTTCACTTCTATTAGAAAAAGGAGCGGATCACCGTGCCACCGGAAAAGATGGGGAAACGGTTTGGATGTTTGCCATGTCACAACCTGATCCAGATAGATACCTCGCAAAGCTGCTCGAAGTTGAACCCAATCCCGACTTGTCTGTATTGGACACAAAGGGAGCCAGTGCTCTCTCTTACGCCGTCTGGGCCCATAAAGAAAAATACATCGAACTCACTCTTAAAAAAGGGGGTGATCTTTCAAAAATAAGATTACCAGTGCCAGGCCTAGATCATGCAGCCAATAGCCCATACCAGCCCATTATGGCACTCCCTTACCTTCAAATCATTCATCGTTTCGGACCCAATGCCCGTTTCGACTGCTGGGCCGGCTTAGACAATAAGCTCAACGTATCACCTGTTAAACGGACAGCTTTCGCCCGATATCAAATCAAAAGTCCTGAAGTCGCATTGGCCCTTCTCGAAGAATGGATCAGCCTGCGCGATTACCTTGCCTTCTCCCAAGAATTCAAAAATACCCGATCCATGTCTGACACCGAATTCGCCAATTATCAAATGAATCTGCTTTCAGATCCGCAGGCACTCCTTCTAGCCGTCACGTCAAGAGAGTGGAGCGGTGAAACCGATCAAATCCTGAACGATACCCTCGCACTCCATATCAGCGAAACGACATGGCTGGCGGGAATGATGATCCGCTTCGGCTGGATCAAAGAAGAAGAAGCCGTGAAACTTCTCGAACCGCTGCTAACGCACGTTCCACAACTCGCCAGTAGTTGGACTGAGTGGTATGAAAGCGTGCATCGGGGCATGATCTCTTCACCCCGCGCGGAGTGGCGTGGAAATTATCCTGAACTTATAAAACTCTTTAAAAATCAAACCGACCCCTCTCATCCAGCCGCACACTTGTCTTGGTTCAAACCTACCGCCTCTAAATAAAGTATTTAACGTCCTCCTTTGGAATTGTTCCGCCAAGACCAATAGACTTCAAGAGTGCCATGATGTCAAACCCCTTGCCTCCCACCATGGTGCCCAACCACTCCATCATGCTACCCAAGCACCGATCCTGAGCAGAAGTGATCCACAACCACACCGAATGCCTTTACCGTAGGCCGGGCTTCTGGCCCTTAATGAGTCTGTCCCTATGAACCCTTCCCTCTGGATCGATCACGCCTCCCGCTGGTATCACGACCTCGCCCGCCAGCGCTCCGTCCGCTCCCTGCAGGATCAAATCGATGCGGTCAACCATCTTGAACCCACCCTTGCGCGATTGTCCGACAACGCGCTTCGCGATCGTTTTCGAACCTGCGCCCCTCCGCCCCCGGATCCTGAAACACCCGACGCGCCACCACGCCTGGATTCCGCCCTTTTAGTCGCAGCCTTTGCCTGCGTGCGTGAAGCGGTCAAACGTTCGCTTGGAATGAGACCCTACGATGTGCAAATCATGGCCGGGTTAGTGATGGCGCGCGGTGAATTGGCGGAGATGGCCACCGGCGAGGGGAAAACTCTGGTAGCCACCCTCCCTGCATCCGTCCTGGCCCTCACCGGTCGCGGGGTTCATGTCACCACCGTCAACGCCTATCTGGCGGAGAGAGACCACGCCTTGATGCAACCCGTCTTCCAGTTCCTCGGGCTGTCCTCCGCGCTGCTGCCCGAGCGCGCCCGTCCGGAAGAAAAACGCGCCGCCTACGCCGCCGATATCACCTATGGCACCGGCTACGAATTTGGTTTTGATTACCTGCGTGACCAGTTGATGCGGCTGGGCACTGAACGCTCCCCACTGGGCTCCGCGTGGCAACGCTCTGTGCTGGGTTGGAAAGAACTCGCCCACCCCGAGACCGTTCAACGCCCCTTTGCCTGCGCGGTGGTGGATGAAATCGACAGCGTCCTGATCGATGAGGCCGTTACCCCATTGATCATCAGCCGTCCCGCACCACCGGGCGAGGCCGCTGATGCTTCGGTGTATCGCGCCGCCGAGGACGCAGCGGCGGCGATGGATGAATCTCATTATGAGATCCGTCAGCGCGACCGTTCCGCCACGCTGACACCGGCCGGGCTGGAGCACGCTTATCGCAATACTTCGCGGTTCCCTTCTTCTCTGTTGCGCCGCGCTTGGCATGAATACATTGAGCAGGCACTGCGCGCCCGACTTTTCTTCAAGAGTGACCACCATTATCTGATCCGCGATGAAAAGATTGAAATCATTGATGAAAATACGGGGCGCGCATTTGCCGACCGCAAATGGCGCGGAGGTCTGCACCAAGCCGTGGAGGCCGCCGAGGGTTTACCTATCACCTCCGAGTCCGAATCCGATGTCACGGTCTCGCGGCAACGCTTCTATCGCCTCTATCCTTTTCTTTGCGGCATGACCGGCACCGCACGCGAGAACGAGGGCGAGTTCCTCGACACCTATCAACTGCGGGTCATTCCCATTCCCCGCCACCGCCCGTTGCAGCGCCGGGATTTGCCAGACCGTGTGTTTTCTGACCGCGCCAGCAAAACGGACGCCATTGTCGCCGAAGTGCTCGCCTTGCGGCGCGCGGGACGGCCTGTTCTGATCGGCACCCGCACGGTGCGGCGCAGCGATGAGATAGCCCGTGCCCTGCAAGAACATGGTATCCACTGTGCGGTGCTCAACGCCCGTCAGGATCAGGAGGAGGCCGATCTGATCCATCTGGCCGGACAGGCGGGACGCATCACCATCGCCACCAACATGGCCGGACGTGGAGCGGACATCCCGTTGGGAGAGGGCGTTGCGGAGTTAGGCGGGCTGCATGTCATCGGAGAAGAGCGCAACGACTCCCGCCGGGTGGATCGCCAGCTCGCAGGACGCGCGGGACGTCAGGGCGACGCTGGTTCTTCCCAGTTTTTTCTCAGCTACGAGGACGAGCTGACTCTCGATAACGCTCCTCCCAAACCCAGCAGAGAGGGTGAACAACCCGCCTCCGCAGCGGCGTGGTTTGCGGGAGCTCAACTCCGCTGTGAAGCTGAAGCGGCGACCCGACGCGCTGCGGTGATGCGCCAAGATCAATGGCTAGACAAACTCAAACGCCACACGTGATGACTCGCTGTGCTTTATTTAATCTTCAATACCCAGCTTAGCACGGCCTTCAACCGAGATCATAGAGGGGTTCCATTGCGGTTCCCATACCACCTCGACCTCAGCGGACGAAATACCGGGAAGGGCTTCGATTTTATTTTTGGCATCGGCGGCAATGGCGGGCCCCATGCCACACCCGGGTGCGGTCAGAGTCATTTTGACGGCCACCCGATTCTGCTCGTCCACCGTCATGCTGTAAATGAGGCCCAAGTCCACAATGTTTACGGGAATTTCCGGATCAAAGCAGGTTTTGAGTGCCGCCCAGACCCGATCTTCAATGCTGCCCTCAAGGGTTTGTTGCGAAATGGATTCGGTGGGAACTTCAAGTCCCAACGCATCCGCGTCCTGCGCGGTGACTCGAAAGAGTCCTCCGCGTGCAGCCACTGTGAAGGAGCCTCCCAAGGACTGAACCAGCGACACCTCGGTGCCAGTGACGAGCGTTGCTTTTTGACCAGAAGGGATTTGGATGCATTCCACGTCCCGAGTGAGGCAGATGGGTTCCGTGTTCTCCATTAGGCCACCGTGCGTCGCAGCGACGCCATGAGATAATCCCGGTTCATGCGGGCAATGTGGGTAACGCTGATTCCTTTGGGACAGACCGCTTCACATTCATATTGGTTGGTGCAGCCGCCAAAACCTTCGGCGTCCATGGTTTCGACCATGCGCAGCACGCGGCGGTCGCGCTCTGCTTGTCCCTGAGGAAGCAGGGCAAGGTGGGAAACTTTGGCCGCGGTAAAGAGCATGGCGGAACCGTTTTTACAAGCAGCAACACACGCGCCGCAGCCGATACAGGCAGCCGCGTCAAAAGCTTCATCGGAAGCGGATTTGCCTACAGGTAGGGCGTTGGCATCCGGTGCGGATCCGGTGTTCACAGAAATGTAGCCACCTGCCTGTTGGATGCGATCAAAAGCACTACGATCCACGATCAGATCTTTGACGATAGGAAAGGCTGTTGAGCGGAAGGGTTCAACGGTGATGGTTTCGCCGTCCTTGAAGCGGCGCATATAAACCTGGCAGGTGGCAACTCCCCGATCCGGGCCGTGTGGGATGCCGTTGATGACAGCAGAACAGGTGCCACAGATGCCCTCCCGGCAGTCGTGGTCGAAGGCGATGGGTTCTTGTCCTGTTTCTGTCAGACGTTCGTTGACGGTGTCCAGCATTTCAAGAAAGGACATGTCCGGGGAAAGGTTATCTGCGGCGTATTCTTCGAAATGGCCACCACTGATTTTTCCGGGCGACTCACGCCAGGCTTTGAGGGTGATTTTCATTACTTGTAGCTCCGTTGTGACATTTTGACTTCTTCGTAGATAAGGGGTTCGACGTGACGCCGTGGAGCGCCGTTTCCTGTCCATTCCCAAGCGGCAACGTGTGAATAGGCATCGTCATTGCGAAGTGCTTCACCGTCCGGAGTTTGGTATTCGGTGCGGAAGTGACCTCCGCAGGATTCTTGACGTTCGAGGGCATCGCGGGCGACGAGTTCACCGAGCTCCAGGAAATCGGCGACGCGGCCAGCTTGTTCGAGGGCTTGGTTGAGGTCGTCATGGCTTCCGGGAACGGTGACGTTCTGCCAGAATTCTTCGCGCAGTTGGGGTATTTTTTTCAGGACATCTTGGAGGCCAGCTTGCTCGCGAGCCATTCCCACATAATCCCACATCAGTTTACCGAGTTCTTTATGGAAGGAGTGGATGGTTCGTTTGCCGCGAATGGAGAGGAATTTTTGGATGCCTTGAGTGACCTCGTTTTCGGCGGCGATGAATTCGGGGGCGTCTTCGCTCACCGGAGTGGTTCCCACTTGAGCCAAGAAGTTTCCGATGGTGTAAGGAATGACGAAGTAGCCGTCCGCCAAGCCCTGCATCAAGGCACTGGCACCAAGACGGTTGGCTCCGTGATCGGAGAAGTTGGCCTCGCCTAGAACGAAAAGTCCCTTGAGGTTGCTTTGAAGTTCGTAATCCACCCATAGGCCGCCCATGGTGTAGTGGATGGCGGGATAAATGCGCATGGGCACTTCGTAGGCATTTTCGTTGGTAATTTCGTGATAGATGTCAAAGAGGTTGCCGTAGCGTTCTTGGACTTTGTCCTGGCCGAGACGCTGGATGGCGTCGGCGAAATCCAGATAGACACCCAAGCCGGTGGTGCCCACTCCACGGCCTTCATCGCAGACTTCTTTGGCCGAACGACTGGAGATATCGCGCGGGGCCAGGTTCCCGAAGCTGGGATATTTGCGCTCAAGGAAGTAATCGCGGTCGTCTTCGGAAATCTGGCGGGGATCTTTTTTAGCGTCTTCTTTGCGCTTTGGAACCCAAACGCGGCCGTCATTGCGCAGGGATTCCGACATAAGGGTGAGTTTGGATTGATATTCTCCACTGACAGGAATACAGGTCGGATGGATCTGGGTGTAACAGGGGTTGGCAAAGAGCGCGCCGCGTTTGTGGGCGCGCCAGATGGCGGTGGCGTTGGAACCACGCGCATACGTGGAGAGGTTCCAGTTGTTGCCATAACCGCCGGTGGCGAGGATGACCGCATGGGCGGCATGACGGGTGATGCGACCCGTTTGTAGATTTCGCACAATGATGCCGCGTGCGCGTCCGTCCACCACCACGAGATCCAACATTTCGGAATGAGTGAACATGCGCACTTGGCCCGCATCGATTTGGCGGTTGAGGGAAGAATAAGCACCGAGAAGGAGCTGCTGCCCGGTTTGTCCGCGAGCGTAGAAGGTTCGGGAAACTTGGGCACCACCAAATGAACGGTTGGCCAGCACTCCGCCGTATTCACGGGCAAATGGCACTCCTTGGGCAACACATTGGTCGATGATATTGACACTTACTTCAGCAAGACGGTGGACGTTGGCCTCACGCGAGCGGAAGTCTCCGCCTTTGATGGTGTCGTAAAAAAGGCGGTGCACGCTGTCGCCATCGTTCTGATAATTTTTAGCGGCATTGATCCCGCCTTGGGCCGCGATGCTGTGGGCGCGGCGGGGACTGTCATGAAACGTGAAACAATCCACTTGATAACCGAGTTCTCCCAAGGTGGCAGCCGCCGAGGCACCTGCCAGACCACTACCGACGACGATCACGCGGTATTTACGTTTGTTGGCGGGGTTGACCAACTTCATGTCCCGTTTGTAGTTAGACCATTTTTGTGAGAGGGGGCCGGACGGGATTTTAGATTCCAGATTCATGTTGATGCGCGAGGTGGGGGTAGTGCGATGCTTTGTTTTGTAGGGGAGAGTTGGACGATATTAAGAAACCCATTTTAATAGAACAGCCAGTGGAACGGATGACATACCAAGGAAGAGCACCCAGGCAAGCGCTGGGGCTGCGAGTTCCAGCAGAGCTTGATTGCTGCGAGTGCGCAGACCCAAGGATTGAAACATACTCGAGATGCCGTGGCTCAGGTGGATACACAAAAGGCCCACTGCCAAGATGTAAAAGCCGGAAATCCACCAGCTGGAAAAACCGTGCACCACCATCCCATACACATCCGGAACCATCTTTCCATCTAGCGGCGCCTTGAGATCGTGATAAGAAGGATGGGTAGCTTTGGCGGTGAAGTGAAGGATATGGTAAACGACAAACGTAACAATGATGATCCCGCTCCAAATCATGGTGCGTGAGGCATAGCTGGCCTGAACCGTGGCATCGGCGCGATAGCTTTCAGGACGTGCTTTTCGGTTGTCCCTCGCGAGTGATATGGCAGCGGCGATATGTAATGCCACCATGGCCAACAAACCGATACGGAATGCCCAGAGCACCTCGGCGCTGGTCTTAAGCAGAACCGCATAATGATTGAGAGCGTCACGTCCCAAGAAAATCTGCAAGTTGCCGACCATGTGGATAAAGATGAACCCCACTAAAGCAAATCCGGTAATGCCCATGATGTATTTGCGGCCTAGGGTGGATGTCAATAAGGCAAGTATGTAATTCATAAATGGAACGGGATGCTAGTTGTTTAGCAAACTTAACGAGCCAAAATGGCTTGTCAAAATATTAGGCTCCAACCGTTGTATTATTAGCTGTGAACCATGATGGTGCGGATCATCTTATAGAGCTATCGTGCGGCGACTGGAACAAGAAACCGAATACCACATAGATCAAGTGAATCACTCTTTAGTGAATGAGCCCGAAAGTGGGGATAAAGAATTGATTATGGCGGGTTGACAAGCAAGGCGGATTGCTTAGATTCTGCCTGATATGTCAGTTCCAATTTCACAAGCATGGACTGTTGCCAGCTACGTTCTAGGCCACAAACTACGGGGCAATCATCGCTATCCGCTGGTTCTCATGCTTGAACCGCTTTTCCGCTGCAATTTGGCCTGCGCCGGCTGCGGAAAAATCCAGTATCCGGAACACATTCTCAACAAGCGGCTCACCCCGCAGCAATGTTTCGATGCGGTGGAGGAGTGCGGCGCCCCAATGGTCAGTATCCCCGGCGGTGAGCCCTTGCTTCACCCGGAGATCGGTGAAATTGTCGAGGGTCTCGTGGCCCGTAAAAAATATATTTACCTCTGCACCAACGCACTGCTTTTGAAGCGCAAAATCGACCTCTTCAAGCCGAGCAAGTTTCTGAGTTTCAGCGTCCACATGGACGGACTTAAAGAAGAACACGATGTGGCGGTTTGTCGGGACGGCACGTTTGAAACTGCCATGGCAGGTATGCGCGAGGCACTCAAGCGGGGATTCCGCGTCACCACTAATACAACCCTTTTCGATGGAGCCGAGCCGGA
Source organism: Methylacidiphilales bacterium (assembly GCA_050329585.1). GTDB lineage: Bacteria > Verrucomicrobiota > Verrucomicrobiia > Methylacidiphilales > JBCBYL01 > DAIPIT01. The sequence continues at coordinate 15,565 of JBHJOR010000060.1, read as the reverse complement.
ACGCATCCGGGAATTTTTTGATGAAATGATGGAATTGGGCGTGGAAGGAATGATGTTATCTCCGGGATACAGCTATCAGAAAGCACCTGATCAGGAACATTTCCTAGGCCGTGAGCGCACTAAGAAATTGTTTTACGACATTCTCAAAGACCGGAAGAAATCTTGGCGGTTCAACCTCTCACCGAACTTTCTGGAATTTTTGCAGGGCAATGTGGACTACGATTGCACTCCTTGGGGCAATCCGACGTATAACATCTTCGGTTGGCAGCGCCCATGTTACTTGTTGCAGGATGGTTATGCATCCAGCTTTAAAGAATTAATGGAAACCACAGAGTGGGAAAAATACGGGCACCGCAGCGGTGAAGAGCGCTGTAAGGATTGTATGGTTCACTGCGGATATGAAGCATCCTCGGTTGACGACACCTTTGGATCCTTTGCAGGCTTTGCGCGCACCGTTAAGAACTCTCTGCGCTACGGCTCCTGACCTGAGCGTCCGCAGGATCGCTACAAACACAAACCAAATTTTATATTATGCCCCAAGCTGATAAGTCCGCTCCCTCAGAATCCCATTCGGGGCGCAGTGAATTTGAAGGGAAAAGCTTTCCCACTTCCGATCCAGCATCATTGGAACTAGCCCTCCGTTACGCCTTTGATTACCGGGGCGATGTGACTCTTGATTTGAAAGAGGGTCGTTCGGTAGAAGGTTTTGTTCATAATTTTAACATCAAGTCCGATACGGTGCATCTATTTGTGGCCGAATCCAAACGCGAATCCAGCAATCAGACCATCAAGGCTTCGGAAATAAGCTGCATCCGCTTCACCGGTCCAGACACAGCCTTCGGTAAAAGCTGGGATGACTGGATGGCCAAGTCTGAACGTCAGCGCGAAGCAGAAGCTCAGCGCATCGCCGACGAAGCGGTCAAAATGGGCCACCTTTGACCCTTGGCGGAAAAGCCAATCGTTGTTGCCGGTCAGGCAGCCCGACACGCGGCTAAAACGGTGTCCACAGAAAGCTGATTCATACAGCGGAAATCAATCGGACACTGCCTCAAGAAGCAGGGGCTGCACGGCACGTCTTCTCTGACCACGTTCACACTCTCCGATATGGGCCCGGTCATGGCGGGTTCGGTGGATCCAAAAACCGCCACGGCTGGCGTTTTGAACAAAGCAGCAAGGTGCATGGCACCACTGTCATTGCTGAGCACCAAACGTGCATGCGCTACCCATGACATGAAAACATCCAGACTGGTCGTTCCGGTGAGATTCAGGTAAGGATGCTGCATACGGCGTGCAACCTGGGCGGATGCATCCTTATCATTTTCAGCCCCGGCTAGGATAACCAACCACCCTTTCTCTTCCGCCAAGCGATCAGCCACGGAAGCGAAACGGGCGGGCGACCACCGTTTGGCCTCGCCGTATTCCGCACCAGGACACAGCAGCAGATAGGGCTGTGAGCAGTCAGGCCGAGCGGGCATCATCCATTCCGGATCCCCCAAGCATGTATGTTCGGAAACCCATCCCAAAGCACGCAGTAACTCCAAGGTATCCAAACTTTGGTGATGTAGAGGGCCGATTTGCCGGGGCCGATCAAAGGTATGGGTCAACATGACTTTGCGCCAGCCACCGGTAAAGCCACCCCGTTCAGGAATATCTGCCGCGTAGATTTCGGCCGCGCTGCGGGGAGAATTAGGAAGCACTAAGGCTCGATGTGCATCAAATGACCGGATGGTATCTGCCGTGATGACAGGATTCGGATCAACTGGCAAGATTTCATGAACCCAAGAGAACAGTCGCCAAAGTGGAGCCAAGGATGGAGGACAAACCACCGCTACTCGGTCTTCAGTAGATTGATTCCTCCAAGCTTGAAGGGCAGGCATGGTCATCACCGCATCCCCCAGCCAATTCGGACTGCGGATAACCGTGCGCGACACCTGCCCCAAGGTCAGGTCACCGCGCTGTGCAGTGTTTAATGACATGCCAGAGGAAATCAACGCGCTACACCAACCTGAACGCGTCGGTTGGCAGCCCATGCTGCTTCACCCCCACCCGTGCGGGAAGGGCGTTCTTCTCCATAGGAAATGGTTGAGATGCGCGCGGCATCCACACCCAATCCAAGCAAGTAGTCTCGTGCGGCTAACGCGCGCCGCTCTCCGAGTCCGAGGTTGTATTGGGTGGTACCACGCTCGTCGGTATGTCCAGCCATGACGACTCGCGCACCGGGATGATTGTTCAACCAAGAAGCCACCGATTCCATTTTCGGACGCTCACTCGGCCGAATGTTGTAGCTGTCAAATTCAAAATAAAGCGTGAAGTTGGATAGCGTCTGGTAATCGGCATTATCCGGATTGAATCCATCGCGCCCAGGAAGCTCATATGAAATGATCTGATCTTCTGCTCCGGCGTAACCGCCAGCCGAATCATCTTTTTTAACGTTTTTGGTGCAGGCTCCCAAAAGCATGACGGCCAGAACGATTGTTAAACTACGCATGAGAGAGATGATAGGGGTGTTCATTTCTAAAACTATAACGACACATTCGGTTCTGTACAGCCTGAAATTCGGGAAGTTAAGCGGCTTGTTTTTTTGGTGAGGGTATCACAGAGGAAAAGTTGTCCGCCTTTGGAATAAACAAGATGGCGGGAATCGCGCGCCCACGATGGGCTTTCATGGCTGCCTCCGGCGGTGAGCACCGTCTGTTCTTTAGTGCGCAGGTCGGTCATCCCGATCTGGCTTTGTCCGGCGGTCATGAGAGAGTAGGCCACTTTGGTGCCGTCGGGCGACCATGTGGGCTCAGTGGTGTAGCTGGAAAAGGTTTGCAGACGCTCCATGGAGCCCCCGGTAGCAGGAATGATGAACAGTTGTGGGGCTCCCCGGTCATCGGAAACAAAAAGGATTTGTTGTCCATTCGGAGACCAGACCGGCGATGCCTCCGTTCCACGAGTGCGCACCAACCGCACCGGATCACCTCCGCCAGCCGGCATGGTGTAGAGGTCTGTGTTCCCGTCCTTGGAAAGGGTTAGTGCCAATCGGCTGCCATCCGGAGAAAAAGACGCTCCCGAGTTGACGCCGGGAAAAAAGGCTACTGCTTTTTTGGTTGATCGGGCTAGATCGATCACCCACACATCAGGATGACCAGATTTGTATGAGGTGAACGCGATGCGCCCGCCATCCGGAGAAAATTTTGGCCCCAAGCTGATGGATTGATCCCGGGTAATTTGTCTAACCCGCTCTCCATCCATATCCATGAGATAGATTTCTTTGTGACCGGATTGATTACTGACAAAAACTACCTGCGATGTAGCAATGCCGGGGCGACCGGTCAGCTCTTGGATCACCGCATCCGTAAATTCGTGAGCGGCCTTTCGGAGATCACCCATTGTCATACGAGTAAGTCTAGTCGCACCTGTTGCCGATTTAACTGAGCCTTCAACGCCTCCTGATCCGGCAGCGGCCGCAATGATAAAATCCGCCCGATTGGCTTCAACTACATTGATCGCACCATGAATCATGAAGTTGTTTTTCAGAATACCGGCAAGCTCACCTGAGGATTGAATGGCGACCGAAACACTTTCCCCTGCCTCCACTTTGATCACCGGAGCCTGCGCCTTGGAAGACTCCACACCCGCACAGATTAAAATAGCGCCAACCCCCAACGTAAAAATCGTCCTGATCATCTCCGTGGTATAGAACAAGGCTTTAAAAGAAACAGTATAATCCACAACAAAGGCAACATTTGATCCTATCCGTAACTTGGAGCATGGCGGCCAATAGGTTTGGCTGGGTGACCGACGGGGCTCGAACCCGCGACAACCGGAACCACAATCCGGGGCTCTACCAACTGAGCTACGGCCACCAATAAGATCCTTATTAATATCCCACCCCGCTTAGGGTTCAATCAAAATAATTTCTATCAGCCAGGTTAAGATGAAGCTGGATCACTCACATTGGCAGAATGACCCAACATGGTAGCCGCCCAGCGGGCATACGTCTCATTGATTTGATCCGGGATGAGGGAAAAAATCCCGGGGCATTCATAGGGATGCATTTCTTGGATCATCTTGAAAACGTGATCCACATGAGACGCCCCCGTTTTAACCCACAACCCATACTCGCTTTCCTCGTTCAGCACGTTTTCCCAAATGTAAATCGATTTCATGGAAGGCATCACCCACGCACAGACCACCAGCCCGGAACGGATCAAGGCATACGCTATCTCGCGTGCTATCACCTCATCCGGTAAAGTGGTTATGATAATCCTTAGATTCATGAGGAGGAGGACTGAAAATAGCGTTGCTGTTTTTCTGAAATCGGAAGGGCTAAACGTCCCATAACTTGGAGGAGATCCTCCCAAACTTTTCTTTTTTCAGCGATGTTGGAATTATGTAGAAGATAGGCGGGGTGAAACGTGGGCATCAACGCCAAGCCATCCAGATCGTGCCATATTCCGCGCAGGCGGTTGATTGAAACGCGTTCTTGCTGAAGGAGTCCTTCCATGGCGGTGGCCCCCAGTCCCACGACGACTTCCGGCTTGATGATAGCCACCTGTTCCAGCACATAAGGAAGGCAGGCTTCCAACTCCTCATGAGTCGGCTTGCGGTTACCCCAGCCTCCCGAACCCACCTCCGGCCGGTATTTGACCACGTTGGTGATGTAAACCTCCTCCCGTTTAAGTCCCATCGCGGTAATCATTTTAGTGAGTAGTTGGCCTGCGGGCCCAACAAAAGGCACACCCTGCGCGTCTTCTTCCGCGCCTGGAGCTTCACCAATGAACATCAAGCGCGCATCCGCAGGGCCCGATCCAAAAACCATGTTACGGGAACGAGGAAAAAATGACCGCACATGATCATCGGCCAATATCCTGAGTCGCACCTGCTCTAGAGCAGAACTTTTTTCCTCCACATTCCCCAGATGCGGACTGTTCCTGATTACTGATTTCAGTGCCGTGACTGGTTTTGCGGGAGCGGGTTCTTTTCGGGTGGTCGATGCAGCTACCTGTCCGCGGGAATCTAAGGTCTTACTCGCAGGAGCGGGTCGAACCCTCTCACGATCTCCTGCACTCGAAGCACTGGCACGAATGAGTACCACTGTATTTTTCGACAACGTCACACGGGACTCGCCGAGGCACCGACGGAGGTCGAGGTAACGAACCACAGCATCTTTTAATGTGCTTATTTTTTTTGCTTCAACCATGATTCAAACCCCAAGAAATCCTCGGGCATCGGGGCTGAGATGGCAAGGGTTTCTCCTCCCCGTGGATGAGGGATTTCCAAATGGCAGGCATGCAGCAATTGACGCTTCACCCCCGCTTCAAGATTCATTGATCCCCCATAGGCCACATCGCCCACCAATGGACAACCCGCATGGCTGGCATGAACCCGTATTTGGTGGGTTCTTCCGGTGTGTAAGACGAATTGCAAGAACGTATATTTGGCATATCGATCCAGCACCCGGTAGTCCGTCCACGCCTCGCGCCCTCCCGAAAGCCGCACGGCTTGTTTTTGTCGATGTAAGGGATGTCTACCCAGCGGTTCCCGCCAGCTTCCCGACTCCATGGTCGGAGAACGATGAGCATAACCACGGTAAATTTTCACCACCCTGCGCTGTTGGAATGCCTCGGAAAGTTTCTGATGAGCGAAGTCATTTTTAGCCGCAATCATGACTCCACTGGTATCCTTGTCCAAACGATGAACGATGCCAGGGCGCTCCACCCCTCCTATTCCGGATAATTTCCCGCGGCAATGATGCAATAATCCCCCTACCAAGGTTCCCATCCGGCATCCCGCGCCCGGATGAACCGAAACTCCGGCTTTTTTGTTCAGCACAATCACATCCTCATCCTCAAACAAAACATCAAGATCCATGGGTTCCGCCTCCACCACATCCGGCACGGTGGGGGGCGGCTCAATGTAAACCCGCGTTCCGGCAGGCCACTTACTCTTCGCATCCAGCGTCTTATTCTCAATCCGAACGTGACCACCCTCAATCCAGCGTTGGATCTGGGATCGGCTGACATTCAAGTGACCGCTTAAAGCCTGATCCAGCCTGCGCTCCCGATCCTCATCGGTGAGAATAATTTCAACCACATGCACGGCAGTTTGGTTTACACGCCGAGCCCTTCCTGCGCCCGGATTTTTTTTGCCCGACGACTCTGCAGGTAGCGGGCACGCAATCTCTCATCAAACCACGCCTGTCCGAATGTGTCACCAAAAGCCATCCAAATTCCCAGCACTGGCATGGCCAGCAACAAACCCAAAACCCCTGCGAAATACCCGGCCGCAAAGACGATCATCACTGTCAGGAGCGGATGCGACTTCAACGATCTCCCCACGGTCATCGGAGTATACACAAAATCATCCAAGGTTCGCACCACCAGAAATAACCCAACGGCCAAAGCCACTAACGACCACTCCCCTGGAGCCTCGGTCAAACACACCATCACCATAATCAAACACGCCAGCGCAGTTCCTAAATACGGAATCCACGCCAATACCGCACTTAATAAACCTAAAAAAAGCGATTCAGCAGGATCGAACACACCATAGGGACGTCCGATGCAATACAAACCTGCCGCTAGGGTCACCGTATCAAGAAATGTCATCGCCATCAATCCGCGGAAGAATTTCTTCATCTGCCCATCCATGTTATAAAATAAAATAAGTACCTTCTCAAAATAGGCATTTGGCACACCTCGCAAAATCAACTGCTTGAGTCGCGCTCCATCCTTAAGAATAAAAAATGTCAGATAAGGAATGAGGAGAAGTGAGGGAATCCACGAAACTACATGCACCGCGATGCCCGGCAGCCAGTCGGTCAACAGTACACTTTCCACACCGTCCAGTTTTTCCCGGAGCGTAGCAGCCGCTTGTTCTCCGTCGATCCCGGGAAACTTGGTTTCTAACTCTTCTACCCATCTCAAAAGAAGTCCCTCAATCCGATCCCAAAATTCAGGCACATCATCCCGCAAAGCAATAAACTGAGCCGATAACCAGGGTAGCAACAATACAATCACCAACATCATCGCCGCCAGCACCACCACGAGATAGCCATACAGCGCTTGCAACGGCGACAAACCCCGGCGCCTAAACCACAGCAAAAAAGGACGTGAAACATGGCAAATCACCACCGACACCACCAAGGGAATGGACAGCCACCAGACCGACTCAATCAAATACAAAGATACCAAGGTGCCCACGATCACCCCCAGCCATACCATGGGATGTGCTAGCCCGGAAGCAAAGGGAGAAGCTGTATCCCTCATATCATCCATAGGTTTTTAAGGTGCGGCTCCGGCTGAATCGCTCCGCAGATGTTCCCGTAAGCGTGCCCCGATCATCCGCGCTAACTGCAAACTGAGTTTGGTTCCGACCTTGCGGTGCGTTTCCAGTAAATCCATAAATTCAGGACGGAAAAAACCGATCAAACGTGACGGTGCCTGGGCCACCGCCGTGGCGGTTCGCTCTGCCCCGTCCAACAATGCCAAGTCTCCAAAAAACTGCCCCTCAGTTAATCGAGCTAAGTCTCTTTCTCCCCCTGCACCACGAACGGATATCCGGATCTCGCCCGAAATCACCACATACATTCCCAATCCCGTTTCACCCTGCTCAAAAACCACCTCACCCGCATCATAGCACCGCTCATGGAGAATGGGCTCCAGCCGCTTCAACTCCGCATGGGTCAGTGTGGAAAAAAGCGGCACCTGGTGAAGACACTTCATCGTTTTACAAAGTGGCTCGCCCTGAGGATTACGCTTCCAAAACATTAGTCCGTTCTATGCCTCTCCGAACAGTCTGGCAACTAGAACCCTGCTTTTTTAATCTTGTCGTTGCGACATCCATTGCTATCGCTGATATGCCATGACTATTGACTTCACACAGGAGGAGCTCCTTACCATACTCAAAATTGAGGGTGATGTCGACCTGCACCATTCGCCCCGCCTCCGCTCTTCCTTGCAAGCCAAAGTCAAAGAAAAATGCCCCGCACTTCTGGTTGATTTCAGTGCGGTCAATTACATTGACTCTTCAGGGCTGGCCACCTTTGTCGAATATTATCAAGGTTGTCGTCAGTTTGATGGCAAGATCGCATTGGCCGCCATGAGTGCCCGCGTGCGCAGTGTTTTTGAACTGGTTCGACTGGGAGAAGTTTTCCCGATCCTCGATAATCTGGACGATGCGAAAACCAAATTGACCTCCGTCTAACGGAAACGTGACCCAACCGGCGATTCTCTTGAAAGAATACCTTCAACTGAACCGCGACATTCTCTATTGGATGTTTGTATCCCCCTTGAAAGGGGAAAAATTCAATATTCATGAGGTCTTTTTCCAGATCATCCGTATCGGCACACGCGCCCTGCCCGTAGCCAGCTTGACAGCTTTCAGCGTCGGATTAACCCTCGCCATGCAGGCCGCTGCTGAAATGGGCAAACTCGGTGCCGACGCCTACGTCCCCGACCTTGTCGCAGTAACCTTGCTGCGCGAACTCGGACCCATGCTCATCGCCGTCATCGTCACCGGCCGTAGTGGCTCCGCGATCACGGCGGAGTTAGGCACCATGGCCGTCTCCGAGGAAATCGAAGCGCTCAGCGCGATGGCTATCAATCCGGTGCGTTTTCTGGTGGTTCCGCGTTTTATCGCCATGATGGTCATGCTTCCCGTCCTAACCGTTTTCGGCCACTATGTGGGCAATCTGGGCGGATGGTTCGTCTGTCACTACACCTTGGATATGTCCACCGCCAACTACATCATCCGCGCCCTCGAACGTGCCACCATAGAAGATCTCTACGTCGGCATCATTAAAAGCGTCGTCTTCGCTTGGCTCATCGCCACCATTGCCTGCCACTTTGGCATGACGGTCAAAGGCGGAGCCGAAGGCGTCGGCATTCACACCACCCAGTCCGTGGTTACCTCTTTGTTGGCTATGTTGGTGGCCAATGTCATCCTGACCGGAGTCTTCTTCTTCGCTTAGCCATGAACGCTCCCGTTCGCAATCTCGACCCAAACGTGCCGGTTATCGAAGTGACGGATCTAGTACGGGAATTCAGCGGGCGCAAGGTTCTTAATGGCATTAGTCTCAAAGTCTACACCGGTGACACCCTCGTCATCATGGGTGGCAGCGGATGCGGGAAAAGCACCCTGCTTCGCCACATCATGGGCTCACTCAAACCCACCTCGGGATCCATCAAGCTCTTCGGCGAGGAAATCACCACCATGTCCGAACCTGAACTCAATCGTATCCGCCGGCGTTTCGGCATGAACTTTCAATTCGGTGCTCTGCTGCAGTCACTCACTGTGGGAGAGAACGTAGCCTTACCCCTGCTCGAGCACAGTGTGGTTGATCCCTCCATTATTGATCTCGTGGTAAAAATGAAACTCGAACTGGTGGGACTCACCGGCTTCGAAGACCTCAAGCCCGCTGAAATCAGCGGTGGGATGCGCAAACGCGTCGGTCTTGCTCGGGCGGTCGCCTTGGATCCTGAACTTCTTTTTTCAGACGAACCAACCAGTGGACTAGACCCCGTCATGACCGCCGTAGTCGATAAACTCACCACGGATCTCACCCGTAATTTGGGAATGACCGCCGTGGTCGTTTCCCACGATATGGCCAGCGTCTTCCGCATCGCCACCCGCATCATCATGCTTGGGGTAGGTGATTCTCAGGGCACCATCATCGCCGATGGCACCCCCGACGAGATCCGCAATCATTCGAACCCTATGCTCCAGCAGTTTATTAAGGGGGAAGCCGACGGCCCTATACCCTTGAAATTATCCAAAGAAGGCTATATCCAGAAACTGCTGGGAATTGACCATAAAACACTGTCCTAAAAAGAAGTAGACCAAGCCCATATCCGCCCAGAATCGAGAAACCTATGAAATCCAAATCCCAATCCCTCTCCGATAAAGTCGTCGCCGGAATCGTTATCATCAGTAGTATCGTATTACTCACCGCTATGGCCATCCCACTACTCGGCCTGAACTTCAATGCTCAACAAACCGTCACCATTGACCTCCCCACGGCCACGGGACTGCGCCCCAACTCAGAGATCCGCTACGCTGGCGCCCCGGTTGGAAAAATACTTAAGGTGAGCCCCCTCGCTTGGGAGGAACGCCAGAAACCCGATTACGCGGTTCGGGTCATCGCCACCATCAATGACGACACCCCGCGACTCAAAAAGGACTCCGTTGCTAAAATTTCGTCCGATACTCTGTTGGCTGAAAAATTTATCGACCTCACTCCGGGATCACCTGACGCGCCAGACTTGGCTGACAACGAGGTAATCTACTCCAAAGCGGTCGCCAGCTTTGATGACCTAACCCGCGAAGGCATGGTCACACTTGAAACTCTTAATGAGGTTCTTCTCGAACTCCGCGAGCAACACCCCGACCTGCCCGCTAAAGTGGCTAACCTCGTAGGAACTGCCGACCAGCTTGCCACCAAAGCCGACGCTCTTGTTGAAAGCATTTCCACCGTACTGCAGGGCAATGAAGAGCAGCTTAACCAAACCAGTCGCGATCTCTATGTCGTCATGCAAAATCTTAAGGTCGTTTCCACCTACTCCAAAGCACTGACCGCTACTCTCGGTAGAAAACCATGGCGTGCTGTCTGGGGAACCACCCCCAATGCTTTGCCCTCTGAAGAGGAAATTCTCAAATCCCAAAAACCTATCAGCTTCGAACTGCCGAAGGACTAAACGAGAATCGCACGGGCCACTACACATGTCTATGCCCCTCAGCCCCCCGGTCACCGATCAAGTCAACGCTCTGATTCAAGTGGCGCGCAAACTGAGCAGTGCCATGGATCTGAATGCCCTGCTCCATGAAATCCTAACCTCCTCGCAGAAAGTTATGCGCGCTGAAGCCGGCTCGATCTTCCTGCCGGACCTTGAAAGCGGAGAGCTCATCATCCACTCAGCTAGTGGAGATATGGCCCCCCAGCTTAACGCCACTCGTATTCCCAAAGGCCTCGGTGTTGCCGGTGCCGTCTACGAACAACGCCAGCTCATTAACATCACCGATCCGAAAAACGATCCTCGCCATTACGGGAAGGTGGATGAAAAAACCGGTTTCCAAACTCGAGCCATGGTTACGGCTCCCCTTCTCAGCGGCGAACGCTGCCTTGGTGTCGTGCAGGTGCTCAACCCGGTAGATAGGGATTACTTCGACCCTCAGGATGTGCTTTTTTTTGAAGGCTTTGCTGGACTGATCGCTTCCACTCTCATCCGCCTCGAATCCCAACAACGCGCCTTGGACGAGGAGAAAGCCCGGCAGGAACTCACTCTGGCCCGCGAAATTCAGGAATCCTTCCTTCCCTCCCGCTTTAAAATCTTTCCCAACTGCCAGACCCGCATGTTTTACTCTCCTGCCCGAGAAGTCGGTGGTGATTTCTGCTTTATCCACTCACTGGAAGAAGGACGTCTGCTCTGCGGTCTGGCCGATGTCAGCGGCAAGGGGGTTCCGGCCGCCCTGACCATGGCCCGCAGCACCGCCGAAATCAAAGGCTTCGCCGCCCGTCTGGAGAACCATCTCGGAGAGTGGGTTGGTCACCTCAATACCCATCTCTGCGAAGAACTCAGCGGAGGACGCTTTATCGGCATCACCTTCCTTCTGGCCAACCCATCCAAAGCGCAGATCCAAGTCTGCAATGCCGGGCAGTATGCCCCCATGCGCTTCAATGGCCGCCGCTGGGAGTCTCTGGAATGCCCCCCCCAACTGCCCATCGGCGTCCTGCCCGGCTTCGCCTACCAGCACACCACCTTCGACCTGAGCCCGGGCCAACTCTGGCTCCTTTACAGTGACGGCATCACCGAAGCGCGTAACACCTCGGGTGAAGAATATGGTCAGCAGAGACTTTCCGATGGTTGCCCCGGCTGCGCCGACGCCAAAACCACCCTCACCACCATCACCTCCCACTGGTCGCGCTTCACCGGAGATCAACCCCAACATGACGACGCCTCCCTCCTCCTGCTCGATTGGCGGGGCACCACTCCGCCTTCCGAACTCCACCTCGAGTGCCAGACCGCCAACCTCTGCTCCGCCCGCGAATTCATCGAGTCATGGGGAAAATACTGCGGCTACGATGACATCTCTGTGGGACAAATTGTTCTGGCCTGCGATGAGGCCGTCACCAACATCTACCGCTACGCCTACGACTGCAAGGGAGGCTCTCTCCACATCCGCGTCTTCACGACCGACACTCATCTTAATATCCACCTGACCGATCAAGGAACTCCTGTCGATCCGGAAAAAATTAAAGGTCGTGCCCTAGATGACCTCCGCCCGGGCGGCCTGGGCACAGTTCTACTCCAACAAATTTTCGACTCCGTAGTTTATCAACCCCAACCCGTCGGCACTCTTCTTCAACTCTCCAAACCCCTTCCCGGTTGATTTTGGTACATCCTGACTTGGGGATTGTCAACTTCCCGATCGTTCTCCACTCTTCACCCCAGTGAAAATCAAGCTCTGGGGAACACGCGGAAGCACCCCCACTCCCAGCACCCAAGAATTTCAGACCTCCCGCTACGGCGGCGATACCACCTGCGTATCCATCGAGTCCGGCGACCATCTCACCATCATCGACGGAGGTTCCGGCCTACGCCTTCTGGGCCTTCATCTACTCCACCACCACACCGAGCCCATCAACGCCAACTTCTTCTTCAGCCACGTCCATTGGGATCACATCCAGGGCTTCCCCTTCTTCAGTCCCGGCTTCAATCCCAACAACCAATTCAGGCTCCACGGCCCACGGCTCATCAGCAGTCCAGGCTTTGTCGGCAGCATCCTGGAAAAAGCCCTCCGCGGACAACAAGAAAACCTCAACTTCCCCGTCCAACTCAGGGACATGCCGGCCCAGATGGAATTTCATGATTTACTGGAAGGTTCCGAAACCCTCATCAAGGGCGGCTCACACGAACTCCTCATCCGCAGCTTTCCCCTCAACCACCCAGGTGGATGCTTCGGCTACCGGGTCGAGGAGCAGGTCAAGGGCAAGACCCGCGCCGTATTCGCCTTTGCCACTGACACCGAGCACCTCGAAGATTTGAACCCTAACGTTCAAGCTCTCACCCGCAACGCCGACTTGGTTCTCTACGACTCCCAATACACCCCGGAAGAATACGATGGAGTGAACGGTCACTTCAGTCATCGAGGCTGGGGCCACTCGACATGGCAGATGGCACTTAAAGAAGGACACGCCGCCGGAGCCAAACACATCCTGCTGCACCACCACGATCCCATGCACGACGACCACATGGTCGCCCAAATGGAAGCGCGCGCCATCGAAGCCTCCTCCTCCATGAATCTCACCGTTCAGGCCGCCGCCCAATTCATGACCTTTGAGATCTGAAGGCATTCCGACTCCACTCCCGCATCCGAGGAAAACCGACCCATATTCTTATTCCGGCCTACGGCCCTGGCTTACAACGCTTGCCTTCGAGATCTGGATAGGAGCGACCCTGACAGCCGTTTTCACAGGCGACGTGGATCTTGAATACCGGGTGTTGTTTGTTGAATGTGAGCGTTTAAGATACGCCTAGGCAGATGCGGTGCTGAAATATGTGGAACCCACCGCCGAAACCGGCAACCCCCTGATCCACACCCTCGCTCCTGAATGACTGGAAAAGGACCACCCCGTTCTACGGACCACCCCTCCATAACATCCCTCCGCCTTCCTTCTGCAAGATTCCCAATTCGCAGGCACTCAGAAGCTACGAGACAGACCGGCTCAGAGTCGTCGTGTTGGTTGGAGCCCCCGTTGGAGTCCCGTCCCGCACGCGGGACGAGCCCTTAGGGGTTTTGGGGAACAACTACGTGTTAACAGGCCCCAAGCCAGTTGCTGCACCGTGGCAACTGTCAAGATTTGACGGCTGACCCCATTCCACCATTCCACACTGAGTCCCTGAGTTCCAGATTGTCTTCTAAGCGACAACCCGTCGTGCGCATAGTTTGATTTGGTATTACGCATGATCCCAATCAATCATTTGGTGACGTCATAGATCGGAAATGGGCGATGATATTATTGATTCTCGCCCGGTTGCCTGGATCCGGCGGTATATGGGCAGCGATGATATTTTCAAAATCAGGGTGACGGACGATATGGTTAATAACTTTCTGCGCTGGGGTGGCCAGAGGATCCTCCGAGTTATTAAGTTCTACGGGCAGCGATTTTCGGTGGTCGATGACAGCCACGATATCTTCGATGTCGTGAGACATGTAGTAGTCACCATTTCCTCGGTCACGGAATGCTTCGAACTTACAGGCTATGAAACCGCTTGCCGTTATGACTGGTATTAGCTGGCCGTTGAGCGGGAGCAATTGAGAGGTGTTTACGGATTCTTCAAACCAGACGGTGCTGATACCCATAAGTGAACCTTGTGTTGGCATCACATCGATGACGATGCCCTCATAACACCATCGACACAAAGGCCCGTGGATATCATGACAAAATCCTTCATTTCTCAGTTCTTCCTCGATTTTTGAATATTCACGGTCTGTATTCACCAGAACCATGAGATCGATATCCTGGGTCGGTCTAAAGGTGTATCGTGCAGGGGTGTCGTAGAGCAGCGGGGCGATTGAGCCGCCGCAGAATGCAAACGCTCTGTCGAATTTACTGAATGAATCGTGCACTTTGAGAATATGCTCAGCGTGAGGTATTTTCATAATCCAGTAAGTTGGTCAAAGCTTCTAGAGCAAGTTGTTTATCGCGTGCCCGGCCGATACGAATTCCGTCGATACAACCGCAGATGTTATAGAGTAATTCATTCTCCAGACAGGCATCAGGGAATTTCCTGTGCAGAGGTTCCACCGCATAGCCCTGTTTTTCTCCGCACTTGTGGGGCCAGACGTAAGCTGTATTCTCATCAGAGTATAATTTTTTTAAAATCGGGCAACCATGAGAAGTCGGTATCCCGATGGTCATCTCCCCAGGGCTGCTGTGGAATACACAGGGGACCCCATGCCGGATAAAATCGAGCAGTTGCTTCTTATTGACCTTCTTCAGGTCAGCGGATATCAGTCTGGTCTCTCGTAATCTCGCTACAGAGGAATGCAACATCGAGTGACTCATGGAGAGCTCCCCGGCGACTTTCCGGTAATTGCTCCAGCTTTCCAGACTGGCCAAATAGCAGGCGATGACAGGATCGTAGGGCTTCAGAGAGGGCCGAACTACTCTTGAGTGTTCCATGTTCTAGAACATAGAACACTTCCGGGCCGATTTCAATGCAGAAGTGACTGAGATCATGCCCTGCTCCTGCTGCAGCCAAAGCGATGGGTAGCGAATTGCCTGAACCCTCGGCCCCAAGCCAATAATCTTGAGAAGTATTCCCAAACAGCCGGTTGATCAGAAGGCATGTGCAAATTTTGCACGGTGTTTGTGGCAATGCCGTGGGTGGGGGTGTGTGAAGAGTCGGTTGATGATCCTATAGACACGATCTTTGACACCAATGACCCAAAGCGAGCTCTCTCGTAATCTGTCCATCTATCTTCCTTGTATCTTTGATTTGACCGGCTGATTAGGCTAACACTTGATCACTGGTTGACCCCGCAGGCTGCGCGGCCTGCGGGGTCATTAGTCGTC
>JBHJOR010000026.1:0-7892 GCA_050329585.1 Methylacidiphilales bacterium | reverse complement strand
CCCGGGTCAGAGAGGGTTGCTTTCTGGCAGTGGATTACGGTGCTGATACCGCCACGCTCGCCCGTCGTTTCCCCTTTGGATCCCTACGGGCTTATTTCCAGCACCAGGTTTTTGACGGTATGGAATGTTATCGCAGGGCTGGACGCCAAGACTTGACCGTGGATGTCAACTTCACCCATTTGTCCGCCTGGATGTCCGAGTTCGGCTGGCAGTGCACCTCCCATCAAACCCAGATGGAGTTCATCTCCCGCTACGTTCCCCACCAAGTCCTGCAGGCTGACGATTTCGTAACACCCTTGATGAGTGAATCTGGCGCTGGCCAAGCATTCAAAGTCGCTTGTTTTCAGCCCGTCTGAGTGTAGAGTATATTTTTATTTATGATCGCTCCCAACGAAAAGCCTCCCAAACCACTCCATAAAAACGAGAACCTCAAGACTGCTAGCCGTTACTTGCGCGGAAGCATACTGGACGGCCTGGCCGACATGAGCACCGGCGCCATCTCGGAAGCTGACACCCAACTCACCAAATTTCACGGCATCTACCAACAGGACGACCGCGATGTGCGCAAAGAACGCCGCCATCAGAAACTCGAGCCTTGTTACAGCTTCATGATCCGTGTTCGTGTTCCCGGCGGAGTCGCCACTCCTGCCCAATGGCTTGAGATGGATCGCCTGGCCAACCAATATGCCAACCACACCTTGAAATTGACCACCCGCCAAGCCTTCCAGTTTCATGGCGTCATCAAATCCAATCTCAAATCCACCATTCGTGAGATCAACGACTCCCTGCTTGACACCCTTGCTGCCTGCGGCGACGTCAACCGAAATGTGATGTGCAATCCCAATCCCTGGCAGTCTGAGGTGCATCCCGAAGTCCTCGAACTCTCAAAAAACATCAGTGCCCACCTTTCTCCCCAAACTCCCGCCTATCACGAAATCTGGTTGACCGATGAAAACGGAGAAAAACACCAGGTCACCGAAGATCCTGAAACCCTGGCGACTGCTGATCCCGTTGAACCCATCTATGGTGCCACCTATCTGCCCCGGAAATTCAAAACAGTCATCGCCGTTCCCCCCAGTAACGACGTGGACATCTACGCTCACGACCTTGGATTCATTGCCATCGTCGAGGACAATAAAATAGTTGGCTACAACGTCACGGTGGGCGGTGGTATGGGCATGACACATGGAAATACAAAAACCTATCCCCGTCTGGCGGATGTCATGGGATTTTGCACTCCTGAGCAAGCGGTGGACGTGGCCGAAAAAGTGGTCACCGTTCAGCGTGATTTCGGCGACCGCACCGACCGGGCCCATGCGCGGCTGAAATATACCATTGAAGATCGTGGCCTGGATTGGTTCCGTGGCGAAGTGGAAAATCGATTGGGTTATGCGTTGCAACCACCGCGCCCGTTCGTTTTCGAGAACAATGGAGATCGTTATGGCTGGATCACCGACCACCGGGGGATGCACCATTTGACTCTCTTTATTCCCAACGGTCGGGTGCGTGATGAAGGTTCGTGGAGAATGATGACCGGCCTGCGTGAAATCGCCAAAGTCCATCGAGGCGACTTCCGTCTGACCGCCAATCAGAACCTCATTATTGCCAGCATAACCTCTGAAGATCGCCCTCAGATTGAAGCCTTGCTTCGTGAATACGGTATCGACAAAACCATTGAGGCCAGCGGCCTGCGCCTTAACTCCATGGCCTGCGTTGCCTTGCCTACGTGCGGATTGGCATTAGCTGAAAGCGAGCGTTATCTGCCCGATTTGGTGGGCGAGCTGGAAGACATTCTTGAGGAAACCGGATTACGCAACGATGCCATCACCATCCGTATGACCGGATGCCCTAACGGATGTGCACGACCTTACATCTCTGAGATCGCTTTCGTCGGACGTGGGCCCGGGAAATACAACCTCTACCTGGGAGGTGGATTTCATGGCCAGCGTCTGAATAAACTTTACCGTGATTCTGTTAAATCATCTGAGATCAAAGATGTCCTGTCTCCTATACTCAGAGATTACGCACTGAGTCGGAATGAGGGTGAACGTTTTGGCGACTTCGTCATCCGTAAAGGATATGTGGGGCAAACACTTCATGGCAGTGACTTCCATCTTGGATTTCAAGAAGCCGTGTCATGAATCCTCAGCGGGTGAAGAGTCAACAAACTGACCCGCTATTCAGTAAAGGGCCCGAAAGCCCGGAATCGTTCATATCGTTTCTGTATCAGAACCGTCGGCTTGATTTTCTTTAAGGGAGCCAAGTGTCGAAGCACCGCTGCTTTCACAGATTCGATCACTACCTCCCAGTTTTTATGGGCACCTCCCGAGGGCTCGGGAATCAATTCATCCACCACGCCCAGCTTCATTAAATGAGGCGCGGTCATTTTAAGCGCCTCGGCTGCATCAGGCGCATAAGAACGATCCTTCCATAAAATGCTGGCACACCCTTCCGGTGAGATTACCGAATAGTAGGCATTTTCCAGTATCAGCACCCGATCTGCCACCCCAATTCCCAATGCGCCTCCACTGCCGCCTTCGCCGATCACGACGGCGATCATGGGAACCTTGAATGTGAACATGTCGCGGATGTTGACGGCGATTGCCTCGGCAATGTGACGCTCCTCGGAGGGAATGCCGGGGAAAGCGCCCGGCGTATCGATCAGCGATAAAATCGGGAGATGAAAGCGATCTGCCATTTTCATCAATCGTAGTGCCTTACGGTAGCCTTCGGGGTGGGCGCATCCGAAGTTCCGCATCAAATTTTCCCGGGTGTCCCTGCCCTTCTGGTGACCGATGATCATCATCCGCTCACCTTCGATGGTCGCCAAACCTCCGATCAGCGCTTTATCATCACCGTGTACCCGGTCGCCTTGTAGCTCGATAAATTCCGAGCACATGGACTTAATGTAATCCAAGGCAAAAGGCCGCTGGGGGTGCCGGACGATTTGAACCCGCTGCCACGGGGTCAATTGGGCGTAAATCTCCTCCCGCGTTTGTTGAATCTTTTTTTCCAACCGCTGCACTTCGGATTGAAAGTCGAGTTTGTGATCGTTGGAATGCTGCTGTATTTCGCCCAGCATCTTTTCGAGATCTACAATGGGTTTTTCAAATTCGAGGGGGATGGTGCGCATGATGAAGTTTTAGAATAGGGTAGGCGGTCTATGGATTCAAGAACTAGGCGTGATTCCATCAGGAGGTTGTATGGCGGCGATGGCTTGCATGATTTGATCGCTCAAATCCTGAAAACGGGCACGCTTATCGGTTAAGGCGGAAAAGGGGCGTATTGGAGGAGCGATGACCAGTGTCACCGGCGTGAAGCACCTGAAGCTGGAGGCACGGGGCCATGCTTCATGCATACCGAAAAAGCGCGCGGGCACCACGGGCACTCCGGCCTTTTCAATCACCATTCCAATGCCCGGTTGACCCGGTTGTAATGCCCCATCCCAGCTCCGGGCGCCTTCAGGAAAAAGAACCACCATCCTGCCAGACTTGAGCCGTTTGATAATGGTCTTCAGTCCGGTCATATCCGGATTCTCCTGATCGATCGGAATGGCGTTGAGTTCCCGGATTACGGATCCAAACAATCGGTTGGAAAAAAGGGATTTTCTGGCCAGAAAATCAAGTGATCGAGGAGAGGCGGAAGCCAGCGCGGGGGGATCAAAAAAACTGGTATGATTACTGGCAAACAGGGCACCACCCCGTTCCGGAATATGTTCGGCCCCCTCCACCCGCAGATGATGGTAGGTAGAAAAATAGTAGGTGCTTAGGCCGGTAATCAGCCAATAAAGCACCGGATTTCGGTCTTGATGCGCAGTCATTGGATCACAGTGATGTGGTGCTCAGTCCCGAGGTGCGGAGTTCTCCCAGAATAGAATCCACAATGACACGCGGATCCTGATGCGTGGAATCAATCAATCGCGCATCGGCCGCTTTGATCAACGGAGCCGAGGCGCGGCTCCGATCCAACCGGTCGCGCTCCCCGGTGGCATCGTTTTGTCCTTCTTGTTTCCTGCGTTGAGCACGCACTTCCGGATCGGCATCAATAAAATACTTATGCGGAGTGTCAGTGAAAACCACGGTTCCGATGTCACGACCTTCCATCACCAGACAATGGGTATCTCGCAAAGCGCGCTGGGCGTTGACCAGAAATTCCCGCAGTTCCGGTATGGAGGCGATGACTGAAACCACAGCGTTGACCGACTCACTCCGGATATGAGGAGCAGGATCGATTCCGTTGACTCGCAGTGCGGCGTGGCCATCGATGTCTGGTGTTTCGAAGAGGGTGCGTTGGATGAGTGACTTGACGCCTGAACGAGACGAGGGATCAACTCCTTCTTCCATCGAAAGCCAGGCGAAGGTTCGATACATGGCTCCGGTGTCCACATAAAGAAAACGCAATTCCTTAGCCAAAAGTCTGGCCACGGTGCTCTTCCCGGATGCCGCAGGACCATCAATGGCAATCACGGTATTCATATTTTGGTGGCAGATTTTGGGTTCGATTGGAGCACAGATTTGGGATCTGGTTTAGGATGTCTATTGCGATCTGATTTGGGATTTGTTTTAAGATCTAAGGGAGGATTTACTTTTGTATCGGGCGCGGGGTCTACTGTAATGGATGCAGCGGTCGCATACTTCTTTTTATGATCGTGAGATCCTTTGAGAGAATCCATGGTTTTCGACAACGTGCGCATCCAACCTGAGCGGCGGATAGGGTTCTTGCTTTGCACCAGAGCCAGATGCTCAGCGAAACTCGGGTAGGAGGTGGCAATGCAGTCGGTATCTTCAACCACCGTAGTGCCGGAGGCAAAAAGGCCCATGACGGCTCCGGCCATCGCAATGCGGTGATCTCCGTGACTCTGAACATGCGTGCCGACCGGCACGGCTCCTCCGGTAATGCGCATGCCATCTTCAAATTCATCCACCTCAACGCCGAACGACCGCAGCATCGCCGCCACTGTAGCTAAGCGATCCGATTCTTTAACGCGCAATTCAGCCGCGCCGCGGATGGTGGTGACTCCATCAGCTAAGGATGCCGCGACGGCGAGGATGGGAATTTCATCGATGACGTTGGGAATCTCTTTTCCTTCAATCACCGTCCCGCGTAGCGGATTACCACCCAGGATAGTCACTTTACCCCACGGCTCACCGACAGCGCATTCCACGGTTTCTTGAATTTGCGCTCCCATGCGCGAAAGCACATTAAGCAATCCAGTTCGGGTGGGGTTCAATCCCACACGGTGCAACACCATCGTGGCTTCTTTTGAGGCGGCAGCGGCCACCATCCAGAATGCGGCAGATGAAAAATCTCCCGGAACTGCGAGTTGCTGGCCGTTGAGTTTTTGTCCGCCGAGAACCGAGCAGCTCAGTGACTCTTGCTGTAACGAGGCACCGAAAAAGCGTAGCATTCGCTCGGTGTGATCGCGCGAAAGCTCTTTTTCAGTTATGGTGGAGAGGCCTTCCGCTCGTAGGGCGGCTAACAAGAGGGCGGATTTGATTTGGGCGCTGGCCACTGGAGTGGTGTATTGAATGGCCTTGAGCGGATGGGCTCCGCGTATTTCTAATGGAGGGCGTCCGTTTTCTCCTTGGCAGATGACCTTGGCTCCCATGGTGCTCAGCGGGTCGGCCACCCGCTTCATCGGACGGCGGTGCAGTGAGGCATCACCACTCAGATGCGAGGTAAATGGGTATCCAGCCAGAACTCCGCTCAGCAGCCGCATCGTCGTTCCGGAGTTTCCGCAGTCGATCATTTCTCCGCATTCATGAAGCTTTCCTCCGGATCCTTCGATATAGAGGGTAGTGGGGTCGATCATCTCAATCTCAACGCCCAGTGCTTGGAAAGCGTGAATGGTGGCCAAGCAATCGTGACTGGGCAGAAACCCGTCGATATGGCTGGGGCCCTGCGCGAGTGCTCCGAAAATTACAGCACGGTGGCTGATACTTTTGTCTCCGGAAACCGTCAGTTCAGCATTAACGGATCGCAGGGGGTGGACTTTGATTCGGCTCATAAAATTCTAGAAATCATCTAAAGATGGATTTAAGCGCAGAGGTTTTACTCTTAGCGGTTTCTGTCATGTGGCGTTGTCGGCTATCGGCGGCACAACTTAGCAGCGCATGGAGGGCGTCGTCGTCCCCATCCCGCAGGACATCGCGCACCGCACCCCATTCATCAATAAAGCGTTGGATGGAATGAAGCACGGCGGGACGGTTTTCTTTGAGAATGCCTGTCCAGAGAGAAGGTGAACCAGATGCGATCCGGGTGGTGTCACGGAAGCCGGGCCCCATGACGCGGAACGCATCTTCCGGGGTGGCGTTAATCAAGCAGGCGGCCAGCAAGTGAGGAAGGTGGCTGATGGCGGCTACATTCAAATCGTGTTCTTCCGGAGTCATCCGGATGACGGTGGATCCCAGAGCTTCCCAGAAATGGGTGACTTGATCCAGTGCGGTGCGATCTGTTTCTGCTGTGGGAGTGACGATGGTGGTGGCTCCTTGGTAAAGATCATCGCGCGCTGCGTCCATACCCGCAGATTCACTTCCCGTCATCGGATGGCTGCCTATCCACCGGGCCCGTTTCCCGATGATGCTGGAGAGACTGCGGTTCAGGTTGGCTTTGACACTGCCGACATCGGTGATCACCGTTTTTTTGGAAATGCGTTCGATGAACTCTCCTACCAAATCCGGCATCGCTTCCACGGGAACGCAAAGAACCACCAGATCGGCGTTCTGAACCGCTTCCTCAGGACGCAAGGTGGCGGTGTCAGCCAGCCCTCGGGAGAGTGCGGAGTCGAGTCGATCCCGGTTGCGAGCCCAGACCGAGATGCGGGTTTTAGGAAACAGTTTGCGCACGGCCAGGCAGAGGGAGGCGCCCATCAAACCGGGGCCGAACACAGCGACATGATGCGGGAAGTTCATGAGCGCAACAGTGGTGTGATGGCTTGCTCAAAGCGCGCCATTTGTTCAGGGGTGCCGACGGAAACCCGGATCCAGTCGGGTAGTCCGTAACTGGTCATGGAACGCACGATGATTCCTTCGCGGAGCAGGGATTGAAACAAAGCATCCGCACGGCCGGTTTTCATCAGGACAAAGTTAGCCTCGGAAGGAATGAACTCGATGTTCATTCCCGTGCACCACTCCTGCAAAGCCTGACGTCCGAGGCGCGTCATCTCCCGCGTGCGCTGCTGGTGATCGGTGTCTTGGATACCCGCCAGAGCAGCGACTTGTGCGAAGGCGTTGGCATTAAAGGGTTGGCGGCAGCGTTGCAGCACTTCGGCCACGCCGGGATGGGTCAATCCATAGCCGATTCTTAATGCGGCCAATCCTTGAATTTTAGAAAAAGTGCGCAACAGAATCAAATTCGGACAATCCGCCAGCCATGAAACCGTATCCGGCGCATCGTCCAGAAATTCGTAATACGCTTCGTCCAAAACACACAGGCAATGAGAAGGAACGTTACGCACAAAGCCTTCCAGAACATCATTAGGAACCCGTAGTCCGGTGGGGTTGTTGGGGCTGGCGATGAAGACCAGCTTGGTGTCGGCGCGGATGGCGTTTGCCAGTCCGTTCAGGTCGTGTGCCATGTTGAGGGCGGGCACTTCGAGAAACGTCACATCGAACAGCCGGGCCATCAACTTATAGACTACAAACGCGTATTGGCTGGCCACCACACTGGATGCGCCGGGACGGGTGTAGCCGTGGTAGAGCAGTTCAATGATTTCGTTGGAGCCGTTACCCAAAACCACCTGAGAGCGGTCGAGATGGTGAAGCTGTGCGATGGCTTCGCGCAAATGGTAACCGCCGCCGTCCGGATAAATATGAGCTTGTTCGATGGCTTCCCGCATGGCCGCTTTGGCCAGAGGTGCGGGGCCAAGGGGATTTTCGTTGGAAGCTAATTTG
>JBHJOR010000012.1:0-18484 GCA_050329585.1 Methylacidiphilales bacterium | reverse complement strand
CAAACGCATCTCCGGCGGAGTCGTCGTCTATCAGAGCACCGACCTCGAACAATGGGTTCAATCCAAACAAGAAATTGAAGTGCGCGGCATCCTGCAACGCCACCAAGACGGCTTTCTCGAAATCCCCATCGACCGCCAAGTTCAAATCAAACTGTTTGATCCAACCACGCCCGCTCCGGATCCACCAGCCACACCGTAGGTCGGATCGAACTTCTCAGCTATCCAGCCCATTGGCCAGATAATCGCGCAAATCAAAATCCTCCGCCACCTCTTCCGGTAACCACTGTCCATTGGCACCCAGCTTGAAGGTTCCCACAAATTTTTTCCCGGGCCACTTGCCCGGCTCGATCATTGAAAGCCGGAAGGCGCCTTTTTCCCGGTATAAATGGTAACGATGTCCCGTCACCGGCTCGAAGCCGAACTCACTTTCATAGACGATCTTGTTCCAGTTGAACGCATCCACCAGTGACACATACTCAAGCCTGATACGCTCCAAGCGCTCCGACAGCTCCCGCTGCACCTCGGTGATATTGCGCGATTTAAAACTGGATAAATCAGGCGGCGTGATCGATGGGCTCAGGGTGGAGGCCGGATACGGAAGATAGGCCAACCGCGTGCCCACGCCATCGCGGGTTTCCACCACCATCACCGATTCATCATGGAACGTTGACATCCGCTGACTATAAAGCAGACCGCGAGAGACGCAAACCCGGTTCCTTTCCGGTGTTCTTTGTTGCTTTTCAAATGCCCGCAATGCGGTAGGCTCTATGAATTGCCCATGCCTGCTCCGGATAAAGTGCGTATCGATAAATTCCTCTGGTGCGTCCGCCTGTTCAAAACGCGGACCCTTGCAGCCCGTGCCTGTCAGGGCGGATTGGTCAAACTCAACGGACAACCCATCAAACCCTCCCACGCCGTCAAGGTGGGCGACATCGTGAGTTCGCAGCGCGAGGGTGTTTCCAAAATCATCAAAATCCTCGAGTTGCTGGATCGCCGGGTCGGTGCCGCCGTGCTTTCCGGTTTTGTGGACGACCTCACCCCGGCCTCAGACCCTGCCGCCTCCACCGACACGTCCCCCACGCCGCGCCCCATCGTGCGCCGTAAACACCGCAAAACCAGCGGCCGCCCCGTCAAACGCGACCGCCGCCAAATGGAAGAATGGTTTCGGATGAATAACTGCGCCGCTGAGGGTGCTTAGAGGCGGGCAGCTAGAAGCGAGTGGCTTTGCGTTATTTACTTCGCGTCAGGCACACTTTTCTCCACGCTTCCAACGTATCGATATCTTCCAGCGGGGGCATGATCGACACCCTCCAGCCCAACGCGGCGGCGTTGTTCAGGAGCTGTTCACCCACCCTCTCCGTGCTCCATTCCACGCCCGCAAAGAGTCCATCTTTCCAGGCACGCAGCCCCAGCGCGACATAGCCTCCATCACACGCCGGCACTACCACCAGATCGTTCTCTAGGAGACGACGCTCCAGTTCCTCCAACACTTCCGTTTCCAGATAGGGGCAATCGCCTCCCAATAGCACCACCGCACCGGCTCCCTGCTCCAACGCGGCCTCCACTGCGCGTTGCTGTCTGTCTCCCAGGTCACCTCCGCCTTGCGGAAGATAGTCCCCGTGATTTCCCAGCCAATGTCGCATGGCAGGTTCCCCTTCATCGGGGCTGAAACACACCATCCGCCGCCAGTGGGCAGGAAGCTGACCCACGGTTTGCTCGGCGAGCCACCGGTAGGCTTCACATGCCGCTTCCGCCCCCAGATCGGCCGCCAGGCGCGTTTTGACTTTTCCAGGTTGCGGCACCTTCAGCATCAGTGCCGCCACCACCTTGAGTTTTTCAGTCATGATACCCCTTTCCCCCCAAGCCTGAGCCGGTCGCATCGTTGTTTCCATTCCATCCAAAGCCAACCGAGGACAAAGGGTGCCCACATCAGCAGCCACTCCAACAGATCAAGCCGCCATGGATTCGCATCACCTTGCACCCAGGTAGCCGTCCGCTCCTGCAGGATGAAATAGATGAACGAGGACAGGGACACCATCACCAGCCCCAGATGGCGGCTTTTAACCGCAAAGGGCACCAGCCACGTGAAATACCACGCATGCACTGCGGGAGAAAAAAGGAATATCCAGAAAAATAGTTGTTCTGCAGCGCGCTGAAAGGAACACACCCTAAAGACGATCACCAAAGCGGCGATTCCCAGCGGGATCAAATACAACCAGTTCATGCGCGCGCTGGCCGGCCAGAACGCTTCGATGATCCGGGGGAAAAACTCGGCACTACGCGCATACATGGCGAATTCATGCGGTATGAGTTCCGCCCATGGAACTCCTCGACATACAGCGATCAACGCTACAAGAAACGGTAATGCTGAGAATATCGAGAAGGCGATGGCCCGCCGCCATCCGAGATCCGACCATACTCGCCAACCCGCCCACGCCAGCAAGGGCAGGGACATCCACTTGATGCCCGCCGATATCCCAAGCAGGACTCCACACGCCATCCAACGCTTCCAGCTGATCGTGTCCCTTCCTTCTACCACAAGCCACGCCGCCACGATGGGTAAAACGAATAAACTGTCATAATGGCCTCCACCGGCGAAATGATAGAGCACCATTGGATTCCACGCATACAGCAGGGCTGCGCGATGACCGAACCGGTGTGCCAGCAGCCAGGCGCAGGCCAGATCCGCCAGAATGAAACTTCCCTTGAACAGCCATACCTCCTGTGAAACGGCGCTGAGCCACTTGAAGATCCATTGCACCACCGGAGGGTAAATGGCGGGGATATCGCGGTGATTGATCTGAGCCCAGTAATCGGTGCGCAGACCTTCCAAGATGACACTGGAAGGCGGCGTGGTGTAGGGACAATGTCCGTGCCATTGGATCATTCCCTCCCACAAATATCTCCAGATATCATCGCCCGGAACCATGGGTAACAACACGAGCCGCGCCAGCAGAGCCACCACCCAGAACCTCAGCCAACCCACCGACCTCAAACCGAAGCTCAACATAAAACCCGCACCCGCCAGTCCCACTCCCGCCCAAAAGGAATACACCGTCCCCGGTATGCGGAAATCCCCGTGCAACGACATCTTCCATGCCCCGAGCAGGAGGAGAAGCGATGAAATCACCCAAAGCAACCGCTGCACCAGGCACTCCCTGAGAAACAGGCTGCCGAGTGTTCCGAGAATGACCACACCGGCCATCACACTGCCGCGCACTGTGCCCGATATTTTGGATACCCCGCCCTGTCGGGGGCGGTAGGCCACCGGAATTTCGCAATGCGGAATATGTTGCGCGGCCACTTTGGCTTGCATCTCCACCGTCCAACCAAATCCTCGATCCTCCATCTCCAGTTGGTCAAAAAGGGGCCGATGGATCAACCGTAGCGGACCCAAATCCGAGAACGCGGTTCCCCAAATCATCCGAATCAGTAGCGAGGCCAGGGCGTTGCCGAAATTTTGCACCGCGGTCAGTGCCCCGCGTCCTCCGGCCGTGGCTCTCCGGTTGCCCTGCACGTAGCCCACGCCGGATTGCGTCGCTGCTTCCAGTATCTTGGGGAAATCGGCCGGGTCATCACTGCCATCCGCATCACAAAACAGGAACCAATCGACATCATCCGGCACGTTCCGGGTGCCGGTCCAACAGGCCTGTCCGTATCCGCGCCGCCGTTCTTCCACCACCTCGGCGCCCAGCCGCCGCGCTACATCGGCGGTTCCATCGGTGCTGCCATTGTCCACCACGCGTATGCGCTGGAATCCCGCCTGGTTCAGCCCCGCCAGCACGCCGGGCAGTGCCTCCGCTTCATTCAAAGCAGGTATGATCACCAGCACCCGGTCAGGCGTGGGCGGTTGAACCTTGTGAGACGACACATCGAAGAAGATGCCGCTGGGGATTAAATATTCCAGCGTTTCTCTTTGCCGTGCGCACCGGTCAAGCGTTAGGCTGCATGTCTCATGGGCCGGATCAAGGACATGCATGAAGACGAGCGCCCCCGCGAACGCCTGGTCTCACGCGGAGCGGCTTCCCTTTCCGCGTCGGAATTGATCGCTATCCTGCTGCGGGTGGGTGTGCGTGGAAAATCGGCGGTGGCTCTGGGCGAAGAATTGCTTCAGCGCTCTGGCGGCCTTGAGGGACTAGCCCGCCTGTCGGTGGCGGATATCACGGGCATCCACGGGCTCGGTGTCTCCAAAGCCGCCCAACTCAAAGCGGCGTTCGAGCTGGCCTCCCGCATGGCGGCCGAGAGGGTCAGGCAACTTCCCATGGATACGCCTCAGCAGGTCGTTTCCCTATTGGGTGATGAGATGAGACAACTCGACGTGGAATGTCTGCGCATCATTCTGGTTGGCACCCGCCTCAAGCTCAAAGCGGTTGAAGAAGTCAGCCGGGGCACCATCAACGAAACCGTGGCCCATCCCCGTGATATTCTTCGCTGTGCTTTGATCCACCGCGCATACGGCTTCATTATGGTGCACAACCATCCCTCGGGAGATCCCCATCCCAGCCAGGCCGATCTGGAATTCACCCGCTTGGTTCTCGATGCAGCCCGCCTGATGCAGGTGGTGTTTCTTGATCACATCATTCTCGGCTCGCCGGATGGAACGCATTCCGGATATTACAGTTTCAAAGAGTCCGGTTATTTGTAAGCATCCATCCAACATGTCCATCCATCCCCGCGCCCTGATTCATCCCGACGCCCGCATCGGTAAAGAGTGCGTGATCGGACCCGATGTGATCATTGACCAGAATGTGGTCATCGGGGATCGCTGCGACATCCGTGCCCGTGCCATTCTCACCGGGCACACCACTCTGGGTGATGATAACCAGATAGGCTATCAGTCCATACTG
The DNA here is from genome assembly GCA_050329585.1 of Methylacidiphilales bacterium. Lineage (GTDB taxonomy): Bacteria > Verrucomicrobiota > Verrucomicrobiia > Methylacidiphilales > JBCBYL01 > DAIPIT01. Next base: position 13,637 of record JBHJOR010000012.1, on the reverse strand, counting down.
GGAGCCGAGCCCCAAGACCTTTCCTATCGGGGAGCCGCCACGCGGCTGGTGATCGGGCATCGCAATACCATCCGCGAAAACGTCACCATCCATCGTGGAACGGCGGAAGGCAGTGAAACCCGATTGGGAGACGACAACTACCTGATGGCCGGTTCACATGTCGCCCACAACTGCACCCTTGGAAACCACATCATTTTAGTTAATAACGTCCTGTTGGGAGGATACGTCGAAGTGCACGATTTTGCGTTTGTGGGTGGCGATGTGGTGGCGCACCAGTTTGTTCGAATTGGTTGCTATGTCATGGTGCGGGGCCAGACCCGTCTGGGCATGGACGTGCCTCCGTATGCCATGGCCGCTTTTACCAACACCGTCTGCGGACTGAACCTCGTCGGTCTCAAGCGGCGGGGATTCGACGCTAAGAGACGACGCCGGATACGAGAGGCCTTTGACCTGATCTACCACCGGGGATTGAACCGGCTGCAGGCTCTGGAAGCACTCCGGGCACTTCCGCGCAGTGAACCGGATGACCTCGCCCCGCTGATTAGTTTCTTAGATCAAACCCGTCGGGGGTTCTGCCGCTTCGGCAAGGCGGATTCCAAGGAAGAGTAACGGATCTGTTATAGTAGATCTGACATTACGAATTCGTACGATCAGATTCATGAGATAATTTTTTTCTTTCTTATTGATTATCAAACGCTTTCATATTATACTAATTAGTCGGTATGAAAAGCAAAAGGCGCACTCCTGAACAAACCCGCCACCTCCTACTGGATAACGCTTTGGCTTGTTTTCAGCGGCAGGGTTACTGCGCCACGACGGTCGATCAGATCTGTGCCGAAGCCCGGATCACCAAAGGCAGCTTTTTCTATCACTTCCCCACTAAAGAGGAGCTGGGGGTAGAAGTCATCCGGTGGTGGAGCCAACGAGTCGCCGAGACATACTCCAAGGCGTGGCAGGATTCGGGTGCCGACCCGCTTCAGCAACTTGATGAGTTGTTCAGCGTCATGACCCGCTCTACGGAATATCCGGGGCAGCCGTGTATATGTGCATGGGGTATGATGGCGCAGGAAATGGCTCTCACTCATGAGAAGATCCGTCAACTCTGCGAACAGGAATTCAAGGTCTGGACGCAACACGTGCTCCGCTTACTGGAGGCAGCCCGGAAACACTATCCGCCATCCAGACGCTTCGATCCCGAGCGGGTCGCGTGGTTTCTGAACAGCCTGTGGCAGGGCTCGATGTTGGTCGGTAAAACGTGCCAATCCCCCGAACTCATCCGCAGCAACCTCCAACTCGCCCGCCACTATGTCATGTCTCACTTCTCTGATGCGTAGCGGGTTGACTAGACCGCTTGATACCTCGGGGAGGGGGAAACGGGTAGTCGGGATAGCCCATGGCGGATGCGAGCCTCCCGAAACCAATCCGGAAAGATGACCGGAATATCCCGGATTAAGGTGCGCAAGCTGTGACCTTGATCGCGCAACGTTTCAGCAAATGCCTGAGGATCGTCTGCTTCAAGCAGTCCGATAATGAGATCCCGCTGGACTAGAAAGCGTTCCCGACCGGGATGACGTGGATCCAACCACGTATCGAGAAGTGCTTGTCGCGCTCTTCCGTTCCAGAATAGACGCGCCATCTCCAGGCGTTGGTAATCGTGCAAATTGAAGGTCAGATTCATCGCTGCATTCCGATGTTTGGGTCAACCTTTAATAGACCTTGTTCTAAGGCATACTGTTTATGCAGCATGTCACGGCACTCACCTCGTTTGAGCTTGGGGACAAGAAGATCTTCGACCGACGGCAAAACCAATTCTAAGTGACCCATGGTTTGCTTGAATGCTCTGCTGGCCCAGTCTGCTGGAAAGGCCTCAAGTGCAACGTGGGGCATGATATTGACATGCCATCCATGTTGTTTCTCAAAATCACTGCCGATGCAAGCGTCATAACACAGCCAGGCCAATTCATCGCCATCCACAATGGGATCAACATCCATGGAGTTCTCAAGGAAGGGTGCCGTGATTCCACGAAAGTAGGCGTGCGCCAAGATGCCACCTGAACCGATCAATGTCATCCTGCATGGGCTTTGCAGGGATTCCGCGCAATCCTTGATCCATTGGCCAACTTGATCGGGCGATCTTAACTGACGTTGCGGAGGCATAGGTGAATCTTATTCCAGATGGTATGCCAGAGCAATCTGGAAGGAGGGCTTTGCTGTGCCCGGCACCACGACCTCAAGAAATGGTAGTTCTTGCACAGGAGCATGGCCCTGAAAACGATTGCTTGGTGGAAATTAGTGCCCATGATTGCATGTGTATGAGCCATTTTTGGCGGAATCTTTCCGGTATGGTGGCTTTAAGCCGCACCGCCCAGGCTATTTTGCAGGAGGAGGAGCGGCATGGTGAGGTGATCACCAATCGTATTCGTTTTGTTTTTGGTGCCTTGGCGCTTGGGCCGACCCTTTTGATCGTGATTCAAGCCGGCGTGCCCGGAGGTATCGCGGTCAACCTCTCCGCTTTTGTGTTTTATTTCGGGATCACTCTGGCCCACACGCTGGTTTTAAGCCGCGGAGGGCCCAGGGCTCGGGGATTTTTCAGATATCTGGTGGTGATGGGTGATGTGATGGTGATCACGGTCATCATCGCGTTCTGGACCACCTACAAATCACCCGACGCGCCGGCCTTTGCTTTGAAGAACCCCACACTCTATTTTTTCACGCTGGTGATCATCGCTCCTATCCTGCAATACCGCATGAAATTGGTGGCGGTTTCGTTAGGTTTAGTGCTTTGCTCTTACGGGGGAATGATCATCTGGACATGGTCGTCCGGTTTTATGGAAACCGACAATTGGCGGGACTATGTGATGGGTGAAGGAGTGGTCGTCTCTGACGTGCTGTTCAACCGTCCGGTGGTGTTTCTGGGTCTGGCGTTGGCCACTGTCTTTTCCATCCGGCAGTCGTTGCGGATGATTGCCCGCATCGGGGAAGCCGAAGCGCAGCGGACGGTGTTGAGTCGTTATTTTTCCCCTTCAGTGGTGGAGGAGATCACCCGTCACCCGGAAGAAGCCCAAAGTGCGCGGCGGCAAAAGGTGACGGTGTTGTTCCTCGATATCCGTGGATTCACCGATTTCTGCGAAAACGTGGATGAAGCCACGGTGGTGGCTTGGTTGACTGATTTCCGCGGGGAGATGACCCGGGCGGTTTTTGAGCACGGGGGCACGCTCGATAAATTTATAGGTGATGCCGTGATGGCCATTTTTGGAGCCCCCCGGGCAGATCCTGTGCCGGGAGGCGATTCTCTTAACGCAGTGCGGGCGGCCAAGTCCATGCTCAGCCGTTTGTCCGAGGTCAATTCACGCTGGGAATCGCGTGGACTGCGACCGGTGTGCATTGGTATCGGATTGCACACCGGCACGGTGCTGGCGGGTAACATTGGGGAACCGTTACAAATGGAATACACGGTCATCGGGGATCCCGTTAATACCGCCTCCCGAATTGAAGGTCTCTGCAAAGTGCTCGATCGCGAGCTACTGGTTTCAGGTGAGGTGTATGACGAGGTGCGTGGAGCGTTCACCGGTGAGGAACTTCCTCCCATGGCGGTTAAAGGGAAAAAAGAACCGCTGCGACTTTACGCACTTTAGCGCTTCAGATTTGCGGAGGACGGAAAAAGCCCATGAGATTCCGGCTTGATCCTCAGTGAGGAAACTTAAACGGCGGGTTTATGATGATCCAGCACTCTGCGGAGGACGGTGAGCAAGCTTTCAGCCGTGAAGGGTTTGGCGATGAATTCCTCGACTTTGGCGTAAATGGCTTTGGCGAAACCCTGGCTGCTGAGGTGACCGCTGGAGCCCACCACCAGAATATCAGAATTAATGGAACGCAGGGCGACGATCAACGCCGGTCCATCCATAATCGGCATCGACATATCGGTCAAAACCAAATGGATGTCCTTTGAATTTTGCGCATAGAGCGCCACAGCTTCTGCACCGTGAGCGGCCAACATCACGCGGTAGCCGAAACGTTCCAGCGTTTTCTTGGCCACCACGCGCACTGCCGGGTCGTCGTCCACTAAAAGGATGGTTTCCCCATTGCCACGAGGCAGACCGGTGGCGTTGGCGGCGGTTTGTTCGACGGACTCGTTGTCAGCCACCGCGGGAATGTATATTTTGAACGTGGTGCCGTGGCCCTCCTCGCTGTAGAGGTTGATAAAGCCATCGTGATATTGAACGATGCCGAGCACGGTGGCCAAACCGAGGCCGGTGCCGCGGCCTACTTCCTTGGTGGTAAAGAAGGGATCAAAAATTTTGTCCTGGATCGCTTTGGATATGCCAATACCGGTATCCTCGACCTGAATCAGCACGTGAGGCCCGGGCCGTGAGGAGGGATTCATGCGCGAGTAAATATCATCCAGCACCACATTGGAAAGCGTTACGGTCAGCGTTCCCCCATCGGGCATGGCATCGCGTGCGTTGACGCATAGATTCATGAGAACCTGGCTGATTTGAGTGGCGTTAGCGTTTACCTGCCAGAGTTCCTCCGGCAGATTGAGATGGAAGGTGATATTCTTGGGAAAGGTGTCGTTAATGATGGGGCGGGTGTCCCGGGCGACATGTAGAAGATTGACCGGATGGCGCTCGGCTTCTGAACCGCGCGTGAACGTGAGGATATGTCGAACCAGATCAGAGCCGTGCAAGGCACTTTTTTCGATCATCGCCAGCAACTCCAGCCGCTCCGAATCCATCTCGTTCATTTTTAAGATTTCTATCGACATGAGGATCGGAGCCAAAGCGTTGTTTAGATCATGAGCGATACCGCCCGCCATGGTGCCGATACTTTCCATACGCTGGGCCCGTAGGTAATGGTGCTCGATTTTTCGGCGTTGGGTGATATCGGTGACGATGGAAAGAATGGAACGGGGTTTGCCTTCAGCGTTACGGACCAGAGTCCATCCGGCATCCACAATGAGTTTTTCACCCGTTAGGGTGGTGATGTTCACTTCTCCACGCCATTCCCCGTTTTCCACCACCGCTTTGCCTGCTGTCTGCAGGATTTCCGGATCAAAAATCATCATGTCCTCCAGAAGCCTCCCCTTGGCCTCACCCGGTGCCCAGCCGTAAAGTTTCTCGGCGCTTCGGTTACAATAAACGATGCGATGGTCGAGATCGCGAACCATGATGGCGTCACTGGCTTTGTCGAGCAGTTCAGCCTGTTCGCGTAGTTTTTCCTCGTCGTTTTTACGTTCGGTCAGGTCGGTCATTCCGCCGAACATGCGGACGGCCCGCCCGCTTTTGTCGCGTAAGATATGACCTCGATCCATGACGTAGGAGTAAGTGCCGTCTTTACACAGAAAGCGGTATTCATTGCCCCATTCTTCCCTGCCGTGCTGGATGGCGGCATGAATATCTGTAACGACTCGCGTTCTATCCTCGGGGTGGATACGTTCTTTCCAGCCGTCGCTGGTGGTGCCCATCTCTTCGGGCCCCAAACCGAACATACGTTTGACGCCTTCATTCCACCACGCCGTATCATTTTCAAGGTTCCAGTCCCATAGAACGTCATTGGTGGCATTGGAAAGCAAACGGAACCGGTTCTCGCTTTCGGCCATCATCTCGTGGGCGCGCTTAAGTTCTTCCGCCTCGTGAATGCGAGGGCCGATGTCCTGTTTGATACTGATAAAATGAGTGATCTCTCCCCCTCCGCGACGAACCGGAGTGATGGTCATTTCCTCTGTGATGAGAGAACCATCCTTGCGCCGGTTGGTGATCTCACCTTTCCACGTTCTCCCGGCTAGAATGGTGTTCCACATTTGACGATATAAGGTCTTGTCGTGTAGGCCGGATTTGTACAAATCTTGGGGACGGCGTCCGATCGTTTCTTCCAGCGTGTAGCCGTAACTGCGAACGAAAGACGGGTTGACCCAGAGGATGTGGGCATTGCGATCGGTGATGGCAATATTGTCGGCCGCCGCCGTGAGAGCTGCATCTTGGAGATCGAGCTGCTCTTTGCGTGCCTGCGCATGGCTGACATCACGTAAAAATACGCCGTGATTTTCGCCGACGCGAAACACGTTTACTTCCAGAGTTTTATTTAATGTGGCCACAAAAACCACATGAACCGCTGCGGTGGGTTCTGCGGCGGGGAACCCTGACGAGTCGGGGAGAATCGAGGCTAGTTCGGGAAGCCGGGCGGAAAGGCGGACGCCGGGCAGGCTGTTCTGCTCCAAGCCGAGTAATTCAAGTGCCCGGGAGTTGGCGGCCACGGCGAGGCCATCTGCTTGCAACGTGACGAGTCCTATAGGCATGTTTTCCACCGTCCGTTGCAGCAAGTTACGGGATTCGAGCGCGTCCTGCTCGAACAGCTTGAAATCATTAATATCCATGCCGTAGCCCATCCATGACCCGATTTCTCCCTCCTTATTACGTATGGGGATGGCCTCCACGCGAAACCACCTGTGGACGCCATCGCTTCTACGGAGGCGGTATTCCATGTAGAACGGTCGCTGCTGCCGCACGCAGGCTTCCCATTCCTTCAGACAGCCTTCCAAGTCATCGGGGTGGACATAAGGTTGCCAACGCGAGCCGGGGGAGGCGTCGGGAGAGACTCCGGTGTAGTCTAATAGCCTTTGGTTGGCGTAATCAACTTCCCCATCGGGCTTCGCGGTCCAGACAATAATTGGGAGTGCGTCACGCAGGGTGCTCGATGCATCAGGCTCAATAATCACAGCGTCCCCGTCGTAGGTGCTGTGTTGATGGCTCATGGCTGATTGACTTGGCTGGATTAAGATCCCGGAATTGAGATCACGAAAACCGCAGAGCTGTTTTGATTGTAATGAGATCCTTCATGAAAGGCAAGAAAAGTTGGCTTTTATCGTAAATAAGGTCTTCACCTTATATTGGAAGATGGCATAGCTCGAGTCTTGATGTCATTCAGGTGGAATTGTAGGTTACATGATGCCTTTATCCGATTTGCGGGGGTTGGGAGCTGAGGTGCTCCCCCTTTCCCTCCATGCCCAACTTACTGTCATTCAGTCCTGCCAGACGAAGAACGGTAAACCCTATTATGAAATCGAGCTGGCCGATGGGGTGGATCGTCAGCGCTTGAAAATTTGGTCGGATACCGCGGCCTTTGCCTTTTGTGAGTCCGCCTACCCTGGATGTTTTTGTATGATGGAGGGTGAGTTTTTTGCCAATGAGTTTGGCGTCAATGTCAATCGACCCTCCCTCTCCTACCTGCCAGAAGATGCGGTGGAAGCGATGATGCAAGGAAGTCCGGAGCGTGCCGCTAAATTGGATGCGGATTGGGAGTTTTTATGCTCCGTGGCACATAATATGAAAGAGGAGCGCTTACGTCTGCTGACGACTTCGTGCCTAACAGAGCATGAGGATCGCTGGAAACGGGCTGCTGCCGCACGCTCCTTCCACCATGCACGCCGCGGAGGCTTGTTAGAACATACCGCGCAAATGATGCGTTCAGCGGTGGCACTGGCTCCTCAGTATCCCGAGGTGTGGCCGGATTTACTTTTTTGCGGGGTGCTGTTCCACGATTTGGGAAAATGCTGGGAGAATGATTATCCGGCGCGGGGATTTGTCTCCGAGCCATGCCGTTTGGGGGAAATGTTGGGGCACATCACGATTGGGGTGGAGGTGGTGAATCGCTTTTGGAATCGTTTACGTGATTCGCATCCTGCGGTTTTTGAATCCACCGACCCTCCTTCGGACGCGCTGCGCGAGCATGTGCTGCATATGATTGTATCGCACCACGGGCAGTTGGATTTTGGATCACCGGTGACCCCGCGCACTCCGGAGGCTTGGATGCTGCACTATATTGATAATTTGGATGCTAAGATGGAAATGTTGCGAGGCAGCTATGAAGCGGAGCCGGAAGGTGGCGGAGATTTGTTCAAAGCCCAGAGGCCGCTTTCAGGTTATCTGGTGCGACCCTTGCGACCGGGGGATCACGGATAGGGCTGGGGGCGAGGGGGAGGAGGAGGGAACGAGCCTGACGCGGCATGGAAGACGACGCGGGCTTCTCCTTGTGAAGTGAATCGTAGAGCGACGGCACTTTGGGTGGCTTGAGGAGCCAACAGGTTTTTCCGGTGGCCGGGGCTGTTCATCCACGCCTTCACCACACGGGCGGCGGTGGGGGTGGCACTGAACGCGTAGAGATTTTCGTTGAGGTAGTGCCAGCCGTGTTTTTTTTGCAAGGTGGAAAGATTCCGCCGGTGTTCAAGTCTCCCAAGCCGGGCAAGATGGTCGGCCCACTCGATGGCCACGCGGTGCAGATCCGGACTCCAATGCAGGGCGTATCGTTGAGCCTTGGCACGCTCTTGATTGACCTGTTGAAATATTTCCCTCTCCAACACTTCTACCGGTAGCGGTGTCGACTTGAGGTTTAAAGCCGGCAGAAGCAACAGAACAAGGATGAACCATAAGCGGAACATGATGCAGAGGTAGGAAAGGCAATGCGAAAGTCAGCCTACAAATTCGAGTTCCACTGGAGGAATGAGACCGGCAAGATGTCCTCGGTGCAGAAACTCACGAACGGCACGGCGTCCGCGCTCTCCGTAATCCACGGTGAGATCGTTGACATACATACCTATAAATCGATCCGCAGCGGCTTCATCGAGCCCTCGACCCAATGGCAATGAGTGCAGCACGGCATCGCGCCGATGATCGAGTCCGTATTGGATACTGGCTTTGAGTAAGTCGGCTATTTCATGTTTCATTGATGGGGAGAACGATTTTCGGATCACATTTCCTCCCAAGGGTAACGGCAGTCCCCCGGTTTCTTCAAACCACCACTGACCGAGATCGCGAGAGAGCACCAGACCGTGCTGGTGCCACGTGAGCTGACCTTCGTGAATCAGAAGCCCGACATCGGCCTCTCCGCGTTCGAGGGCGGAGAAGATTTCATCGAAGGGAACCACCACCAGCTGGAGGTTTTCTGCGTTTCGTTCCAAAAAGAGCTGCAGGGCCAGGAAGGCACTGGTGAGTTTTCCGGGGATGGCGATACGAACCTGACAAAGTTCCTCCTGCGTGTAGGCTCGCGAACCTACCAGCATGGGGCCGTAGTTGTCACCCATACTGGCCCCACTGGCCAGCAGCGCATAACGGTCGGTGAGGTGGGCAAAGGCATGGATCGAAACAGCGGTGATATCAAGCTCCTCCCGATGAGCGCGTTCATTGAGGGTCTGGATATCCTGTAGAATGTGTTGGAAGCGGTAGGGCCCGGTTTCGATGCGATGCTCCGCCAAGGCATAGAACATGAAGGCGTCATCAGGATCAGGACTGTGTCCAAGAGTCAGGTTGATCATACTTTTTATGCGTGTGCTCAGTGTGCGTGGCAGGCCGAACCAACCGGCTATTCGTAGTCGGAAGCCTCAATGGAAAACGGTTCACGACTGGCCAGAATGGTGGCTTGATAAACAACCGTTTCTTTGGCGTTGTCGAAACGGTAGGCATTGCAATTCGGACAAACCAGCACTTTGCGGGTGACGATGGATCCGCAGCATTCACAGATCTTGTAGGCGGCAGGTTGGGCGAGAATTTTTTCCGCCGCTTGTTTCCGTGCTTCAATACTCATAATCACACTATGGCGCGGTCGCGGGTTAATTCCAAAAAATATTTAACACGGGGTCTCTTATTAGAAATCTGAATTGAGATCTCAATAGGGTTCACCAAAATAATAGGCAATGCCTTTTTGGGTATCGTATTTGACCACATATCCGGAGCAGGATTGGATGAGGAAATCCGGGGCTACCGACTTCAGCGGGCAGGAAAGCGCCTTTTGAACTTCCATCGCCTTTTCGAGGTGGAGTCGGGAGACAATGGGGCAAAAACTGTTCTGGTATTCTGTGACCTCATTGAGCTCGACCTTGCGTGGCTCGGCGGAGGAGCAGAAGACGAGCAAGCTGTCATGAAGTGCCTTCAAGAGAGCCAGCCGGGGCGATTGGCGAAGCCAAATAAAAATGTCGTAACCCAGCGGCAGAGCATTTTCTTTTTCATCACGGAACTTTTTTTGCAACCAGCCCTTGATTCCCTTTCGAGGTGAGACCAGATCCATGTAGCCGGATTGAAGGCGCTTGGACTTAATGACTTTTCGCTTTTGAGATTCTTTGATGAGCCGGAGGAGTTCGCGGCTGTTTTTTTGGGGTTCAAAGCCTTGGGCGAGCTCATAAGGCAACTCTTCCCACCCGAGGAATTCGAGCATGGATTCTTTGCGGTTTGACTGAGCAAGCAATTCTTCCGCAGTTTTATGCAGCACCGTGGAGTTGATAGGAATGCGGTAGGCGGACAGGCTGAGGTATTTGGTAAGTTTCATTAGGGCGGGATGACAAATGGGTGAGTTGGATTCATGTTGCGAATTACCGGACAATGCACAAGTTGAAATCGTGTCGACTTCATCGTCTATACGGTTTACCTCGGGAAAATCTCCGCGTATTGCGGAGCACCTTCAAGGCTGCGGGGAGTCCGGATGGGCACCTCACTATGAGGGGTTCTTCCGCTGCTTTAACGCCGAGCGTTATTACGAGGCGCATGATGTCTTGGAAGAATTATGGTTGAGCCAGGGGAAAGATCATTACGACCATTCCTATTTTAAAGGGTTGATTCAAACCGCAGGAGCTTTTGTTCACATGAAATTGCAACGTGAAAATCCGGATCACCGGGTGCACGGGGCACGCCTTCATCCTGCGGGGCGCCTGCTTCGATTGGCTCAGCATAACGTGGAACCTTACGGAGAAACTCATCTGGGCCTGAACTTGACCTCTCTTCGCCGCATGTTAGCGGCGTATGGAGAATCCCTCAGCAAAGGCGAATACCGACTGAACCCATGGCAGCCGAGCCGTGGGCCCCAACTGACTCTTATTCCGAAGAGCCCTGCTTTAGACTTGTCGAGCCAACTATAACTTGTAGATTCAATACATATTGAACGATACGACACAAAAGGTATGGGATCAATTTGTGGATTTGGGCGGCCGTTCAGCTCAGCGGCTTGGTTTGCCCCGCTCTCTCGGTCAGGTTTTTTCGGCCCTCTACTTGAGCGTGCGTCCGTTGGGTCTCCAAGACTTAATGGATCAACTGGAAATCAGTAAAGGCAATGCCAGTATGAGTGTCCGGCAATTAGCTGAATGGGGAGCGGTCAAACGAGTTTGGGTCAAAGGTGATCGTAAGGATTATTATGAGGTGGAAGAAAATCTAGCCATGCTGGCCACCACCTTTCTGGGGAATTTACTCAAGCCTCGCATTGAATCGAGCGGACGGCAGTTTGATGAAATGGAACTCATCTTGGAAGGAGTACCCTCGCAAGATGAAGAAGCGGCCCACTTCCGGAAGCGTATCAGTAAGCTGCGCAAAATTCACCGGAGATTTGGTAAATTGCTTCCGTTAATCGAGGGAGTCTTGAAATGATTGCGCCCTCCACTTTGCAGCGAGAACTTGATATCGATGAGCTTCGTTGGTGGGTGCTTCACAGTCGTCCGCGGTGTGAAAAAAAAATCGACACCGCTTTAAACGGTAAGGTGGATTCGGTTTATCTGCCATGTCGCCCCAGTCGAAGGCACTACCCGGGAAAGTCGGTGACCTTTCAGATTCCGCTATTTCCGGGTTATCTCTTTGCTCGGTTTTGCGAGAGAGACCGCATCACACTCTTTCAAAACGCACCCTTGGCTTCAATTATCTGGATTTCGGATCAAGAGCGATTTCACAGCCAATTGGAAGCCCTTAGACAGGTGCTCGATTCGGCAAAAGAGGCTAATTTATGTCCCTTTATCGAAATAGGTAGCCGTATCAGGATTTCAAGTGGTCGGTTCAAGGGGATTGAGGGTATTGTGCGTCGCCGCGCAGGGCGGTCACGCCTCATCGTGTCTATTGATATTTTACAGCAGAGTGTAGAAGTCGAACTGGCGGCGGATGGGGTGGCGATCGCCGCTTAGTATTTATAAATTACTACGAATCAGTAGCTTCGGTTTAATTCTACCCCGAAGTGACCGGCACGAAGTGTGAATAATAGGGTTGCATTTTACCAACATACTCATTTGCCTTATACACAAAAAATCGGTTTAAATCACTTTATCTTTGACTATTGAACTAGTTAGCTGTCTAGTTAGATTATGAAAATCAAAGAGGCGGGTATTTTTGAAGCCAAAACGCACTTATCAGAGATGATTTCTGAAGTGGAGAGCACTGGAGTGATCTACCACATAACCAAACGCGGGAAAAAAGTGGCCGAAATCAGGCCGTTCGAAAAAAAAGAACGTCCTGTTCTAAAAGCGGGTTATGGAAAACACCTGGGTCCGTATTATATGGCACCTGATTTTGATGAGCCCCTTGAGGACTTCAAGGAATACATGTGAGAACTGTTTTATTAGATTCGCACTTCCTCGTTTGGTTTAAAACGGATGAACATAAAATACCGGTCGGGTTAAGAACCCGAGTTACTTCGACGGATTATTCCGTTTATATTAGCATGGCCACGTGGTGGGAGCTGATCATCAAAGAGCGCAAAGGTAAGTTGGTCGTGCCAGAAGGAGTCGAGGGACTATACCACGATTGGATCCGTAACGGGATTGCCGAGAATTTAGACATCGGATGGAACCATCTTGAAAAGCTGCGGGATTTACCGGAAATTCATAGTGATCCATTTGATCGTATCATGGTGGCACAATCTTTGATGGAAGATTTGACCATCATCACCCTTGATTCCTTTATCCCTCGCTATCCCGGTGTAAAAACCCTCTGGGATCTTCCAGAACTCAACTGATTAAAATACCCTAAACTCACTACTATGATTAAAAGGCACATCCAACTCATCATCATCACGATTGTCGCGAGCGCCACAGTAATCAACGCACAGCCACAGACTGAAAAAAAGGATCGTAGCGCACTGAAGGCTGAATTGGAAGCTTTGGAAAAGGAACTTAAACCATTGCGGCTTAAAGCCAACTTAGATCCTGAAGTTATTGCTGCCCGCGCCAAGTTGGATGAGGCGTTTCGGGAGTTTTATGCAGCGTTGAATCGCGCCATGAAAAAAATCGAACCTCAACTCTCGGCATCCATCGACCGTCGTGAAGAGGTTCGTGAACTGTTGCATGGGCCTCACGGTGGCACCCGCGCCGAACACTATGAACAACGCGCGGAGCGCGCCACCCAAGCCGAAACTAAAGAATGAAAAACGTGCTCAGCAACCTATGAGCACCACTCCCGCAGCACCAAAGTGGGATCTGGTCATCAAGCCGCACGAGGGTTGGTTCCACCTGCACCTTGCCGACTTGTGGCGTTATCGCGACCTGATTTACATGTTCGTGCGACGGGATTTTGTGGCGGTGTACAAACAAACCGTGCTCGGGCCGGTGTGGTTTTTTATTCAGCCACTACTGACCTCATTGGTCTTTACGGTCATATTCCATCGGTTGGCCGACATCTCCACCCAGGGGGCGCCCGCTATGCTCTTCTACCTCGCGGGCACCACGCCGTGGAATTATTTCGCGGCCTGTCTGACTAAAACCTCCGATACGTTCATTGCCAACGCCCATCTCTTCGGAAAAGTCTATTTTCCACGGCTGGTCACGCCCGTCTCCGTTGTTATCTCTACGCTGATCCAGTTTGTCATCCAGTTCATGCTCTTTTTTGCCTTCCTGCTCTATT
>JBHJOR010000035.1:0-66694 GCA_050329585.1 Methylacidiphilales bacterium | reverse complement strand
TATGCGTCTCGTCGATGTCGCACACGCACGATTAACACCGTGAGCTGCTCGTTCTCAATTTCATAGACCACTCGGTAAACGCCGATGCGAACGCGGTACGTGGATTGTGAACCCACAAGTTTTTTGCAACCAGACGGACGCGGATTGGTTGCCAACGCTTCAATCGCACGAACAATTCGGGTCGCTATGGTCAAGACGTTTTATTTCTCGAGATGCGTTGTTGGTGAAGACAATTGAATAGGGGGCCATTGAGAATCACAGTCCGAGGTCGGCCTTGAGGTCGGCCAAAGAAACGCGACCGCCTCGCTTTGCTTTCTTAGCGGCTCTGAGGTCCATTGTATCTTCAAGACGCTCCAATAATTCCAAATCTGCGACCGGCACCACGGCCACGAGACTTTTACCATGTCGTTCTAGTACGACACGATCACCTCGCACACCTACATTTGTCAGTAGGTTTGAAAAGTGGGCGCGAGCTGCGCTGGTGGTAATGGTCGTCGTCATAGAAGATCTCCTGGTCTACTGGAAGTTTGGAATGGGGAGCCCTGGTTGTGACCAGTAACCGGGGGGGGGCACTTTGGCGATTGTACGTTTTGTACGATTGGTGCAATCAGTAATTCGAATATTCGCAATAAAACCATCGCACCCCCGTAAGCCTTGGGCCCGCGGGGGTGCGATGGTTTTTCATGGTGGAGCCAAGGGGATTCGGACCCCTGACCTGTTCATTGCGAACGAACCGCTCTACCAACTGAGCTATAGCCCCTAGGGGAAGATCTTTATAAAGGTCAGGCGCGGAAAATCAAATCCTTGTTGCCCGCTCCAGGCATCATAGAACCGCCGGATGTAGATAAACCGGTTCAAGCTTTAGTCCCTCTTCCATGCCATGAGCAAGCCAGGAGGCATAAAGATCCTTAGCCCGTGGGATAACCCTTTCAGGAACACCTTCTAATCCGTCAGTGGAAACCGCCAAGCTACATTTGCTTAAATACGTCCCCAGTTCCGACTTGGGTGCAACCACACTTTCCCGCACCCGCTGGCCGCTTTGGTAGGCGGTGAAAAAAAATGAATCACGACGTGCCTCGGTAAACACTCCCAGGTAGGAAACCTTCGGATGAGACACACCTACTGCATCAGCACTGCGCACCGGCAAGAGCACGGCACTGCAGGCGCGGCCTATTCCTTGAGCGGTGGCCAAGGCGGTACGGATCCCTGCAAAGGATCCCGGGCCGACTCCGACCAGAATCTGACGAACCGTTTTCCAGTTCACAGCTCCGTTGCGAAGCGATTGATGCAGGGAGGTTGATATTCTTCCATCGGTCTCTTCTAGTTCCGCGCTGGAAACTAGCGTGGCGCTATTGCGATCATTATCGTAGTTGTAATCATAGACCGCCCACGATGCACGGGCGGTAGAACATTCCAGCACCAATACCAATCCCTCCATGCGGTCTACCATCCTCCATCCTTATGCCGCGGGCAAGGCCGGGCGTTGAGCGGGAAACGCATTCCAGTCGTCACCAAACTGGGCCAGGAAATGCAGGTTATAGCTCTTAAAGAAAAAATAAGTCGGAAGGAACACCACATGGTGGATGTAGGGAAGAACGGCTATACAGCAGGTCAGTAAACAACTGACTAAAAAAAGCATCAACCAGGCTATACCCATGATGGTGTTTAACAAAAGAAACCCGATGCATTCCCACGGGTGTTCCAAAAAGAGATTCCACGAGTCCACCACCGCAGGCAGCACACCGCATCGTTTAATATACATCCGAGGAATGACCAGAGCATGAAAACCATAACTTACTACTCCTATCAACACGACCAGTATCAGAATGACAAAGATCAACACCCAGATCATGGAGATGTTATTTACAAAGGGATTCCAACTTGTTCCAACCCCCATCATGGCCACACCGATTCCAACCCCGATGGCGAGGACAAAGATCGACCCTATCAAGGCCAACCACACCCAAAACAACTGCCATGCCTGTGGGGCATACTCTTTCCAGGGACGAACGATTTCAGCGCTACTGCGTGCCACATTGTCCATAAACATAAAGGTGCCACGACACGAGAGCCACATCATGACCACCGCCAATGCGATCACGAAGAGTATTACAATAACGAACAGTAAACCGCCCGCCACCAGCAGCGGGGTGGTCCACTCTCCGAGTTGTTCTTTGATGGCTGCAAACGCATCAGAAAAGGAGGCATT
The DNA here is from genome assembly GCA_050329585.1 of Methylacidiphilales bacterium. Taxonomy (GTDB): domain Bacteria; phylum Verrucomicrobiota; class Verrucomicrobiia; order Methylacidiphilales; family JBCBYL01; genus DAIPIT01. The sequence continues at coordinate 64,485 of JBHJOR010000035.1, read as the reverse complement.
CGTGGAACCTTCACCGGGCGAAAAATTACCGTTGAAACTGGAGCTGTATCCGCTGAGTTGAGAAAGAAAACACGTGAACCCGACCGCCAGCCAAATTTTAAGATCGAAAGGTTTGAAGAGAAAATTTCCGGTATGGGCCCATGCCTTTTCCAAAGGCACGATGAGGCTGGAGGTTAAGGATGTATTCATAACGAGGTTGGTCTATATTGATGTTCTTAATAGCTGCGCAGATCGGAGTTTTCAAAAAAATTCATGAAGGCCTGATTAAGAACCCGGTAACCTCCCGGGGTAGGATAGATTCCAGTGAAATACCAGTCGCCACTGTGCTCGGGCAGCGCTTGGTGGAGACCTTCGATGGTTTGATAAATGATGCGCACGGTGCCTTGCCAGGTGCGGATTTCCGGCGTGACCAATTTGGAAATACGAACTGAAAGCTCCTCGGGAGTGAAGCGATCATAAATCTGGTGGACGTAATTTTTGAGTTCATGATCCGGTTTTTTATCCTGCTGAACGCAGAGTTGATAGACCTCCCGCACCAGATCCTCCTGACCGCGTTCTTTGATTAAATCGATGGCTGCCTGGAAGGCGATGAATTTCCCTAACTGGGACATGTCGATGCCATAACAATCCGGGTAGCGGATCTGCGGAGCGGTGGAGGCAATGATGATGGATTTGGGGTTGAGGCGGGAGAGGATATTGATAACCGATTTCTTCAGGGTGGTGCCTCGCACGATGGAGTCGTCCACACAAACCAAATGGTCTTCGGGTGTGATAACTCCGTAGGTGATGTCATAGACGTGAGAGGCCATCTGATTGCGGTCGCTTTCCTGACTGATGAACGTGCGCAGTTTAATGTCTTTATGGGCCACCTTTTCGGCACGTGGCCAGCCGCGCAGGATGAGACTGTCGAGTAGTTCATCGGTGAGCTCTCCTGCATCCCGCGCGGCACGAATGGTATCGTGAACTTGGCGGCGTCGGTTCAGGCGTAGTGCTTCCAGTAAACCAAAATAGGCCGTTTCGGCGGTATTGGGAATAAAGCTGAAGACAGTATGATCGAGATCGTGATCCACCACTTCCATAATCTGGGATAAAAGCAGGCCACCGAGTTTTTTGCGTTCGCGGTAAATATCCAGATCGTTGGCGCGGGAGAAATAGATGCGTTCAAATGAACAGGATCGGCGCGGGGCGGCAGGCCGGAAGACCTCATGGATAATCCTTCCGCTCTTTTTGATGACCATGACCGTGCCCGGCTCGACTTCATGCACTTGGCCACCCTGAAGATCGAAAACGGTTTGAAGCGGTGCCCGCTCGCTGGCGAAGGCGATCACTTCGTCGTTTATAAAATAGTGGAATGGACGGATGGCCAGGGGATCACGGAAGGCGAAGGCGTCGCCATTGCCGACGGCTCCGGCGATGGCATATCCACCGTCCCATTCCACCGAGGCATTGCGGATGATTTGAACCAAGTCGAGTTTTTCGCTGATTTCATGGGCGATTTCCACTCCAGTGACATGAGTATTCTTCATTTCCCGATAAAGCCGCTCATGTTCCTGATCCAGATGAAAACCCAATCCTTCGAGCAAGGTTTGGGTATCGGTGTCAAAAATCGGATGCTGACCGTGGTCGATCAAATCCTGATTGAGGTCGGCATTGTTGGTGATGTTAAAATTGCCAGCTAGCAGCAGGTTCTTGGTGGGCCAATTACTGCGGCGGAAGTAGGGATGGCAGCAACTGATGTTGTAACCTCCAGAGGTTCCGTAACGCAGATGGCCTAAAAGGATTTCAGCAGCGAAATCAAAGTTATCTTTAACGGTGGGGACGAACTCAGGGTGGATGATGCCTTTGGAAACCTTCTTATTGTAGTCCTTAAAAAGCTCTCCGAAGATGCGGTCGAGCGGGTTGCGCTTCATATTGCGCTCTCTGAAAATGTAAGGAAGGCCGGGGGGGACATCGAGTTTGATCCCGGCAATGCCCGCTCCATCCTGACCGCGGTTGTGCTGTTTCTCCATCAGGAGGTAAAGCTTGAAGAAACCCCAGAGCGGACTGTCGTATTTTTCATAATAATACGACAAGGGCTTAAGGAGGCGGACTAAGGCCACGCCGCACTCGTGTTTGATGGGATCGCTCATGAGGGAGGATTATTTCATCAAGGAGGGAATCGCCTCTTCGTAACGACGTTCGCACTCAGCAACAGAAAGGTCTATCTTTCCATGTTGAAGGGTGAGTTGGATCTTCCCCCTATCGGTAACAGAGCCTATGCGATGAACTTCCACGCCGGCACGGGATAGTCCGGCTTGGATTTCTGCGGTGCGCGCAGAGTTACACGATAGCAATGCGCGGCCTTGGGTTTCATTAAAGAGGAGTAGATCCGGTCGCAATGGGAAAGCGGACATGTCCAACTCCGCTCCAAACCCCGAGGGCAGACAGCATTCAGCTAACGCCACAGCCAATCCGCCGTCACTGAGATCGTGTGCACTTTGAATGCCTCCAGAGTGAATGGCCGAGCGCACCGCGTCCTGGAAGTTTTTTTCACGTTGAAGATCCATTTCAGGGGGACGTCCTTTTTTGATGCCATGGATCTCGTAGAGGTAGGCGGAAGCACCCATTTCTGAACCGGCACCACCGACTAAGAGAATATCATCACCCGGCTGCTGAAAAGCAGAACGGGTAATGTGTTCGCGTTTTTCGATCAGGCCGACCATGGCCATCACCGGAGTGGGGTCGATGGCTCCCAACGGGCTTTGATTATAGAGGCTGACGTTTCCGCCGGTGACGGGGGTTTGGAACACCCGACAGGCTTCGGCCAGACCTTCCACACATTCGCGGAGTTGCCAGAAAATTTCCGGGTCATGGGGATTACCAAAGTTTAGATTATCAGTAGAGCCGATAGGGAGGGCTCCGGTCATGGTGCAGTTGCGGGCCGATTCCGCCACCGCAATCATCGCTCCGCGACGTGGATCCAGTGAGCAGTAACGTCCGTTACAGTCGGCGGCCATGGCGATGAACCGCTCTTTCCCATGAGCGGCTTCGATACGTATGACGGCGGCGTCACTCCCCGGAACCAATACGGTATTTTTTCCTACTTGGTGATCATACTGACGATAAATCCATGCCTTGGAAGCCAGTGAGGGGGCACCGAGCAGTTTTAACCACTGGGTTTTTAAGGTGGTTAAATCAGGGGCTTCTGAGAAATGATCCGTGAAATGAAAAGACTGTTTTTCCTTCAGTCCGGCGGGTTCACGGGCTTCCCGTTGATATACGGGGGCGTCATCGGCTAACTTGCGAGAGGGCACATCGGCCACGACGTTTCCATGCCATTTGATGACGGTGCGGCCCGTATCGGTCACGAATCCGATTTCTGCCGCATCGAGATCCCATTTTGCAAAGATGTCACGCACCACATTTTCGCGTCCCTTTTTGACAATAATCAGCATGCGTTCTTGGGACTCGGAAAGCATGATTTCATAGGGGGTCATGCCGGTTTCACGCTGAGGGACTTTATCGAGATCGACCTCTACTCCGGAACCACCTCTGCTGGCCGTTTCAATGGTAGAGCAGGTCAATCCCGCAGCTCCCATATCCTGCACACCTACTACAGCGTCTGGATGTTCAAAAAGTTCCAGACAGGCTTCCATCAAGAGTTTTTCCATGAAAGGGTCGCCCACCTGCACAGCCGGACGGTCTTCTTTCGATTCTTCAGTGAGGTCGCGCGAGGCAAAGGCGGCTCCAGCCAGACCGTCGCGTCCGGTTTTGGCACCCACGTAGAAAACAGGGTTGCCTAGACCCGAAGCGGCACCCCGGCGGATTTGATCGTGCCGGAGAATTCCCAGATTAAACGCATTGACCAGCGGGTTACCGCTGTAACAGGGGTCGAAAACAACCTCTCCTCCCACGGTGGGAACACCGATACAGTTGCCATAGTGGGCAATGCCTTCCACTACTCCGGCGAGAAGAGCACGATTGCGACGTGCCTCGGGTGTGTCACCCGTTATGGGGCCGAAGCGCAATGAATTCAAGTTGGCCACCGGACGGGCTCCCATGGTGAAGATATCCCGCAAGATGCCTCCCACTCCGGTGGCGGCGCCTTGAAACGGTTCGACGGCACTGGGATGGTTGTGGGATTCGATTTTGAAACACACCGCCATTCCCTCCCCGATGTCGAGCACCCCGGCATTCTCCTCGCCCGCACGGACGAGAACTTTTTCTCCAGTCGTGGGAAATTTTTTTAGCTCCGGTTTGGAATTTTTATAAGAGCAATGCTCACTCCACATGACAGAGAAAATTCCCAGCTCGGTGAAGTTCGGCTCACGCCCCAAGATTTCATGGATTAGGCGGTATTCATCGGTAGTGATGCCATGCTTGGCGATTAGTTCAGAAGTGATGGCGGGATCGGACATGGTGCGGCGGGGTTCAGGAACTGATAAGGCTATGGAAAAGTTTAAGTCCGTCTTCGGAACCGAGAAGCGATTCTGCCGCGCGTTCCGGGTGGGGCATCATGCCAAAGACGTTACCGGCACGATTACAGATCCCGGCAATGTTGGATAGAGACCCGTTGGGATTGGAACGTTCGGTGGGATTCCCCGCCTCATCCACATAGCGGAAGAGAATCTGTCCATGAGCTTCCATGGCATGGAGTGTTTCCTCATCCACCCGATAGTTACCTTCACCATGGGCGATGGGAATACGCAGGAGATCTCCATCACGGGTCATGGAAGTCCATCGGGTGCGGCTATTTTCTACTCTCACAGTAACGGTATTGCAGATAAAATGGAGGTCACGGTTGCGCACTAAAGCACCTGGAAGCAGCCCGGCTTCGCAAAGAATTTGAAATCCATTACAAATACCAATGACCGCTTGCCCTTCAGAGGCCGCTTTTTTGACGGCTTCCATCACCGGGGAAAAGCGGGCGATCGCTCCACAGCGCAGATAGTCGCCATAAGAGAATCCACCGGGAACTATGATGGTTTCATCCGGCAGGATTTCAGATTCTTTATGCCAAACCATACGAACCGGCTGGCCCACTACATCGCGGATCGCTCTCAAGCAATCTTGATCGCAATTGGATCCTGGAAATTGGATGACGGCGAATTTCATGTTTTGCAACGCAGACGTGCTCGGGGGAGGTGGTCAGTTCTGGGTGAGCTCAATCCGGTAATCTTCAATGACCGGATTGGAGAGCAGATCACGTGCGATATTTTCTAACTTGGAACGTGTTTTCTCCAAATCATTACCCTCGATTTCCAGTTCAATGTGTTTACCAATACGGACCGCGGAGACGCACTCCATACCGAGATTATGAATCGCTTTACGGACGGCTTCACCTTGGGGGTCAAGCACGCTGGTTTTGGGGGTTACGGTGACGACGGCCTTCATGAGCTTTCCTTTCTAGCGTTTGGCGGCGCAAGGGCACGATAAAAAAAAGATTTAGGAGGGGTAATTTTGTCGGGGGCGGGTGGCCATCACTTAAATATAACCGAGCTTGTAAGTTGACGAAAATAGGTTAGCAATCCGATCTTATGAGTGATGAAGATCTGCAACGGCTTTTGGTGCTACCCGGCATTTCCGCATGGCGTATCCGGCTGGCAAGGGCGGTGGAGGCACCCCGAGTGCAGCAATTCGTGGTGGCGGTGATTCTCGTTAATGCGGTGGTTTTAGGAATGGAGACCAGTGCTCTGCTTATGGATCGGGCGGGCGGTCTTTTGAAGATGGTGGACAAACTGTGTTTGGCGGTGTTCGTTTTGGAATTGGCGGCCAAGCTGACCGCATACCGGTGGCATTTCTGGCGTAACGGCTGGAATGTGTTTGATTTTTTAGTGGTAGGCATTGCTTTGGTTCCAGCCGCCGGCCCGTGGAGCGTGCTCCGGGCCTTACGGGTATTACGCGTCCTGCGATTGTTGACCGTGGTGCCATCTCTGCGGAAGGTAGTGGCTGCTTTCTTGCACGCCATACCCGGCTTGTCGGGTGTGGTGCTGGTGATGTCCATTTTCTTTTATGTGGGTGCGGTGCTAGCCACGCGCTTGTTTGGGGAAGCCTTTCCTCAATGGTTCGGAAGTTTGGGAGCCAGTCTGTATTCGCTTTTTCAAATCATGACCCTTGAAAGCTGGTCGATGGGAATCGTGCGACCGGTTATGGAAGTGCATGGTTGGGCATGGATGTTTTTTGTACCCTTCATTATCATCGCCACGTTCACGATCCTCAACTTATTCATCGGCATCATCGTCAGCACCATGCAGGAATTATCGGATGCTGAACACGCCCTCCCGACAGCCTCCTTCGAAGAAACCGCACATCTGATCAACCGGATGGAACAGGATCTGGCGGAGCTCAAAAAGCGCCTGGCCAGCCCTCCTAAGTGATCTCAGAACACCATGAGGATCGTCAAGCCGCTGGGTGATGATCTAAAAACCACTGGTAGGCACTGCGGATGCCTTCTTCCAATGGGATGCGGGGTTGCCAACCCAGGGACTTAAGTCGAGTCACATCTAAAAGTTTGCGAGGGGTGCCGTCCGGCTTGCTGTCATCCCAAGTGATTTGGCCTTCGAAACCAACCACCCGCCCGACGGCCTCAGCCAGTTCTTTGATGGTTACGTCTTCACCTGTGCCGATATTGATGATTTCCGGCGAGTCATAATTCTCAACTAAAAGGTGGCAGGCAGATGCCAGATCGTCCACGTGGAGGAATTCGCGCCGGGGCGTGCCCGTGCCCCACAGCACTACTTCATTTTTTTTCTGTTTCTGCGCCAAATGAAATTTATGAATCAGAGCGGGCAGGACGTGCGAGGTCTCCAGGTCAAAGTTATCGTTCGGACCATATAAATTAGTCGGCATGGCAGAGATAAAGCGGCTGCCATATTGTTTTCGGTAGGCACGACAAAGCTGAATACCGGCAATTTTGGCAATCGCATAGGCGTCATTGGTGGGCTCCAATGATCCGGTCATTAATTGGTCTTCGGTGATCGGCTGGCGTGCAAATTTCGGGTAAATACAGGAGCTACCCAAAAAAAGTAATTTTTCCACCCCGGCCTGATGCGCCCCGGCGATGAGGCTGTTTTGAATTTTTAGATTATGAAGCAGGAAGTCCACTGGAAACTGGTTGTTGGCATGAATACCTCCCACCTTAGCCGCCGCGTCAATCACCACATCCGGCTTTTCTGAACGCAGAAAATCGAGGGTTGAGCGTTCATCCGTCAAATCCAATTCTGCACGAGTTCTGACCAGAATTTCCCATCCCTCGGTGCTACTATAAAGGCGGGTTAGCGCACTGCCCACCAGACCGCGATGCCCGGCAATGAAGATTTTTTTCATGCCCGAAGACGGCTTAGATGCGAATATGACGTCCGCTCATTTCTTCGGCCAGAGCGTCCACATCGGCATCCACCATGATTTTGACCAGCTCATTGAATTTGGTGCGGGGCTCCCAACCGAGTTGTTTTTTTGCCTTGGCGGGGTCTCCGATCAATAAATCCACTTCGGCGGGACGAAGGTAACGTTCATCGAAGGCTACATATTTTTCCCAATCCAACCCGACGTGTTGAAATGCTTCCTCTAAAAATTCCCGCACGGTATGCGTCTCTCCGGTGGCGATGACATAATCATCCGGATTGTCTTGTTGCAGCATCAGCCACATCGCCTCGACATATTCTTTAGCGAAGCCCCAATCGCGCTGGGCATCAAGATTACCCAAGTAGAGTTTTTGCTGAAGCCCCACCTTGATGCGCGCCACCGCCCGGGTGATCTTGCGGGTGACGAAGGTCTCACCTCGCCGTGGTGACTCATGGTTGAATAAGATTCCGCTGCTGGCATGCAACTGATAACTTTCCCGATAGTTTACAGTGATCCAGTGAGCGTAAACTTTGGCCGCTGCATAAGGACTACGAGGGTAGAAGGGAGTGGACTCGGACTGTGGAACAGCCTGCACCAGACCAAACATTTCACTACTGGATGCCTGATAGAACCGGGCGTCTAATTTCAATTTACGGATACCTTCCAGCACCCGCAGGGCACCAATAGCGGTGACATCCCCGGTGTATTCAGGAATATCAAAACTAACCCGAACATGGCTTTGCGCGGCTAGGTTGTAAACTTCATCTGGTCTGATGTCCTGCAGCAGCGACATAACCGAAACAGAATCACTCAAGTCCCCATAATGAAGACGGAAGCGCTCGGTATCATGTGGATCCTGATAAATGTGATCCAGCCGATCGGTGTTAAAGGAGCTTGATCTGCGGATCAATCCATGAACTTCATATCCTTTTTCCAACAGTAAATCTGCAAGATAGGAACCATCTTGTCCGGTAATTCCGGTAATCAAGGCTTTGCGCATCGAGGTAAAGCATGTGGTCGCTCATGCCGGAAATAAAGAGAAAAGCACCACCCGTGTTGAATCCCTTTTTTCGCTTAGAACCATCCCGAATGCACCGCTCTTCCGAGCAGGAAAAGCGAGCATATCAAAACCATGACCCAGAGAGCGCGGGGCACCGCCACACTTTTACCCGGTGAGCCCCATGCACCCAGAGCCGCCAACATGATAGAAAATGTCAACGAAAGCACGAACCACGAGGCATAATTCAACCACGGAACACTGCCCTGATGCCAGATCCAGTAGGTCTTAATTTGCCAAGCGTAAGGTTCCATTATATAATCGAAACCTGTGGCCAGAATCCCCACCATGACCGCCGTCGACCACGACCCCAAGGAGGGCCACCACGCTCTTAGGAGCAAATGGAATGAGCCAATCACTGTCCACCACGCCAACGGTATAGCCCAAGGAAGTTGACCACCAATCATCGGCCCCATGTTTTCCGTGTAATGATAACTACCAAATGGCAATCCGGTGCGTGTTCCCACCCATTCTGCCACACCACCCAGTGCGCCAACCAACACGGCTCCCCCAACGGCTCTTACCCAACCCAGCCACGAAGCATAAAGCTGAAGAATCACCGCAAATGACAAGGCCAGAAAGATAAAATCGCCCCATAACAGACAATTCTGAAAAAAATCCCGGATGACCGGCGGCACATTCCATTGCTCCACCGTCAAGACGGTGATATTGAACCCGGTTATCAGCAGGCCCACCGTCGCCCAGACTAAAAAAATCCTGAAGAGTAGATGAGGCCCAGAACCTCCGGTCACTTTTGCCGCATATTTCATCACGGTAAATTAACCCACGCCGGAGAATCTGCCAGTCCATTTGACACTCTCAATCGCTTACCTCTAAGGCTACCACCTGCGTATTTTGCCTGTGGGTGTTTTAGGGATTTCATTCACAAGGGTCATACGCTGGGGGATTTTATGACGGCTCAATTTTTCCTTACAATAAGACTTAAGCCGTTCCAAATCCAACCCTGAGCTCCCCGTGCGTAGGCATATATCAACCACCGGCACCTCCCCTTCGTCAGCTAGAATCTCTCCACGCACCCGTGATTCCATTACCTCAGGGTGACTATTGATCACAGCTTCAACTTCCTCGGAGAAAAATTTCATGCCACCAACGTGAATCCTGTTGCCTCGACGTCCCAGTAAATGCAGATCCCCCTCTTGGTCAAAATAACCTTGATCACCCGTTGCAAAACCTCTTGATCCGATTATGGCCGAAGACTCCATCCAAGGATCCAAATAGGCGCTCAAGGATCCCGGCCCTTTGATGAAAACCTCACCGCAGGCTTCGCGACCACATCCTGTTACTGAATCGCCTGCCTCATTAAAAAGACCGACGTGATAACCGTCCACCACTTGACCCACTGACAAGGGTTTTTCTTTGGCACGAAGCAGGTTGACTACCGGGAGCCCCATTTCAATGATTCCCAGTGCTTGAGATAACGGCACTCCCGTTTTGCATAAAAATTGTTTCGCTGTTTCCTCGTCCAATCCCACTGCCGTCGATATCGCTAAACGCAGAGTCGTCAGTGTCCGTTCGCCGCCCGACTGAACCATGCATCCATAATCATGAGGAGAAGCATACATGACGGTTGCCTGCTCCTTAGCGGCAAAATTCCAACTGGTTTCCCCTTGTTTCAAGGGCAGCAAAATCGTCGCTCCTTGCCTTAGATAAAGCAGGATTGAAACCACCCAATGATGTGCCATGGGCAGCAGCCACAAGATCCGATCCTGGCTTCCGATTTTTAATGCCTTATTGGCACCATCTAAACGCTCCATGATGGCACCATGACTGAGCACCACACCCTTGCGCTCGTTGGTGGTGCCCGATGTGAAACGCAGATAGGCTGGATTCATCATTTTGAATCGCCACTCAACTTCCTTATCCATCAGTTCATGGTTACGGCATATCTGCACCTGATGGGACTGGCTCGTGTTGAGTATACCGTGCAGCCGCGCATGTCGCGACCATTCTTCACGTTCCTCGTTGCTGCTGTCATCAGAAAGGGGAACCAAACATAAACCAGCCCCCATCACCGCGAGGCCCTCCACTATAAAATCCATCCCTTGCCTCGAAATCAACCCGCATCTGTCCCCCCGCGTCAGCCCACATTCCAGCAATTCAGCGGACAAGGCTTCAACCCGGTTCATCAAATGACCATAACTCACTTCCATTCGCCCCCCATCCGCGGCTTCCACCACCAAAGCCGGATGATCTGAACTTGATTCCGCCCGACGGCTGATGGCTTCTATTATCGTTTCACGTGTTTCTATCATATCGGTGGGCATTCCTGCATTAGGGTCGCTCCCTTGTCCAATGTAAATCACTCCCTGTCACCTTCAACTCCGGACTCTCATCCTATCTGAGGTGGAATCAGGATTGTCAGACCCGTATCAAACGCTAAAATTACCAGCTACTGTACCCTTTACCCAACTAATCGACTCATCCACTTTTTCCACGTATCATGACCTCCGCCGAAATCCGCCAGAGCTTTCTCGACTTCTTCAAAGAGAAGCAGCACACCATCGTTCCTTCTTCCTCTCTTCTTCCTGAATCACCCGGCCTCCTCTTCACCAATGCTGGGATGAACCAGTTCGTCCCCATTTTTCTCAATGAGACCCCAAGTCCCTACTCCCCACCGCGTGCCGCCGACACCCAGAAATGCATCCGTGCCGGAGGCAAACACAACGATCTCGAAGACGTCGGCCTCGACACCTACCACCACACCCTGTTTGAAATGCTTGGAAACTGGTCCTTTGGCGATTATTTCAAAAAAGAAGCGATTTCCTGGGCGTGGGAGCTCATCGTGGATCGCTGGAACTTTCCGCCTCAGCGACTTTACGCCACCGTCTACTCTCCCGACAAATCGCTAGGCGACCCCGCCGACTTCGACCAGGAAGCCTACGACATCTGGGCCACGCTCTTCACGAAGGCAGGGCTAGATCCCAAGATCCACATCGTCAACGGCAACAAAAAAGACAACTTCTGGATGATGGGCGAGACCGGCCCCTGCGGACCTTGTTCAGAACTGCACGTTGACCTCACCCCGGAAGGCGATACACGCGGGTCCCTCGTCAACGCGGGCGACTCCCGATGCATCGAAATCTGGAACCTCGTCTTCATCCAGTTCAACGCCAACGCCGACGCCACCTTCCGCCCCCTGCCCGCCCGACACGTTGATACCGGCATGGGCTTCGAGCGCGTCTGCTCCATCCTCCAGTGCACCCAAAATTTCTCTGACTTCACCGGAACCATTTCAAACTACGAAACGGATGTCTTCACCCCCATTTTCCGGGAGTTGGAAAATATCTCTGGCAAACGCTACGGCCATACTTTGCCCAAACAAGGCGTCGTCGGCCTCAACGAGCAGGAACGCCAGGACGTGGCCTTCCGAGTCATCGCCGATCACATCCGCACCTTGAGCCTCTCGGTAGCCGACGGCATTCTTCCCGGAAATAATGGCCGCAACTACGTCCTGCGACGCATCCTCCGCCGCGCCATTCTTTGGTCTCGCGCCTTAAACCTTCGTGATCCCTTCTTCTACAAACTCGTCCCTACCGTCGTCGAGCAACTCAGCCCTGTCTTCCCTGAACTGAAACAAAACCACGCAACTATTGAAAAAGTTCTCAAGGCCGAAGAGGAAAGCTTCAATCGAACGCTTGATCACGGCATCGCCCTCTTTGAAGGTCATATCGCCGCTATCGCCCCCACGGATCACACCTCGAAAAATCCATGCATCTTTCCGGGTGACATCGCCTTCAAACTCTACGATACCTACGGCTTCCCTTTGGACATGACCGAACTCATGGCCCGGGAGCGCGGTCTCAGCGTGGATACAGCAGGTTTTGATGCCCTGATGCAGGAACAAAAACAACGCTCCCAAGCCGCTCAAAAGAAAGAAATTATCGATGTGGCCGAGTCGGACGATTCTATCCCCCTCGCTTCCTTCGTTGGCTACGACTCCACCGAAACACAGATCGAGATGGCTACTTACAAAATCGATTTTGGAAAGTCTGAGGATGACATCATCAAAGCGCGGCTTTATTTCTCGCCCACACCGTTCTACGCCGAAATGGGAGGACAAGTGGGCGACACCGGTTGGCTCGAAGTTGCCGGACATCGCATCGAAATTATCGACACCCGCAAGGTGGGTCGCGGCATCGCCCATCTCACTGAAGACGTCGCCCTTCTTGACGATCTCACTCTGCCCGCCAAGGCCGTGATTAATACTGAACGTCGCGCTCTCATTGAAGCCCACCACTCTGCCACTCACCTGCTCCACTGGGCATTGCGCGAAGTGCTCGGATCTACCATCAGCCAAAAAGGATCCTACGTCGGACCAGACCGACTGCGCTTTGACTTTTCACATCTGGAAGCGCTCAAACCCGATGAGCTGGTGGAAGTCGAGCGCCTTGTTAACGACCGCATTCTACATGATGCAGGGGTACAATGGTATGAGCGTCCCTACGCCGAGGTGAAGAACGACTCCACCATTATTCAGTTTTTCGGTGATAAATATGGGGAGACGGTTCGAGTGGTCGATATTGGAGGTTTCTCCAAGGAACTTTGCGGCGGCACCCACGTCACCCACACTTTGACCATTGGCCCCTGCCGCATCATCGGCGAACACGCCATCGCAGCCGGGGTGCGACGTATTGAAGCCCTCTGCGGAGAAGCACTGCGCCCCTATCTTCTCAACGAGACAGAAAAACTTGAATCGCTTCATCATCAACTCAAGGCAAAGAAATCGGACACCCGTCTGATTCTCCAGACTTGGAATCAGTCCTCTGTTACAGAGGGCTGGAACATTCTTGATTCTAACCGCGGGGTTATTGAAGCGTTACGAGAGGAAATTAAAACCTGGGATAAAGAGCAGGCCCGCACGCAACAGGCGGCGCTGCTCAGCCAAGCTGCCAGCCTCGCTCCACAATGGGCTCAACAGGCTGATCGATCCGGCAGCATACCCTTTCTGGCCCGGATCATCGAAGATGCCGACGCCTCCTTTTTGCAGGCGGCTCTGGGAGAACTCAAAAAGCACTTTGAAGGTGTGGCGGTGCTGGCCACCCATTCCGATGGCAAAGTCGCTTTGGCGGTATCGGTTTCAGCCGCTTATCAAAAGCAGCTTCCTGCTGGTCAGGTCGTCAAAACCATTTCTCCGCTAATCGGCGGAAAAGGCGGTGGACGTCCCGACATGGCCCAAGGTGGAGGAACTGATCCCTCCGGTCTTCAGGCCGCACTCGAAGCGGCTAGGCAGTTATGCCAATCACTTTAGTTTTTGGTAAATACGTTCCAGTCCGAACCGTTAAAGATCTTCAAGATTTGGATTTGTTTGAACTCTTTTTGGAAAAATCTTTTTTTACCTTAGGCTTTTTGGGCTTCGGTTTATCGCTCTCAAGACTGTTCTTTTTTTTGTTCTTTTTCTTTTTCTTCGACGGCTGGGGCTTTTCTTCAGATGAGACCTTTGCCTTGGGCTGACGTCTATTTTTTACAGCCGTTTTTTTACCCACGCCCGCCTCAGATGGCAGGATTGCAGAGACCGTCGCAATTTTTTTTGAGTGCTCTATTTCCATTTGGTTGAGTGCTTCATACCAGAACTCATGTCCGGAAGAAACGGGATATCCCGCCGCTTCCCAGAGATAATATGCCCTCACCGCCACATCCTCATTGGTGAATTCGCGCTGGATTGTTTTCATGTTCAAATTTTCGCGCTGCGATCTGGTTCGGTCAAGACCCATCCCTGAATGCTCAAGGTTATAAGCGCGGGCTTGTCACACTCCAACCACTTCTTACCCTTAATCATATGAGCCGCTGTTGGTGCGAAATTGATTTGAACGCGATCCGGAACAACCTTCATGCCCTCCGGGCGTATTTACCCCAAGGCACCCGTCTCATGCCCATGGTGAAGGCCGATGCCTACGGGCATGGCGCTTTAGAAATGGCCACCGTTTTCCAACAGTGCGGCTGCGAATGGATCGGATGCGCCAACGCCGGCGAGGCGATCGCCATGAGACGAAATGGGATCCGCACCCCCATTCTTCTGCTCAGTGGATTTCTCGATGAAGAGCTGGATGAAATCGCCCGCCGCCGCCTTTCCATTACCATCTCCTGCATAGCCGAAGCCCGAGTGGTGCAGAAAGCGGCCCGTGCCAGCGGTTTTCCCATCGGCGTGCACGTCAAAGTCGATACCGGAATGGGAAGGCTCGGCTGTCGCCCCCATGAAGCCGCCTCCTTGTTGGCGTTTGTTTCTGCCTGCTCACACTTGGAGCTCCAAGGATTTTACACCCATTTCGCCCGAGCGGACGATTCCAAATCCTTCACCCAAACCCAATGGAGACTTTTTTCTGGAATCCCCTCGCCTCCCGGAGTGCTCCGCCACTGTTCCAACAGCGCTGGACTTCTCACCCTAACGGATGCCCATCAGGATATGGTGCGGCCCGGTATTATCGTTTTTGGAGTCTCCCCGCTTCCTCGCACCAAGATCCAACTCAAGCCCGCACTGACGTGGAAATGCCGCGTGGTATCGGTGCGACAGGTGCCCGCCCGCACTCCACTGAGTTACGGATCCACCTACCTGACGGCTCGCACCACCCGTATTGCCACCCTTGCAGTGGGTTATGGCGATGGACTGTTCCGCTGTCTGGGATCGAAAAGCCATGTTTTAATCCGTGGAACCCGCTGCCCGATTCGGGGACGCATCACCATGGATCAAATTTTGGTGGAGGTTCCTACCGGGCTTAACGTCCGCCGCGGCGACACCGCGATTCTCTTGGGCTCATCCGGTCAACACCACATCACTGCCAATGACATGGCGAATTGGGCGGGAACCATACCCTACGAAATCTGGTGCCATATCACCGACCGGGTAGTCAAACAATACCTGCATACCTGATTTGCCTTTTTATCTCATCAATACGGAGTAGAATCACATTATGTTATCCATGATATTTCGCTGGCTCTTTACCATGCTTACCGTTTGGGTGGCCGCCTATTTGATTCCGGGCATTCAATACGATAGCTGGCAAGCTTTGGCCATTGCCGCACTGGTTCTCGGATTACTCAATGCGGTGTTACGTCCCATTCTTTTATTGCTCTCCTTACCTTTTCTACTGGTCACACTGGGCTTGTTTTTATTTGTCATCAACGCGCTGATGCTCAAGCTCACCGCCTTTTTGGTGCCAGGTTTTACCATCGAAGGGTTTTGGTCGGCATTGGGCGGAGCCCTTATTATCAGCCTGATCAACCTTTTCGCCGGAACGAACGTTAAAGCCCGCACCACGGTTACCAGATCAACGGATTCACCGCGCAATGGCCCCAAACCTCCTCCCGGTTCAGGACCTATCATTGACATCTAGAACAGGTATCATCCGGTGATGGAGATATTTCAAACCCAAATTCTTAATATCTCCGGTGTTGCCATCACGGCGGGCTCTTTGTTTGCCGGAGCATTACTGTCCTGCGGGGTGTTGTTGTTTTCCATCCTCCTGCGTCGATGGCTTCTCGCCCACCTTTTCAACCGGATTCAAATCGACGCCGGTAACCGCTTTGCCATTTTAGCGCTAACGCGCTATTTTTTCTGGGGTATAGCACTTTTGGTGGGCCTGACCGGCATGGGATTTAATCTCTCTTCGCTGGCAGTGATTCTGGGAGCACTTAGTGTGGGAATCGGGTTTGGATTACAAAACATTTTCCAAAATTTTGTCAGCGGTTTGATACTGCTTTTTGAGCAACCCATCCGGGCAGGTGATTATGTGGACCTCGGTGACTTGTCGGGAAAAATCGAACGTATTTCCATTCGTAGCACCACGGTGCTGACCAATGACAACATTTCGGTCATCGTTCCCAACTCAGAACTGGTCACCGGCCGTGTCGTCAACTGGAGCCACGGCTCACCGGAAGTCCGTATGCGTATCCCCATTGGTGTTTCCTACGGAAGTGATGTCGAAAAAGTGAAACAGGTTCTACTGGAAGTGGCCCGTCGCACTCCTGATGTGCTGGAATACCCGGCGCCCGCTGTTTATTTCCGTAGCTTTGGCGATAGCAGTCTGAATTTTGAACTCGGAATCTGGCGCAACACGGTAGGTATCCGCCCCCTCACCATGATCAGCAATATTAATTTTGGTATTCTCGCCGCCTTCAGGGAACACGGCATCAATATTCCTTTTCCTCAGCGCGATGTCCACCTCAAGGGCGGGCTTCCTACTTCGGAAAAAGATCATTCCGAGCAGTGATCCCATCCGCTGAAGCGAACCCCGTCCGCTTCCGGAGCTTGGCTTGCGGGTAGTAATTCACCAATCACGGTTAAGGGAACGGAAAATGGCCATTTTTTCAAAAAAATCTTCACCCGTTTGGGTGGTATGGCAGCCAACAACTCATAATCCTCCCCATCGTTAATCGCTTGTTCGATCGAACAACCGCGATGACGCGGTAAGGATTTGGTCTTGATGCGATAAGTGCAACCGCTGGCTACCGCCAGACGAGGTAAATCTTTGCCCAACCCATCACTTAAATCCATCATGGCGCGGGCACCTGCCGATGCCAGCCAGCATCCTTCTTCAAGCCGCGGAATGAAACTTAAATGCCGTTTTGGAAACGACCCTCCCAAGCGACCCGTCACGATCAACACATCACCCGGAAGTCCTCCGGAACGGGTCACCGCCTTGCCACAGGCCACATCACCCAAAAGGGTCACATTGATCCATTTTACGGCAGATCGTGTTAGCTCTCCGCCCACCAGACCGATTGTATACTGAGCGGCCAATCGGCTCATACCGGAGTATACACCTTCCACCCACGGCCAGGCACCTTCACCGATCGGAAAGCCTACCGTGATCAGAGCGTGTCGAGGCCGGGCTCCCATCGCCGCAAAATCACTGATGGCACGCGCCAAGGCCTTGTGACCGACGGCTGAAGGCCGATCACTTGTTTGAAAATGCACCTCCTCCACTACGGCATCCACCTTGGAAACTAAGTCCCTTCCCCGGGTGGGTGCCATTGTCACCGCCGCATCATCACCGGGCCCCAAACGCACCCGTGAGCCCTTAGGCCATATTCGAGTCAAGCGTTCCACCCACTGTTCTTCAGTGCGCGGGCGCATATTTGATCAATAACAGGGTAACCGCAGTTCCCGTATTAAAGGCGGCGTGCAAAGCCATCGCACAACCTATTTTTCCCGTCCGTTCATAAATCCAAGCCAGTGCCCCACCAAAAAGAGCCAAGGCAATCAACGACGGCCCGTGAGCGTGCACCAGACCGAATAAAATTGAAGTCGTCAACAGGGCAAACACCCGATCTCTTAGTCCTCGCATCATGGGATAAAGAATTCCTCGAAAAAATAACTCTTCCCAAACCGGAGCCACTACCACCGCCGCAAAGACCAAGCCTGCGACTTTCCAAGTATCTTCAATGGCCAAAAATTCCAGCACCAAAGGTTGCGCCCCCGCTTCCCAACCCATTTGCTTAGAAAGAAAAAGCGTCGCGCCCAATACCATAGATACTGGAAACAAGATCAACAGATAACGATCCAAACCGCGTCCTAAATAGGTCGGCAGCTCATCCCAGCGCCATCCCCATAAAGTGGATACAGGGATCCCACGGCGACTCAGTAGCCAAACGCCAAAGCCGATTCCTGCAAAGGGCATCACTAGAGGGTGGATGACTGCCGCGCCTACGCAGGCCAGAAGTAGCCACAACAGATCCATCCATTGAAAACGCCCTTCTGAATTACGTTCTGTATCAAAGGTGCTCCAGATCGCCGCCTCCCGGATTTCCTGCTTATTCGGGTCTCTTTGTGTTTTCCAAAGGTGCAAGATCCATATGAGGCCGCGCACGAAACTGGCCAGCATCAGCAAGCCAGCAAAAGCGGCCGCCCACGGCGCATTTTCCAGAGTCGGATCCATCAGCGGGTCAAAACGTGCGGGGAAATGAAATACAAGCGACCGGCTTCCAGTTCCAATGACTCGGGCCCCAGACGAACCCGCATCTCGCCACGGTTTTGTATGGATGATCCAAACAACCGCAACAAGCGTCCAAAATTATACGGTGCCTGAATCTCGACCACACTGGCCTGCTCCACCCCACCCAGTTCCATGGCCATTTCTACCGCATCATCAAAGTATCCCGTGGAATCAATCAGACCCGCTTCAAGAGCACGCTTACCACTGAGAATCCGGCCGTCTGCCAGTCCATTGCGCATTTCCTCAGCATCTTTTTTACGCTCCTCGGCTACAACGCCCAAAAACTTGTTATAGGTTTCATCGATCATTTCTTGAATCAACGCCAGCTCCTCCGGTTGCACCGGACGGAAGGGATTTAGGATATCCTTCATCTTGCCCGATTTCACAGTCACCACATCCAAACCAATTTTCTTAGACATTTCGCCTAACTGGAACGTCTGTAAAATCACTCCAATGCTGCCGGTAATGGTCAGTTCGTTGGCCATCAGGTGACTCCCCCCCACTGCCACGTAGTATCCTCCCGATGCGGCCACGCTCTCCATAAATACCACGACTGGTTTCACTTTGCGGGTTTCCGTCAGCTCACGATATATCACATCGCTGGCGGTCACCTCACCGCCCGGACTGTCCACGCGCAGAATAACCGCTTTAACTTTTTGATCCTCCCGGGCCTGTTTTAACTTGGCCACCACATCTTCAACCATGGAGGCAAACACCTCACCCGACATTCCGTAAGAAATCACTCCGTAAAGAGAGACCACCGCCACTTGATCAGAACCACTTCCTTGGAGTGGCATTTTTTCAAAATAACCTTTTGAGGAACTGAGTGCCGCGGTTTTTACTCCCGAATTCGAGGTAAATAAAACGAAATTGAGCAGCAGGCTTACACCCAATGCCACCACTAGAAATAAACCCAGGCAACCTATCGATGTCTTCTTCATTGCTTGCAAACCATGACAGCTTCAATGTGATTAGCAAATCCAGAAGTGCACGATGAAACATCTAACCGCCCTGCTCCATAAGCTTCCCGCTCTTACCGAAGATCAATCTTGGGGAGCTGGAGTTTCCGGTGGACTGGATTCCATGGTGATGGCCGAGGCACTCCGTCTCAGCCACTTGCCCTTTCGTGTGCTTCATTTTAATCATCAATGGCGAGGAGAAGAGAGCTATCAGGACGCTGCTCTGGTTAGACAATGGTGTCACGACCACCGCATTGCCTGCTCCACCGCCACGTGGCGCAAGCCCGTTCATACCGAAGCGGCCGCCCGCCGGGCTCGTATGGTTTTTTTTCACAAGCAGTGTAAACGATACAGCTTGGCCGGAGTCATTCTAGCTCATCATCAGGATGATCTGGCTGAAACCGCGCTGTTACAAATCCTCCGTGGCGCAGGTGCGGCAGGACTGGATTCACTGCACGCGGATCGAATGGTGGACGGGTTGCGACTGCTACGCCCTTTCCTTCATGTGCGTCGGATGGATCTTTTGCGCATCGCACGTTCTTCCGGTTTGTCATGGAGGGAGGATTCCAGTAACTGCGAACCTACCCATCTGCGCAATCGAATCCGACACCGTCTGCTGCCCTATCTCAACAAACTTTCCGGTCGCGATGTCACCCCGCTGCTGGCCCGCACCGCTGATATCCTTTCGTTAGAAAACGATTACTGGGATCAACAACTTCCCCATCCTGCCCCGGAAAAACTCTCCGTCCGCTTGTTGCAGACCCTTCATCCCGCCCATCAGCGGCGGCTTATCCGCCACTGGTTATTAACACATGCCCCGGCATCTCCCTCCTTTGAAGAAATTGAATCGATCCGCGGACTCCTTCAAATCGCCTCACCCGCCCGCGTTAATATGCAAAAAAATCACTATTGCCGTCGCCGCGCAGGCTTTCTCTTTTTGTGTGCACCCTAAATGTAGTTCCGCTCACAAACCGCGATGCATTCCACGTGTGCAGTGCGCGGAAACATATCAATAGGTTTCACCCACCGGACTGACCACTCGGGTGCCAAATACTTCAAATCTCGCGCCAAGGTTGCAGGGTTACAGGAAACATAAATGAGCCTACCCGCCGGAATACTTTTTAGTTTTTCCACCACCAAGCGATTCATGCCTTCGCGGGGCGGATCCGTCAGAATATCCATCGGTTCATCCACCTCCATTCGTAGCATAGCTTCTTCAACACTTTGTTCCCACCATGTTACATGCATTGGGCTATCGCGGCGTCCCACTTCGACCAATCGGCTGTCCCACTCCACCGCATCTACTTGACGATAACGGGGTGCCAAACGTTGAGTAAAAAAGCCTCCCCCCGCATACAACTCCAAAAACCTTTCACCTAGAGGTGGTAAACAGTTTTCTACTTGTTTTAACAACTCATCCAGCAGGAAGCGGTTGACTTGAGTGAATCCTCGGTGATCTGCTGAATCTTTATCTCTCAACGTCATTTGACCTTCTTGGGACGTGGCGCGACGTGCCAGTTGTTGAATCTGGCGGTTGATCGATTCTGAGGCCAACGGACATGAGGTGATCGGCACATGCCGGTTGCTGGCATGTGCTAGAAATCCGGGGCTCCCCTCTCTTAGATGCAGCCGCACCCGGTTGCGGTAGCCGTAGGGCTCTGGCGAAGGAATGATGGGTGCGATCTCCACATGCTCCATCGCGCCCAGACGAAGGAGCAGTTGCCGCACCTGATTTTCTTTAATTCTCAGTTCTGCTGAGTAGGAGACATGCTGGTATTGACAGCCTCCACAGTGACCAAAAACTGGACAAACTGGCGGAATCCTCTCCAGCGAGGGCTCGATCACCTCCAGCAAGTCTGCGCGAAGGTATTTTTTTTTGTCTTCGATCACGCGCACACGGCAGCGTTCGCCAGGCAGCACAAAGGGAACAAAACAGGCCTTACCGTCTACTCTGCCAACGCCATCTCCACCAAAAGCCAAGTCATCAATGATCAGATCGAGTTCTTTGGGGGAGGACATGGTCTAAAAAAAAGCCCCGTCTTTAAGACAGGGCTTTTTGAAAGGCAGGGAATTGAGATCAATACCAGTTTTCCAACAAATCCGCAGGAGGATACTTGGCCACCACTCCGGTATCATACGCGGGTGATTTAAGGCTTTCTACCGGAAAGGGAGAGGTCACAACTTCGGCAATACCAACAAAAAAGTCCATAAACATGCGGCTGATACCTTGAGTCAGGCCTTTAGTGGAAGCCACCGTAGGTCCATCCGTTTGGAGTAAACCGTAAGGAGAATCTAGAATGTGAGTGGGTGAAAGCAGGATGTTGGCAACACCATGACCCATACGATCATAAAAATTTTCTCTCTTTGGCATTTGAAGATCCGCATAGGCGGTGAGGTTCAGAATGAACAGGGAAGCTAGAAGGAGGAGCTTTTTCATGTTGTTGAATTTTTACGTCTTTTAGCGTGAAAGGCAAGAAATTTATCTTTGCACTTTTATCTTTTAAGGAACAAAACGAGGATGTGTTGAATGTCTAAAGAGTTATGGGATCCGTTTGCTGATCGTTTGGATGAGATGCATCAATGGCCTTGTTCGTATGAGTTCAAGTGTATTGTGCCTCGGGATGGCATCCCCTCCTTCGAGCAGATTTACCGAGGATATTCGTTTGATTTCCGGGATTCTAAATCCGGTGCTTATCGATCTTTCACCATCACGTTTCAAGCGGGATGCAGTCAAGACGTGGTGCGCATGTATCAATTAGCTGCCGGCATTCCCGGCGCCGTCACCCTTTGAATCCACCAAAGTAGGGCGGCTGAAGCTTTCCCACCAGCGCGGTGGAATGCAGCCAATACCCATCAACAATAACTGTGAAACACCAAAGGCAGCTAACCAAAAAAACGCTTCCTCCATAAAACCATAGGAGTGCAAACCGATGCCCAGCATATTGGTGCCAAACCACGACCAAGCGGTAACGATGTTTCCAAAAATAACGGTAACCATCAGTCCCTGCCTGCCGAGCATCCGACCCCACCGTGCGTGCAAAATCAGTGCGTTCCACAAAACAATCAGCAACGCTCCATTTTCTTTGGGATCCCATCCCCAGAATCTCCCCCATGATTGATCAGCCCATATTCCCCCCAAGACCGTTCCTACAAAGCTGAACAAAAGCGAAAAACAGACGATGCCGAATACCATACGTTCCAATGATGCCGCCGTTTTTTCATCCAGTGATTTGCTGAAAAATCCACGGACGATATAAAGTGCGCCCAGAAACCCTGCCAAAAATGTAGCGGAATAACCCAGCGTGATGATGACTACATGGGTGGCCAGCCAAAAGTTGGTATCCAACACGGCTTGTAGCATGGCCATGGTATCGCCATCGCCCGCCAGGTTGTGTGCTACGATAAGTGATAGAAAACCCACCGCTGCGGCGGTGGCTGAACCGATGCCATTGCGATACATGCGCTCCAGCAAAAGTCCAAGCAGCACACTACCCCAGCCCACGAGAAGGGCCGATGCGTAAAGATTGGTCACCGGAGGACGCTCTTGGATGATCATGCGGATGATCATTCCGACGGAGTGAGCTGTGAAGGCCAAGGCCAGAAGCCAGAAGGCGGCACGATTGAGCGGCTTTTCCCAGCGCACCCACGAAACAAGAACTAAGAGGAATGCCAGTAAATAGACGATACTGCTTCGATAAAATATTTCAGCTTTGTTGAATCCGGCTTCCAAACGGCCCTTGAAAGCGGAGCGTGGATCCACTTGCCGGTAGTGAAGTGCCAGTTTCTCGGCCGACTCTCGAAAGGCCTTCCATTCGCCTTTGAGATAGTGATCCTGCATTTGCGCGTAAAAAACGGCCTCCACGGGAGGTTGACCTGTTGGCACTGACCTAACCATGGCATCCCACAACGTGTCCCATTCGTTTTCGTGTGCCACCGTTCTGGCGCGGGCAACCCCGGCGAGAGCCCGGTAACGTGCGGCGGTCTGGATAAAAAGTTGAAAGTGGGTGGAATCAAACGCTTCCCCGGCCTGTTGTTGCTGGAAGGACTTAAGGGGATCATTCATCCAGAGAGAATAGGTTTCCAATTCTTCCGAAAGCCGGGCCTGATCATGCGGTGAGAGACTGCGCTTGAGTTCCTGATAAAGCGTTAGGTGATCAAAAAGTGAAAGAACCGCGCGCTGATAGGAATCACGAAGCTGGCGTTCAACCTGCCGGGCACGTCCGGCCTGATCTGCCAGTCGGGGCAAGGAGGGAAGAATCTCCTGAAATGAATAAAATTTTTGATCTTCTGATTCATTACCCAACAACTGTCTGACATCCGGATGCATGACCCGAAAAACGGGACGGGTATCGGCTTCTACCGGGTTAAAAAGCACCTCGGCGAGCCATTCAATGGCCTTCCATTTACCATGATCTCCGCGCCATTCCTGCCTTTCGTGAATCAGTAGTAAGTCATTGCGCGCGACGGAATCCCAAGGCTTAAGTCTGCCGCCCTCCAAAACGGGAAGTTTACCCAATGCGCCTAAAGCCCGGTCTTTATCCGAAGCATTGGACATCGAGGCCAGTGAGAGGGCACCTAAGACGAAAGCGAGAAAACTCTTTGTAATCATGTATTTCACAGTGCTTCCCTTCTTCGGTTCAAGTGCCTGGAGAGATGCATCAGGAAATGCCACGTGAGCCCCAAACTCACCAACAAGCAGGAGACATAGGGTAACAACCAGCCGGGATTCTCCACTACTTGTAAAATTGAAGTCGTATCGTTGTTATCAAAACCGGCTTGATAAAATGTTTTGCCACGATAACGCAAAGGTTGATTCATATAGATGAGTGTTTCACGTTCTTCATTAAATTCGGGATGCTCCAATAAAACCCGGCTGGAAAAGTTTTTGGGAATGTTAGTTCCCGGGTAACGATCATGGGTGAACTGAATCAAGGTCATCGCGTAGGGCAGATCAAACCGCTTTCGCCTTAGAGAAAGCCCAAATTGCCGATCTTCCACGCGAAACCATTGGATATCGCCAACTGCATTGGTGACCAACCATGTTCCCAAGGCTTGATCATTCCAAACCGGCGTCAACCGGACTGAGATGAGATTTTGTTCATCCGGCTTGTAGGTGGGAGGAACTTCCTCTGCGCGGATCAACTGCCCCCAGCCCCGGTTTACTTCTCCCGCAGAAGGGGAGGGGGATGCCATTACCGGCTTCAAAGTCAGTCTGCTGTTCCCCAAATAATGGGTAAGGTTCAAGGTGAAAGGAAGGTCCGGGTGGGAAACTTGATTTTCTTTCCGGATCATCGAGGTATCAAAACGCACTTCTCTGACCTGAGCTTCCGCCAATCGCTCGGTGACCACCAATTCACGCTCTAGAAAACTTTCGTAATAGTGTTTCTTTTCTCCCTCATCAAAACGCAACTGTCCCTCGTGTGCCATCCAATGCGTTACAAAACCGCCCACCAGTAAAATCAAAATACCCAAGTGAACCATCCACAATCCCGCCTTGTTCCACTGAAGGCGGAAACGCTTCCAGTGCGCAGTAACCAAGTTGGCGATCAACAACAATCCAATCCAATAACCACCCGGCAACCATGGAACCTGGATTCCCCCGTCGCCAAGTTCCGCCCAAACCCACCACGTCTCAAAATATCTGGCTTGAGCTTCGTATATTCCCAACTCCACTTGCGCTAAGGTCGAGACAAACACCAATACCATGGAGACCGACAGACAGGCCACCGTGAGTTTCAACGAACTCAAAATATCCACTAGACGGGTTATCCACCACGAAAACGTCTTCATGACTTCAGTTCTTTCAATACTAGAGATTGAAGAAATTGATCCCATGCGGCCGCTTGTTCTTTAACCCATGCGCCCGGGCCGGAGAACTTGATAAAATAACGTGTGTCGCCGGATTCCAACACCGCGCCATACACGGCCGGATGTTGATCCGTATAAGCATCCCACTGCACCAATACCGCTTTGTGTCCGCTAACCTGACCGGGGCGTGTTTCTTTCAGGCAGGTTGCCTCATCTACTGAAGGGTGTCCGGCTTGGCTCCTCCAGCGCAATAGATTGGAAGCCAACGTGCCGCCTGATAAAGGAAGCGTGCTGATGGAAACCTCCGCCTCGGTACCCTTTGGACCGGGTATGCGGAAACTGGCCTCACGCATTCCGAAAACCGGCTCGGGAATCCATTCGGCGGGAAGCTCCACGTTCACCTTATCGTTTTCAAACGTCTGGGGAAGAAGTGCGCCAGCCTGCCCAGCTGGCATGATGACACTCACCGGTGCCTCCTGACAGCCGGTCACGATCAATAGCATTGGAAGTGCACTCAATAGGGAAGTGATTGGGTTGAGATTCATGAGACTTGGTGACTATTCACTACACCCTTACGTTCGTAAAACCATATCATCACCATCAGTAAGGTCAGCACCACCGATCCGAATTGATGCATGACTCCCCAGCTCACGGGAATACTGCCTCGGGAACTCAGAACGGTGACCACTCCCAAAGCAAACTGCACCCATGTTGCAGCCGCCAGTAGCCCATACATCCGGGCAAGGGCAAGGGGCAATCTACGACCACAAAACCATGCCCATGCCGTGACGCCCAACAGGACGATCAATCCCCAGCCCCGGTGGAGAAAATGCACCCATGCGCTGTTCTCCACCAGATTATGCCAGCCCATTTCAGGTTTCCAGAGGCCGGCAGGAATCCACTGACCGTTCATGGTGGGATACGTTGGATAGTCCATGGCAGCTCGTAGTCCCGCCATCACTCCACCCAAAGCAAATTGTATGACCAACGCCAACACGATCCAACCCGCCCACCGCGGTATGCCTTGTGGCCATAAAGGACGCACTCCCACATCTGTAGGTTTCGACAAAGCCTGTATTTCCAATCGATTCCACCACACAAATCCAAATAGAAAGAGAGCCAGTAATAAGTGACCGGTCAGGCGCACCGGACTCACCCAGGGACGATCCACCAGCCCGCTCTGCACCATAAACCATCCCCAAAGCCCTTGAGCTGCTCCCAATAACAATGCAATGAACATCAGCTTGATGCGACGCTTGTCCAGCCAGCCCGCCAAAGCAAAATAGGCGAACGGAATTCCAAAGGCTAACCCCAATAAACGTCCCCACATCCGGTGAATGTATTCCCACCAGAAAATTCCTTTGAACTCTTCAACCGTCATGTGGGCATTGACGATGACATGCTGTGGAGTGCCCTGATAAAGCCTGAATTTTTCTTCCCAAGCTGCTTCATTCAATGGAGGAATCATTTCGCCAATAAGTTTCCAGTCCGTCATGGAAAGCCCCGAGCCGGTTAGTCGCGTGGTGCCGCCGATGATTACCATGATCGCAATCAGTATCAATACGGCGTCCAACCAAATCAGTTGAATGCGCGTTCTAGAAGGGATGGAACAAACCATTGCTTAATTTATAGTGATGCAGAGGCGCATCAAGCTGATGATCAAGTTAGTAGCAGGACTAAATCGAGTATTAGCCGCGCTGGGCACTTGGTGTTTCAACCCCGAGCGAATCGTTTATGGGTTGGATGAAGCCAAAGCAGAGGGAGCATCTGCCTGCGTCTCTTCTTGCGGAGCTACAGGAGCATTTTCTGTCTTGGGAACCTGACTGGAATACCACTTCTGATAATCTTCTTCACTTAACACTTCCAATATACCCTTCATGGAAAAGTGTCCGGCCCCGCAAAGCTGCCCGCAGATGATTTCAAATTCCCCCGTCCGCACCGGCGTATACCAGATAGGAATGCTCATCCCGGGAATAGCATCTTGGCTGACCCTCATGTGAGCAATCGCATAGTTGTGAATCACGTCTTTGGAAGTGATATCGATGATGACCGGGCGATCCACCGGAATTTTCATGTAGGTTCTCGAAACCACATCATCCAAACCATGGGGATCGTTTGGATCCAAGCCAATCATACTACGAGGGCTGTCAGCTTTGATGAAGGTCGCTCGTTTGGAACCAAAAACACCATCTGGACCCGGATAGTGAAAAGTCCATCCAAATTGTTCAGCCACCGCATGAACACGCACCACGTTATCGCCTTCCGGTGGAAATTGATTGACCTGCTTAGCCCATAGCGGAAACGCGAAACCCAAAAGCAACACGGCTTCCACAATGATGACCCCAATCTCGGCGTGAGAGGAGACGTGGGACTTCAGACCTGCGTATTGAGCTTTTGGCTGCCGCTTCTGCCAGAAACGATAGAGCGTATAGAAAAAAAACAAGGACCATCCCACAAAGAGAATCAGCATGAACCAGTGAGCGGCTTCCAGAAAGAAGTCGACCTGTGTCCCGTGTTCCGAGGCATTTTGGGTATACTGAAGAAGATCGTTTAGCATGGTTCACATTCCGGTTTGGGAAGGAACTTCGATCCACTCGTCGGTTCCCTCTTGCAACTGCTGTTGGTATTTTCGAGTGCGGCGGGCAATACTGATGAACAGCGCAGCGGCTCCACCGACCACCATAGCCACCACACCCAACAGAAATAGAATAGCCCATCCGACCGCGTTAACTACGGGATCGTCTTTCGCACCAAAACATGCGACGCAGGCCACGGCGTCACTGGTAGTGACCCAGATCAGGCCAATACCAACAGCCACGGTGCGGATTTTTTGAAGAGGTTGCTTGAAAGATTGAGGAATCATGGATTTTAGTTGTAAACCCCCAGGCGTTTGAGTTTTTGCCAGAAATAAAAGCCGTAAAGCGGCAGCAAGACTGAAGCGACCAAACACATAATACCCACCCACAGCCATGCTACCATGTCGGTCTCTTGGAAACCGCCAAGGAAAAGCAGTGCCAAGATCACAGACAGCCCGGTGCAAGCGATCACAAAGAGGATATGGATGTGTTTAAGTGACATACTACCAGATAAGATTATGCGTGTGGTTCCAATACGCAAGGGCTGTCAGAACAAATAGTGCTATCACGAAGACGACGGCGAACGCGATCATGACGTAAATGGTGCGTTTTTCATTTGATAAGTGCATAAAAAACAAACAGACCAGTGCCGCTTTGACTGTGGCAATAGCCATTCCAATCAATACGTTGATGGCGTGATTTTCAAAGTGAAATACCATCGGAACTCCCACGGTGAGGATGGTGCCAACGATCAACGCTGCAAAAATTATCCAATAGAACTTGATATGTTGCTTAAGATGTTCCACTTCATGATCGCCATGATCATGGGTTTCTCCGGTATGTAAGGTTTTTTCACTCATAGTATGTTAGTGGATGCGTTCAGTGGAATGACCTCAAAGCAAGTAGAGAATGGGGAAAAGGAAGATCCAGACCAAATCTACGAAGTGCCAGAATAGCCCCGCTACTTCGATGCGGTTCGCAAAATGTTGACGGTCTGTGAAAAACATTTTGCTTCCCGGGAAACAGAAATAGGCCAGCACCAGTGCCCCGCCAATAACGTGCAGGGCGTGAAGACCGGTCATCGTAAAATAAATAGAGAAGTAAGAATTGTAGGCGGGGGTAAACATGGAACTGCGGAAAACCTGATCTTTCATCACCTTGAAGACCGGGTGCTCAGCATGGTCTTCCCCCAGTGCTGCCTTGACCTTGCCCTCAATGGTTTTGACCGGCTTCATTTTTCCGGTGGCTATGATACCGGGATGTTGGAAGGAAGGCCCTTGGTGGGGATCGTCTCCGATTTTTGCTAATTCGTCCCCGCTGCTGTCTTTTTCAACCTTCGGCGCCCGTGAGCTGATCCAATCCGACGGCTGACGAGTGTCAGCGGCAACCAGAAAATAGGTGTCTGTTTCTTCGATAAGGTGTCCGGTGATTTGCTCGCTGTAACCGTTAGGCCGCGCGTCGTCTTTCATGAACGCGCCGAAGTGATGGAACTTACCGTTGTATTCGAATGACTTGATCCCCATGAACAAAACTGAACAGATCAGCGTAACGATCATACAGATCCTGAACATTTTGAAATCGCCTATCTTCACATAGAGCCAGGACAGCACCACCGTGACGCTGGATAGAATCAAGACTCCGGTGTTGATCAAGCCAGGCAAATACCACAAAACATGGTCGGGCCACGTTCCGTCAGGTGCACCCAGACGAAGGAAGATGTATGCAGAAAAGAGTCCGCCAAAAAGCATGACTTCCGAGGCGAGGAACAACCAAATGCCCAGCTTGGCGTTATAAAGACCCGTATCCGGGCGTTCTTGGACTTCGTAAGGGATTTGCATGTCGAAGGTGTTATTCTCAGACTGGGGTGGTGGTCTTTACGG
This sequence comes from Methylacidiphilales bacterium, assembly GCA_050329585.1. Classification (GTDB taxonomy): domain Bacteria; phylum Verrucomicrobiota; class Verrucomicrobiia; order Methylacidiphilales; family JBCBYL01; genus DAIPIT01. The sequence goes on along the minus strand of JBHJOR010000035.1, from coordinate 34,932 downwards.
GATCGGGTTGGTTCTGTGGCGTGAAATCTGTTTCATGACCGGGGACACTGTATTCATAAGGGCCGCGATACACGACCACAGGTTTATCAAAGTTTCCATGCGGAACGGGGAAGGGCGTCTGCCAATCCAGCGTGGTCGCCTGCCAAGGATTCAGTCCGGCGGGGCGGCCCCATTTCCAAGCCGTGAAGAAGTTCCAGATAAATGGAAACTGTGCTACGAGCATAACAAACGCAGCAATGGTCATCACCACGTTCCAGTGAAGGACAGGCGCAGCCAATTCATAGCTGGCACCACCGTCATACCAACGGCGGTGCATTCCAGCCATGCCTTGGATGAACATAGGGCCGAAAATCAAGTTCATGCAGATCAGCGTGGGCCAAAAATGGAGCTTCCCTAACGTCTCATTCATCATTCGTCCGGTGGCTTTGGGATACCAATGATAAATGCCGGCAAATAAACCAAACATCACACCCGGCGCCACCACATAGTGAAAGTGGCCGATCACGTAGTAGGTATCGTGCAGGTAGAGTCCCAGACTGTTGAAAGCCAATGGAATTCCGGTCAGACCCCCGATGCCGAACATAGGCAAAAACGCGGTGGCGAACAACATGGGTGTGTTAAACCGGATGGAGCCGCCCCAAAGTGAAATTAAGAGCGCTGACAGGATGATGACCGAAGGAATGGAGATGATGGTGGTGGTGGTTTGGAAGAAGGCACTGACCTTACTGCCCATGCCGGTCATATACATGTGGTGAGCCCAAACGATGAAAGACAACCCGCCAAGCACAATCAGTGCCACCACCAGTGATCTGTAGCCCCATAGAGGCTTGCGCGTGTTACAGGCAATAATTTCGGCTACAATACCGATCGATGGCAGCAACATAATATAGACTTCAGGGTGACCTAGAAACCAGAAGAGGTGTTGCCAGAGTAGAGGGCTGCCACCACCTGCATAGCTGTTCAGTGTTTCACCGCCCACATACAAACCGGAGGGCATAAAGAAGGAGGTGAATGCCACCCGATCCATCAACTGCATGATGCCTGCTGCTTCAAGAGGTGGGAATGCCAACAGTAGAAGAAATGCGGTAACGAGCGTAACCCATACGAAATAAGGCATCCGCATCCACTCCATGCCGCGAGCGCGTAATTGGATGACGGTAACAATCACGTTGACGGATCCTAAAAGCGAAGAAGTAATTAAGAAGATCATAGCGATCAACCACAATGACTGGCCATTAAAGAGTGATGCCATGAAGAGAGCCAAGTCAGGACCTAAGCCGAGTCCGGAAAAGAATTCAATTGTAGGTGCCTGCGGGGGATCCGCTACCGTTGCCAGTGGTGAATACGAGGTCCAGCCCGACTTGGCAGCTCCTCCGGGAACAAAGAAACTCAAAAACATGATCAAGGCACCGGGAAGAAAAGTCCAGTAACTTGCCATGTTTAATCGCGGAAATGCCATGTCAGGCGCACCCACTTGCAGCGGCATCACGTAGTTACCAAAAGCCGCAAATCCCAGCGGCACCACTCCTAGGAATATCATCACCGTGCCATGCATCGCACCCAACGAATTATAAAACTGCGCCTGCATCACCCCATCGGCCATCATTTCTTTTCCGACAATGTTTTCCAAGAGGTTGCCAACAAGTGGAATAGCCTCCCCAGGGTAAGCGAGCTGCCAGCGCATTAAAATCATCATCATGAATCCGCCCAACAACGAAAGCATGGAGGTGATAGCGTATTGGATTCCGATGACTTTATGATCCGTAGAAAAAACGTATTTGGACCAAAAGGACTGCACCTCGTGATCGTGATGAACGTCGTGCCCGGAGTCGTGGCTTAGTGTGGAATCTTGCATAAGCAGTAGTGTAATGCGTGAAGCGTTTTTTTCAAAAGCAGGTTAACGTTATTAGTTTTTAAAGATGGCGGGAAGCATTTCTACTGAAAGAAAATTCTTACTGCCCGAAAACTTTGATGAGATCATCTGCAGTCCACGCTTCGCTACGATCTCCATGAGCGGAACGGACTTTGGCCACCGTATCTTCGGTTATCGGAGCTGCCGTATTGCCCCACTCTTGACGAATGTATGTAGTGACCGAGGCGATTTGTTTATCGTTGAGAGTCTGTTTCCACCCGACCATGACGTTATTGTAGGTATTGCCTTTGACCACGATAGGACCTTGAAGTCCTCCCAATATCAAGGCAACCAGCCGCTCCTCGTTTTCTAAAACCCATTCCGAGCCTGCCAACGGCGGATTAAGCCCGGCGACACCATTTCCAGTGGCCATGTGGCAAGCTTGGCAATTGGCCTGATAAATGCGCTTACCCACTTTGACCATAAGCACCACAGGGTCTTCTTCCACGGCGGCAGCCGCCCCGGCGGCCGAGGATCCTCCCGCTGCGGCGCGCCCATCATAGACATCGCCTTTGAATCCGCCGCTATACATACCCAAATACATGAAAGCCAGAGCGATGACTAACCCGATAAAAAGCATTCCCCAAAGTGGAATGGGTTCACCACCTTGACCGGGCTCGGAGGCTTCACGGCGGATTTGTTCATGGATACGCGAGACTTGGTTTTTCTCGCTGTAGTCCAAATCTTCACTGAAACGGGGATCATCACTCATGGTTGGGCCTCCGGAAGAGCATAGGTGCGGTCAAGCGACATCAGGTAAGAGACCAGTGCTTCCGCACGAGCGGTGGGCACCACTTGAAAGCCGTTTTCGACGCGGGCGTTTTTAAGCGCTTGAGGGTGGGGGACTCCCACCAAAGGAACCTTCTGATACAAACCTTCAAAACCAGGCATAATCGACCAATCATTAAAACTGCGGGGATCATACAAATGCTCATGCAACCACTGCCGGTATTCAGCAACTCGTTGATCCCATTCTTCATCAGGGATCATACCACGAATTTCCATCGCCACCTGAAACGAAGTTTTTCCTGCGCTGTCGATACTTTTATAGGGTTCTTTTTTATCGATACCCAAGATGGTGATCATCCGCTGAACAGAGCCGACATTAGCCAGATCTGGACCAAGGCGCATAAAGCCGAGCAGTGCAGGAGTTTCATGAATGTAATCCCGCGCCACGGTGCGGCGGTTACCCCAGCCACGCTGGATATCCGCGCCTTGATGTGTATCCCGAACCTGCTGGGTGTGGCAATAGACACAACCTTGAGACAGATAAACATCCTGACCGCGCAACTGTAATCCGGTTGGCAGCTGCGGCAGACTCTTACCCGACTCCTCATCCACCACCACATCGAGTTTTCCGAGTTGATAGTAAGGAACCAGAATCAGCCCGGCCCAAGCCAGAGCACTAAGGATAAACACACCGAGAAATAAATTCTGTATGCGGTTCATATCAGTGCCCCTCCCCATTCTCATGATCTGCTAAAAGTGTGGGCCCGCCGGTGAGCCTTCCAAGACGGAACAACATCATCATAAAGTGGAAAAGGAACAACATTTGCGCAAAGGCCAGCACCCAGACCGGAATCACCATGACCGAGAGGGCCGTCATAGGCACCAGATCAAAAAGCGTCACCACCGTATAAACAATCCAAGAAAACAAAATCACGGTCAGAATCGGGTAAAACAAACGGCGGATCCAAACTCCAACCAGGAACATCACCAAGGTAGCTAAACACCATAACAAAAGAACGATTGGCAATGGCGCCGCCACCAAACTAAGGGAGCTTTCGACCACATTACGATACCCGGTAAGGTGCGTGGTTAGCGTGGAATTGACAGCCGCTCCGTGAAAAAAACCGCTTACGCACCACATCATCACCACCACCGCCACACTGTAAGCGGTCAGCAGAAAGTGCCACTTGATGAGGCGAGACGATACCCACTCACAACCCACCAAACGCGGCGTGATGAAATAGATGGCACCAAAAAGAATCGAACTGAAAAAAGCATAAAACATCAGATGGAATTGACCGTATTGAAAAACAGTAAACTGCGAGATTGAGCTGACATCACGCAGCCCGGTGACGGCTAAAAAAATCTGTCCAAAGACATAAGCTACCAGCCCGAACACCACGAATTTGAGGGTAGGACTTTGCCCCGCTTTTTCATAGTCGCCTTCCAGCGTCTTGTGGAAATTGAACGCCACCACCCAAGTGGGAATCAACATCAAGATGCCGGCGGAGATCCCCACCGTGATCAACCAAGCGGGAAGCGGCCCCCCTTCGAGCTGAGCCCCCGAGTTCCACGGACTGACTAACGCCAGCATCCAGAAACCGAATGCTGCCAGATGATAGCTGTGAATAGGACGCCCCACCACTTTCGGAATCAGATAATATGCCAACGACAGTCCAATCGGCACAAACCAGAGGCCAAGGATGCCTTGTTTGACCCAGGCATTGACCACCGAACCCAGCACCCCACCTACAGGGAACCAGTTGAGCAAGAGATTCCCCGCAAAATAAATCGAGGGAAACCAGAAAAGTGCCGCCACCACATACCATAGTGATATATACATTTCTTCACCACGACGACGACGCAAAAGATCCAGCGCACACCACGCAATGCCCGCAAACGCAAGCAACATGGGAATAGTTGAAAAGGCCGGAAATTCCAGCCAGTCAAACCCGGTGTTATTACCCGCCAGAATGGAAATGACTCCCATGGTGACACCCAGATTCCACAGCAGGGCCGCAACCTGAAGCATCAGAGGCTGTTTGAGCTCTGAGCGGGTCAAGCGTGCCAAAAGCCAGAGCACCGCACCGAAGGAAGCTTGAAAACACCAGCCGTAAATCCACATATGCACAAAGGCCGGATAAATGCGTCCATAGTGCAAAAAATCCAGCGAGAATCCCAGCACCCGGCTCAGGTGGGTCGGATCCTTGAGTTTATAAAATACCATGGCACCGAATAACGTGCCAAAAAACAGCCACAGCAGGCTGTTAATAAAGAAAAAGAGAACCGGGCGGCTTACACTGGCATCGGCGCGGGCACGCAGCACCGCATCCTGGGCGGTGGCCGAGGCGGGGTTATCTTTTAGAGAGGTTATCGATGCAGCTTCCATGATTCTATTGCCCCTCCTGAATGGCCGGGACTTCAACGGGCGCGGCTGCCGGGAGTAACACCGGAACGCTGCTGCGGCGTGCGGTGGACGCCTGCAGTTCCGGTTGGATCACTTCCATCGCACGACGAATCGGGATTTGAACCACACCATCAGCCTTGTTGATCCAACGATAGGAAGCAGCCTCCTTGGCCATGCCTTCGCGGGTCTGCTGGAGTTTTTCCAAACGTTCATTGACTATTGTTTGCGCTTGCACGGATTGGGTGTCGGTTCGCCATATTTCAAGTTTGGTGGCGGCGCCAAATGAGACGACGGCCAGCAGACCCAGCGCTACCGCAGTGCGCACACTCATCACAGGCTTGTTTTCAGGCGAATTCATACATCAATTCTTCAGGGTCACCGATTCATATAAACGGGGGTCGCGGAGCGGGAAGAGATTACTGGCAGGAAGTTTGCGCCATAGGAATATTCCCGCCAGAAGCGCCAACATTCCCACCAACACACTCAAATCCAACCAGTGAGGGGAGAAATAAAGCAGACCTTCATAATAGTCGCTTTTGACTCCGGCTTTGATCGCTTTGCGAATTTGGTATTCCGGCATGATGATCCAATACAAATCCAGCAGGTGCATGAACAGAATGATCCCGGCCGCAGTGCACAACCGGCGCGGGTTGCGTTTAGCCGGCTGGGTCAACAGGAGAATGAAGGGCAGGAAAAAATGACCAAAGACCAGGATCAGGGCGATGATGCCCCAAGAGCCCGCGTTGCGATGCGCGAACCAAATGGTTTCCTCAGGAATATTGGCGTAATAAATCAGCATGTATTGGCTGAAGCTGATGTAGGCCCAGAAAATGGTGAAGGCGAAGAGTAATTTGCCCATGATGTGATTATGCTCCACGGTAAAAACCTGGCGCAGGTAACCGGCCCGGTGAAGGCCGTTGGCCAGAAGAATCACAAAGGCCATGCTGGCCCCGGCCGTTCCAGCAAAAATGTAAACGCCGAACATGGTTGAAAACCAATGGTAATTAAGTGCCATCAACCAATCAATGGCACTGAATGAAATGACCAGCCCGAAAAGTATCATGGCGGCGTTGCCTACTTTTCTGAGCTTCAGTGATAATTTAACATCTCCGGAATCATCCTGCATGACCGACCAACGTCTCATCAGCCACGCCGCACCACCAAAAAAGAGAAAATAGACCACCTGTCTACCCCAGAAAAACGGCTCATTTAAAAACCACGTTTTGGCCTGCAGAATGACATCGTCAGCCGGATCTACATGAAACCACTTCAGCATGTAGAACTGTTTATCAGTCAGGAACCATGCCAGCGGCAGGAATAGCAGAACCAACCAGGGCCAGAACATGGAGGAAACATTTTCCATCAGGCGTCTAACCACCGTCGTCCAGTTGGCATTAATGATGTGATGCAGGATAACCCAGAAAAGCGTTCCGGCCGCCAGAGTAAAAACAAACATGTAAGCCCACAACCATGTAAATCCCAACCGAAGAGGGTTAAACACCAAGCCGAGCATACTAACCAACAAGGCCAGTATCCCCACGCCGATCAAAAGAAAGGGTAGCAGACCACTACGGGTGAGATTAAACCGTTCCGGGTCGGGTCGTTTGATGTGTCCATGTCCGCTCATGTTATTTCAATTTTTCTTTTTCTTCCTCGGGCACATCGGCCAAGGCGGCATTTTTGGAACGCTGGAGAACCCTAATGTAGGCCACGATAGCCCAGGCATCGTCCGGTTGGATGTGAGGCAGACCCAGCATCAATCCTTTACCGTGCAAGATGGTATTATAAATCTGACCTTCCGGCATTTCGCGGAAACGATCCGAGTGAAAATTAGCCACGCCCGCCACGCCATACTGGGTGGTGATGCCGTTGCCCGCTCCCGTTTCACCATGGCAGATGGTGCAGTTGATGTTATAACGTTCCCGGCCCCGCTCCAGCACTGCGGCCGTAATCTCCCGCGGAAATCCTGCTCCCCAGTTTCCGTCCATCTGACCTGTCAAATAATATTCATCCTCAACGGGCCGATTAAACGGAATGGTGCCGGGAATGGGGGGGCGATCCGCCCGCCCATCCGCAAAAAGATAGGAAATGCTTTGTGACTTGTATTTGGCTTGGTGATCCATGTCGTCAAAAATCTCAAACGGGGTGCGCTTGGAAATCTGGCCGCGGAAACCAAAAATCGACACCACCAAAAGCAGGGTGATGAGATACGCGAAGAAAAACACCCGCATCATATCGTTTCCTCCGCATCTTCATGAATCAGCGTGATATACGCCCCACCGGCTTTCTCCAGTAGAGCACGGGTTTCTTTTTCAGAAAAAAGCGGATCACCCGCCTCTACCGCTAGGAAAAAACCATCATCCGTTACCCGTGAAAAACGATCCCAGTTGAACATGGGATGATTGAGTCGCGGTAAAAGATTCATACCCAGCAGCGCTCCGATGGTGGCAAAGGCGGTCAATAAAATCGTCAACTCAAAGAAAACCGGGAAGGTGGGTTCAAACGCAAAGTAGGGCTTGCCCTGAACCACCAACGGGTAATCCAGATAACTGGTGTAATAGACCAGCGCGAATGCCGAGAGCAGTCCGGTGATCCCGCCGATCAAGGAGAAAAATGACAGACGCGAAGGGCCCAGTCCCATCGCATCATCCATTCCATGAATAGGGAAGGGAGAATAAACATCCCAGCGCTTGTATCCCGCATCGCGAACGATTTCAGCGGCGTGATAAAGTTCTTTGGCACTGGAAAATTCAGCACCCATGGCAAAAAGCTTTCCGTTCTCAGGCATGGAAACCTCCTTCTTTGGGGTTGCCGTCCTCATCGCCCGGATCTTGATGCGGATCCGCCTGCGGCATGATGGCCTTCACTTCAAACATCGTAATAGCTGGCAGGAAACGAATAAACAAAAGGAAAAGGAACAAGAACAGACCGATGGTGCCGACAAACAGCAGGATATCATTCCAGGTAGGTGTGAAATACCCCCACGAACCGGGTAAAAAGTCGCGGCTAATGGAGGTCACAATGATAACAAAACGCTCAAACCACATTCCCACGTTGGGTCCGATCATACAAATAAACCAAACCGCCACGACATTTTGCCGGATGCGCTTAAACCAGAAAAGCTGCGGCAGGAAGACGTTGCCTGCAAACATGGCATAATACGCCCACCAATACGGCGCATGCAGACTCAGGCGGTTGTTCATGAAGACCCAGGCTTCATACGGGTTGCCGCTGTAGGCTGCGATGAAGAATTCCATACAATACGCGTAACCGACGATGGTTCCGGTCAGCAGGGTGATCTTGGCCATGTTGTCGATGTGCTTGATGGTGATCATATCGTGCAGCTTGAAGATGGCGCGCACTGGAATCATCAGGCTTAAAACCATGGCAAAACCTCCGAAGACCGCACCCGCGACGAAATAAGGAGGAAAGATGGTGGTATGCCAGCCGGGCACAATGGAGGTGGCGAAGTCAAAAGACACCACACTGTGCACAGATAGCACCAGCGGGGTAGAGATGCCCGCTAAAATGAGATACGCTTTTTCATAGTGCCTCCAATGGCGATTGGAGCCGCGCCAACCCAGTGCCAGAAGTCCGTAGATCCACTTGCGAATTTTATTTTTCGCCCGGTCGCGGATGGTGGCCAAGTCCGGCACCAGCCCGGTATACCAAAATAGCAATGACACTGTGAAATAGGTCGATACCGCGAAGACATCCCACAAAAGCGGACTTTTGAAGTTCTGCCAGATCACGTTGGAGTTTGGGATGGGGAAAAGATACCAGGCAAACCAGACGCGCCCGACGTGGAAGGCGGGAAAAATACCGGCACAAATCACCGCAAAGATGGTCATGGCCTCAGCCGCCCGGTTGATAGACGTGCGCCAATTTTGGCGGGTCAGGAAAAGAATGGCGGAAATCAGCGTTCCCGCGTGACCGATACCGATCCAGAACACGAAGTTGGTGATATCCCACGCCCAATATACCGGGTTATTCAACCCCCAGACACCCACGCCTGTAGAAACTTGGTAGGCCAGTTGGATCGGCACCAACGCGGCAATCATCCCTGTGAATAGAGTGAGCAGCAGCCAGATCCAGTTGACCGGTGCTTCAATCATCGAGGAGACATGGTTGGTCACCCATGAAAGGCTTCGGTTGTTGAGCACCAGCGGACGGCGCTCTAGTGAATTACCCTTAGCCGGGGCAAACGATTCGATGACGTCAGACATCAGTAAGTCCCTCCAGTGTGCTGGGTTTTCTCTTCATGATGGGAGGAATGCCCTCCATGTTTCGCGTGCTGGAGATGAATCAAGCTCATTCCCACCAAATCAGCACCCGGCATGGCAGGATTCGGATTACGCAGGCGAGCCAGATAGGTAACGCGCGGCTGGGTGTTGAGGTAATCTAAGAGACGATAACTTTGCTGCCGCTTCCTCAAGCGGTTCACTTTACTTTGAGAGTCAGATAGATCGCCAAAAACGATAGCCTGGGCCGGACATGCCTGCTGACAGGCTACTTTGACACTGTCAGTGGGAAGCTTGATGTTTCCGGTGGTGCGGTTCTGCGGTTGGATTTTGTGATCGATTTTTGCGGCTTCGAGGCGTTGGACACAGAAGGAGCATTTTTCAATCACGCCGCGCATTCTGACCGTGACATGTGGGTTCTTGGACATTTTGATCAGTTCCTCGGTGCCTTTGGGTCCGAGCGGCTGTTTGAGAGTGCCCTTGACTCCCAGTTTATCGAGACGGCCGGTGAAATAGAGCTGGTCGAGTTGCCGGGCATTGTAATCAAACCAGTTGAAGCGACGCACTTTGTAGGGACAGTTGTTGGCACAATAACGGGTGCCAATGCAACGGTTGTAGGCCATGACGTTGAGACCTTCTTCGTTGTGCACGGTGGCATTCACCGGACAAACGGTCTCACAGGGCGCGTTTTCACAGTGCTGACAGAGAATGGGCTGCATGACCATTTCCGGTTCGTTGGGAATGGCTTCTTTACCGGCATCCGTTTTAAATTTCGAAGCTCCCGAGAAATACCGGTCTATGCGGATCCAGTGCATTTCACGTCCCTTCATCACCTGGTCTTTACCCACAATGGGAATGTTGTTTTCAGCCTGACAGGCCAACACACAGGCATTACAGCCGGTGCAGGTGCTCAGATCAATGGTCATGGCCCATTGATGGTGTTTTTCGTAATCAAATGGCGGGTTGGGATAAAAGCTGCGGTTTTCCGGCGTATGGCTCTCCAATCCGAGGTGGTGGATGGTGTCGGGATTTTGACGTAGATATTCGATAGGAGATTCCCGGACGATACCGCGACCTTCCATACTCCAGTGTTCCTGGGTGATAGCAAACGGATGCCGACGGCCCACCGCGCGAACCTTGGCACCATGCATGAAGTAGGCCGAGCCCTCTCTGAACGGATAAACATTAACACCCACTCCATCGGCCACCCGGCCACCGAAATTCCGCCCATATCCCAAAGGCAGTGTCAGGGTGTTATCCGCATGACCGGGCACCATGATGATGGGTATTTCGATAAGTCGGCCGTTGAGTGAAATTTCAATCACGTCGGTGGTTTCCACTCCATCGATCGTCTTGTAAAAAAGACCCAATGCGTCCGCAGTGGCGGGACTGATATGGGCAGCATTATCCCACGTGATCTTGGTGATGGGATCCGGGAGTTCCTGCATCCAGCCATTGTTGGCCCAGCTGCCATCGTCCATGGATTCATCGGCAGCAAAAACGATTTCCAGACTGTCAAGCGAGACCGGCACTTGAGGCAATGAGGCATTGCCTTGAATGGGAGGCTGTTGATTCCTGACGTCTTGGGACTTTATTAAAAAGCCATCACGCACGAAACGTTTCCAATCCTTATCTTCGCTGCTTCCCGATACCAGCGCAAAGGTTTGACGCACCCAATCCGGCCCGTCGGTCCATTCCTGCCCTAAACATGCGGCCAAAAATTGAATTTCACTGATTCCATCAAATAAAGGGAGAATAAGAGGCTGCTGGCAACAATAGGAGCCATCACAGGAAACACCATCTCCCCAAGATTCAAGATAATGCGAGGCTGGAACATGCCATTGGCTCAACGCAGCCGTTTCATCAACATGATAACCCAGATGAACCACGGTGGGGATTTTTTTCTGAAGTTCCGGCCATTCCAAATCACCCGGCGCGGCGTAAGCCGGGTTGGAATTCAAAATAATCAGACCGCGGATGGATCCCGATTCGATTGTTTCAGCCAGCTCATCGAGACCAATGCCACGCCCTTGCTTCCAATCGATCACCTCAATGGTTTTTCCATAGGCATCGAGCTCCAGATTGATGGCGGCTACCAGCTCATGAACAACTTGGGGTTGTTCATCCCCTACCAAAACCAACGCACGGCCGGACTGGGAACGCAGATCTTGGGCGCATTCCTTGATCCATGCAGGATCCACTCCCTCCACCGGAGATGCAGACACCCCTGCCACGCCCAACTCGGCGGCCACCGCTGCGGCCAAGGCTCCAACCCGGGAGGCTGGCAGCCTGAGGCGGTGATCCGCCATACCACCCGTAACCGTGAAACGAGGCTCCACCACGTAAAGGCGGTTCATGTCGACATTCAGGTTCTCCACATCCCGGCCCGACGCAAACCCACGAATGTCTTCGACCGATCCTTGAGATGAGGAAAGAAAATTAGAGTCCAAACTCAGGATGACTTTGGCTTTTGCCAATAAAGGACGCTGGCGGGTGTTGGCACCAAAGAGTTTGGCGCAGGCCGCCAAATCATTCGCAGCGTAGGCGGGCTCGAAGGTGGACCATAACATGTTGGGGTATTGGGCTTCCAGTCCGTCCTTGAGGCGCTGGTAGGTGGGTGAAACCGAATCCCCGGAAAGAACAGCCCAACCTGCTCCTCCATTAATGCCCCATTCCACACGCCATTGCGCTATCTGTTCCACCAAGGCGGCACGATCCACCGGTTGACCTTGTCGCAGGAACTGCTTGGAACGGTCGGGGTCGTATAGATTCAGTAAAGATGCCTGAGCCCAACTTCCGGTGGTGCCCTGAAACACCGGGTGCTCCGGATTCCCTTCCAGTTTGATGGGTCGGCCGTTATAGCTGGTGGCCAAAAGCGCGTGAGCTCCCCGCCGGGTGGGCATGCTGGTGGCAAAATATTCGAAGCGATCCGGCACCTGCCATTCGGGTGTTTTACTGTAAGCCACTAAGTGCGATTCAGGACGACGACATCCCGTCATGCCCAATCCCGCCAGCGCCATCGAGGCTCCCATCAGTTGAAGAAAATTTCGCCGTGATACCCCATCACCCCAAAATTCGGCCGCCCCTTGGGGAAACTCACGACGCAGCCACTCCTGGAAATCCGGGGTGTCACTGTATTCACCCACGCTTTTCCAATAAACACGGCCGCCCTGCAGGTTGCGCTCGGCTTCGGGATGGTTAATTACTCGTTTCACGGCGTCGTTTTTTCAAATTCAAAGGGCTTGTTTCGATCAACGGTGGCAACCTGCGCAGGTTTCCGGGGGATTGATTTTCCAATCCGCCACCAGTGCGGCTCCCATCTCTTCCTGACTTATACCCTCATGCGCGGCTTTCCAGTCAAGATCATATACCTTATCCAGTGGGCGTATGAATTTCTCAGGCTGCCGGTGACAGTCCAAGCAGAATCCCATGCTGTGTGACTCGGCATGCTTCACTTCTTCCATCCGATTGACTTGCCCGTGGCAGTCCACACAACTGATGCCGCTATTAACGTGGATGGCATGGTTGAAATAAACGTAATCCGGAGCCTTGTGAACCCGCACCCATTGGATGGGCTCACCGGTCTTCCAGCTCTCGCGCACCGGCTCCAGCTTGTTACTGTCCTGACGCACTTGGGTGTGGCACGTCATACAGATCTGGGTATTGGGAACATTCGAGTGGGCCGCTTGATCTACTCCGAAATGGCAGTAACGGCAGTCCAATCCGAGCTGTTGAACGTGAATGCTGTGGTCAAAAGAAACGGGTTGTGTCGGTTGATAACCGACCCGGGTGTATTTGGGTGTGGCATAATAGGTCACCCCCAGCGCCACGGTGGAACCGATGCAGGCCAGTATCACTATCAATTTAACAGGAACCCAGTTCGCCTGTTTAGGAAAAATATTCGCCATTCGTTCGCCTAAAAAATATCAGTTATAAATCGTTTCTTGCCGGCTATTCGCACCATGCGCAATACACGTGCTTTACCTTATAGTAAGAGCCATTGGAATTGCCATGCAAAGCTAAACCCGTCAATGCATTAGTCCATTATTTTCATGATGGTTTTTTGTTGAGAATCATTTTCATTCAAACTACCGCTTTCTGCTCGATATTCCTTTCCAGCCGAACTACGGTCAGTCATGCGTTTTCTCATCTCTGTTTTCTCTTTATTAACCCCTGCGGTCGCGATGACCTCAACGATATGCGGGTTATTTTTTGTGTCTTCAAGTGGGGCCGCCGTTTGGGATTATGAAAAACCACCCCGTGCAGGTGACAACTTTCAGAGCGCTTCCTTCCGTTGTCTGACCCCGGATAACTCACAACCTGTCAAGGCGGTGCTTATCCTTCTCCCTGCGTTGAACACTGACGGACGCGATGCCGTTAAGAAGTTGGGAACATACCAAAAGTTGGTCGCCAATCATAATCTCGCCGTCATGGGCTGCTTCTTCACCGGCTCCGAAGATATGGACTACACTCAAGCCCGTAATGGCTCCGGCCTGGCCCTCATTGAAGCCGTCCGCTCTTTTTCCGATCAATCCGGAAGACGCGAACTCTTTAATGCCCATTTTGTGTTGATCGGATTGTCCGCAGGTGCCCAACTTGCCCACAGTTTTGCCTGCGACCGCCCTGAGCGGGTCGTGGCTTTCATCGCAGATAAGGGAGTTTATTTCAATGGTCGCCCTCTTGGTGCCACCTATGACGTGCCTGCTATGTTTCATGTTGGCGGTCAGGACACCACCCCTAGTCCGGCCAACTCTCTGAAAGCGTTTGAAGCGGGTCGGGCCCGTGGAGCCCTCTGGGCCTATCACACCTCCCCCAATGAAAAACACATAGCCGCTTTGCCTACTGCCCAACGCGCCTTTGCCGCTTTCCTTGACTCGATACTCACCGCCCGAATCAAGGAAAATCCAATACAACCTTTGGAGCGACTCCGCGCGTTTGATGGTGTCTTCCTGGACCTCAACTCTGGAGCTACCGTATCTGGAGAAAATCGCGCCGCCGAACTCAACCCTTCACTCTCCTGGCTGCCCAACACCACCACCGCCAACCTTCTAATTCCCGCCAAACGCTGATCTTGGCCCGCCACCTCCCCGCGCCCATCTTAGGCCTACCTGAAAATTCCCGTACCTCTTCCACCATGACCACACCGAACCTCTACCTACTGGACGGCATGGCGTTGATCTATCGCGCCCACTTCGTTTTCGTTAACAACCCGATCCGCAATTCCAAGGGTGTCAACACCTCCGCCGCCTACGGTTTCACCAACACCCTGCTCGAAATCATCCAATCCCATCAACCCACCCACCTCGCTGTCGCCTTCGATACCTCTGCCCCCACCGCACGTCACACCGCCTTTCCCGAATACAAAGCCCAGCGCGAAGAGATGCCCGAGGAACTCTCCGACGCCATCCCGGTAGTTAAAGACCTTCTGCGCGCTTTCCGCATACCTATACTCGAACTTGATGGATATGAAGCCGACGACCTCATAGGCACCCTTGCCGTCCGGGCAGCGGAGGCCGGGATGCAAACCACCATGGTCACCCCCGATAAAGACTTCGGCCAACTCGTCACCGACCGCATCCGCATGTTGCGACCCGGTAGAAAAGGTGGCGACATCGAAATCCTCGGTCCCGCTGAAGTCTGTGCTAAGTGGGGCGTTTCCAACCCGCGCCATGTCATCGACTGTCTCGGATTGATCGGCGACGCCGTGGATAACATTCCGGGCGTTCCCGGTATCGGCCCCAAAACCGCAGAAAAGCTTTTAGCCCAATACCAAAGCTTGGAAAATCTCCTCGATCACACGGCGGAGCTTAAAGGCAAACTCCGCGAGTCGATTGAACACTACGCAGACCAAGCACGCCTCTCCAAAGAACTGGCCACCATCGACACCGCTGTTCCTCTTGAGATCTCCCCCGAAGATCTCGTTTGCACCACTCCCGACACCGAGGCTCTCAAAACGCTGTTCATCGAACTTGAATTCAACACCTTGGGAAAACGCCTCTTCGGCTCCTCATTCCATGCCGGCCACGGCGCACCAGCGCGTGCAAACCCTGCTTCCAATCCCGCACCCTCACTTCCTGCAGACGATCTTTTTGCCACATCACCCACCTCAGAAACTTCTGCTCCCCCTGAGCCCACCGAAACCGCAATACCGCAGTTTAAAACCTTTGATGAGCATCTTCAAAACTATCGCATCGTTGATCATCCCGAAACATTGGGTGAACTGGGGCGACTCTTATCAGGCATCACCGCATTCTCCTTTGACACCGAAACCGATGGCTTGAACCCGCGTGAATCGCGCTTAGTGGGCATCTCCCTCTCCTGGCAGTCACACACCGGATGGTATATCCCCGTGCACTCCACCCACCCGGACGCCCCCGCTCCACTTGATCCGACCCTCATCACTTCAACGCTCCTTCCCCATTTCACCAACCGATCCATTCTCAAAATCGCCCACAACGCTAAGTTCGATCTCGCGGCCCTGCGCTGCTTTTTCAATACCCACTCGACCGACTCCAAACCCATCCCCGAGATGGATCCGATCTTCGACACGATGATTGCTCATGCCTTGATCGCCCCCGATCAGCGCCACGGTATGGATGCACTGTCTGAATCCCTACTGGGTTACCGCCCCATTTCTATCACCACTCTCCTCGGAGACAAAAACGCGACTCCCGCTCGGCTCATGAGTCAGGCCGAGCCCTCGGCTATCGCCCGCTACGCAGCCGAGGACGCCGATGTCACCTGGCAGCTCTATCAAGTGCTCCTTCCCCAACTTCAAGCCTCCGGTCAGGAATCCGTTTTTAACGATATCGAAATGCCGGTGCTCCCCGCCATCGAGGCTATGGAAGCTGCTGGCATCACCTTGGAGATTCAAGCACTCGAATCCTTTTCCCGCCAATTGGCCGACCGCATTGAATCTCAGCGTGAAGCCATCGAGTCCGCCGCTGGCGAACCCTTTAACCTCAATTCCCCCAAGCAACTTGGCGTGATCCTCTTTGATAAACTCAACCTCGCCGCCAAAGCGAAAAAAACCCGCACCGGGCAATATAAAACCGATGAGCAAACCCTGTCCGATCTCGCCCACACCCATCCCATCATTCCCCTCATCCTCGATTACCGGATGATGACCAAACTCAAAAACACCTACGTCGATGCCCTGCCTGCCGCCGTCAGCCCCCGCACCGGCCGCGTTCACACCACCTACCAACAGGCCGCCACCACCACGGGTCGCCTCGCTTCTTCAGACCCTAATCTGCAAAACATCCCCATCCGCTCCGAGCTCGGCAAAGAAATCCGCCGCGCTTTTATCGCCTCCCCCGGAAACATACTTCTCTCTGCCGATTACTCCCAGATTGAACTGCGTATCCTCGCCGCGGTCACACGGGATCCCGGACTGATTCAAGCCTTCACTGACCGACTTGATATCCACGCCGCTACCGCCGCACGTGTCTTCCGGGTTGCCCTCGATGAGGTAAATCCCGAACAACGACGACAAGCAAAAATGGTCAACTTCGGCATCTCTTATGGCATCTCGGCCTTCGGCCTTTCTCAACGCTTGGGAATCAGCCGCACCGAAGCTGCTGAGATTATTAAAAATTACTTCGATCAATTCCCCGGCATTAAAGACTATATCGATTCCACCATCGCTTCATGCCGCGAACTGGGTTACGTCGAAACACTTAGTGGTCGCCGCCGCCAGCTTCCCGACATCCGCTCCACCAACCCCACCGTCCGGGCCGGAGCCGAACGCAACGCCATCAACATGCCCATCCAAGGCACCGCTGCTGACCTCATCAAAATCGCCATGGCCCGAATCCATCATGACCTTATCGAACAACAACTCAGCTCCCGCATGCTGCTTCAGGTGCACGATGAGTTGGTCTTCGAGATCCCTCCCGATGAGGAACCCGCACTGCGTGCGATCATTGAACCGCGCATGACCCGTGCTCTCCCCGCGTTGAATGAAATCGTGCCGGTCGAAATCGAGATCGGCACTGGCTCCGATTGGCTCACCGCTCACTAAAAAGCATTTCTGTTTAGAAGCGCATGCCACTTTATCTTGTCCCAAGATGGTAACTGGGATAGCGTCGCCTTAAGTTCACGCCTTCCCCCACTGGCAATCCAAACCTGCCGCGTATTGCCATGGTTTCCACCCACGGCTATGTCGCCGCCAACCCTCCACTCGGTGCCGCCGACACGGGGGGCCAAGTCGTTTATGTCCTCGAACTTTCCAAAAAACTGGCCCAACTCGGCTATGAAGTGGACATCTGGACCCGCCAATTTGAGAGCCAGCCACCCGTCGATGTCATCAGTGACCAAGTCCGCGTCCTGCGCGTCCCCTGCGGAGGATCCGACTTCATCCCCAAGGAATACCTCTACAAAAAACTCCATGAATGGGGTGAAAACGCCCTGCGCTTCATCCGCGAGCACAATCTCCATTACACCTTCATCAACAGCCACTACTGGGATGCAGGACTAGCGGGTCAACACCTCGCAGAAGTTTTGCGCATCCCCCATATCCACACCCCCCACTCTCTGGGACTGTGGAAAAAACGCCAGATGGAAACCGACTACCAACACGACCCCGCCTCCTTTGAAGAAACCTTCAACTTCACGAAACGCATCCACTACGAAAACCAACTCTACCGGGAATCACAACTCGTCATCGCCACCACCCCCGTCCAAACCGACATGCTGCGCGCCGACTATGAATTACCCACCAGCAAAATCCTGATGATCCCACCGGGCTATGACGACAACCGTTTTTTTCCCACCGGTGCCGCCACCCGTGAAGCCATCCGCCAGCGCCTCGGGTTCAAGGGAAAAGTCATCCTGGCTCTCGGTCGCCTCGCCTCCAACAAGGGCTACGACCTCCTCATTCAGGCCTTCCGGGAAGTGGCCATCCGCGAGCCCGACGCCCACCTTCATCTGGCCGTAGGTGGTGAAAAAATGGATTCCGGAGAAAAACAGATTCTCGAGGAGTGCCACGCCATCGCCGCACAACTCGATCTTCAAGACCGGATCCATTTCACCGGCTACGTGTCCGACGAGGATCTACCGGACACCTACCGCGCTGCGGATGTCTTTGTCTTGAGCAGCCGTTACGAACCTTTCGGAATGACCGCCATCGAAGCCATGGCCTGCGGCACCCCCACCGTGGCCACCACCCACGGCGGCCTCTTCCGAGTCCTCCGGTTTGGCGTGGACGGACTTTT
Source organism: Methylacidiphilales bacterium (assembly GCA_050329585.1). GTDB lineage: Bacteria > Verrucomicrobiota > Verrucomicrobiia > Methylacidiphilales > JBCBYL01 > DAIPIT01. Next base: position 16,428 of record JBHJOR010000035.1, on the reverse strand, counting down.
TGCCGACACCTTCGACTCCGCTGACCTCGGCATCACCATGCTCAAGCCCCTACGCCACCAAAAACTGTGGGATCGACTCTCGCGCAACGGAGCGCAAACCGCCCGCAGTCTTTTCACCTGGACCGGGATCGCCCAACAACTCATCTGCGCCTTCGAACAACGCCAGAAGCCCGCTTTCCAGCCCGATGAATGGGAAGCCTCGGATCAATGGTTCGGCCACGACGAGAAAGTCTAACCCATGTCCCCCATCCGACTTTTCAGCACCGATCTGGACGGCACCCTCCTGGGCAACCCCGAAGCCACCGCCCGCTTCCGCTCCGCCTGGAATGCCTTGGAAGACCGCCCCCTGCTGGTTTACAACTCCGGACGCTCCCTGGCCGACATGCGGCGCCTGGTGGCCGACAACATTCTCGATCCGCCCGACTGGTTCCTGGGCAGCGTCGGCACCGAAGCGGCACCACAGGGCGACACGCAGCCGCTCACCGCTTTCACCGAACGCTTCCGGGAAGGCTGGGATCTGGATCGGGTCAACCACATTCTCTCCGCCCTGCCGGGCATCGAACCACAGCCCACCGAATTCCAGAACCCGTTCAAGTCAAGTTGGTTCTGGCCGCGTTGCAGCCCAGAAGCCATCAACGAGCTTCGCCGTGCCTTGGAGCAGGCCGGTATCCGCGCCGCGGTCGTCTATTCCAGCCAACTCCACCTCGACATCCTCCCCTCCGAGGCCACCAAGGGCAACGCCCTCGCCTGGCTCGCCCAACACCTCGGCATCCCCCACCAGCACCTCCTGGTCGCCGGAGACACCGGGAACGACAGCAGCATGTTTTTGCTTCCCGGGGTCCGCGGCATCGTCGTCGAAAACGCGCAACCGGAACTGTATGAATCCGTCGTGGAACTCCCGGTTTATCGCGCCACCCAGATTCTGGCCGACGGGGTTCTGGAAGGTCTCAGACATTTTGGAATCACCTCCCGCACCCCGCTGAACACTTTCACCGAGCCCACCCCACCGCAGGATCCGGAACTCCGGATGCTCTACGAGTCCTCCGCTCTCCAATCTCTCCAGCCCCATCAACTCGATCTCATCGTCACCGGCTACCGCCACGCCCTCGACACCCTTCGACGCAACATCACCCCGCTCGGATTTTCCGCCTGCTCGCTCTTGGATAATGATGTCACCGGCACCGATGAAAACTACCGCAGCGTGTGGGCGCGGGACGGCTCCATCACCCTCATCTCCTCCATGTGCCTGGATGACCCCGAGATCCGGGCCTGCCAGCGCCAAACCCTCATCACCCTCTTCGACCACCTCTCCCCGGGAGGCCAAATCCCCAGCAATGTCCGCATCGACGACGGGAAACCTGATTACAGCGGAGTGGGCGGCATCTGTTCCATCGACAGCGGCCTCTGGGCGATCATCGCCTTTTATCACTACGTCAACCGGACCCGCGATATCGACTTCCTCAATACCTACGCCGACAAGCTCCAGCGCGCCATGAACTGGCTCAGCGCCCACGACAGCAATAATGACGCGCTCCTGGAGATCCCCGAGGCGGGGGATTGGACCGATCTCTTCGGGCGCAGTTATAATGTGCTCTACGATGAAGTCCTCTGGTATCGCGCCAATGTCTGTTTCGGACACCTGCTCGAACTGCGCCAGGACTACGAACGCGCCGCCGATTACCTGCGCTGGTCGCAACAGATCCGGGGAACACTACTGGCCCACTTCTGGCCCTCCACCCGTTCCCGGTTGGACGAACACCATTCGTTTTCCTTCGCCGACCAACAATTTTCCCTGGGTGATTCGCAATACCTGCTGGCGCAAATCTCCCCCTTCGGATTCTCCTGGCGCTGTGATGTTCTCGGCAATACGTTGGCGTTCCTGACCAATGTGCTGGACATCGAGCGCGCCCGCACCGCGTTCAAGTTCATGTGGGGCGTCGGCGTCAACCAACCCTGGCCGGTGGCCAATCTCTATCCTGTCGTTCATGCCGGGGATCCCGAGTGGAAACCCTACTACACCGTGAACCTCCTCAACCTCCCCCACCATTACCACAACGGCGGCATCTGGCCTTTCATCGGGGGCATGTGGGTGCGCTTCATCTACCGCCTCGGTCTCAGTGACATCGCCGCCCGGGAATTATTCCGTCTCGCCGAACTCAATCAATTGGGCCGCCAATCCGAATGGGAATTCAACGAATGGATCCACGGTCATACCGGCCGGCCCATGGGCAAGCGTCACCAGGCCTGGTCCGCCGCTTCCTATATCCGCGCCTGTTCCGAGATGCACCTCAGCCCCGATGAAGTGGATTCGGATTAAGGGTGAACCGCACGGAAGTTTTTCCTCTTCGCTTGTACAGTTACCATGTTAGGTTGATCGGATGGACGCCGACAGCTCGTCACTCCACCGTTCTACCATCATATCCGAGGGGGAAGCCATTTCTTTGCTTGCCCACGAAATGAGCAATACGTTGATGGTCATCCAAAGCCGACTCGATTCGATGCGTGGTCGCTTCGGCAATGAACCGGGCTTCCAAGAAATTCAGTCCGTATGCAATAAAAGTTCTACGGTGATGCGGGGTGCTTTGGCACTGCTGGGCCAGCAAACTTCAAACAAAAGGCTCATCGCTCTGGCCGAACATCTGGAGTCCCGCATCGGCGATTTGGTTCAAAGTGCCCACCACGGTTTAGGACTACGCACCCACAACGAATGCCGCATCTATACTTCACCCCAGATTCTTAATCTCATTCTGGTTCAAGTGGTCAGCCATTTCCACGCCAATACTCCCAAACCCGAGCTTTACGTAGAGGTTTATTCCTGTGAATACGAAGGGGGTAAATACGGCGTGCTTAACTTCAGCGGCCCGGGCGAGCTGTCGCGTGATTCCAGTGTCTGGAGTATGCTCGATGCGCTGGTTCAACTTCAAGGAGGGCGACTGGTCATTGAGAAAGGCACCTCCCCACGAGTGTGCCTGATGTTTCCCCTTTTCCAAAAGCGCGACTCGCTTTACGCGCTACGCACCCAGAATGAGATGAGTTCGGCTCTCATTGTAGAAGATAACGTGGATGTTGCCGAAGCGGTCGCGATTACCCTACGAGCCCTGGGTATTCCGGCTGTGGAAATTTTTCACCAGCCTCAGGATGCCTTGGCTTGGCTTGAACGCCACACGCCGGGACTGGTCATCACGGATTATTCCATGATGGGAATGAACGGGGTCGAGTTTTTACAAGAAGCCCAAGGTGCTCTAGCCTCCTCCACGGTGGTCATCATGAGCGGATTGCCGGGGGATAGTTTTAAAGAGCAGCTCGCCGAACTCTCCATACCCGTTCAAGTCCTCATGAAACCGCTCAAAGGGGACGATATGCTTCATGTGGTCATGCAGTCCATGAGCGGACCCGGCACCTCCCCCACTACGGATTTGGCCAGCATGAAACAAACCATCCGTATCCCGCCGCAGAGACCCGGCGCGTGAGCCGTCAAGCCGCCTCCGGCTTCCGCCAGGTCAGGCCTGTGCTTTTTTCTCCGAGCGTTTTCTCAGGTTGGCATCCAGGATTTTTTTCCGCAGACGCAATTTACCGGGAGTGATCTCCACGTATTCGTCATCCGAAACATATTCCAACATCCGCTCCAAACTAAGATTCAAGGGCGGCGAAAGCTGGATACCTTTTCCATCGCCTTGAGAGCGCATGTTGGTCAACGCTTTGGCCTTGCACGGGTTGGCGGTCATGTCATCCGGTCGTGAATTCTGACCGACGATCATCCCGTCATACACTTGCTCTCCCGGCCCGATGAACAGGATCGCCCGGGCTTGCAGCGCATCCAAGGCATACGCGGTGGTTTCTCCGTTTTCCATGGATACCACCACGCCGTTGGCGCGTGATTTGATTTCACCCTTCCAAGGCCCGTATTCTTTGAAAATATGACTCATAATCCCCTCGCCTTTGGTCAGGTTGAGCAGGTCCGTTTCAAATCCAATCAAACCTCGGGTCGGCACCACCGCTTCCACCAGCACCGTAGAGCTTTGATGTTTCATATCCTGGGTTTCGGCTTTGCGCTCAGCCAGATTTTGAATCACATCGCCAAGTCGATCATTGGGCACTTCAACATAAACCGTCTCATACGGTTCGAGTTTCTCCCCGTTTTCCCCGCGTTTAAGAATCACTTCAGGACGGGAAACCATCAACTCGAAGCCCTCACGTCGCATTTGCTCCACAATGACCGCAATCTGCATTTCACCCCGGGCACTCACGCGGAAGGCACCGGCGGTTTCGGTTTCTTCCACCGTCAGACCTACACTGGTGCGGGTCTCCTTAACCAGCCTGTCCTTGATATGCCGCGCGGTCAGGAACTTCCCTTCACGGCCCGCCAGCGGTGAATCATTGACCAAAATCTGCATCTGGATGGTCGGAGGATCAATCGCCATAAACGGAAGAGCCGGACGGGTCGGCAGGTCGGTCAGCGTTTCCCCGATATACACTTCTTCGATTCCGGAGAGTCCCACGATCATACCCGCCTCGGCTTTTTCCAGCTCGATTTGTTTCATTCCTTCATAGGAAAAAATCTTGGTCACCTTGGCCGTCTGGTGACTACCGTCCCCGTGAAGACAGGTGAAACTGTTGCCGACCGCGATGCTGCCGGAATAGATTTTTCCGAAAGCGATCCGGCCCACATAGTCCGAATAATCTAAGTTGGCCACCAACATCTGGAAGTGCCCTGAGAGATCGGCCGTGGGCGGCGGGACGTGTTTGACCATCGCATCAAACAACGCGTCCATGTTCATGGCTTTGATCTCGTCGGTCAACACCCCATCCCACTGGGCCGTCGCGTAGCCGTCCCGGGCCGAGGCGTAGATGACTGGAAAATCCAACTGCTCATCACTGGCATTCAAGTCGCAAAACAAATCGAACGTCATGTCCAGCACTTGGTTCGGACGCGCATTCTCGCGATCAATTTTGTTTATCAGGACAATGGGCTTGAGGCCGTTTTCCAATGCCTTGCGCAGCACAAATTTGGTCTGGGCCTGCGCCCCTTCAAAGGCATCCACGATCAGGATACATCCATCGATCATTTTCATGATCCGCTCCACCTCACCGCCGAAGTCGGCGTGGCCGGGGGTATCCACGATATTGATCTGCACGCCCTTCCAGTGGATGGAGGCGTTTTTGGCGCGAATGGTAATGCCCTTTTCTTTCTCAAGGTCCATCGAATCCATCATGCGATCCTCGGTGGCTTGGTTTTCCCGGAAGGTGCCGGATTGTTTGAGCAATTGGTCAACCAGGGTGGTTTTCCCGTGATCGATGTGGGCGATAATGGCGAGGTTGCGCAGGTCTTCGCGGACGGGCAGCGCGGCAGTTGATGTGGACATGGTGGTTTTTATTTCAGTAGGAGAACAAGGGGTTCTCCGATTTTTGGTTTTAATGCCTGGGCTGCGGATCCTTGTTTGACCGCCAGTTCCAGCTCGTGGTCGCTGTTCAATAAGGCGAACAGCCGCTTTTCAGGTGCCTGCCCATAGCTCGAAACCAAGGGCAGGGTTAGGGTTTTATTTTGGAAAATCACTTTGACCAGTTTGTTCTCAAATCCTTCGGGCAAGTCCGAGCGGTGAATGTTGGTGATTATGTTACCGTAGTGATCCACATGAACAATCACTCCATTAATCTTATCACCAAGCTTACTAGGCTGGTTAATGGGTATGGTCTTCAGATCCCGCACCGGTGTGCCCAGCTTGGCTAGATCCACTCCGGCTGCCAAATGCGCCGCCACCGGGCCAAAAATATCACGACCATGAAACGTCGCACTGGGTTCCGGACGCAGGAAATACGTGTTATTGTTCAATTCAACCGCCTCAGCTAGTCCCTCACGCGCCAGCACGTGGGAAAAAAGGCCGTTGTCCGGACCCACATAGTGGCGACCGCTGGTGGTGCGGAAGGCAATGCCCCGCCGCTCGGTTCCCACTCCGGGATCCACCACCGCACAGACAATCGCTGAAGCGGGCAAGGTCGATGTCGATTTTTGCACAATGTAACTGGCCTCTGCCACTTGAAAGATCTGCAAGCGGTGATTGAGATCCGTGATACGCGCTCCGGGAAAGGTGGTCAGGATAGCACCTTTCATCTGCGGCACATACGTCCCGGAATCTCCAAAGTCAGTTATCAGTGCAATCACAGGGGTCATGGATGATTCGCCAGAGCGTTGACACTGCACCAGCAGTGGCAGAATCAGCAATAATGCCGTCCAGCGCAAGTCAAAGCCTAGGTTATGTCCTTTTTTCACGAGTGCTAACAGCTAGGGAGATTCCCGTTTCGGCGCAAGCACAAGAAACCAAATCCCTCCGATCACATGCCTTTACGCCTCCCGGTTTTTTCCTTCATCAGGATTTTTTTGCGTTAAACCAAGCAAATACTTGACGTCAGCCTGTTTATTTATATGATCGAAACCGCTCATATAAAACACGACTCGTTTTTCTCTATCTTTCCGACTGATTTCCAAAATAGCTTTTAAAGAACCATGATCGCTGATCGCCAACTCGTTGAAACTCTCGTCCGCGACGCCCTGGCCCGGCAATGGAGCAACGGATCGTCACCCTCTTCCTCCCGCCCTTCACCCGAGTTGGTGGTGAACAGCTCCGCTCGCCACATGCACATTTCCCAAGCCAACTTGGAAGTGCTTTTTGGTCCGGGCCATCAACTTGAAGTTCATAAATGGCTTTATCAAGACGGCCAATTCGCTGCCAAGGAAACCGTGACGCTTGTAGGCCCTCGCCGCCGTATCATTCCCAATCTGCGTATCCTTGGTCCCTGTCGCGACATCACCCAGATTGAGCTGGCCTACACCGATGCGGTTTCCCTGGGCATTGATGTTCCCGTCCGCCTATCCGGAGATATCGAAGGCACTCCCGGTGGATACATCATGGGACCGAATGGCATGTTGGAGATGACTCATGGCATCATCCGGGCTGCCCGCCACGTCCATATGCATCCCGACGACGCCGCCTTTTATAAGGTCAAACATAAAGACCTCATGAAGATGCGCGTGGTCTCTAAAGCCTGCACCACCACCTTCGAAGATATGCTGGTTCGCGTCGATCCCTCCTTTAAACTCGAAGTGCATATCGATACCGATGAAGCCAACGCCTGTAACCTCGAGGAAGCCGACCACGTCGAACTCACACGCTGATTTTTGAACTCAGGATAGGAACCCAACGAAAGGAAATTGAAACAATGAACGAAGCAATCGGGCTCTTGGAAACCAAGGGCTATGTCGGTCTGGTCGAAGCCAGCGACGCCATGGTCAAAGCAGCCAACGTGGAGCTGGTGCGCTCCATCCAAATCGGTGGAGGCCTCATCACCACCGTGGTCAAAGGAGATGTCGGAAGTGTCAAAGCCGCCGTCGAAGCAGGTAAGGAAACCGCCGCCCGCATCGGCACCCTCAACGCCTCACACGTCATCGCCCGCCCCTCACCCGGACTCATCAACTTTTTCGCCTGATCACCCGGCGTATCTAAAATAAAGGAACCACTACTATGGCAGGACAAGCATTAGGACTCATTGAAACCAAAGGACTCGTCGCCCTCTTCGAAGCCACGGACGCGATGCAAAAAGCGGCCAACGTCGAACTGGTCGGCTGGGAAAAAATCGGCTCAGGCCTCGTTACCACCGTCATCCGCGGTGATGTCGCCGCCGTCAAAGCAGCCGTCGAAGCAGGTGCCACCGCCGCCGCCACCATCGGCGAAGTCTCCGCAGTGCACGTTATCCCCCGCCCGCACGGCGACCTCTACGGACTTGGCACGTGGCTCGGAAAACCCGCCGCCCCAGTTAAAAAATAATCCGCTACAAGCACCGTTCAACACCCACACCAATGCCCGCCACCGGACACATCTTGGTCGCCAATATTGGCAGCACCTCGTTCAAGTTCCGACTTTTCCGCATGCCGGATGAGACGCTCTTGGCGCGTGGCGGGGTTGAGCGCATCGGAAGTTCTGATGCCCCGTGGAGCGTGCGGATCGGCTCCGAAGCGGAAACCTCCGGCCAAGACCACTTCCCGGATTACCAGGCGGCCATTCGCTTCGTCAGGGAAAAACTGGAATCTTCCGGATTGGTGAACGTTTCAGAACTCACCGCCATCGGATTCAAACCGGTCATGGCTCGTGGCGTTTCAGGAACACAAACTCTTGATGATCGCGTTCTAGCGGCCATGGAGGAGATCTCCTCGATGCTGCCCGCTCACAACCCGCCCTACATCGCCGCCGTGCGCGCCTTCCATCAGGCACTTCCGGACATCCCCTGCATCGGAACCTTCGAGACCGCCTTCTACGACCACCTCGAACCCGCCACCTACCGCTACCCGGTGCCCGCCGCATGGGAACAACAATACGGCATCCGTCGATATGGTTTCCACGGAGCCAGTCATCGCTATGTCAGTGAACGCGCAGCTCAGCTCTCCGGAAAATCAGACCTCAAACTGGTGTCCTGCCATCTTGGAGGCAGCTCGTCCCTCGCCGCTGTCCGCTCAGGAACCGCCATCGATTCCAGTTGGGGCATGACCCCGCAAAGCGGACTGCCCCAGAATAACCGCGTCGGCGACTTCGACGTCTTCGCCGCCCTGCATCTGGCACGTATCATGGGCATTGATGAACTGGAACGCGCGTTGGGCACCGACTCTGGACTGAAAGGCATGGCCGGCACGCCCACCGGTGATCTGCGTGATGTTCGGGCCGCTTCACAGCAAGGCAATGACCAAGCCCGTGTGGCTCTCGAATCCTTTATCGAAGCCATCCGCAATTACCTCGGACGCTTCATCCTCAAACTCAACGGCCTAGACACCCTCGTTTTCACCGCCGGTATCGGAGAAAATAACCCCTTCATCCGCTCCGCAGTGTGCCGTAATCTTGAATTTATCGGACTCGAGTTGGATGAATCTGCCAACCAAAAGGCCCTCGCCACCGAAGCCGTCATCAGCTCACCCGCTTCCAACGTCGAAGTCCGCGTCATTCCCACCAACGAGGAAGTGATCATCGCCCGCAACGCTTGGAATCACCTCAAAAACTAAATCTTTCACTAACCAAAACCTCAAACCAACAACTACTCAGGAGAAATTATGTTACAACAAGCCATTGGACTCATCGAAACCCGCGGCCTCATCGCCCTCGTCGAAGCCACCGACGCCATGCTCAAATCCGCCAACGTCGAGCTCGTCGGCCCCATGAAACAAGTCGGTAATGCCATGGTGTCCGTCTGCGTTACCGGTGATGTTGCCGCCGTCAAGGCCGCCACCGAAGCCGGTCGTGCCGCCGCTGAAGGACTGGGCGAGGTCATTTCGGTCAGCGTTATCGCCCGGCCCCAGACCGAACTGTCCGCCGTTCTGCCTTCGTTCAAATAACCGAACCGGATCATTTTTATGATACTGGCACGGGTAGAAGGCAGTCTGGTGGCCACTAAAAAGACCCCAGCCATGCACGGCAGCAAACTCTTGTTTGTCCGTCCCCTCATCTTGGAAAACGCGGGCGACCGCAGCCTCAAGGAGGGCAAAAGCACCCTCGTAGCGGTCGACCAACTCGGCGCGGGCGAGGGTGAAGTGGTTCTGGTGGCCCAAGGTAGCTCCGCCCGTTTGGCCATGGACGATAAAAATAAAAACAGCCCGGTGGACGCCGTGGTGATCGGTATCGTCGATTCCGTCGACTTGGCCAAGCTATCCATCTACTCCGCCCGCTAACCCGGACCCTAACCTCGCCTCAAATCCCACAACATGAACGAAGCTCAAATTGCTCAAGTCGTCACCGAGGTTCTGCTTAAACTCCGCGCCCCGGCCTCACCCGCCCCGCAGTCCTCGACTACAGAAACTCCTGCGGGATCCTTCGGAGTTTATGACGAGATGAACCAGGCGGTGGATGCCGCCCACGCTTCATTCCTGCAACTCCGCAAAAAAGGAGTCGCCGCCCGCCGTGCTGCCCTCGACGCCATCCGCCACCTCTCACGTTCCAAAGCCGAGGAATGGGGCCGTATTGAATTCGAGGAAACCAAGATCGGCCGTCTCGATCACAAAATCGAAAAACTTAAAATCTGCGGCGACCTCGTCCCGGGTGTGGAGTTTCTCGAACGCATGGCTTTCAGTGGCGACCACGGCCTGACCCTGATCGACTTCGCCCCTTGGGGCGTCATCGGTGCCATCACCCCCTCCACCCACAGCGTTCCCACCCTAACCGGCAACGCCATCAACATGATCGCCGCCGGTAACAGCGTCGTTTACAACACCCATCCCTCCGCCTGCCGGTGCGCCGCTCTGGCCATCCGCGCTTACAACGAAGCCATCCACCGCGCCACCGGTATCAGTGACCTTCTCACCACGGTCCGAAAACCCACTCTGGAAACCTTCAACCAGATGTGTGCCCACGAACACGTGCGCCTCCTCTGCGTCACCGGCGGACCTGCTGTGGTCGCCGCCGCCATGAAAACCGGCAAGCGCGCCGTGTGCGCCGGGCCCGGCAACCCCCCGGTCGTTGTCGATGAAACCGCCGATCTCGACCGCGCCGCACGTTCCATCATCCAAGGCGCATCGTATGACAACAACCTTCTTTGTATTGGAGAAAAAGAAGTTTTTGTGGTCGAAGCTGTGGCCGACGCTCTCATGAAAGCCCTTGAAAAAGCGGGTGCCGTCCGACTCTCTTCTTCCGAAATCGAACAACTGGCCAAAAAGGCCTTCGTTTTCCCCGAAGGTCAGGGTGCCGGATGCGCTCACGCCTCGGTAAATAAGGACTTTATCGGTAAAGACCCTGTAGTTCTCGCCTCTGCCATCGGAAAGTCGATCCCTGCCAAGACTGAACTCCTTTTCGGTGAAACCAAAGCCGACCACCTGTTTGTCCAAGAAGAACAAATGATGCCGTTCCTCCCCATCGTTCGGGTCAAAGACGTCGACGCCGCCATCGCCGCCGCTATCCAGGCCGAACACGGCTACAAACACACCGCCATCATGCACTCCCGTAACATCGACCACCTCACCCGCATGGCTCAGGAAGTGGATACCACCCTCTTCATCAAAAACGGCCCCTGCATGACCGGCCTTGGACTCGGCGGCGAAGGCTTCCTCAGCTTCAGTGTCGCCACCCCCACCGGCGAGGGCGTCACCACCCCCATGACGTTCACCCGCTCCCGACGCTGCGTCATGGTCGAGAATCTCAACCTCTATTAATACGATTTAACCACCCCGCTTATGCAACTGGCCATTATCAAAGGATACGTCACCTCCACCATCAAGCATCCCAGCTTGAGCGGATGGCGCATGTTGATTGCCCAGCCCTGCGGAACAGACGGCAACCCTGAGGGTGCACCCCAAGTCGTCCTCGACCATCTCGGCGCCGCCATTCACCAGCGTGTCATTCTCACCAGCGATGGCATCGAAGCCCGTAAACTGGTGCGTGATGATCTCAGCCCGGCTCGTTGGACTGTCATGGGCATCGTGGATCCCGAAAGGAGCCTCGCCACCTCATGAGACTCGCCACCGTCATCGGCCGCGTCACCCTTTCCGTGCGCCATCCCAAACTCAAAGGAGAACGCCTGCTCCTTGCTTTGCCTTGGATACCTGAAACTTTTTCCAAGCCGGAACAAACCTCTTTTTCCATTGTTGCCTACGACGAACTGGGTGCCGACGTCGGCCAGACGATTGCCATCAGTGAAGGGCGCGAAGCCGCCTGTCCCTTTGATCCTCCCATCCCCATCGACGCCTACTGCGCCGCGCTGGTGGACACTTACTTTTACCAAGAACAAGAGCCCCAATAAACCTTCGCCACTCCACCCCACTTATGAGCGTATTCTCCATCCAAGATGCCCAAGCCTTCATTCAAACCGGAGCCAAAACGTTCTCCTACGACCGCTCCACCCGCCTGACCCCCAGTGCCCGTGACGCCCTCTCCGAAGCCGGTATCCGCCTCGTCCTGCAAAGCAGCAACGGGACTCCGTCCTCCAACACCTCATCCGGCGCTCCCTCATCTCCCGGCCTCAAACTGGTCAAAGTCCCCCAGCCTCCGGCCAAAGGAACCGCCGACACCTCGGGCTACACCGCCGAAGACCTTGCCATCTTCAACTCCCCGGAAGCACGCCAACTCAAAGAAGAAATCTGCGACATCGGCCGCCGCATCTGGGCCCGTGAATATGTGGACGGCAACGGAGGCAATATTTCCTGCCGTGTCGCCGAAGGCAAATTCCTTTGCACCCCCACTGGCGTCAGTAAGGGCTTTCTGAAACCCGAAATGCTCGGCATGGTGGACATCGATGGCAAACAACTGGCCGGCACTTGGAAACGCACCAGCGAAGTCACCACCCACCTGGCCATCTATCGCAACGTCCCTGAAGCCTTCTCCGTTTGCCACGCCCACCCGGTGCATGCCACTGCCTTCGCCATCGCCGGTCTCAAACCCCCGCCGTGCCTCATCCCCGAAATCGAGGTCTTCGTCGGTGAAGTGGCCGTGGCTCCCTACCGCACCCCGGGCAGCCCTGAGATGGCCGACGTCATTGGCCCCATGTCCCCTCAACATCAATCCATTCTGATGGGAAACCACGGCGTGATCTGCTGGGGAACCTCGGTTGAAGACGCTTATTTTAAAATGGAAATCACCGATGCTTACTGCCGCACGTTGATCATGGCCACCCAAATCCCCGACCGCGGCACCACCATTCCCGATCATGAAGTCAGTAAACTCCTCGACCTCAAAAAAGGACTTGGCCTGCCTGATTCCCGCTACGATCTCAAACCGGCCCAACTCTGTGAAATGGATCCCTGGGCCACCATGAAAGATCGTCCCTGCGGCTGCTCCTCAAAAACCGCCGCTCCCTCCACTTCTCCATCCTCCAATCAGGAATTTGAAGACGCCGTCCAGCGCATTACCAACCAAATCATCAACGCACTCGAGAAAGGTTCATCATGAAAGTAGCTATCATCGGAGGCGGAGGCCGCGTCGGCGCCTGCGCCGCATTCACTCTTCAGGTTCGCGGCATCGTTGAGGAAATCATGCTGCTCGACGCCAACCAGGCCGCCGCCGAAGGCGAGGCACTCGACCTGATCCACGGTGCCGCTTACTGCGCCGACCAACGTATCCGCGCTGTGGGTTACGAAGAGGCCGCCAAAGCCAACATCATCTGCATCACCGCCGGCTCCCGCCGTAAACCAGACGAAACACGGCTCGACCTCATCAACCGCAACACCTCTATCTTCGTCGATATCATTCGCAAACTCAAGTCCGCCGGGTTCCGCTCCTGCGCCAAAATCCTGGTGGTCTCCAACCCCGTGGACATCCTCACCGACGTGGCGGTTGAACTCTCCGGCCTGCCCGATTACCAAGTCATGGGCCTCGGCACCGTCCTGGACACCTCACGCTTCTGCTCCCTGATCGCCGAACAGCTTAAACTCCCTCCCACCCAAGTTCGCGCCATGATCCTCGGAGAACATGGCGATTCCATGCTGCCGGTCTGGTCCTCCGCCACGGTGGACGGCTTCCCGCTGACCAAATTCCCCGGCGTCACCCCCGCTTTCCAGAATCAGATTTTCGAACGCACTCAAAAAAGCGGTGCCGAAGTGATTTCCCGTAAAGGCGGAGCCGCTTGGGCGGTCGGTGTTGGTATTGCCGAAGTCATCGAAAGCATCGCCCTCAACCGCGGTCGTATCCTCCCCGTCTCTTCCCGCATTCGCGGTGCGTATGGCATCCGGAACATTTCTCTCAGTGTTCCGACCCGCGTCACCCGCGATGGCGCCACCGAACATCTCGAACTCGAACTCTGGCCCAAGGAACTCACCGCCCTCCAATCCTCCGCCCACGCCTTGCATAAAACCCGCACCCAAGTCCGGCAGACCCTTTCGGTCTAAACCCGCAGAAAACCTTCCTCTTAAAAAGGCGCCATCAAAAAAAAGACCCGGCTGCGTTTCCGCAACCGGGTCTCGTTGTTGACAGACTACGTTCCGTTATTTACCGCAGCAGCTGGAGCATGAATCTCCACAGCAGGCGGAACAAGCATCTTTACAGCACGCTTTGCAGGATGCAGCGGCTTGGACCGTTGCCAAGCTGCCCACACTCAAAAGCGCCAGCATTAATATCATTTTTTTCATCTTGAACTTTCTATTTAAAGTTGGGGTTTACCATTCGGACTCATTGCCCGGCATCGGGGATGCATGCAGGGGTCGGCCGTGCTCGACCGCTGCTCCCGCTTTTTCAGCACAGCAGGCAGTGATATAAAATCACCAAATCGCGCGGCGGGGAAATCTCAACCAGCTCTTTAACGTTACCGGAACCATATCTCGCTCTGAAATTCAGTCCGTTGAACATCCCATCCCAAAAGGAGAAAAAAATCGGCTGGATGCTGGCCTTTTTGAGTAACGTCGAGGCAGCCGTATCTTGAGAGATCGCGATCGTTGGATTGCAATGATTGCATAGCGTTCCGCAATCCGTTAAGGGTAACGAAGGCTGAGTTGGAGTCGTAGAGCAACACTTTTTGGCTGAATGATCACAACCTTCGGCTAGCTCCGAGCAAATACACGGCGTCACTAAAAGGCAAAATGCCAAAAGTGAAGCCATAACCACTTTCATTACGCTAAGATACAATCAATCCTCAAACCCGCAAGTTTAAAAGCCCTCAGAGCTAGTGCTACTTAACCGCTTCAAGGATTTTTCCGGGTTCGAGGCGGACTTTGTAGTCTTCGTTGACGTGGGCGAAGCGGATGACGCCGTCGGTGCCGACCACATAGACCGCCGGGTGCGGAAGTAGGTGGTGGGTCTGGCCGGAGGCGGCTTCGAGGTCGATTTGGTATTCGTTTTTGTATTTGGAAACCAGTTCGGCGGGAACTTGGAACGTGATGCCGAAGGCCTTGGCGGTTTCCATGGTGCTGTCGGAGAGCAGACGGTAGTTCAGGTTTTCGCGGTCGGGGGTTTCGGCGAGCTTGGCGGGTTGGTCCGGACTGATGGCCAGGATCTGGTGCCCGGCGGCAAGGATGTCTTTTTCTATAGCCGCCAGAGCGGAGAGGTGCCGGGTGCAATAGGGGCACCAGCCGCCACGGTAAAAGATCAGCACGGCGGGTTGTTCCCGCACCAGATCGTTCAGTTTGACGGCCTTGCCCGCCTCATCCAGCAGGGAAGTGTCGGGAATGCTGTCACCTGCGGCAAGGGGCCGGGCAAGAAGTTCGCCCGCGAGGGCAGAGAGCAAAATAGAGAAGAGTAAGAAGCATTTCATGCGAGGAATGGAAGGTTACAGAAGACAAGAGGAACGGGCAACCTCAGTTATTCCCGAGGCTCTGTTAATAAATATAAGGCAGGGTCGGCAGGTGGTTTCTAGGTCGCGATGGACGAGGTAGAGAATCGTCTGGGGACGGGAAGAGCTTTACACGGAGGGGCGGCGCCTGCGGAGTTAGGCAATATTCTGGTTGTCGCACAGAGAAGGATCCGGCAACGATGCGGACCAACCCGTGTCTTGAGGTATGCGGTAAGATCCGCACACCCCAAAGAAGGGCGCAGCCTATCAGCTATTCAGGGCCTGGTCGAAGGCGGCTTTGATGTCGGCTTCGGACATATCGCGGGTGAGTTTCGTGATGACTTCGCCCGATTGGGGATTCACCAGAAGCAGGAAGCCCGAGGCTTTTTCCTGGGCGGCATAGACTTTGCCCAGACCGAGTGTTTCGGCCAGCAGGGCGGCCTGGTTTTTCGAGCCTTCATTGCTGTGATCGAGCGTGGCGAAGAGGATCGGTTGGGTGACGTAGTCCTTCTTTACGCTTTCGATCTTGGGATCCAGGATTTTACAGGAGCCGCAGGTGTCGGAGTAAAACATCAAGCCGACGACTTTGGGCTGCGCGGGTTCAAGGGCGTGGAGTTGGGTGAGTCCGAGAACGCCCAGAATGGCGGTGGCGACGAGCATGGATTTAATCAATTGTTTCATAGGGTGTGTTCCTGTTGTTGATGTGTGTTAGCTTTATTTGAGACGGCAAGGCCTGTGCATTGCCATCCGGGTTTTCAAACGAACCAGGGCGGGGTTTGATTGCATGAGCGTTTGCAGTTTTTTACCGGGCCATGGCGAAAACGCGGTGGGCATCGGTCCAGATTTGCACGCTGCCGGATTCCGTGCGGAGGATGCCGGGGGTAATGGAGGCGAATTGAGGGGTGAGCGGTGCGACGTAGAGGGTGCAGGGGTGGCCATCGGCATCCAACAAACTGATTTGCGCAGCCAGCTCGTCGAGGATGGAGCAGTAACGTCCGCCCAGGATCTGCAGCCCGGCTAGCATGTCGGGCTGGGTCGGGGTAATGGGAAAGGTCAGCCGTGGCAGTGCGACCTGGATTTCGGCGAAGCTGGCGGTGGTCACCTCCGGGGCGAGCTGCTTGCGGTGATTTTTCCAAACGTCGGCGGCGATGGCAGATTCCAGCGTCGGGCCGCGTTGCAGCCAGAGGACGGAAACCCCGAGCAAAA
>JBHJOR010000027.1:0-20198 GCA_050329585.1 Methylacidiphilales bacterium | reverse complement strand
ATCCTATCCAAAATACCATTGACGAAGCGGCCCGACTCTTCAGTGCTCAACGTCTTGGAAATCTCCACCGCCTCATTGATCGCCACCGCTGCGGGAACCGCGTTTTCATGCAACATTTCCCACAAAGCGAGCCGCAAGACACAACGATCTACCAGCGCCATACGGGACAGATCCCAGTTCTGCGATGCTTTTTGGATCCTTTCATCCAACTCGCGGCGGTGCCGTAACACCCCGTCGATCCGCGGGCGAGCGAAGGTTTTCATGGACTCCTCCGCTTCCGTTAAATCCCAGAATAAAGACAGTGCCGCCAGCGTATCCTCAGGCTTACCACTCTCCATTTGATATAAAAATTGCACCGCCAAGATACGGGCATCGCGTCGCTTCCCCATTAATTACTCCTTAATCTTTTTATCTAAGTTCAACGCCAAGGCGCGCATTTCCAAGGCTGCCCGCGCACCTTCGACGCCGCGGTTTAATTTTTTACCAAAGCAGCGAGCTCGAGCCTGCTTGTCCGAAGATACGGTTAAAACTTGATGGATCACTGGCTTGTCATAGATCAAAGCGAGATCCATTAAAGCCCGGCTTACTTCCTCAGCTACCAAGCGCGCATGTTCCGTGCCTCCCTGCCACACCACACCAAAGGCGATCACCACCGCCACCTGCGGGTCGCGTAACATCCGCTGCACCGCCCAAGGGATTTCATGTGCTCCGGGCACCCTCACCACACGGCGCGGAACATCCTTTAATATTTCCTGAGCCGCCAATACTAATGCGTCCACATACTTCTCATTGTAGCGCGAGGCCACGATACCAATTTCTTCCCCTTTGCGATCGGGTTCCTTAGCGGAACTTTTTTTCATTATGATTTCCTGTTTGTTTTTGGATGTGGATTACGGCTTATCATGGGCACCTGCCCCACCAGCTCCAGACCATAACCGGATAATCCCACCACATTCTTCGGATGATTGGTTAAGAGTCGCATATGTCGCACACCTAAATCATAAAGAATCTGAGCTCCCAATCCATACTCCCTAAGGTTCCTAAGGCGTCCGGTCTCCTCGGAGGTTCCGCGCAAGGGAGCCGGGGCCGCTGTTTCCCACATGCCTGATAGATACAGAAATACTCCACTCCCGGCATCAGCAATATGGCGTAAACCCTCTTGTAGAGCATGCCCGCCATCTCCCCTCATCCCGAATAAATCCTCTGCCACGCTTCCACGATGGACACGCACCAGCACCGGCTTTTTATAATCCACCATACCACGCACCAGCGCGAAATGCCTTCGGTTGTCCAACTGCGAGTTATAAACAAAAAGCTTAAACACTCCGAAATCCGTGAACCATTCCTCTTCCGACTCCCTTTCAACTAACTTCTCACTACGACGACGGTACTCAATCAAATCTTCAATACACGCCATACGTAAACCGTGGCAACGTGCAAACTTCTTTAAATCGGGTAACCGAGCCAGACTTCCATTGTCTTTCAATATCTCACAAATCACCGCAGAATGATCCAGACCGGCCAAGCGGGCCAGATCCACCGCCGCTTCGGTATGCCCCGCACGCCGCAATACCCCTCCTTCCTTAGCCTGTAATGGGAAGACATGACCGGGCTGCACCAGATCCCTCGGCCCGGATTTTTCATCTGCCAGCAACCGGATGGTGCGGGCACGATCCGGCGCGCTGATGCCTGTGGAAACTCCGTGTTGGCTGGCCCCATCCACCGAAACCGTAAAATCGGTTTGATGTATTTCACGATTGTCGCGAACCATTCGCTCCAACCCTAGCTGACGGGCACGTGCCGGGGTAATTGGTGCGCAGATCAAGCCCCGGCCATATCGCGCCATAAAGTTAATTTTTGAGGCGGTGATCTTTTCTGCCGCACAAACCAGATCCCCCTCGTTTTCACGGTTGGCATCATCGGTAAGTATCACCATCCGCCCGCGACGAAACTCGTGTACGATTTCCGGTATGGAATCAAAACCCGGTGTGGTGTGAGGTTTGGACATGAGAAAAGATAAGCCTGAATCGAACCAATGCTTTCATCGCACGAGCCGCGCCGTAGCGCAACGGTTTTCGATCCACGCTGCTTCCCGACCTCTACCCGTATTTTGTATCCAATCCTTACGATTCGTGATTAGTATCCAACCGTAATCCCCCTCCATCATGCCGGAAAAACCTTTTGAACACCTCGAGAAGTTTGCCATCGACGTCATCCTGGAAAGGCGATATGGCAAACGTGCTTCCATTCTCCGCTTTTTCCTCTTCACACTGTCCCTACTTTATTCGCTCATTGTCCGTATTCGCATCTGGGGATACAATAACAGATTCCTCAGATGGAATGCAGTGGGCTGCCGGGTCATCAGCATTGGAAATCTCACCGTAGGTGGCACGGGTAAAACCCCGGTAGTAGAAAAATTCGCCCGCACCCTGACCGAATCAGGCAAGAGAGTATCGATTCTCAGCCGCGGATATAAAAGCACCCCGCTTCCCATCTGGAAGAGAATCTGGCATCGAATAACCTTACAAACCGATCGCATCCCACCACGGGTGGTATCGGATGGACACACGGTGTATTTGGGTTCCGAAATGGCCGGTGACGAGCCCTTCATGCTCGCCAGTAACCTCAAAGGTGTCGTCGTTTTAGTCGATAAAAACCGCGTCAAAAGTGCCCAGTATGCCATTGAGCAATTCGGTGCCGACACGCTGCTGCTGGACGATGGATTCCAATACCTGCCGCTCACCGAGCGCCTCAACATTGCCTTGGTGGATCGCCAGCAACCTTTCGGCAACCGTCACACTCTACCTCGGGGCACCCTCCGCGAGCCCAAGGATCACCTCAAACGGGCCGATGTGATCTTCATCACCAAGTGCGACGGCTCTGACATTTCCGAGCTTAAAAATGAAATCCGTTATTATAATCGCCATGCGCGCATCCTTGAATGCGCCCACCGCCCTCTCTATCTGGAGAATTTGATGGATCGCTCCCGCCATCCACTGGAACTCTTAAAAGATAAAAATATCGGTGCCGTGGCCGGAATAGCAGTCCCGGAAAGCTTCGAGGAAGGTCTGGTCAAATTGGGTGCCGGAATTATCTACCGGCGCTTTTATGCCGACCACCACCGGTTTAGTCCCCAAGAAATCCTAAATGCCATCGATCGCACCCGCAATCGGGGCGGGCACTTTCTGGTCACCACGGAAAAAGACGCGGTTCGTTTTCCGCAGATTCCCGTTCCGGGTCTGCCGGTCTATTTCCTGCGGGTGGAAATCGAACTGATCAACGCTCCCTACACCTTAGAAGAATGCATCCGCCGAATCTGCGGTCTTGAACCCGAGCCAGCCCGTGCAGGTTCCCACTGTGTGCTTTGACCGCTCTTTAGAAAAGAAGGCGATCCAGCACACGATCCAAGATGCCCACCGCATACATCGCGGGCAGATAAATCAGTGAAACCAAAAAAAGCGACCTTGCTTTGGCGTCATCCCTAACGCGCATGAAGGCCACTGCCGGACGGACATACCACACCGCCAAAGCGGTAGCACCCACCACAAAAATCCAAGAGGCATCGCCGACAAAAAATACCATTACCGTCAAAGGAATGAGACACAAGGTGTGGGCCAAGCTCAAACCCGCCGTCCATTTACCGTCTGCATCCACCGCCGTGATCATACGGAATCCCCCCTTCTCATACTCATGCCGCGCGAACCAGGCAATGGCCAAAAAGTGTGGCATCTGCCAGCAGAACTGGAGCCCGAAAAACAGGAGACATTCGACATCGATGGCATCACGCGCCGCTGTCCATCCGATCACTGGAGGAAGAGCACCCGGCACCGCCCCCACTAACGTATTCCAAACACTCACCCGCTTAAGGGGGGTATAAACAAAAAGATAAATAAAGAGACTAGCCGCCGCCATCAGCATGGTCAGCGGATTGATGTTCATATAGAGATACGCCAGTCCCAAACCGGCCAGCAGCACCCCTATAAAAAGGGCATCACGCGGTTCAATTCTTCCCGCCGGAAGTGGACGTTCCCGGGTGCGCATCATCCGCGCATCCTGACGGATTTCCAACAGCTCGTTCAAAACCGCCGCCCCGGCCACCACCCCTGCGGTGCCCAGGAGAACATGGAAAAACAACCATCCATCCACCCCGGGCTTCCAAGCCAACAGGAACCCGGATCCGGTGGTCATCAGCACCAGCATCGTCAGCCGGGCTTTCACGAGTTCGGGAAAATCAGAGAAAAAGGACATCACTCCCGCACCGAAACGTGCGGGAATAGGGGAGGCGGTTGAGGCTGGCGTATCGGACATCACTCATCCATAAACCGCTCTACGTCGAAGTCAAAGTCACAGTCAACGCCCCGTCTTTTGAAACAAAATAAAAATGGGGGTAATACCCCTCTGATTGTTTCACGACTGGAAGTCGTAAACCACAAAGCGGCGGCAATATTGTTTGAAGCCACCCTCAATAAAATCGGCGTGCAAGGGGTGCTCCTGATAGGCCTGCGCTACCGCCTGATCGGCAAAATCCATCGAAATAGCGACACCAAAACTATCGTCCACCGCACCGCGTGGGCTGGGCGTCGGGGGTCCAACACGGAAGTTTTCAACACCGGGAATGTCTCCCAATTTACGAGCTGCCTCAAGCAGTCGCTCGGCATGTTCAGCGTGGGGTTTGTCCACCCAAAAAATAACAACATGTGTGATCATAAAAAATAGATCCTGCGCCCGAAAGGACTTGAACCTTCACGGGGAAACCCCCACTAGCCCCTCAAGCTAGCGCGTCTGCCATTCCGCCACGAGCGCTCGGAAGTGAAACCATCCCAAACCGGATACAAAAAGCAATCCCGTTTTTAGCACTACATCGATCCTCTGAATTTCTCATCGCCCTAGCTATGCACCGGTCGCCCACAATTTTAGAAATGGAATCCAACCCGACTCGATCGCCGACCATACCCATGAAAGCAACAATACCAGCGAAACATAAGCTGCCGGCCCGGTTTGACCGCTCCAAGCGCGGGCACAAACCAGACAAAAAAGCGCTGATCCACAAGCCAAAGGCCACAAGACGCTTAGAACCCATACGGTCATACCACCCCAGCCTAAGGGAGTAATAAAGCTGTTCATCGATCCACCCAAAGAGGAGGTAAGCACACCGCCGATCACCAATGTCAAGTGAAGCGTCCAGAGGATTAATCCCCATGAGGCCAGTGTAAAGGCTTGAAAAGTTCCCTGTCCATGCTCATCCGTCCGGCGTGTGGCATGATCCACCCCCGAACAGGGCGGTGAAAACGCACCACTTTTTCCCGCATCAATGATCGCTTGGAAAAAATGACCCTCTTTGCTGTTCGTAATGAAGTTGCCTTTTTTGAGATCGCGTCTCATTTTGATACTTAAGCTTATTAACTTATCCGTATCAATTAAAAAGATGACCAACCTAAGGTCTTTACCAGAACCAATTTCCACCCGCCTTGCGCACTCCCGCCGGGATGGTGGAAATTTCTTCCAACTCGACTGTAGCCTCCGCCCCGGATCCCGCATAAATTTGATAGGTCGAACCCAAGCCTTTTTCCAAGGTATCGGTGACCGGCTCTCCCACCATGGCACCATCAACCAAGACCTCCAGCTTGACCCGGGTTCCCCGTTCGACGCTGGCGCGGATGCCATATTTTCTGGAACGATCCGAGCGGCTCAGAGGCGTCTCCATCAGAAGAACCGAGCCTTTTGAATCCCCCCGCTGCAAACCCAATCGTTCTTTGCCCGCGTCAAAATAGAGATAGTAGTACGTTGAGGTGCTGAAATCTATCCACCCAAAGCCCATTGCCCCCTCAGGAGAAAGATGTTTCCAAACGGCCTCCAGTTCCAAAACCTCGGGATACGAAGCCACATCACGGGATCGAAGACGGGTTCCTTTCGACAAGCGAAGGGATGCTCCGTCACCACCCCGCATGATTTCCACCTCGGAGGTTTCGTCAAGTTGCACCCAATGATCCGAATCCCTGAGTGTCTGCTTGGACTTGAATTCAAAGGGCTGAACGGGCGGACTTGATGAAGCCTGTTCTTGGGCGACCACTAAACAACTGGATATAAAATAAACGATAGCCAACGTCACTCGTAAATAGTTCTGCATCGGGTTTCAACCTACTGACGCCAACCGTTCAGGCAACTCAGATCTCGAATCGGCCCACTCACCCCAATCGATTCCCGTCCGAACTCACTCATACATCTTTTTTACAATTATTTAACTTTTCTCTAACAACCCCACACCCCGTTACGTTAAGATCAAGACTTATGAAAAAACAAAACGCTTTGGTAATCGTTTTAGTGATCTGTATGGCGCTTATCCCTCTAACCCATGCTCAGGCTCAATACTTCCAGAAACAAATGGAAGCACTCCGTCTCAACATCAGCACCGGCGAATCCTCGCCCGACATGCCGGGCTCCAGATTCTCTCAAGCCAGAGAAGAACTTAATGCCCTCCAACAACTCGAGTCTTACATCGCGAATGATGACTACACCAATGCCATCCGCATCGCCAAACAAGCCCTGGCCCGAACTGAAAATGCCTCCAACAAAAAGCTCTGGGAATCCCTGCTGAAAGATCTCGAAAAACAACAGGCCACCTATCACGCAACCCTCAAGAAAAAAGTAGATGATAAGCTTTCCTCCGTTGCCGCCGCTGTCATCAAAGCCCAAAAAATGGAAGATCTCGATCCCATCGTTGACGACCTGACGGATTTTCAAAACACCGAACTCAATCGCGGCAACTCCACGTACATTTCCCGCCTGCGCCAACAGGTCAGCCAGGCCTCCAGCTTCATCAACCGCTGGCAGAATTATCTTGAAGCCTCAACCGCTGAATCCCCTTCCCGCCAAATTGAAGTGCTCAATGATCTGATCCGGAACCGTTCCTCCTACCGCTTGATTCCATCCGCTCAACTTATTGTCATGCGCGATAAGCTCGTCGCACTTCAGACCGAAAAGGTCGCTTCTTTGCAACTTCATCTCGGCAAGCGGCTCAAAACCATCCGCACCGCTGAGGAAATGCAACCTCTGCTTGATGAAATCAGTGAATTGCAGAATTCACTTTCCTCCGTCCAAACCAGTCGACGCACACTGGATCGCATCAGCAACACCTTGAACGCCTGGTTGAATGTCCTTCATGCCGAATCATCAGGAAGCAGCGAATCCCTTCTGAACGCCCTGTCAAATTTTGAAAGTAATCATTATAATCACACACCAGGACTCATCTCCCCTGAAATGATCGAATCCAGGCAGCAGGCAGCACTCAACAGTTCGACGGGTAAGTATGAAAAAAATCTTCGGGTCATCCGCCCGTTGGTCGATCAAGCTCTCCAAAAATCAATCAAAGACGCTAATCCCCACCTCGCCGTCGAGTCGTTGGATCTCCTGCAAAACCGGCTCAACCGCAGCCCGCTGCTTCGCCAGCAGGTATACGCTCTTAAAAGTGACCTGGAACGACTCGGCCGGATGAAACACCACTTGGCACAACATCGTCCTACTAACTTCTTCCAAGAAGGCCGACAAAGCCTGACTGAGGATAACCCCTGGTATCAGGCAACAAAAGACTTACATGAACCCCTCTTACTCAAAGGCTTGGAGCAGTTTTTCTCCCTCAAACTCTCCATCCCGAAAAAGGGGAACCTCAATACCGCACTGATTGATGCTGCCAGGAACGCAGCAGGGAAAGGCAACTGGGAAGAGGCCGCCACCTGCTACCACATCCTTGATACCCTTAATCCAGCGTGTGGCGCGGGCAACTGGTCGGTCAAAAAGTTGGCCACCCAATCCTATTTGGAAGCGCAGCGTCTCCACCAAGCGGGTGAGGACGAACCAGCTATCCTTCGACTTCACAACGTGCTGTCCGCACCTGCCGACGGCATACCTCAAAAGGAAGCCTTAGCACTGCTGGCTACCCTGCGCGGAAAAAAATAAAGTCGGGTTTGGCAGACCTAGACAAGACCACTGCATTTTGATCCACAGATTAACGCAGAGCTACATAGATTTTTTAGGAAACTCAATGTTCTGTGATAATTGATGAGTATCTGCGGATAAAAACGTTTAGAATACTCCGCCGTTTGTTTATCACATTTCCCGGATGTTTCCATCCGTCAATCTGACGATGCGGCGCATCTCCTTCTGATCCTCTGACTTCATCTCAAAACCCAAAAACTGCAACTTCGGCACCGAACCTTTTTCCCGTTTGTGGTTTTTGATGACGTCCTCCACCTCAGACCAAGGCACTTGGGATGAATGATTTTCCGACTGGAAACTCGCATCTGAAATAAAATAAATCACGTCCGGGTTGAGATCCAATGCGCTTTTCAGAACAAAGGTTACCCCATTATCCTGTCCCGCTTCGGGAGTCCGGGCTCCTCTGACAGATCGCGGTAAAGAACCGTCGGTGCGGAATTCTTTCTCCAGCCACTGCTTGGCCGCATCCTTATTCTGCTGGGTCGGTGCCATCATGGCGGGGGCAAAGGGTTGGTAAATGCGGCTGAATTGAAACAGGTTGAACGTGGTGTTGATGGAAAGCGACTCAATCAACTTCATCGTCTCATCGCGTATGTTTTGAATCGAGATACCGGCTTTTTCGGCCTTGTTCTGCACACTCTTGGAAATATCAAAAATGATGATGACACTGCGACCCGAGGATTGCAGACCGAAAAAACTCATACCGTCGCCCTGACCTCCACCACCGGATCCACCCCCGCTGCCTCCACCCAGTCCTCCCAACATTCCGGATACGTCTGCGGATACCGTGGTGGAAGGCGTGAAGTCCACCACCGTATCGGTCGGCATCATGGGCAGGTCGGGCAGGGCAAAGTCAGTGGCCCGCAGGCTGGCAATTTTTTGATCCAACACCGGCTTGGGAGCCGCTGCCTCAAACTCAGCCGCCGCCATTTTGGGATCAATAATTTTCGGAGGCAAGGTCACCATTTTTTTGGCCACAAAGGTCGCCTCCGGCGGCTGTAAATATTTGGCTACAATCCAAATGGCCGCACCTACACCGCCCACCACATGGATAATGATGCTTACCATAATAACGGAAGCCGCGATGGTCCGCTTGGATTTCGCCGTATCATCCTTTAAGCTTTCCAGGCTGATCGCCATCAGAATTCCTCCTCTGCATCGCCACCGGTGGCGAAGGTGACACCCTTGATTTCAGCTAAAGCACAGGCATTCATCACATCCACGATGCGCTGGTGTGGCACCGCATCATCGGCATCCAGAGTCACCATGGGTTCGGTTTGATTCGCTACAGTGGCCTCACGGAAGCGGGTCAACGTGCGCACCAGTTGCGGCAGATCTTTAGCCCCGGGTGAGTCCAAAGGCATATCGTTTAAGACGACTTGTCCGTCGGCGCGGATCTCGATGCGTTGTTCATCGGGAAGATCCAGCACTTCGTCCTGCTCGACCGTGCCGGGGAGTTGCAGCCCCACATCGCTCTCCGGCTTGATCGGCTTGGCGGTCACCATAAAAAACACCAGCAGCAGGAACACCATGTCAATCATGGGGCCCATCTGCATTTCAACGGTTTGTTGGTCGCGTCGCGTGATTTTCATGATGACCTCATGGCACGTTATTTTTTGTAGGAGCCGAAAATGACCTCAATGGCACCCGACTCGGCACAGATTTTCATGAAGCGTTTGATTTCTTTGGCCGGGGTATTCGCATCGGCCCGCACGTAAATGCGCAGCGGCGGAAAATCGATCAGGCGTTGGCGCATATAAGCTTTCAATTTCTTCTCATCCACCGGGGTATCACCTATGTAGAACACACCATCGGCATCGAGGTTGATAATCTCACGCCCGCTCAAGTCATCCGGAGTCACAGCCGCCGCCGCCACCGGCAGGGCAATATCGAGCTTCTTTTTCTCCTTGGTGATTTTGGTCGTCACCATGAAGAAAATCAGCAGCAGAAAGGTCATGTCGATCATCGGTGCCAGTTGAAAACTGACATCCTCGACGGCTCTGCGTTTGGCGATCATCTTGTGTAAAGGGGGTTACAGGAAGGTGGATAATGTTTTATTCGAGTGAGACCTCACCGGTAAAAAGATCCAGCATATTGGTAACCGCCTTCTGAATGTCGGCCATGGCTCCCTGTAGGTTGTTGCGGAAAAAGAAATAACAGAACATAGCGGGAATGCCTACAATCAAGCCCCCGGCGGTGGTCACCATGGCCACGCCGATCCCCCCGGCCAAATCATCGGGCTCGGCACGACCCGCCGCTAATTGATTAAATGCTTCAATCATACCTGTCACCGTGCCCAGCAACCCAATCATCGGGGCGATGGTTGCGAATACGTTGAGATAATTGATCCAAAGCATATAACGAGTCTCTTCATGCACCAACGTTTCCCCGGCGGCTTGTTCCATCGCCGGTTTATTGAAGGATTCTTTTTCAAAATTAGCCTTCACCAGAGCCGAGGAAAGCGTGTTGGTGAGCGGCCCGGGTTCGGCCCGGCAGGCTTGGAAAGCACTCTCCACATCGCGCTGAGCCATCATGTGGTTCAGTGCGGCGATTTTTGCCTTAGGTGCCATTTTACCCCCGTTGATCTGAATGCCACAATAGGCTGCCACGGAGATAGTGCCGATGGAACACAGGGCAATGACGTGCATCAGCACCCCACCCTGTAGATAGAGATCCCAAAGCGACTGATCTTTTTGTTGTTCAGATTGTTTTTGCTCCACCACTTCACGAGTAGTGGGTTCGGGCTGGGCATGAAGGGCCGAGAAAAGCCAGCCTAGTGTAATGGTCAGCAGAAGAGCTGATGCCCAAGCGACTCGCCGGGTGGATGTATCGGTATGATAGTGTTGCGATTTCACGATGTTTTTCCTGATGTTTCTTTGGGTTTGAGTTGTTGCAGTAGTTCCCGCGCCCGACCTACATAGGTCGGCTCGGGATAAAATTCGATAAGTTCCGTTGCCCTCAAGCGGGCATCCTCTTCTTGACCGATGTGTCGAAGAATCTGAGCCGCTTGGAAAAGCCCTTCCGCACACAGGGCTCGCAATTCCGGATGTGCCACCACAGGGAAAAGATAATGATCCAGTGCTCGGTTCAATTCGATTTCGCGCGTGGCACGTTTTTCAGGCATCAAATGCCATTTCGGCCAATCCTCCTCCAACTGGCGCACCGTTCGCCATGCCACTTCCGCTTGGACAAATTTCGCGCGCGTCCGCGCCTCGGCCAGCCCGGCGTCATCCTCCGCCCCCAAATCCTGCATGGCATCAGCTTCTTTCATGGCTTCTTCCAATCGTCCGGCAACAGCCAATGCAGAGACCCTCAGCCGGGCGGCCTCGCTCTTACGAGTTGCATTCCAGTCTCCCCGCCGCAACACTTCAATCCATTCCAAGGCCTCGTGCGCTAATTTTTTATCCCCGTTGGCGAGCAGCATTCGCACATAGTGAACACCAACCCGTCCGGCATCGCTGCCTTTCATTTCCAGGAAGGGCTGGCGACGTAACCAAAACGCTTTCATTTCTCCCAGACGAGCCGCATCTCCTGAATCCAATAACGCGGATTCCGCCTCCGTTAATTTCCACTCGATCTGCTCCACCAGTTCAAGAGGATAGGGAATTTCCGCACTCCCTCCTGCCACCGTGGTGCGGGCCACCACTTTGCCATCACGCAGGATGACTTCGTCCGCCTCGATGGATTGGCCGTTTTTGAGAGTGAGGGTGTGAGTCTCACCCTGTGGAATGAACCACACCATGCCGATCACAATGAGGATCCATGTGCAGACGTATTTCATGAAGTTGAACCTTCTGTTGAGGTGTTTTTTTCCACACTCTCTCCCATCTGCTTAAGTCGCTCCAAAGCACGAACGTATTCCGGTGTTTCTTTGAGATGGGTGTTCTGGGCGAGTTCTTGGTAGGTATTGACCGCCTCTTTCCGCATATCAAGTTTTTCAAAGGCCTGGCCACTTTGCCAATACGAACGGGCCACATGTTCGGTCCAGCGTCCGTACATGATGTAAATTCTTTGGAAATAGGGAATGGCCTGTTTGGGACGGCCCTGCTTCATCCGGATCTCACCGGCCTGATACAACGCCTCTACCCAAGGCAGCCCACGGGCCGACGGAATTTCTAATATTTTTTCCAACTCCGATACCGCACGGTCGAGATCGCCTTGCGAGGCGTAGAGCGTGGCCCTTGCTCCCAGCACCTCGGCCCAGAGTGGTGATTGCACCGTTTCACGTTCAAATAACTCAAAGTTGCGCAAGGCCTCAGCTGGTTTCTCCTGTTGCATAGCGATCAATCCTAAGCCCGCGTAGCTTCGGTCTTTTAACAGGGATCGTGGATACCAGAAAAGAATCGTGCGGTAACATTCGCCGGCCTGCTCGAGACGGCCAGAAAGCCGCAGACTGTCCGCCACATCAGCCAAAACGCGTGCACTCATTTCAGTCGGCTTGGCGGCTTCAAACGCGCGGCCCAGCAAACGGGATTTTTCCGCAGGTTCCGTTTGCAGTTGGACTCGCATCCATAATCCGCGTGACGCCAGGGTGGTTTTTTTGGCGGCTTGGGCCTCCTCCACTAAACGGACAAGAGCCGCATCGTATTCAGCTTTTGCTTCGCCACGGTAAAATTTACCCAAGATGCCCAGCATTTCTTCCACTGCGATGGCTTCGGGATCGTTACCGTGTTCCCGAACCGCCTGCCAATACAAATCACGGGCTTTTTCCGGCTCTCCGTCCTTACGGTGAAGCCAGGCGAGTTGGGAAAGCGCTTCGGTAAGCCTGGGGCTGTCAGGCCGCTCTTTAAGAAACTTCTCAAAGTGTTGGCGCATGCGGTCATAGAGTTCGGATGCTTTGAATGCCTGTCCCATTCGAAACGCCGCATAGTCGAAAAGCCTCCCGTCACGCCGGGTGGTGGTTTGGAACGCAGCAAGTCCCCGATCCACTTCTCCCATGGCAAAATAACAGTCTCCCAGCAAGTTGCGGGCCTCATCCGCCTGAAGTGCACCGCCATGCTGCCGAATGAACTCTTCTAATTCCTTATAACACTCAATGAATTTTTTCTGGCCGAAAAGCGCGTGCGCCATGCGATAGTTGGAATCAACCGCATATTGCCCTTTAGGGTATTCTCTCAAGTAGGCTTCATGTGCGGTTCGGGAGACCTCGTAATCTTTGTGGTAGTAGTGAGCCATGGCCTGCCAATAAACCACCTGCTCCCGGAAGGTTCCTTTGGGCCATTTTTGTAAATGCGATTGGAAGCGTTCCACCGCATCGGTGTTTTGATCCCGCATCATCAAGGCATAACCGGAAAGAAAATGGCACCGTTCGGCCTCAGCAAAATCCGGATGTGCGGTGGCGATTCCAAAGAATTCGGTGGCCGCCAGATCGTATTGAAACATTCTCATCAACGACTCCGCTTTGACATAACGAGCGGTGGGAACCAACGGGCTCTTGGGGAACCGTTGCGTGAATTCATCCGCCCGTCTAACCACCTCACCCCAGCGTTCCATACGGGTCAGACAAATCAGCATCTGATAATGCGCCTGAGTCAAAAGCTCGCTCTCAGGCAGATCCTTAACCATACCGTCCAACACCAGAAAGGCCTCACGATAACGCTCCAACAGCAAAAAACAGCGGGCGATACGAAATCGGAGGGCGGTGTCATAGCCTTCCACCGCGCGCACCCGGGCGATGTCTTTTTCAATTTCCGCCACCTGTTCTGATAGATTGATTTCCTCCATTTTGCGGACTGGTGAGGTCTTGGCAGGGCGACGCAGTTTTTCTTTCAGATCTTCGAGCCTTTTTTCTTGGCGAGACAAGAGGCGTTGTTGGGGCCATGCCTTTTGCAGAACAAGTAGGGCATCTCGTGTGCGCTCCAGCTCCAGCAGGCGCGAGCCGGCTTGAACGGCTAGAAGATTAACACTACTCAGGGAATTCATGCCCTCGGCGTAAGGATCAAAGGTTTTCATTTCGGCCACTAACGCGTCCCATTGTTCCAGTTGAATTTGAGCATGGAGAATGACGGGTAAAATACGCCCTCTCATCACTGGAGAGAACCGGTCACGATGTTCTAGAAAAAAAGTCAGGGCTTCTGCCAACTGGTCGAGAGCCAAGTGGCTCATTCCGATCATCATCCACACTTGCTCAATCTGCGGGTGGCGGGGTTGTTTGGCTGCAACATCCTTTAATACCGGTAGTGCCCGGTCGTATTCTTTGGTTTGGTAAAGACATACTCCATGCCAAAAGGAAAATTCGGAGACCATTTCTCCTGAAGGATGCTCCCGCAGATAGCGTTCTAACGTGTTGAGAGCGGCGGGGAATTTACTCTGTTGGAGTTGAGCTAGGGCCAAAAGGCGCAGTATTTTCTCTAGATATTCCTTCGCCTCCGGCGAAGCGCCGTATCCGCTCAAAAATTGGTTGAGTTTATCCTCCGCAATCGCGTAGTCACCGGCCTCGTAGGAGAAAAAACCGGCTTGCAACAGTTCTTGTGCCGATAACTGAGTTGAGGATTGGATGCGCTGAATGGATAGCAACAGGATGGCACTAAAGGCCAGAACCAAAATGCTTACCGTGGCGGATACACGCATCACTAGCCATGCTCTTACCTCTAGCCTTCAGTTCAAGCCCTGAAATGTTACAAGGCTATTACGGAATGATAACGTATAAACCTCTACAAGTTGACTTAAACCGTTTTGTCTTCCTCGGTGGAATGATCGGCGATTTCACCGAAGACCAGAACCAGTTCTTGAACTGAAGCCACCTTTTCGCCTTTGACAGATGCCTTAGCGGAAAAAATGGCCAGCGGTGCTCGTAGTGATTTCAGTTTTACTTCAATCGTTACTTTTTCCTTTGGCAAGACCTTGCGGAAAAACTTGGCTCCATCCATAGAAGCAAAATAAACGCGATTGGATATCGTAAAGGCTTCTCTAGCTTCCGGGTGCTCCAGCACATACAAACATCCCGCCTGACCCATGGCCTCAAAGAGGATGCTGGCGGGAAGCACCGGCTCATCGCGGAAATGCCCTAGAAAAAACGTTTCATCCGAATCGGGCGTGTAGGAAGCCCGTACCCACCCGCCCTCTATTTGGGCTGTATCGAGGAAAAGAAAGGGAGGTTGCTGTGGCAGGATAAGTTCCAGATTTTCACGCTGAAAACTACGGTTGGATGATATTTTTTCCTGCTGAGTCGACTCTCCGCCCGCTTTCTTGAGCAGGTAAGTTTTCACCTCGCCCAGCGTGCGAATCGATTGGAGCTCGGAGTCGTCCACCTTGACTCCGAGGGCCTCTTCAATCGAAAGCACAATCTCCAGCATGGTGAGTGAATCAATGCCCAGATCATCAGCGAGTAGAGTGTCATCATCCGCATCATCGATTTTCATCGGAGACTCCGGAGGCATGTAGCGGTCTATGATTCCATAGACCACCGTTTCAAGAGTATCGGGGCCGGGTTTTTGGCGATAACTAAAAATGGCGTCCAAAGTACCGGGGCGGCAGCGCCGGAAAGACTCCTGAAGATCCTGCTTTTCTTGATCGGTAAGTGACATGCAAAGGGCGCATTAAATAGGATTGCCGGATGGAATCCAAGCAATTCTTCTAAGAAGTTTACCCCACTCGCCTAAAGCTTCTTCCTCGTCTATAGATCCCGAGCTCTCGTAATGCCACCTATTCCCATTGGATTACGGCACCCTTCCCTTACGTCTTGCAAAAATCCTTTTTCGGTCAAGCATCCTATATGGCTCTGCTGACCTTTGATCCTGTCTACCAAGAACGCATGTGGGGGGGGCAGAACCTTCGCACGCTGTTCCATCGGGATATCCCCAGTGCTCCCATCGGTGAATCCTGGGAATTGTGCGACCGTCCTGAAGCCCAGACTCGTTGCATCGAACAAGGCAGCACTCTCGGAGAATTGTGGAGCAGCCCCCAGCGCGCCACCCTTTTCGGCACCCGAGCCCCCGACTCCCTTCACTTCCCGCTCCTGATCAAAATCCTCGATGCTCAGGATAAACTCTCCCTCCAAGTTCACCCACCTGCCCACCTCGCCGCTTCCTTCAACGGGGAGCCCAAAACCGAATGTTGGTATTTCCTCGAAACCTCCGAAGACGCTCTGATCTATGTCGGCCTAAAACGCGGCACCACCCGGCACAGCTTTGAGCGGGCATTGTCGGAAAAGAAGGTAACCGACTGCTTCCATACATTGAATACGAAACCCGGAGAGCTGATGTTCCTGCCCTCGGGCCGCGTTCATGCTATCGGCGCGGGGAATCTCATCCTGGAAATCCAGCAAAACTCAGATACCACCTTCCGCGTCTATGACTGGGATCGTGTGGACGCCAAAACGGGAAAGCCTCGTGATCTCCATGTCGAACCCTCTTTGGCCTGTATTGATTTCTCGGATATTGAACCCATCTTCGCTCAGCCTCATGGCAGTGCGTTACTGCGCTGCCCGCTTTTCCATCTGGATCGCCTGTCTTTTTTTGAAAAAGAGGAACTTGAAATCCAAGTCAAAAAAGAACGCGGTATCTACGGTTTTGTCTCGGGCGGAGAATTGGAAATAGAAGGCCGCCGACTGCCACGCGGCAGTTCGTTCTGGCTTACCGCTGACTCGGGGGCCTGTCGCATCCAATCCCACGAAATTTATTCTGAACTGATCACTGCCACGTGGCCGTAATCAGCGTTTAGAGAAATCCTGACTGAACCTACCTTTTACTGCTTCTTGGCGTCGCCGGATTCCTCTGATTTCGCTTCAACTTTTGCTTCCAGAGCTTTGATCTGACGCTTTAATTCTTCAATCTCTTCCGATTCAGATTTTTTCTTCGTCTCAACAGCAACCGGTTTCTCTTTTTTTACTGGATCGGGGTCAGTAGCTTTGATGGTCTTCTCCAACTTTTGGTTCTCAGCAGCCAGTTTATGGTATGCATCCCAACTGTAGGGTTTGCCTTTCTTGGCGGCCTTTAGTGAGTCCGACTTCATATCGGCCAGTTGACTGTAATTATCGGAGAGCTTGGTATAGACCGTGGATTTTTGCGCATCCTGACCGGGTAGCACGGCCAGTTTCTTGTACATCTTAGATTTATCTTTGTAATCTTTCTCTGCTTTCTCCACTTCCTTCCACCAATGGTCATTTTTCGCCTGCAGTTGCCACCCCCCGAAGAGCATAATCACCAGAAATAGAGATAAGCCGCACGTTGCCCGCCTCCGTCTGATTCTTTTATATTCTGTAATCATGAGGTTATTATTGCCTAATGTTCTTATAATGGCAATTGAATACTCTTAATCTTGAACCCTTTGATCCTTGGGTTCATGGGCTAAGATTGTATCCTTCAACTCCTGAACGTAAAACCGACCGCTGGACGCTTGGAACGCGCGCGTTCGTCTCAAGGAAGAAAAACGGTTTGATGCGCGGTGGTTGGAATGAAGTGCGCCAAGGTTTGGAACGTTCCGCCTTCATGATGAAGGATCACCTCGTATGCACCTGAAAAAATCCGGGCCTCCGCCACTCCGGAACCATTGGTGACCACTTCTGCTTTTTCGGTCCACCATTCCTTGAAAAGCAGCCGCTTCCAAACCTCAAGTGCCGGTTTGGGTGTCCAATCTTCGCGAAAAAAAACACCCTGTTTTTCCCAATGCGCCCCATCCCAAAAACCCCACACCAGGAAACCGTCCGACAAAGGCTGGCTGAATGTCAGTGTCAGCACCTCCTCCAGAAACTCCGCTTGTTCGCGCTCCCGCTCCTCCCTCTCCTGCCCCCACCCTTGGCCATACATATCGAACTCGGTCACCACCATCGGAAGCCCAAAACGAGCAAATCGGGTAAACACCTCCTGTAGCTGCGCCGGTGTGCGCCGGCTGGCACCATTGTAAAAATGCCCTTGGAATCCGATTCCCCCCAACGGGGCACCGCTGTTGATCAGATAATCAATCATTTCCTCATAGCGTTGGCGGTGTTTGGGATGGTCGCCCACCAGTATGTGATAGTCGTTGATGATCAATCGGGCATGGCCGTCCGCACTCCGGGCGGCGTGAAACCATTCTGGCACATCGGGCGATCCCACCCCGTCCCTATCCGGAGTCAGATACCGGGTCAAATCCCTCCACTCCACCCATTCATTCACCACATCCCATTCATACAAACGCCCTTGGTGCCGTGATGCCACCTCGCGCACGCTGCCCAGAATACGCTCCCTCATCACGCGACTGCCTGCCTCGTCTGGAGTGGACTCGAGTAGGCGTTGGATATCTTTGGGGTAAGTCACTCCGAAGCGGGGACACTGCCAGACCATGGCGTGACCGCGTATCCGGAACCGGCGCGCTGTCAGCCAATCTATAATGTCCTCAACGGATTGCCTCCGATCCACATTACCGGGTTTCTCCCATTGTTTCCATTTCATCCAATTCTCCATAACCGCCGTATTGAACAGCTCCGCAAGGTGGATCCGATACGGATCACTGTCCGCAGATTGCAAAAAAACCGGCTCACGGATGGCCGTGCCAAAAGGATAGGCATGGCGCTTCATTCGGAATTCCACCCGCACACCCGGGGCAGGGCTTCCGTTCGGGTTCAAGACCTGGAGAGATGCGGACGTCATGCGGTGCGACCGGATTCGTTCCGCAGCCGCCACCCGCCAATCGGCATCGGGCTCTGCAAGCAAGGCACCTTGAGTAGCGAGCCCTATCCATACTAACCATAAATAAAAGTGCCGCATAGGGAGCTTACCTTAATGATGTAATGGAAATGCAAACAAGAACTATGATCACCAGAAGTGGTTTTTCATCGCTCGTCCGACACTTGGCGTTTAGGCTTCCCGGGTGAGCCCCACCTCCCATCCTGTCTATCACCCACGTCATCGCTCGAAGCAGAAGATCTCAGTCCTCCCACCTCTGAACTGAAGCGGATCATGGAGCCGTCAGGGTATTTGTGGCACTGCATACGTTCCCACCCCGGGAATGACACCGCTGTATTCGACCTGTCAACTGGAACTCGTGTTACCTGGTCACAGATCCGGAAGCGCGTGGTGGAATGTCTTACAACGCTGGAAGGTTTGCCCGAACAGAGCGCAGTGGGACTCGCCCTCCCCAATAGCGTGGATTGGATCGTGCGTTTTCTGTCGCTGCTCTGCAGGAGATGCCCCGCGGTTCTGCTGGATGCCCACGCACCCGCATCTACGCTTACGGCACATGCACGGGCAGCCGGAGCGCGTTGGATGTGGCAGCACCAGGGTATGACGGAGGTGGATCCAACGGCGGCGCCGCGCCCGGGAATAGCCGCCATCAAGCTAACCTCTGGATCCACTGGTCTGCCCAAGGGCGTGGCCTGCTCCGAAGCCCACTTGATCGCGGATGCCCGTCAGGTAGTATCCACTATGGGCATCCGGCCCGGTGATCGGCAGTTGGCACTGATACCTTTGGGCCACTCCTATGCCTTGGGCAACCTCGTTATCCCCATGTTGTTGAAGGGCAATCCGCTCTATACCGCTCCCGATTTCAGTCCGCTTCAAATCCCCGGGTGGATCCAACAACATCATCTGGATGTTTTCCCCACGGTTCCAATCATCATCAAATATCTGACCGAGTCACCTTCCATTACCTCGCTTTCTCCTTTGCGCACGCTGATCTCGGCGGGTGCTCCATTGCGGCCGGAACTCGCCTCCGCCTTTGCTCGTCGATTTGGGTTGCTGGCTCATAATTTCTACGGCTCCAGCGAAACCGGAGGTATATGTTATGACCGCACCGGCGAGGCCGGGCTAACAGGACGGGCGGTGGGATCTCCTTTGGAAGGTGTTGGCGTTTCACTCTCTCCTGAGCAATGCGTCGTGGTCTCCAGTCCGGCCGTCGCGGCCCCCGAAGGAATCCATACTCTGGAAGATACCGGTTGCTTCAATGCCATGGGAGAATTGGTTCTGACCGGAAGAACAGGAGAATGGGTCAACGTAGGCGGGAAAAAAATACGGCCCGAGGAAATCATGCATATCGCCCTCCAGCACCCTCTCGTCCGGGATGCATGGGCGGGTAAAATCAGTCGGGTTGATCGTGAGTGGATGAAGCTCGTGGTGGCTACGGATCTTTCACCTGAAGACATCCGCCGTTTTTTTTCGGAGCAACTTCCAAGTTGGAAAATCCCCCGTGAAATCCGATGCGCCTCCAATCTGCCCCGCTCAGCACGCGGTAAGCTCGACCGCACCGCACTGGAATCTCTTTGATTCCGTAAATCAACGGGTTCCCACCTG
>JBHJOR010000021.1:0-36417 GCA_050329585.1 Methylacidiphilales bacterium | reverse complement strand
TATGGATATCTATGAACCGGGTTCCATATTTAAATTAGTTACCTTAGCAGCCGTTCTTAATGAGCGGGTAGCGGAGCCCACCACTCATGTATTCTGCGAAAACGGTGAATTTTTCTACGCGGAAGAAGTTCTCAAGGACTCCAAACCCTACGGACGATTAACCGTGCATGAAGCATTGGCGGTATCCAGTAACATCGCTTTTGCCAAACTGGCGCTTCAATTGCGGCCTGACCGACTCTACCGCTACATGCGGCTGATGGGATTCGGCTCAAAAGTGCAGGATGATACCCAAGCCTTAGAGGGTGAAGAACCGGGATTGCTACGTCCCACCCAATACTGGTCTCAAGTATCTATCACCCGCATTCCTATAGGATATGAAGTAGCCACCACCAATCTACAGATGACGATGGCCATTGCGGCGCTGGCCAATCAGGGAAAGTTAATGGAGCCCCGTTTTGTGGAATCGATAAGAAGCCAAGATGGACGGGTGATTAAACAATTCCTACCCAAGGTACAACGTCAGGTGGTGAGAAGTGAAGTCTGCGACGAGATAACTCGCGCCATGATGGAAGTGGTGGCAACTGGCACTGGCAAAGCTGCAGCGGTTCCCGGCCTGCCTATCGCGGGCAAAACAGGAACGGCTCGTAAAGTGGTCAATGGCCAATATCTAGACGGCGCATATTGTTCATCCTTTATTGGATATTTTCCAGCAGAAGATCCCAAAATTCTGGTGTCTGTTGTTGTCGATTATCCTAAGGGAGATCACTATTACGCTTCACAAGTTGCCGCTCCAGCTTTCAGTCGCATCGCATCACGTTTGGCTACGCATCTGGATGTAGGAATCCACTCCACCCAAGTAGTTAGTTCAAGGAGGCAGCCGTGAACTCCGCACGTGTCATGACTCTGGAGACCCTAATGGAAGGGGTGCCATATCTTTCTTGGCGCGGCAAGCGGGATCTCCACGTAACCGGTATCGCTTACGATACCCGACACATCAAAACGGGAGAAATTTTTTGTTCGTGGCCGGGAACACAACGGGACGGGGCGGAATATGCTTCAGATGCGATCCAGGCCGGAGCTTCCGCATTGGTTCTTGAGAAAGACCTCCTTTCTCAAACATCCTGTCCCATCATCAAGGTCGAATCAGCTCGGCGTGCACTTTCGCGTATCGCCGCCAACTGGTTCGGACGGCCTGCAATGCGGATCCCGGTCATAGGTATCACCGGAACCAATGGAAAGTCTTCTACCGCTATACTTCTCAATCATCTTTTGGAGGCCGGTGGGCAGCCGTGCGGATTGATGGGGACTCTCTTCTATCGAACGGGCCGGGTTGAATACCCCGCTGAACGAACCACGCCGGAAGCACTGGAAGTACAACAGCTTTTAGCTGAGATGGCCGATGCCGGCTGTTCGCATGCGGTCATGGAGGTTTCTTCTCATGGTTTGGACCAAGGCAGAGTCGAAGGCATTGCTTTCAGGGGGGCGCTGTTCACCAATCTTACACATGACCACCTCGACTATCATGGAACGATGGAGAACTATTTCTTAGCCAAGGCACGCTTGTTCCGTCAAATCGAGCCAGATGGATTTGCTATTCTTCCTCTGGACGACTCCAACGGAAAGCGGCTCCGCGAATGGGTTCCGGGTAGCTCCAAGGTCGTCACTTTTGGTCTGAATGAGACAGCGGACTCCTCTGCTGGAGACGTCAGAACGTTTCGATCCGGCAGCTCGTTTGTATGGAAATTTCAGGATACTAAGCGTGAGGTGGTTATTCCTTGGGTGGGTGATTTTAATCTGCGCAACGCTCTGGTGGCTATGACCGCTGCGGTATGCTGTGGGATGGACGCCGACTGGGTGGCAGAACTAGTCGAGCGTGCCCCCTCAGTTCCTGGAAGAATGCAACGGGTTGGTGCCGATGAACGCTTCACTCTTTTGGTCGATTATGCTCATACCGATGATGCCCTGGGCAACGTTCTACGTTCTTTACAGCCACTTAAAGAAAAACGAATCATTACCATCATCGGATGTGGTGGAAATCGCGATAAAACGAAACGTCCCGTTATGGCCCGGGTGGCTTGCGAAATGTCGGATCAGGTTATCTTCACGGCTGATAATCCCCGTGATGAAAAGGTTGAAGAGATCATCCTTCAGATGGAAGCAGGAGTAACCGGATGGAGTAACTATCGTTCCATTCCCGACCGCCGTGAGGCCATCATCACCGCAGTTCGAGAAGCATGTGAAGGCGATATTATTCTGGTGGCGGGCAAAGGCCACGAAAGCTATCAGGAAATAGCGGGCATCCGTCATCCCTTTTCTGATGTTGAAGTAGTTGAACAATGCCTCAGCAGGAGGACTGAATGATTCCATTAGAATGTCAACAAGTCGCCCGCATGGCGCAAGGGCATCTCCTGCAAGGGCACCCTGAGCGTAAGGTGACCGGGGTTTCCACGGACACGCGATCGGTTCAGCCTGGCGATGTTTTTGTGGCTTTGCGCGGAGATCGCTTCGACGGTCACGAATTTATTGAATCTGCGATGAGAAAGGGAGCACTGGCGGTTATCGTTGACCGACCCTTCAATAAGGGAACGTTGCCCGAATCCATGGCCGTCATTAAGGTAAACGATACCTTGGTTGCCCTGCAACGATGGGCCAGTGCCTATCGCCAGACACTCTCCGTGCGCATCGCCGCCGTAACCGGCAGCAATGGAAAAACCAGCACTAAAGAAATGATGCGGTGTTCTCTGGGTGCCCGGTGGAACACCTCCGGGACAAAAGGAAATTTAAACAACCATATCGGCGTTCCACTCACACTCCTCTCGATTGAAGAAAACACTGAGTGGATGGTGATGGAGATGGGCATGAACCACGCGGGAGAATTGAGGCCATTGGTAGAAATGGCCAAGCCGGACTTGGCAGTCATTACCGGCATCGGCTGGGCTCACATCGAGCATCTAGGTAGCCGTGAAGCGATAGCCGAAGAGAAAATGGAGGTGGTGCGATCCCTTCCCGCTCATGGGTTTGCTCTTATCAGTGGGAATGATCCTCTATTGCAACCTTTGCCTTCAAAAACCGCTGCAAAAGTCATCAAGGCCGGCTGGGTCGAAGGATGCGAAATGAGGGGCAACTCCCTGCAAGTAGAGGGGGGTGGGATGACATTCGATTGCTATTTTGGAGGCGAATCCACAAGCGTTTTCCTGCCGATCCACGGCAAACACATGGCATCCAACGCCCTCTTGGCCTTAGCCGCCGCTACTGTCTCTGGAGTGCGGCTTCAGTCAGCAGCCGATGCACTGAGGCATCTGAAACTTCCCGGAAGTCGTCTCAAGAGGATACCGTGGGGGGGCGGAGTCTTAATCGATGATAGTTACAATGCGAGCCCTGATTCGGTTATGGCGGGAGTGGAAACCCTCATTTTGCTGCCCGATAAAGGCCGGCGGGTGCTTCTGTTAGGGGGGATGGCCGAATTGGGAGTCATGAGCGTGGAGTTGCATGAGTGGGTAGGACAACAAGTAGTCCGTTTGGGAGTCGATCTTTTGGGGCTGTATGGGCCATACAGCGAGGACACTCTACGCGGGGCTCTGAATGCAGGAATGCAGAGAGACCGAGTGGGTATGTTCTCGGATCATGAATCGCTCGCCAAGTGGTACGAACAAAAGCGGGCGGACGGAGACGTGGTTTTAGTCAAAGGATCGCGGGCAATGAAAATGGAAATACTGATTGAAAACCTCACCGGAAAAGGAGAATAAATGCTGTATTATTTAAAGGAGTGGGATGAATACTTTGGGCCGCTAAGGGTATTTGACTCAAATACATTCCGCGCCATCGGGGCCGCCGTGACGGCGTTCTTAATTACGCTGATATGTGGACCATCGTTTATTCGTGCACTGACACGACTCAAAATGGGCCAGCCGATCCGTGGACATGATGAAGTTCACAAACTGGCGGACTTGCATGGAAGCAAAAAAGGAACACCCACTATGGGAGGGGTTATGATTCTGTTCGCTCTGATGACCTCATGTCTGTTGTGGGCTAATCCCGCCAATTCTTATCTCTGGCTCGTGATGGTTCCTACAATGCTGTTTGGGGCATTGGGCTTCACCGATGACTACCTCAAGATCAAACGGAAAAAATCCGAGGGGCTGACGTCAAAACAAAAATTATTGGGTCAGATCATCATCTCAGTGGCGGTAAGTGTTTTTCTGATTAACTATCCTGAAACGGCCGAGGCTTCACGTAGTTTACAGTTACCCTTTATTAAACAGACAGTCGTCGATGACTTGGGTTGGATGGCAGTGATCTTTTTCTGTTTTGTCATAGTAGGCTGTTCTAATGCGGTGAATTTGACCGATGGTCTGGATGGTCTGGCCATTGGATGCAGTCTTCCGGTTGCAGCGGTATTCGGCATTTTTGCTTACGCCAGCGGTCATGCGGTGGCTGCCGAATATCTATTGTTAGATTTTATGCCGGGGGTTGGTGAGCTCTCGATTGTCTGTGCGGCACTAGCGGGTGCAGGAGCAGGATTCCTCTGGTTTAACTGTCACCCGGCGCGTGTCTTTATGGGGGATACGGGTTCATTGGCACTTGGCGGTGCCTTTGCCATGTTGTCTATTTGCCTTAACCAAGAACTGTTACTGATCATTCTGGGAGGAGTTTTCGTGATGGAGGCTGCGTCGGTTATTCTTCAGGTGTTTTTCTTCAAGACAACAGGGCGAAGAATATTCGCCATGTCTCCTATTCACCATCACTTTGAACTTAAAGGATGGAATGAAACTACGGTGGTCGTGCGCTTCTGGATACTAGCCG
Organism: Methylacidiphilales bacterium; assembly: GCA_050329585.1. Lineage (GTDB taxonomy): Bacteria > Verrucomicrobiota > Verrucomicrobiia > Methylacidiphilales > JBCBYL01 > DAIPIT01. Next base: position 31,614 of record JBHJOR010000021.1, on the reverse strand, counting down.
TCATATGTGCGCTGATCGCACTGACTACATTGAAACTGCGATGAAAATTACTGGACAAAAATGGGCGGTGCTGGGAATGGGCAAAAGCGGTGATGCCGCTGCCCGGCTGTTGCTTAGCCGTGGGGCTGAAGTTTCCCTGTGGGACGGCCGCATTGAAGAACTAACCCTTCAAAAAAACTGGAAAGAACATCAAGGTATAGCTCAAATTGCATGCGGTGCACATTTTCCTGAAGGTGATTTTGATGGCGTGGTGCTCTCGCCGGGAATTTCCTTAGAGCACCCGTCAGCGGTTTGGGCGCGGGGTAAAGCGGACTCTGTGATAGGTGAAATCGAGCTCGCCTACCATTACTGGCCCGGAAAAATTATTGCGGTAACCGGCACCAATGGCAAGAGCACCACGACTGAATTGGTCAATAAAGTGCTTCAAAATGGCGGGGTGCAAAGTGTCGCATGTGGCAATATAGGACTACCTTGGAGCACCGTGGTGGATGATGCCACCAATCATTCAGTGGCCGTGGTGGAAGTCAGTTCATTCCAACTGGAAGGCATCCAGAGCTTTCGCCCGGATGTGGCCATTTACTTAAATCTGACGCCCGATCATCTTGACCGCTATTCGGATATGAAATCTTACGGAAAAGCCAAAGAGCGCATATTTAATAACCAATCGCCGAATGACTTCGCAGTGGTGAAAAAGGAGCTCAACCTGTCTCTGCTTCGCGCAGATACAACCCATTTTTCAGCTGAATGTTCGTTAGGAGATGCCGATTATACTTGGCATGAGGGTTGGATTTGCAGAGGTGCGGATAAAATAATTCACAGTGGCACAACCCGATTAATCGGTCCCCACAACGCGGAAAACATCATGGCTACGTTAGCTGCAACCCAATTCCTCGGTGTGGATCAGAGCATCGCGGTGGCAGCACTCAAGGACTATAAACCACTACCACACCGTATGGAACGGGTGGCGAGCTGGCAAAGCTGCGTATTTATCAATGATTCCAAAGCAACGAATCCCGATGCCATGCTGCGAGCTTTAGAAGGTGTAGAAACACCAGCATGTCTGATTGCGGGGGGTAAAAATAAAGGGTTTGATTTTAGGCCCCTTAGAGAAACCGTGGCTACCCGTTGTGCATTGGTCATTCTTATAGGTGAGGCCGCCGCTGAAATGGAGAGCGCATGGGGCGCTTTTGTATTATGCCAACGAGCAGAATCAATCATGCAAGCGGTAGAGATGGCGGTGAAACCAGAGAATCCATTTCGATCTGTACTTTTATCGCCGGGGTGCGCAAGTTTCGATATGTATAAAAATTTTGAAGACCGGGGGGAGCAGTTCAAAAAAGCTGTTCTCTCAACTATTAACAAGAAACAAGGAGAACTCAAATGAACGAAGAAGGAACTGGGATGTTTAGTAATACAAAGTTATCCACTATATTCGTAGTGGTATTAGGACTGCATGTGGTGGTGATTGTATTCATTGGTGCTTACCACCTATTAAAAGGTGATACCTCGGTGGGCACAGCGGTCAACCCGTCGCAGCCTGCCGTCAAAGAATATGCGCCTGAACAATTGACGACTTCCGATGAATCATCACCCCATGTAGACACGGGTCGAGATTTACACCATGTGTCGGCATCAGGATCCTATTCAGAGGCAGCACCTATGAGTATGCCAACTGCGGACGATCCCGTCTGGACGGGGCAGGAAAATACCCGGCAAAGCACTCAGGACAATATTCAGAAAAACGCCCAAAAAAATATCACACAGAATGTGCCCGTGGCACCTTATTCGGGAGAAACGGTTCGAACCACCATACCGTCACTCAGCTCATCCGCAGAGAATACGTCGGCCTCCCCCCTAGCTCATGCCTCAAAGGAATACATCGTGCGCAAGGGAGATACACTTAGTTCTATTGCCTCACGCCACCAAATGAAAGTGGCAGATCTACAAAAAATAAATGCGTTGGATAGCAGTATGATACGTATTGGTCAAAAGTTGAAGGTGGCCGGGGCAAGCCAAGTTGTACCACACCAAAACGCAACAGCTGCACCCAAAGCCGCAGTGGTTACCGCCTCGAATACAGTTCATGTGGTGAGCCAAGGAGATACCCTTTGGGGTATCTCAAAAAAATATGGAACCACCCCTCAGCGCATCATGGAATTAAATGCAATTAAGGATCCTTCCCGCCTGCGCATCGGCGACAGCTTGAATGTTCCTGACCAATCGACAAGAGCATCGAATACGTCTCAGAATAGCACGGATATGGCGATGTTTCCAAACCGCTGAAAAATGTGAATCACTGATATGTTGCGCAATGCGGCACTCTTCATGGCACTGGCAGCACTGGTCCTGATCTCATTAGGACTGGTGATGCTGACAAGTGTCAGTGCTTTTGCGCCTGCAAATCAGGGAAACCCGGCATACTTTATTTCACGTCAGGTTATTTGGCTGGCCTTGGGGCTGGTGATGGCCGCGGTGGCATGGAAAATGGACTATCATGTTTGGTTGGAAAAATTCCATTGGTTTCTGATACCGGCATGTGGCTTGATGTTGTTGTGTTTTGTGCCGGGAATTGGTCTGGAAATCAATGGAGCACATCGGTGGCTTGACTTTCGCATTCTTAGATTACAACCACTTGAACCATTTAAAATTTGTGTGGTATTTGGTCTTTCCTGGTGGTTGAGCCGTCACATCAAACGCATCGAGTGTTGGCGATATGGTTTTATATATCCGATGTTCATGGTGGGAAGCTTGCTCACGTTGTGTGTGATGCAGGAAGATCTGGGAAGTGTTGCGCTTCTGTTTAGCGTAGCGTTGGTGATGCTATTTGTAGCAGGCACCCGTATGAGATATCTGCTACCGCTTCCTTTAGCTGGTTTTACGGGTATCTTAATGATTGCGCTGATGATGCCGCAGAGGCGTGAGCGACTACTAGCATTTTTAAACCCTGAAGAACATGCCACCGGAGCGGGATGGCAACTGATGAATGCACTGGTAGCTTTTGGCTCCGGTGGAATCAGCGGTCGCGGGTTGGGGCGCAGCATTCAGAAGATGAAATGGCTTCCAGAATCACATACGGACTTTATATTCCCCATTATTGGAGAGGAGTTGGGTCTAACGTTTTCGTTGCTCGTGGTGACGGCCTTCTTGGTTTTTACTCTTTCGGCCGGAATGATTTCATGCCATGCGCGTGATCCCCAAGGGGTCGTTCTGGGTATGGGCGTTACTTCACTAATCAGTCTTCAAGCCATGATGAATGTGGCAGTGGTAACCGGACTGATGCCTACTAAAGGTATTGGGCTTCCCTTCATCAGTTATGGAGGATCCAACCTTCTGCTTTGTCTCTTCAGTATAGGGTTGCTGTGTAACATCCACCGTCAGTCCTTTCAAAGGCATGAGAGCCGTCGCGCCTATTTACCGACGGTGGTTCCGGAGAGGATTTGAGTATGTCCGTCTATCATATAGCCTGTGGGGGCACCGGAGGGCATTTTTACCCCGGACTAGCTATTGCCGAGCGCCTGATGCAGGAAGGGCATGAAGTAAGGCTGTTTGTTTCAACTAAAAAAATTGATGCAGATATGCTGTCGCCTTATTCACATTACAGCTCCGTCAAACTTGATGTGGAGGGCTGGCCGGGGCTATCAACGCGTTTGATAAGCTTTAGTTTGAAACTTTGGAAGGCATACGGCCAGTGTTGTTCGCATATCAAGTCAGAACAACCTGTCGCAGTTCTCGGCATGGGCGGTTTTAGTTGTGTCCCACTTCTTCTGGCAGCTAAGCGGCTCGGCGTGCGTGCTTATATCCATGAGTCCAATGCGATTCCCGGCAAAGCCACGCGAATCATGGCACCCTTCATGGACAGGGTATTACTTGGATTGGGTTCATGCGCCGACCGCTTGACCGGTATAAATGTCCTGACAACAGGCACGCCGGTTAGATCGACCATCAAAACCGTGGATCAGCTAGAGGCGAGGGAGTCATTTGCTGTTGAAGATAAAACAGTAGTTGCTGTGATGGGAGGAAGCCAGGGAGCGCGTGCTATCAACAAAATGGTTTGTGGAACGCTTGAGAAGCTAGGATCTGTATTGGATGACATCGTGTGGATTCACATCGCCGGAAGTAGTGAAGAAGAGGCCGTTTGCCGAGAAATCTATTCACAACATCAAGCGAACGCCCGAGTGATGTCCTATTGTCACCATATGGAACGTGTCTATGCCGCATCCGATGTTGTGGTAGCTAGGGCCGGGGCAGCCACGCTGGCAGAATGTGCGTGGTTTGGTCTGCCTGCCATTCTAGTCCCTTATCCTTATGCTGCGGAAAATCATCAAAAATACAATGCCATGGACTATATGGCGAGGGGTAGTGGTTGGATGGTGGAAGAAGGAGAGTCCGCCGCTCATGACTTGGCCAAGGCTCTAATCGAACTACTGAATCAAAAAAATGAATGGGCCAAGCGACGAGAACAGTTCAGGCAAAAGGGCAGTGACGATGCCGTAGAACAGATTGTAGAGGTGTTAAAGTGAACCACTCTTCAGTGCTGGATCTTGTAGAGGGGAATGGAAGACGAATCCTTCTTGGTGGTTCCTGCGGAAGTGGCATGATCGGCCTGGCCCGGATGTGTCTGCAAAAAAGATACAAAGTGTCCGGTTGTGACCGAGTTAAAACCCAAGAAATAGCCGAGTTGGAAGCATCTGGCTTGGTCTATCACGATGAAAGTCAACTTCCCGATCCAGCAAGCATCGGTCTGGTAATTTGCTCCAGTGCGCTCAAAGCGGATCATCCCCTAAGAAACTGGGCCGCAGATAACACCATACCCGTTCTAGGTCGCGCGGCTCTCTTGGCAGAGCTTCTCAAAAACAAGGAAGTCATCCTTGTAGTAGGAACCCACGGCAAAACGACTTCTTCGGTCTTAATGGCCCATGCCTTGCGAGCTCTGGGCCAAGATATCTCATTTTACATTGGCGCAGAAGTGCCATTATTCGGAACCAGTGCGCATTGTGGAGAAGCAGCCCTCGCGGTGGTTGAAGCCGACGAAAGTGATGGAAGTTTTCAATGTTTCAATCCAGCTCATATTCTTGTGCTGAACGTTGAAGAAGATCATTTAGATTATTACCGTGATTTAACGGAGATTAAAGCAGCCTTCCGAAGTATCATTTCAAAGACCCAAGGTGTCATCGTATCATGTGGTGATGATGAAGGAGCGAGATCCGTTTCGACCGATTGTAAAAATGTGATTACCTATGGATTTACCTCAAAATCCGAAGTGCAAGGGGTGCAGTGGCAAAGCTGTGAATGGGGTTCGCGCTTCCTCTTGCGTCATGGGTCAGAGGAAGTGGAAGTTAATCCTGCCTTGGAAGGGAAACACAATGCTCTGAATGTTCTTGGTGTATGCGCAGTACTGAACGCCCTAGGATACAGCTACTCAAAGGTGGCACCTATGTTTGAAGATGTTCGAGGAGCGCGGCGGCGCTTTGAAATTCGCGCACGCAACCAATGGGGAATGGTAGTCGATGACTACGCTCATCATCCCACGGAAATTCGTGAGACTCTGGCTGCGGCAAGGCTTCGTGCTAAAAAGCGTCTGGTGGCGGTTTTTCAGCCGCATCGTTATTCCCGCACCTCCAAGCTCATGGAACCCTTAGCTCAATGTTTTAAGGCTGCAGATGTTATGTTGCTGACCGGCGTCTATAGTGCGGGTGAGCAGCTCCCCGAAAAAGATACGGGTGAGGAGCTCTATCGACGCGCAGCCTTGGCACATCATTCCGTATGTTATTATCCGGACCAGGCCGATTTGTTAAGAGCTTTGAGAACGGGGTGGCAAAAAGATGATTTGGTTCTCTTTATGGGGGCAGGCGATATAACCAAAATAGCCGCCCAGATAGCTTTGGAAGTATCCCTAGCAGATGAGGTTAGCAGGCTGCTGGAAGACGAGGGTGAGGTTCTTCTCTATGAACCCATGTCGCGCCATACTACACTGAGAGTCGGGGGTCCTGTGGATATGTGGGTCGAGGTGCGTAGCGAAGCTGCACTGAGGCGACTAATCTATTTTTCAAATCTACACCATATTCCGTGGATGGTTGTCGGCAGGGGGAGTAATCTTCTGGTTAAGGACGGGGGGCTTCGTGGTATGGCCATCCATTTGTCAGGGGAGGATTTCAAAAGAATAACTATAACTGATCAGGTAGTTCACGCTGGAGCTGGTGTCCGATTAAAAGATCTGGTTTCAGCTGCTAAAGATAAAAATCTTGGAGGCTTTGAGTTTATGGAGGGCATCCCGGGAGAGCTTGGTGGAGCATTGAGAATGAATGCGGGAGCGATGCAGAGCTGGATGATCGAGAGGGTGGTTTCAATTAAAACATTAGACAAGTTCGGAAATATAAAAGATTACAGCGCAGAAAAATTGAGTGCAGAATACCGCGTTATCAGAGAACTGGTTGATTGCGTGGTGATCTCTGCGGTATTGAAAGGGATTCCAGACAAGAGAGAATCTATCAATAATAAACTCAAACAGAATTCAGAGAAAAGGTGGAAGTCCCAGCCGCCCAAGCCAAGTGCTGGATGTAGCTTCAAAAACACACCTGATTTACCTACAGGGAAATTGATCGAGGAGATGGGGCTCAAAGGAAAAAAATGGGGGGGAGCTGAAATTTCTTCTGTACATGGAAATTTTATAGTCAATGATGGCACTGCAACAGCGGAAGATGTGCTCTCACTGATGAAGACAATAGAACAAGAAGCTAAAGACAAGCGCGGATTGATCCTAGAGCGTGAAGTGATCGTAGTAGGTGAATAAATTATGAATCATAACGAGGTCATTGTTCTTAAAGGAGGATTTTCATCTGAACGCGAGGTTTCACTGCGAACCGGTGCGGCGGTGGCTTCTGCTCTGAGATCTGAAGGTATGACCGTGACAGAACTCGATATCACTGCTCCCGACTTTGTATTACCCGAAAGTGACGCGCCGGTTTTTATTTGTTTGCATGGAATTTACGGCGAGGACGGAACCCTTCAAAAACGTCTAGAGCTGGAAGGACGTCTCTTTACTGGATCCGGCTCTGAGGCATGCCGACGGGCCTTCAATAAACTTGAGGCACGTGATGCCTTTGCCTCATCTGGTCTTCCAGTGCCACACGGCGGACGTTGGATAGACGGTATACAGGCCCCTTTGCCCTTAGTGTTAAAGCCCTGTTGCGACGGTTCAAGCGTCGGAGTTTATATCGTGAAAGATGAGGCATCAAAAGTCGAGGCCGAACAAGCAGCACGTCAGCATGGTGATTATCTATTTGAAGAGTTTGTCGAGGGCCGTGAATTGACAGTAGGGGTGCTAAACGGATGTGCCCTGCCTATCGTTGAAGTAACCCCACATAAGGGATTTTACGATTATCAGAATAAATATACTGCAGGTAAGACAAAACATCAATGTCCGGCACTTTTAGATGATGAAATCACCAGATCAGTTCAAGATTTGGCACTGCGAGCCCATGCCTGTTTGGGTTGCGAGGTCTACTCAAGAGTGGACATCATTTTTTCGGTTGAAAAAGGTCCGGTGATTCTGGAGTTGAATGCTATTCCTGGAATGACCGAACTGAGTCTGTTGCCAGAGGCTGCTGCCGCTGCCGGCATTACATTCAATCAACTATGTCTGGAAATTCTGCGGGCATCACAGGAGGTGCGTCGATGAAACCCAAGAAACGCCGGAGCAACACTAACCTAAAGGTTCTTCACGTTGCAGTGCAGAATAAAAGGCAGACGCAGAAGACGCGTAGGCTGGCTTGGTGGTTAGGATGTGGAGCTTTAGCCATGCTGGCAACGGGATTGATGGCCCATTATTTGACAGGTCAAATGTTCCGCCATGTGCTTTATGAAAACAATGATTTTGCGTTACAGGAAGTTCACATTCACAATTCAGGAACGATCAATCGTGCAGAAATTCTTGCTTGGGCGGGAATTGAACGCGGTCAAAACGTATTCACGATATCGCTGCAGCAAGTAAAGCAGAGGCTGGAAGCCATGCCGTACATCGCAGGGGTTAAGGTGGAGCGTAGTCTTCCTGGAACTATTCGAATTCACATCACCGAGCGTATGCCGGTGGCCAAACTGATACCCTATTCACCAAGTGGAAATTTACTGGCCCAGTCTGTTTACTATGTGGATGGTGCAGGTTATGTGATGAAGCCTAAAGAGGGTGAGCGTCTAAAGCCATTACCTGAAATAACGGGTCTTTCCTCTGATGAATTCCGAGTCGGTGAGGTGGTAGAAAACCGTGAAGTGCTGTTTATTCTAAATTTGGTAAAGGCAAGTTCATATTATGGACTTCAACATGCCTTGGATCTGAGGCGTATCGATGTGCAGCCTCGAGGCGTCGTGGCTTTAAGAACGCGATACGGAGGTCATGTGAGGATGCGTTCTGACAATTTGGAAGAACAGGCCCGCCGTCTCCAAGTCATTTTCTCATTCGGACAAAGAAATCACAAGGTTATCAGAACGGTCGATCTGACTCCTTCACGTAATGTTCCTGTAACTTTCATGTAGAACGAATCCCAATGGTATTCTTTAATAAAAAGCCGCAAGTGATCGTAGCATTGGAAGTAGGCTCAGCCCATGTCCGGGTCGCTGTAGCTGAGTTGCGGGAAGACCAATCCATGCTGTTGCGTGGAGTGGGGGAGTGTGCTTCCAGCGGGGTGCGAAAAGGAGAGGTATTCGACGTGTTGAATGCCCAACAGGATATTAAGGCGGCCCTGCATGAAGCGGAAAACAACTTGGGTGTGGAAATTGACGAGGTTTATTTATCGCTTTCCGGATCCCACATCAAATCCAAACAAGTTAAAGTAAAAGTTCAGACAGACCCGGAAGACATGCTCGTCACGGGGCGTGAAATTACTGAACTGGATGAAATGGCCGGAGACCAACCCTTGCCGGACAGTCATGCGATCCTTCATGTTTTATTGCAGCATTATACCATGGATGAACGAGTCAGAAGCCCCGAGGCTCTGGGACATAGTGCGGCCTCTGTTGAAGCGGAGTATTTAATTATCCATGGACTTCGCAACCGTTTGGAGACCATGGTCAGGGCTATCATGGAGCTTGAAATCGAAGTTAAAGGGGTGGTCTTTGCACCTTATGCCGCAGCGCAGATTGTACTTAGTAAAGAGGTAAAAAAGCAGGGTGCAGTAGTCATCGACCTTGGGGCGGGAACTACCGACTATGTGGTCTATGTGGATGGGGCCGTTGAATATGCGGGATCCCTCGGCTTAGGTGGGGACCACCTTACCAGTGATCTATCCATAGGCCTCAAGTATCCCTATGCCGCAACCGAGGAGCTGAAATGTCGTCACGGAAGGCTTTATCCTGACTCACGTGACCCTCATGGAGTGGTGGAAGTTGCCCGCACTCCTAATTGTGAGGAACGAGTTTTTTATAAAGAATCGATTGCCAAGATCATGTCGGCCCGGCAGTGGGAAACACTAAGTTTGGTGAAGCGTGATTTGGACGAACAAAACATTTGGGATAAAGTTCATGGAGGGGTCATACTAACCGGTGGAGCCTCACGCGTGCCGGGGCTAGAGATGATGGCGGCAGAGATTTTTCCGGCCCCTTGCAAACTTTCAAAGGACTTTCTACTCGATGGCGATCAGACGTACAGCCGGCGTCCTGATTTAGCCACGGTGTTAGGCTTGATTCGCTACGCTCAGACCAACCAAATGCAAAACCCAGAACCGAGAGGCATATCGAGAGTGCGGGAAGGCTTTTCACGCATGATCCGATCTTTCGGTATTCTCTAGGAATATTATGATTGATTTTTCTAACGACGGACCCTTCGCACTGGATCGCTCCGAGCCTTCCCCTCATCATGCAACCTTTGGATTAGGAACCGCAGGGGTGCGGATCCTTGACCAAATACAACTCCAAGATGCGGACGCCAAACATCTTTATATTATCGATACCGATGAACAAAGTGTTCGAGCCAGTGTCGTTCGAGAAAAATTCCTTTTAGGGCAGGCCAAGCTTCGCGGTATGGGTTGCGGGGGTGACGAAGAGCTTGCGGCGGCCCTTTGGAAGGGACAAGTGGCAGAGATCAAAGAAATGATTGCAGGTGTAGAAACTGCTTTTGTTGTTACGGCTTTAGGAGGAGGCACCGGTTCAGGGTGCGCATCTGAGTTGGTCAGGCTTTTGAAATCCCAGGGGGTTAAAGTGATGGCTTTTGTAGTGATGCCTTTTGAGTTCGAAGGTACAAAAAAATCACTTCGCGCCCACTCAGCACTTTCAAAACTCCGTGACGAAGCCGATGCGTGTTTTGTATTTTCAAATAACCGTATTCTTCATCTACCGGAAACATCCGAAGACATTCGTTTTGGCCTACAATCGATGAACATGGCGGTGGCAGACTGGATGGAGACCTGCCGCGCATTTCTCGGGGGGGCAGCTCTTAGTCACGTCAGTTGGGAGGACTTACAGGTATTAGCTCCAAGCGGACAAACAGGACATGAAAACGCCTGGTCTGGTTTTGGCTCAGGCCGTGGTGATGAAAGGGTTCACGAGGCGGTTCATGGAGCCTTGGAATCCGCCTTACTAGATGATGGCACGGCGTGGGAACGTGCTGATCAAGCCTTTGCGGGGCTGGTTGGCGGAGGGGATTTCTCCATGGCTGAATATCAGCAAGCTCTGCGCATATTAAAAAAAGAACTGCCCGATGGTATGTCACTGCACTCCGGTGCTCTGATTAATTCCGCTTTGCAGGGTGAGCTTCGGATGACGTTATTCTTTTCCGCATCACATGGGGTGGGCTCAGAACAAGAGGAGATCATCCCCGCCAGCGTCACGCCTCTCAAGACCGCCGGATTTCATCCCGTATATGCTCATGAAGATGCAGCAGAAAATGTGGTTGAGGAATTATCCTCCCGAACCAACACGCCGAACTTTGCTGAAGTAAATGGAGAGCTCGATGAGCACCGTGGTCATTCGGATGATTTATTTGAAACGATGGGAAATCGACAACAGTATTTTGCCCAGCAGGAAGAGTTGCAACTTGATCAGCGAATACATCGCGGTCGCTTCGAAAAATCGGAGCGCACCATCCATGGCGGCCAAGATCTGGATTTGCCTACCTTTCAGCGCTTAAAGATTGCGATTCGCCTTTGATCGCTTGGGACAAAGCGTCACTTACTTCAATACGAAGTGGATGGTGACGCGATAGGAGGGTGAACCTAAGCCGGCGGGTAAAGGCTGGCCCACATTACCGGCGCGGCGGGCGGCTTGTTCCACCGAGTCATCCATAGCTGCTATTCCTGAGGGACGTGTGATCTGAACAAATTGAATGCTGCCGTCAGGCATAATAACCACCTCCACATGTGCATCCTGCGGACGCGGTGTGGTTTCGGGTCTTTCCCATGCGCGGTAAAGCGCGTCCCGGATGGCGGCGTGATAGGTATTGACTATAGGACCACCGGCAGGGCTGGGGGCGGAGCTTTTCAAATTGACGGCCCCCACTGAATCTTCAAGACGACGAGTAAGGGCATTGGTATTTCCTTCGCTTGCGGGAGCGGTGGTGGTGCGTTTGACCACTTTAGTCAAGTCCACTTCAACCGGTGCAGGCTTCGGGCGAGCTTTTGGCTGCGGCGGTGCCTTGGGTGTCGGCTGGGTAGTAACTTGAGGAGCTGGCAGGGGTTCGGGTTTGGGCGTTGGTACTGAGGCGGGCTTAGGACTAACTGGTGTTGGATCCGGGGGGCGTGGTGGCGTGACTTCTTTGATTGATTCCGGTGCCCTATTATCAGTTTGAGTTACAGGTCGGGGTGTCGATAAATCTACCCACTGAATAGCCGATTCAGAATCCACTTTCTTTTTGGGCACATGGAAAAATAAAAGAAACACAATGACCACCACGTGGGCCACGGCTACCCAGATCAAGTTTTTATGCAGGCGGCTCATGGTGTATCCGACGTTCGTTGGCTGGGATTTATTTGGTTTTAATTACCGGGAAGAGTAGCCAAGCCGAGTTTAGCACCGGATCGGCGAATAGAATCCAGAACCGTGACCAATTCTTGATAGCGCAGTTGTGAGTCAGCCCTTAGTGAAACAGCGGCACTAGGGTCGCGTCGCATCATATCATGGAGTGCTAATTCGAATTCTTTGGCCGATACCGCCTTCTTCTCAAAAAAAATTCTTCCGTTGCGATCTACTGAAACTTCTTTCACGGTGCCGGGAATCGGTGTGTTGGTTTGTGAAGACTTAGGAAGGTCAATTTCCATGGAGTACTCCATAAGTGGTGCGGTAATCATAAAAATAATCAGCAATGTAAACGCTAGGTCAATCAAGGGAGTCACATTCAGTTCACTGACCAGCCCGCCGCCATGCCGTTGCGAGTAGCGTTTCATTTTACTATTTCATCTCCAGATAACGGTGCTCGAAAGCCGACGCACACTCTGCGGCAAAGTTCTCCATCTCAACAGTCATGGCTTTAATAGTAGTCACAATATAGTTATATCCAAACATCGCCGGAATGGCGACTACCAAGCCCACCACCGTGGTCAGTAGGGCACCAGATACGCCCGGCGCGAGGACATTTAAATTCGGAGTTCCAGCCTGGGCGACCCCAATAAATGCATCCATGACCCCCCACACTGTGCCCAGCAGTCCTAAGAATGGGGCGCCACTCACCGCGCTGGCCAGAAGGATCAGTTGAGATTCCAGCTTCAGCGCCTCTTCTCCAACGGCTTGTTCCATAGATGAACGCACCGAAGATATCGAGGTTGAACGCACCCTTCCGGCTGTAGCCAGCCGTCCATGGAACGTTTCATCGACCTCTGAAGAACCCAATAGGTGAAAACAAAGTTCCCGCGATCCTTTAAAATAGATGGCGCTCAAGGGCGAAGGATCATATTTTTTGGCCGCTTCGAAAAGTTCAAGGGGATGACGCGATCCCCGGAAACGTTTTAAGAAGAGGGTGGTGGCGCGACTGGCCGCTTTGATCGACTGATATTTAGTCCACATGACGGACCACGAGAAAACCGAACCAATAATCAAAAGTATAACGATTCCTTTCGAAGCCCCATTGGAACTGTTGAAGGCGTAAAGTATATCGGCAAAAAGCAATGAAGTCGCAGTAAGAGTGGTCACGTAATCTATATAACCAAAAACGCGGAGATAGCACCGTTTTTTAACCTCGAGCTATCAAATCACGATGGAGTATTGCGGTGTAGCCTAGCGCCACTCGTGCTTTGGGTAGCGGCGGGAAAGTGCGGGTTTGAGTTCAGGGTAAGTTTCTTTCCAGAAGTGGGGCAAGTCTCGGGTAATTTGGAGCGGACGCATGTTAGGCCCCAAGATTTCAATCACCACTGGGATTCTTCCGTTCGCCACGGTAGGATGTTGTTTAAGATCGTAGAGACTCTGAATTTTAGCAGACAAAACAGGAGGCTGACCCTGTTGGTAACGCAGTTTGAGGCGTTTATTATCCGGCATTTTTATGCGTTCCGGAGCCATCTGTTCTACTAGTAACTGGTGGGCATCGGATAACCACCCGCGCACAGCGGGTAGCACCGGTTTATCTTTAATTTCTTTATAACTAAAAGAACCAAGGCAAATATCCTCGATCAGGTTGCAACGCTCTTCATGTCCTATGGAACTGAGTCCGGAGTCCGGAAGCCAGTCACTTACACTATTCAGACGTATGATCCATTGTTCGACTTCATCATTCCAGTTTTTGAGCGGGCATTTACCACTGAGTACTTGTTGGGCCAAGATCCGGGCTGCTTCGGCTGGCTCGGGTTGTCCCGGAGTTCCGTTTTCCAAAACCAGATCCCGGAACAGGGTGGCCCGCACTGAGGTAACCCGTCGGGTCGTTTCATCAAAGGACACGATGGTTTGTTGCTGGAAGTCCCCGGGAAAAAGGTCATGCAACCACGATGGCTCGATAGCGGTGATACGCCGCATGCGGACTTCGATTTCGCCGGAGGATTTTTCCACCTCAGTGATCTCCGATGCAACCAGAAGCATGGAATCGCGCACCACGCTGCCACGCTCGATTTCACCCCTGCGACGATGCACCAGATCACAGCGCAGCGTGCCTCCATCTCGCCTTCGGGCCACCTGGTCAGCAAACGCAGTCAAGATACAACGGCGAACCACCTCTTCCCCCGGTGGAGCATTGTCCACCGGCAGGCCAGACTTTTCAGCCAAGTGAATGAAGCGTTCTGATAACTGAACGGCTTGGCGGGCAGCGTTGGCGTGCAAGCCCAGTTTCCGGCAGGGGGAAAGTTGGAATTGATGGCGACGTGCATATTCTAAGGCGCGCATTTCTCTAAAAAAATCCGACTTGCCCTCGCCTAGAAGTTCATCCCTTGATTCTTCCACAGAGCGCTCATGAGAACGAAGGAGTATAGGCTTGGTTTGGCAAAGGGCTGCTATGACCGCAGCGGGTCTGACGCACTGCAGTTGACCGGCCTCAATCATCATGCGGGCAAAGCGTGGATGAAGAGGGAAATTCAGCATACGGGAGCCCAGCGGCGTTAACTTTTCTTGATGCAACGCTCCCAGATCGTGCAGTAAGGACGCCGCCCGTTCTAGCGATGTTTCCAAGGGAGCCTCCAGCCAGTCAAAGTTCGAAACATTCACTCCCAGTCCATGCAGCGCGAGAAGAACCTCAGCCAAATCCACCCGTTTCACTTCGGGGATATCCTCGGCTGGCCGCGCAGTGTGTTCGGCGGCAGTCCAGAGACGTATACAGCGACCCGGCGCGGTGCGCCCGGCGCGTCCACTTCGTTGTTCAGCCGAGGCACGACTAATTTTTTCAATGGTGAGGGCGTCAAAACCGCGGTGGGGGTCGAAGCGCGCCATGCGTGCACATCCGCTGTCGATAACCAACCTCACTCCGTCAATGGTAAGGGATGTTTCGGCTACGTTGGTGGATACAATCACTCGTGGCCGCTCGCCCCGGCGCAGTGCTGCATCCTGTCGCTCCGGTGGCATTTCGGCATGCAGCGCATGCAGATCCCAGCCCGACGAGTGGGGTGACTCACCAATGGCTCTCAGAGTTCGTTCTATTTCATACGCTCCCGGCATGAAGATCAGAGTATCACCATCAAGTCCTCGGGCGGCGGCTTCATGCCACGTATCGGCGGCTGCTTCCCACATTTCTCCCCGGCAGGGTTTTTCGAGATAGTCGATTTCAACAGGAAACGTTCGACCGGTAGAGATGATTTCATGACAGGGCTCCAGATACTTAAGCAGTAGTCCAGATTGAAGGGTGGCTGACATGACGCCGATCTTTAGATCAGGACGTCTCGTGGCTTGGAGACCCTTGATCAGTGCCAGCGTAAGGTCGCCATAAAGATGGCGCTCATGAAACTCGTCGAACAACACGACCGCACAGTGGTTCAATTCGGGTTGCGCCAAGAGTTCGCGTAGCAGCACGCCTTCGGTAACATAACGGATGCGGGTTTGAGGTGATACCGACCGTTCAAAACGAACCTCGTAACCCACGCATTGGCCAAGCGGTTCACCGCGTTCCTGAGCGACGCGAGCGGCGAGGATCCGTGCCGCCAAACGGCGGGGTTGGAGCACGACAATCTGGCCGGATCCTGCCAGGCCGTTATCCAAAAGGATCTGGGGAACTTGGGTTGATTTCCCGGAACCCGTGGGCGCATGGATCAAAACGCGTGCGGCGGGGGAAGCAAACGACGTTAGCAGCGTTGAGCGTATCTCGTGAATGGGAAGCATAGTGAAAGGGGGTAAAACGGAGAAGCCGCTTGCTAAGTGCCTTGCCGCGCAGATCGCACTTTACAGATTCTCAGACGCTAATTTTTCAAGTGAAATGAAGTCTTCGCTGCCCAAGCCCGCCTGCATGCCGAGGTCGTAGATTTCTTTGGCGCGCTCGGTAAGACGTAACTGCAGACCAGATGAGGATTCCAGAGCAAGCCCTAGATCTTTACGCATATGTTGGACGGAAAATTGGGGGGAATAGTCTCCGGATTTGAGCTTGGGCTCCTTGAGCTCAGCTAATCCAGAGTGTGCCACATTTTCGCGCAGCACCGAATAAAAAAGGTCGTGATCTAATCCGAACTGTTTTGCCAGATGCCACCCTTCGGTAAGTGCCTGTGCGACGGCGGCGATCTGCAAGTTCATGGCCAGTTTAATGGCGGAAGCTTGATGAGGCTTTCCTATGAAAAACTGTTTGCGACTTAAAGATTGAAGCAGCGAAAGGGCTTCGGTGGTATCTTCTAAATTGCCTCCCATAAAAAAAACAAGCTGGCGAGCCTCCGCGGCGGGTTTGCTGCCGGTGAAAGGAGCTTCGACGTAACGATGGCCTGCCGTGCGTGATTGTTCGGCAAAGGATAAAGAGGCGGCTGGAGAGATGGTGCTAGATTGGATAATCAAAGCGTTGCGGGGGGCATGAGGAAGCACGACGTGGAGAAGCGATTGAACGGCGGCTGGATCCGCCACACATAGGTGGATGAAGTGAGATGAACGAACCGACTCGGCCAAGTCGGCTTCAAAACCGGGGGCGTCAGGTTTTGAACTTCGGTTCCACGATTTCAATTCATGTCCATCTTGCTGATAGTGCCTTGCCCAGATGGATCCAATGATGCCTAACCCCAAGACCGTAATAGTTGCCATAACAAAAGTCTAAAGCGGGCATGAGATGGAACAATCGCAATCTGCAGTCTCAGCGCACTATTAAAGACCTAAGGCGAATTGATTATTCATAAATACATGTCATAGAAGTATATATAAAAAAGTATTAGTGAACTAAAGGCAGGTTTCCTGCTGATAACTAGTGAAATTAATTGATTGTAACTTTGGAAGACTTAAGGCTATAGTAGTGATATGAAAAAAGAACCCTCTTCTTCACTTTCTAGTCGGGTCGTCCAAGCAGTGCTTGTTATGGGTTTGATACTGCTCGCTGCCCCGTCCTTGCAGGCGCAAGTTTCGCTGACGTTAGATGAGCAAGGTCGCCTTTTGGTTCAGCCCACCTCGGGTGAGGCGGTCTCGTTAGATTCTGGAACTATTTCGCAAAAAATCTCCGCTGATAATCAAATTTTCAAAATCTCTTTCGGAGATGACTTAAGCGGACGCAAAACAATCATCATTTATCCGGATCCCGAATCTCCCCAGGCACTCAACCTGAATATTCTTGGGCAGCCCGTGCAGATGTCTCAAGATTCGGTTTTGACCATAACCGCCACGGCTGATGGGGCATCCAGCCAATTCCAAGCGGGAGTGATGGGCTCAGTCAGTTTAGCTGGATCAACTATTTCCCCGGGCTCCTCCCTTTCGGTGCAAAATGGACAAATGCTCTCCGCGCCTCCTCCAGAATTGCTGGATGAAGCGAAGCTGGCTGCCGCTACAACACCGTCGAATGTTCCTCAAGTTGCTGCTACCAATGACGTGGGTGATTTCAGCCAAGGCATGATCGTTAAGGAAGTAAATGGGCTGGTGATGATGGCTCCTCCCGGCAGTGACGTCATGGGTCTGTTGCGTAACGCAGATCAAATGCCCGCTCTAAAAGCTGGCGACATCATTCCGACGGGCGCATCGCTCCGCACCGATTTCGGCGGCAGCATGGTGGTGGCGCAATCCCCCGGAGTGACCATTCAGGTTCTTGAAAACACCGACATGCAAATTCAGAAGAACGATTATCGCATCGAAAACGGAGTGGAAAAACGTGAGTTTCAAGCCCGCATGACCCGTGGCGGGGTGATCAATAACCTAGACGGGGTCGATCCTAATCACACCGACTACCGTATCCAAACTCCTCTCGCAGTTGCAGCAGCCCGCGGAACCTCATTCAGCGTTTATACCTCCAGCGCGATTTCCGTATTCATTACGGCATCGGGCAGGGTAGAGATTACGACTCCCAATGGCACCTTCTCCGTGTCACAAGGGCAAAAATCTGTGGTTACTTTTGATCCAGTCTCGGGAGAATCCCGGGCGGCACAATTTACAGCGGATTCCAGCGAAATGGCCGCTGTGAACAACTTAATTCAAGCCGCGCAGAAACTGAACGCAGCCAATCAGGCTGGTGAAAGCGGCAATCCAAGTGGTGTTCCAAGCACGGAACAAAAAAATGAGTTACAGAAAGAACTGGACAAGGCGGTGGAACAGTTCCTCAATACCTTCCAACCTACCCTCAATCCGGGAGCCATCACTCCTACTACTCCGGGGCAGTAAATAGATTTTTTATTTAACTCTCGATTCATACGAGTGAGGGTTGGATAGGCGTTGGAGTGATTTAACTTGATCAAAAGCCAAATGCTTTTCATCGATGCCTTTAAAGGAAGGCACTTGAATCAGTGAAAAGTGTTGTTAACCTAGTTTCATGGAAGAATCGGAAGTTATAGCGGATTTACATCCAACAGGGATTTTAAGTTACATCGACCCTGAAAACTTGGAGGTTCTAAAGTTCCATGGTGAATTTGGTGAGTATGGCCCCGGAGAAGTTTTGGTTCAGGAGGGTATCAGACAATATCATCTCTACATAGTCATTGCCGGCTGCTGTGAAGTTTTGGTCGGGTCTGGTGATCAGGAAGTCTTATTAGGAGAAATCGGCCCCGGCGACTGCGTGGGTGAAGTCAGTATTCTGGAACCCGGAGAGGCCACCGCCACTGTGCGCGTTCGCGAAACATCCGTGCTGTGGAAACTGGATGTAGAACAACTTCAGCGCTATTTTGAAAAACTCCCGGTGGCGGGGGGACAATTGATGCTTGGAATTGCCCAACTGCTCTGTAAACGTCTGCGATCAGCCAATCAAACCATCCTGACCAACAAGCTCACCCCCAAACATCTTAGCATCCGATCGGGCCGCATGGTGGAACCGATTCGTGCGGAGAACGTTGCTAAAGAAGAAAAAGGGGGACTTTTCGCAGGTTTGTTGGGTAAAAAAGAGCAGAAACCCAAAATCTCAACCGCCATAAAAAAGTAGTGGTTGGTTCGGCCTGCATTCTCCATTCAGCTTTGCGCCAAGATAATCTGCAGAGGAAAACGTAGAACCAGCTCCTCATCCAGCAAAATTTCCACCGGATATGCACCCGGTTCGGTGAACTCAAGACCACCAAAAACAGCAACGTTTGTCGCATGATTTTCCTCTCCCGCCAGACGAAAAGGGGTTCGCGTTTGTGCCATGGTATTTTCGTTCTGATCAAGCATACGCGTCGTTTGCTGGAATGAACCCTCGCCTGAGCACCAGCGTGTAAATACGCATAACTTAATCAGGCGTATGGGAAGTTGAGGAGCCGCAATCGTATTAATCACACCCACCAACGTATTGCTTCCGGATACTTCCAAGCGCACATCTTCACATACCAGTGCGCATTGAAGGTCGGGAGTCATGTCTGACACCTTAGGACTGAAAGTGACACTGGCAAGAAGTCTTGGCCGCATTAAATGCACGAATCAATAGTAATAGTTATGCCTTTACACGTATTTTTACTTGTTTTAATGTATTAATTGTGATGGTAAGCCGTAAATCGTTTTTAAGGACGGTGGCTCTTGGGGCGGGTGCTTGTTGGGCACCCGGTCTGGTGTCGGAGATCTTTGCGGCGCAAGAACGTTACGTGGTGCAACGGGGCGATACACTATGGGGAATCTCGCAAAAAACGGGAACCTCAGTCGACGCCTTGAAACGCCTCAATCAGTTGTCAAACAACAACTTGCAAATCGGTCGTGAATTGATTCTGAGCAAGCCTGAGATCAGCACTTCTTCCATGAAGGTCAATACCCCATCTACTGATCGCATCTATGTGGTCAAACCGGGTGATAACTTAGCCAAAATAGCAGGCCTTCATCGGGTGGAGGTATCGGCTCTCCGCGATCACAACCGGCTGAAGTCTGACTTGATCCGGGTGGGAGACCGGTTGAAGATACCAGGAGTCGGTAGTGTGGCAACGCCAGCCGTTCCTGCCAAGCCTACGCCACTTTTTGTGCGTCGAGTGCAGCGACAGATCAATGTGTCCAATTTCGCTGAGCGTAGATGGAAGCATATTATCCTACATCATAGTGGAACGCCCACCGGGAATGGAAAAATATTCGATTATTACCATCGTAGAGTTCGTCGTATGGAAAATGGACTGGCCTATCATTTTGTTATTGGAAACGGCTCCGATTCAGACGATGGCGAAATCGAAGTCTCCGAACGCTGGAGCAAGCAAATTCAGGGCGGACATGTCCGCAGTGAAGCTTATAATCAAAATTCCATCGGCATTTGCCTCGTTGGTGATTTTCAGAAATCTAAACCCACTAATCGACAGATGCGCGCATCCCTGGAGCTGATTGATCACCTCAAAAATGGGATGTTAAAAAAAAGAGCCGGGTTACTCCTGCATCGGGATATTCAGGATACTATTTGTCCCGGTCGATTCTTTCCTGAAAAAGAAATCCACCGGGTTTTTGCATGAGCGTCGAGGTGACCGATGAAGGATTCCGTTACGGGCGTGGAGTGTTTGAAACTCTCAGGGTTCATGACGGACAGCCTCTTTTCAGATTCTGGCATGAGGAATTAATAGTGGAGGGTGCCCGGGCTTTGGCTCTTGATCCGGCTCCAGTTTTTTTTATTTCAGATCCACCAGATGTAAATGGAATCTGGCGCTGGTATCTCACCTCCTCAGGGGTGGAAACTCACTTTGAAACGGAACGCGCGGAGCTTCCGTCGAGTTATACGCTTTCATCGTCGGGCATTCGCATTCACAGCTGTTCTTGGGAATCCAGATACAAGACACTAAATTACCTGAACCGGGTGCAGGCGCGTGAGGAAGCTTCAACGGATGAGGTAGTACTTCTGAATGAAAACGGGCTCCTGGCATCCGCTGCGATGGCTAATCTTTTTTGGGTGAGGCAGGGTAGGATCTATACCCCTGCGACGGAAGCAGGTTGCCGGGCCGGCGTAGTGAGACGGTGGATACTTGAGATGTCGGGCGAAAAGGTGGAAACCGGTTTATTTCATCCTTCAGAGTTAGGTGAAGCCACGGAGATTTTTCTGACCAACAGTCGCGTAGGCATCATGCCAATTACTGCATGGTGCGGAAAATCACTCCCCTTGGGAGACATGACTCTGGCTCTGTGGAAGAAATACCAAAACGAAACGCGCCTCTAATCGGAGCGTTTCAGATAGGAACTCCGCTCATCGGCCACTCCACACCGCGCATGTTACCGGTTTTGAGGAACTGCGCATGCATGGCAAAGGCGTTTTCCAGTGTATGGGGGGTATGACCATCTTTGATGCTGTCAAAGTAGCCGTGTAGCTGGTCGCGGTAGTCCGGGTGAGAGCACTGATCCACGATTAAACGGGCGCGCTCATTGGGAGTCTTACCGCGCAGATCGGCCACGCCTTGTTCAGTCACGATCACCTGAACGGAGTGTTCACTGTGATCCATATGGCTGACCAAGGGGACAATCGTGCTGATTTTCCCTCCCTTGGCCACTGAGGGGCAAGTGAAGATGGAAATGTAACCGTTGCGGGTAAAGTCACCGGATCCGCCGATGCCGTTCATCATACTTTTCCCCATTACATGGGTGGAGTTGACGTTGCCAAACAGATCCACTTCTAAGGCCGTATTGATGGTGATAATTCCCAGCCGCCTCACCATTTCCGGATTGTTGGTGATTTCCTGCGGGCGGAGTAAAATACGAGAACGATAATAGTCCAGTTCTTGATAGATGGATAAAAGCATTTCAGGGCTGACGGTAATCGAGGTTCCCGTAGCGAAACGGATGCGACCTTCCTTCATAAGTTCTATCACTGAATCTTGGATGACTTCGGTAAACATTTCGAAGTCGGGAATTTCCGGATGACGCCCCAAAGCGCCCAGCACCGCGTTGGCAATGTTTCCTACTCCGGATTGCAGAGGAAGGAACTTGGCGGGTATGTGACCCGATCGAATTTCCGCCGCGATGAATTCAGCAACGTTCTCGCCGATACGATTAGTGACTTCGTCTGCCGGGGTGAAGCCTCCCGCTTCGTCGGGCAAGTGGGTTCGCACCACGCCCACAATCTTGGCCGGATCCACTTGAATCGCTTCACAGCCAATACGATCGCTGCAATTTGACAAGGGAATGGGTAAGCGATGCGGCGGATCTGCGGGTTCATAAATATCGTGAAAGCCTTTCAACTCGGCAGGATGAAAGCTGTTAAGTTCGACCAGTATTTTGTCAGCCACCCGGCAGAACGTGGGCGCAGCACCTACTGATGTGGTCGGGTAAATTTTACCATCTGCCGTGAGAGCGCAGGCCTCCACCACGGCCCAATTGAAATCACCCAGAAAGCCATATCGTATGGCCTGTGGCATCGCGGAAAGATGCATATCAAAAAAACGGGTGCGGCCGCTGTTAATGGAAGCACGTAAATATTTGTTGGACTGGTAAGGTGTGCGCCATGCGATGGCGTCGGCCATGGCCAGCTCGCCGTCAAGTGACTGCCCGGTGGAAGCACCTGTTACCACACCGATGGAAAAGGGGTGCCCCGCCTCGTGCTCGAGACGCGCGCGTGCGGCCAGTGCTTTGGGGATAGCTTTGGCAGCACCAGCAGGAGTGAATCCGCTGAATCCAATGGTTTGTCCATGTTGTATCAGTGCGGCGGCCTCTTCAGCAGTTATTTCAGGGTAGGTATTCATGAGCTTGGGGGATTTTGTGTTTCGGTTAGTTGTGAAATTTGAGAGGCTGGGAAAATAGAAGTCTTGTTCTCGGCATCGAGCAGAATGAGATCCCCACTGTCAGTTATGCCGCTGAAATCTCCTGTGATCAATTCGTTGCCGCGGTGCAAGGTTACAGATCGAGGAAGGGGCCCCCACATGGCATTGATCTCCTCCACCAAATCGGTGATACCAGAGTCTTTCATGCGCTCTTGTATTTTTGCCATGCTGTCAAGCAGGAGACAGAGAAAGGCGTCTCGCCCCGGAACCGAGGGAGTATGAGCCGCCAAGCGCGTGGCGATGCCTAGCAGTTCAGTATCCTCACTGGCAGGGTCGTTGACCAAATTGAGTCCGATACCTGCCACCACGTGATCCGGGTGAAATCTCTCCAGTAAGAGCCCGGCTAGTTTGCGATCTTCTACCATGATATCATTGGGCCAGCGCATCCGGGCGCGCACATGGTAGGAATCCAAGGTATGAATCACCGCCAAACCTACTGCCAGAGGAAGTGCTCTCCAGTGATCAGCGCTGCCCGGGGTGGGCAGAACCAGCGAACACCATAAACCACCTTCGGATGAGTGCCACGGGCGGCCATGGCGGCCCCGCCCGGCGGTTTGTCGATCCGCCAGAACCACCGACCAGCCGGGCAGTTCACGTGCGGTGTCATTGGTGGATGCCAGCTCCCGGTAATGGAACAATCGCCAACGTTTCCACTTCATTTCAACGCCATCGTAAGCCTGGTTTGATGAAAAATCTGGAGCGATGGATTCCATGGTTGCGGTTTGGAGGATTATTTCAATGCCGCGATAAAATAACCGGCAATCACGGCAGTTCCGATCACACCGGCCACGTTGGGTCCCATGGCATGCATCAGGAGATAATTTTGCGGATCTGCTTTTTGTCCTTCAATGTGCGAAACACGCGCGGCCATCGGCACTGCTGACACACCAGCAGACCCAATCAGCGGATTGATGGGATTACTCCGTGAGAAGACATTCATCAACTTCGCCATCAGAACTCCGGACGCCGTGGCAAAAGCAAAAGCCACCACACCCAACACAATGATCTTGATAGTTCCGATAGCGAGGAAGGTCTCTCCATTCATCGTGATACCCACACTGACCCCTAACAAAATAGTGATCACATTAATGATTTCATTTTGTGCAGCTTTTAAGAGCCGTTCGGTCACACCACATTCCCGAATGAAATTTCCCAACATCAACATGGCAATCAAAGCGGAAGCATCGGGAACTAAAATGATACATGCCATCAGCACCATCAGGCAGAATATCAATTTCTCTTTTTTACTAACAGTGCGAAGGGATTTCATGCGGATTTTGCGCTCAGCCGGCGAGGTTAAAAAGCGCATGATCGGAGGTTGGATTAAGGGCACCAGCGCCATGTAGCTGTAAGCGGCCACCGCGATGGGACCCAATAGCTCAGGAGCCAATTTGTTGGCGATAAAGATGGCCGTAGGGCCGTCAGCGCCACCTATGATGCCGATAGCAGCACATTGCGCTTGACTGAAACCCATGATGGAAGCACCAACAAAAGTGAGCAATACACCTAATTGAGCGGCACCTCCCAGGAAAAGCATCCGTGGATTGGCGATCAGCGGACCAAAATCCGTCAAGGCACCAACTCCAAGAAAAATGAGTGGTGGAAAAATTTCCCATTTAACACCCAAGGAGATCATATCAAACAGACCTGGATGCAGCAGCGTCATCTCATCCTCGATAGAACGGGGAGGGGCATGAGGCGGGTTGGCTGCTGTCAGCTTTTCAGAACTGTCTCGATCAGGTTGCGATTCTGCGTAGGGGGATAGCGGGGTGTTTTTTTGATCAAAAAAAACCGGAGGAGAAAGTGGAGGCTGGAAAGAGTTGGCGTTAAGAGTTTGTGTAGGATTTCCCGCCGAATCGGAATGCGTCGACTCATCATCTAAATGGGCCAATTGGCGGACGATCGCCGTGGCATCCAGATCCGGATTGAAGAAACCGCGGGTGGGTAAGTTAGCCAATAAAGCACCAAACCCAATGGGAACTAGAAGCAAGGGTTCAAATCCCTTGTAAACCGCCATATAGAGCAGAAGCAGGGACACTCCCCACATAATAACCATCTGCGGGGTAATTTCTTGCAGGCCCGTCAGCTGGATAAAGTCTAGTAGTTGGTCAATCATGCGGAGAGTTCGATCAAGATTTGGCCTTCTTCAACCGCGTCACCTTCGTTCACTAGGATCTTGGTTACGGTTCCTGACAGAGGTGCGAACACATGGGTATTCATTTTCATGGCTTCCATGGTAATCAGCTCGTCGCCTTCTTTGACCGCTTGGCCGGTCGATACTTCGATGGAAACGATTTTACCCGCCAAGGGGCTGGGCACCGATCCAGCTCCCGCTTCAGTCGGACGTGATGGCGCTGGCGCAGCAGAGGGAAGCGATACGGATGCCCCGGCCGTAGAGGTCGACCGCACCAGAGGTGCCGTCGGTAAAGCACCCGCAGCTTCCTGCAACACCTCCACGGACACATCATAGGCCTTCCCTTCAATAGTGATTCTCAGTTTTTTCATAATTCAGTAGTGGATTTCTATAACGCAATTCAGCGGATGCGGTGGCTTGAAAAAATGGCTCGTCTTCCTTCCACCGACCAAGACGAGATTTGGGTGTGATCTTTTTCCAGCACAGAATGACGGGGCTCAATTCCCACGATGCGATAAGGACCCGCAATACTTGTCTGAACAGCTGCGGCGATTAATGCCAGCGTTTGTGAGGAAATACTTTCATGACCTTCTTCTGAAGGTGAAATGTGAGCCGAAACTGCGCCGACCGGACTCATTGACTTGTGCCTCGCCTCCCTTTGGAAAAAAAGTCCACATAGCCTGATTGCTAACCATAAAATGGTAAGCACCACCATCACCACCGTGAATCCTGTTCCCGTCATGAGCAAGGATTCCTGCAGTAACTCAAGATCAATGAATTTGAGATTCATAATGCGGGAGGCTAAGCTTTAAAGTGGAATATTTCCATGCTTCTTGGGAGGACGGGTGTCACGCTTGGAAAGAGTAGCGCGCAAAGAGCGAGCTAACACCGCCCGGGTTTTGGAAGGGTGAATCACGTCGGTCACCATCGCTGCTTCAGCAGCTTGGTAAGGACTGGCAAATTGTTCGCGATAAAGCTCCTGCAGTTCGGCTTCTTTCGCCTTAGGGTCTGCGGCAGATTCGATTTCTCTACGGTAGAGAATTTTGACTGCACCTTCGGCTCCCATAACCGCGATCTCTGCTGTAGGCCACGCATAGACCAGATCGGCGCCCATATCCCGACTGCACATCGCCAGATAGGCCCCGCCGTAGGCTTTGCGCATAATTAGAGTGATCTTTGGCACTGTGCTGGCCGCATAGGCAAAAAGCATCTTGGCTCCATGTCGAATGATACCGCCCCGTTCCTGTGCTACCCCCGGGAAAAAGCCGGGCACGTCCACCAGGCTGACCAGAGGAATGTTGAAGATGTTGCAGAAACGAATGAATCGAGCTGATTTGTCCGAGGCATCAATGTCTAAGCAGCCGGCCTTCACCATAGGTTCGTTGGCGATGATGCCCACCACGACGCCACCAATGCGGGCAAAGCCAATGATCATGTTTTTGGCCCAATCCATCATCACTTCAAAGAAGTCGCCATCATCAACCAGTCGGCTGATCACGTGGTGTGCGTTCAGCGGCTTTTTGGATGAATCAGGTATCAACTCCAGCAAGCCCGGATCATCCTCAGTGGGCAACGGAGTATTGAGCCGGTGCGGCGGATCCATCAGGTTATTGGATGGCAGAAACGAAAGTAGCTTCTTGGCCAGTTCAATGGCATGGCTGTCGTTTTCTGCTACAAAGTGGATGTTACCGCTGACGGAGGCATGGGCTGCGGCACTGCCAATCTGCTCCATCGTGGCACTTTCCCCCGTGGCGGCTTTGATCACCGCCGGTCCACAGATAAACATGTTGGCGGTATCCTTGGTCATGATCAAAAAATCGGTTAG
This sequence comes from Methylacidiphilales bacterium, assembly GCA_050329585.1. Lineage (GTDB taxonomy): Bacteria > Verrucomicrobiota > Verrucomicrobiia > Methylacidiphilales > JBCBYL01 > DAIPIT01. The sequence continues at coordinate 4,985 of JBHJOR010000021.1, read as the reverse complement.
TGCCGGAGAATAGGCCGCACCACCCGCACAAGGGCCGGCGATGATCGCTATCTGTGGCACCACGCCTGAGAGTTCAACATTACGGAAAAAAACCTGACCGTATCCTGATAGGGATTGAACCCCTTCCTGGATACGGGCTCCACCCGAGTCATTGAAACCGATCACCGGCATTCCAGCTTTCAAAGCATAGTCCATTACATCGCAGATTTTTTTCGCGTGGATGGCTCCCAGCGATCCACCGCTGACTGTGAAATCTTGGCTGAAGCACGCCACGGGTCGCCCCTCGACTTCCCCAATGCCCGTGATCACCCCGTCCATCGGAAGACGCTTAGATTCCATGCCAAAGTTATGGCAGGCGTGTTGTGCAAATTTGCCGAATTCCTGAAAGCTACCTGGTTGGTAAAGATGGTGAACCCGATCCAGCGCGGTCATTTGACCTTGCGCGCGGCGTTTCTCCAGCTTGTCTAATCCTCCCGCAGCCTCCGCCTCTTGGTTGCGTTCTTCAAGTCGGTTCAGCAAAATGGGATCAATGGGCATGGCTCGATTTCCTTTAGGGTCAGTGTTGAGGGCTACAGAATTCAGTCAAGACCCCATGTGTAGATTTGGGATGAAGAAAGGCCACTTGTTTTTGTCCGGCACCTTCGATGGGTTCACTATGAATGAGGCGGCAACCGCTGTCCGACGCTTGCTTGAGCTGTCCCCGGATATCATCGGTGCTAAAAGCGATATGGTGAATACCTTCTCCTTTGGTCTCCAGAAATTTGGCAATCGGGCTTTCTGGATCTGTTGCTTCCAGCAACTCCAAATGGGTGCCTCCCACATCGAAAAAGGCGGTGCGAACCTTTTGCGATGGAACTTCTTCGATGCGCTCGCACTGCAAACCTAGCGTTTTTTCATAATAAGGAATGCTTTCTTCCAAAGAACGCACCGCAATGCCTAGATGGTCTATTTTTTGAATCATGATTTACTTTTTCTTTGATGTTGAACGGATTAAATCAGCCTTACTAATCATTGTTAGACGACAAACATAAGTATAAGTAATATTAATTTCAACAAGAAAAGACGTTTGTTTAAATTATTTTTTCCCGCTCTCTATAAAGAACCTTAAAAGGTCTTCTGCGGCAGCGGATGCGGAGAGTTTTCCGCGGACGACTTGTTGCTCAAAAGAGGTTACGTGCCGCTGCACCTCAGGGTGAGCGTAAAAAGCCTGGTTAAGTTGATCCCGGATCATGGCGTGCATCCAGTCCTGGCGCTGGCGCTGGCGGTTTTTCAGGAATTCGCCGCTGTCCTCTTGGGAAGACTGAAATTTTATAATGAGCTTCCAAATTTCCTCTACTCCTTTTCCGCTCAGTGAAGAACACGCAAGCGCCTGTGGTTTCCAGCCCGAAGTGGCAGGGGCCAAAAGCCGAAGGATTGTTTCCATTTCCTGCCGGGCACATTCGGCACGAACCGCGTTCTCACCATCCGCTTTGTTAATGATTACCGCGTCGGCCAACTCCATGACGCCCTTTTTGATGCCCTGCAAATCATCACCCCCACCAGCAATCATCAGCAGCAGAAAAAAATCCACCATGGAACGAACCGTCGTTTCGCTCTGACCCACTCCTACGGTTTCCACTAGTATGACATCAAACCCGGCCGCTTCGCAGAGCACAATCGTTTCACGGCTTTTACGGGTAACTCCACCCAAGTTTCCACCCGTAGGGGAGGGGCGGATAAACGCATCGGGATGGCGGCTTAATCGCTCCATGCGGGTTTTGTCACCAAGGATGCTGCCGTGTGTCACACTACTGGAGGGATCCACGGCCAGCACAGCAAGGCGTTGACCCGCTTCACATAAAAGCATACCCAGAGCCTCAATGAAGGTGCTTTTCCCGGCTCCCGGAACTCCGGTGATACCGACCCGAATGGACTTTCCAGAATAAGGTAGAAGCCGTTTGACCACTTCTGCCGCCACCTCCCGATGAGCAGCGGCATTACTTTCTACTAACGTGATCGCCCGAGCCAAAAGCGTCCGGTTGCCCGCTAAGATACCCTCGGAAAGTTCATCGGCATTTGGAACGCTTCGAGAGGGTGCGGGTCGGGTGGAGTGCGAATGGGGATGGCTAATTCCACGCATCACGCGCCCGGCAAAGGCCGCGCCTGCCTCGGCGGGGGTCCACTCGGGCTTGAAGGTGTTCAACTCAGACACGTTGAGTAAAGTAGATTACCGCGGAGGAACGACAATAAAAAGTGATCGCGCTAAGATTTATTCCTGCCGGGTATTCCACCACTGCTCGCCGTAAGAGATAAAAATCTGATCTCCGGGTTGGATATCCTTGATGGCTTGATACACAAAAACATTGCGCGCCTCGTCATAAAGATAGTGCGCATTGTTATCAAAGGAATGGTTATAAATGCTGCCAAATCCTAACACTAAGGCGTTGTAACCTTTTTCTTCGTCGGGGGTTTGCGGGGTATCGGCTACCTCGTAAACGTAATCATTGATCTTGGGACTTTGACAATCCGCCCGTCGGTATTTGATCCAATGGCATTCCTCCAAAAGCGTGCCGGAAGCAATAAAGTCATCTGAAAAAACACCAAATCCAAACTCGCACGGCATCACATACAGTGCGGGGTGAACGAATAGACTTTCCGGAGGACGTTCCATATAGAGTGATCGGGCTTTGTAGGCTAAGTGAGGCTTAGAGCTTTTCAGTATGGAAGCATCGCAGAGCCATCAAAAAAACGGACAGGGTGGGAGTCGAACCCACGGACGAGTTTCCCCGTCTCTCGATTTCGAGTCGAGTGCCTTAGACCACTCAGCCACCTGTCCTGATCCTTGATACGTTGCCGAAAACAGATGGAAGATCAAGCTGCCGGAGCAGTGATTTTTTTTGAAGCAATAACCTCGTCCACCAAACCGTATTCTTTGGCCTCTTGTGACGACATGAAAAAATCCCGTTCCGTATCCGCCTCGATTTTAGAAAATGGCTGACCACAATGAAAAGCTAGTATCTCATTAAGCTTCTTTTTTGTGCGCAGAATCTCTTTGGCCTGAATGTTGATATCAGTAGCCTGACCTTGTGCGCCACCTAGCGGTTGGTGGATCATAATGCGTGCGTTCGGCAGGGCATAGCGTTTGCCTTTAGTGCCTGCCGCCAACAACACCGCTCCCATGCTGGCCGCTTGGCCTATGCAATAGGTGGCAATATCGCAGGTGACAAACTGCATGGTGTCATACATTGCCATCCCGGCGGTGACGTAGCCTCCCGGAGAGTGGATATATATATGGATGTCTTTTTTGGGATCTTCCATTTGCAGATAGAGCAGCTGAGCGATGACGCTGTTGGCCACCATGTCATCGATGGGTGATCCGATGAAAATCACACGGTCTTTAAGAAGGCGGGAAAAGACATTCCATTCTACTTTGCCCCGTCCGGTGTCTTCAATGACGTTCGGGATGATGTAGTTATTGCGGACGGGTTCAATGCTCATGTGGCTACAAACTAGCGGATTGATGCCGATTGCAATAGGAAATCGATCGTTTTGCGGCGGCGGACATCATCCTGGACGCGGAGGATGGCACCGTTCTCTTCTAAGCGCCGGTAAAGCTTGTCCACCGGCATTTGCATACGATGGGCTAATTGAGTCAGTTCTTGAGACATATCCTGTCCGGAAATCTCAATCTTTTCGGCGCGCGCGATACTCGAAAGAATAAAATTGAGCTTCACGCGATCTTTCGCCGCTTTCTCCGCGTTGGTGATAATGTCCCCCTTATTTTCTTCAAGGACGTGATCGGGAACCCCACGCTGATGGTTTTCTTCAAGGATGTCCGAAATGACATGACGGGTTTCCTCGGTTACACTGGATTCCGGAAGTTCAAAATTCACACTGTTTTGTAAAAACTGGAAGATTTGGCGCAGTTCTTCACTACGTGCCTCGTTTTCTTTCTGGCGGGTCATATTACGACGAATGATATCAAGCAGCTCATCGGCCTTCATGCCGCCAATCTGCTGGGCCAGTTCATCGTTGAGTTCGGGTAGCACCTTTTGTTTGATCTGTTCCAGCTGCACTTCATACGAAGCCGTTTTTCCGCGCAAGGGTTCGGCCGGAAAGTCGGAAGGGAAAGTGACCTGAACGGCATAGCTGCCACCGGGTTGTTTGCCTACTAGCTGGCTACCGAATCCGGGAAGAAAAATATCCTCTTTGATCCACAGCCAGAATTTCTCCTGCTTTTCTAGCTGGGGGAATTCAGGCGCTAGCGAGGCAATGGTTTGCCCGTCTACGGTTCCGGTGTAGGATATCACTGCAAAGTCACCCGTCTCGACTCCCCGGTCGATCACATCCACATAATGGGCATGTTGTTCCAACAAACCGGAAACCGTTTTTTGTACCTCTTCATCGGTGATTTCTCTCGGCACCTTTTTCACTTCGATGCCTTTGTAATTTGGCAGGGTGAATTCAGGAGCCAAATCCACGGTGGTGGTGAAGCTCAAGCTCAGGCCGGGCTTATATTGCAGATCCTCAACATTCGGACTGCTGACAATGTTCAGCTCCTTTTGTTTGACCGCTTCGCGGAAAGCTTTGGGCACCAGAGTGCGTTTAACCTCGGACTCGATTTCACGGCGGTATTTGGTCTCGATCATTTTTCGAGGTGCTTTACCCGGGCGAAAACCCTTGATGGAGGCGTATTTTTGGAAATCGTCCAGAATGCGACGGGATTCTTCTTCCACGTCGTGAGAGGGGATCTCGATGCTAAGGCGGCGGCGACATGTGGAAAGTTCTTCGATGGCTATGTTCATAAAGCGTGAGAGAATAAAACAGTTTCCCGCTGAATCAAGCATGAACCACCCAAGAATCAAAGGGTAGCCTAGGCGAGGGACGCTATTTACGCCGAACTCTACCGCAAGTTCATACGTCTGACTGGGAGAGACCATTAAGGCTCTCCTATCGGATACGGAGGTGGGGTGAGGATGAATAACTCCTTTCTACCCCCTGTTGCA
>JBHJOR010000045.1:0-19628 GCA_050329585.1 Methylacidiphilales bacterium | reverse complement strand
TCCACGAGGTTGGAGTTGGCCAGGTACGCATAGGTCCAGGTGGTGTTGGGATCGGTCACGGTGCTCAAGCGACCGGCGTTGTCATAGCCATAGGTGGTTTCGTGATCGGCATCGGGATTGCCGCTGGTGCCCAGTTCAAATCCCACCCAACTACAGGTCTGTTCCTTGATGCTTTATCAAAAAAAAGAGGTGGCTTCGTCCACGAGAGGGTTCTTCCAACGTGGTCTCAAAAAAAATGTGGTTTCCTGCTACGCATTCCCAGATCTTCCATCTTGAAATTGTTCGGATTCACGGATTGACGAAGCTAGGGAGCTTCGCTTTAATTCACTTTTTCCGGGCGGATACTCAAGTGGCCAACGAGGGCAGACTGTAAATCTGCTGGCTTTGCCTTCGCAGGTTCGAATCCTGCTCCGCCCAGAATCTTTATACCTTACGCCTCAGGAATCATTTGGCATATTTCACACCGTAAGAGTAGGTTTCTAAGACTGAACACCCAGCAGGTGCATGAGTTTTTGAGCCGATTCGGTGATGACCGTGCCCGGTCCGAAGATGGCACAGGCACCATGGGTCAGCAGGAATTCATAATCCTGGGCCGGGATCACCCCTCCGCAGACAACGAGGATGTCCTCGCGTCCCAAGTGCTTCAGCTCCGCCACCAACTGCGGCAGCAGGGTTTTGTGACCGGCGGCCAGCGAACTCATGGCGACAATGTGCACATCGTTTTCAACCGCCTGTTTGGCGGTTTCCTGCGGGGTTTGGAAAAGCGGGCCGACGTCCACATCAAAACCCATGTCGGCATAAGCGGTGGCCACTACTTTGGCTCCACGATCGTGGCCATCCTGGCCCATTTTAGCGATCATGATACGCGGACGGCGTCCCTCATCCTCCGCAAAGGCGTTGGTCAGGGCGCGCACGGATTCAATCGCGCTACGGTCTCCGTATTCACTGCTATACACTCCTGAGATGGAGCGTATCACGGCTTGGTGTCGTCCGTATACTTTTTCCAGAGCCTCGGATATTTCTCCGAGGCTGGCGCGGGCTTGAGCGGCTTCAACGGAAAGTGCCAGAAGATTGCCATCACCCGAGGCGGCGGCTTCGGTGAGGGCTTGCAAACAAGCGGCAACACGGGAGGAATCCCGTCCCGCGCGGAGCTTTTCCAGGCGCTGGATTTGCGACTCACGCACGGCGGCATTGTCCACGTCGAGGATATCGAGCGGATCTTCTTTTTCGAGGCGGAATTTATTGACTCCCACGATGGTTTCAAGACCGCTGTCGATGCGGGCTTGACGCCGGGCGGAGGCTTCTTCGATTTTCATTTTCGGAATGCCAGCCTCAATCGCTTTGGCCATACCCCCGAGTCGCTTCACTTCTTCGATGTGCTCCCAGGCGCGATGCATCAGTTCGTGAGTCAATGATTCAACATAGTAGGATCCTCCCCACGGGTCGATGACTTTACAGATGCCGGTTTCATCTTGCAGGAACAACTGGGTATTGCGAGCGATGCGGGCGGAGAAGTCAGTAGGCAGTGCGATGGCTTCATCGAGGGCGTTGGTATGCAGAGACTGGGTGTGACCGAGTGCCGCAGCCATCGCTTCGATGCAGGTGCGAGTAACGTTATTGAATGGGTCTTGTTCCGTCAGGCTCCATCCGGAGGTTTGAGAATGGGTGCGAAGGGCGAGGGATTTGGGGTTCTTGGGATTGAACTCCTGGACGATTTTCGACCAGAGCAAACGGGCGGCGCGCATTTTGGCCACCTCCATGAAATAGTTTTTTCCCTGAGCCCAGAAAAACGACAAGCGGGGTGCGAAGGCGTCGATATCAATACCGGCCGCGATACCGGTCAGCAAGTAGTCTCTTCCATCGGCAAGGGTATAAGCCATTTCCAGATCGGCGGTGGCCCCGGCTTCCTGCATGTGGTAGCCCGAAATGGAGATGGAGTTGAACTTGGGCATGTGACGCGAGGTGTAGGCGAAGATGTCAGCGATGATCCGCATGGAAGGTGCCGGGGGATAGATATAGGTGTTGCGCACCATGTATTCTTTGAGGATGTCATTCTGAATGGTGCCGGAGAGTTCATCCAATTTGGCTCCTTGTTCGAGCGCGGCCACGATGTAAAAAGCCAGCACGGGGAGCACCGCGCCGTTCATGGTCATGGAGACGGAAACTTGGTTTAAGGGAATGCGATCAAAGAGGATTTCCATATCCAGAATCGAATCAATGGCCACACCGGCTTTGCCGACATCACTGACCACGCGGGGGTGATCAGAATCGTATCCCCGGTGGGTGGCCAGGTCGAACGCGACGGAGAGTCCTTTTTGACCGGCGGCAAGGTTGCGGCGGTAGAAGGCGTTGGATTCTTCTGCGGTGGAGAATCCGGCATACTGGCGGACGGTCCAAGGCCGATTGACATACATGGACGCATAGGGGCCGCGCAGGAAAGGGGCGATGCCCGCTTGGAAATCGAGGTGTTCCATGGAGTCGAGGTCGGCGGCACTGTAGAGTGGTTTAACCGGAATTTTTTCAAGGCTGTCCCACGCGGGAAGGTCCGGAGCGGGCGCGTAAGATCCCGAGGGGGCTTGATAATCGATGCGGGTGAAATCAGGTGTTTGTATGGACATGGAGGTTCAGCGGTTTCGGTTGGAGGAAGGGCAATGCGCAGAAAGTTTTTCTTGGAGGGAGAGAAGGAATTCGTAGCAGTTGACGCGGACATGAATGAAGTCGTCCACGCCGGCGGTGCGCCACTCGTTTTCCTGCTCGCCCGGAGCACCGGCGACTAAAACCAGAGGCGAAGGGTTTAGTTGTTTGAGTGCGGTGGCTAGGGCGGTTACTTGCGACCGGTAGGCATCGTCGGTGGACGTGATCACGACCGCGCCGGCACCTGTGGAGCGCACTGCGTCTAGAACCTCTTCATGGGTGGAGAAGTCGCGATCATTAAGAATGCGGAAGCCGCCGACCTGGAAAAATCCGGAGGTCCAGTCGGCCCGCATGCGGTAGTTGCGCGAAGGTCCGATATTGGCCTGCAGGATAGGCGCGATGGACTGCGAGGCGAGTCGGAGTTTTTCGAACGGAGCGGAGGCTCGCGTGATCGTGAGCGGGGTGATGGATGCGGGTTCGGAGCTTTTTGACCAGAGGGTGCGACTGAGTTCTCCTAAGGTGGCACCGGCTTCAGCGGCCTGAATGGCACTGGGAACGATACGCTCAGGTGTGGCGTGCAAGAGCTGGTTGAGCGCTTCAATGGTATTTTGGTGAATGGTTCCGGTAGAAGATTCACGGAGCTGGGCGATTTCTTCACCGCGGACGCGTTGAAGTTTGGTGTAGTCAGGCAGGCGAACTTCTAAGGGTTTTTCGTCGGGGTTTGGATAAATATTGGTGCCCACGATCAAATCACGGCGGCGGAACAGATGGGCCATTCTTTTTTCTCGCGTGGCATTGACTTTGGCTTGAGGCAGACCGGCTTGGAGTGCGGACCACATGCCTCCTGCGGATTCAATTTCTTGGAACGTCTTCCATGCCGACTGGCAGAGTTGGTGGGTCAGCGTTTCGATACACCAGGATCCTCCTGCGGGGTCGATGGTGCGGGTCAGGTCACATTCTTCGGCTAGAATCAAATGGGTATTCCTAGCAATACGGCGGGAAAAGGTGTCTGGAGTGCGGATGATTTCATCGAAGGGGCCTACGTGTAGGCTGTCGCATCCACCTAGCACTGCTGAAAACGCTTCGGTGGTGGTTCTGAGCATGTTGACATAGGGATCGTGAACCGTTTTATTCCAAAGCCCGGTGCGTGCGTGCAGATGGAAGGGGATTTCAGAGAAGGAAGGATCGAAGGCCTGAATAACACGTAGCCAAAGCATCCGCAGGGCACGGAATTTGGCGGTTTCCATGAAGAAGTTTCCGCCTACCGCCATGGAGAAGCGGAGATGTTTCAGGACGGTGGTCAGGTCGCATCCACGAGTCAGGAGTGCCCGCAGGTATTCGGTTCCGGTAGCGATCGCAAAAGCCAATTCATCGGAAGCGTGGGCACCGGAATTATGGTAGGCATTGGTATTGACCTCCATGGTGGCCATGTGGGGCATGTGTTGCCTCGCAAACGAAGTCAAGGCGGCCATGTCGTGGTAGGCTTGTTCAATGGAAATAGGCAGCTGGCCGTTCCAGATCAGGACTCCAAAAGGATCGGTGCCCATACAGCCGTGGAGATCATCGAGTTGGAGTCCGCGTTTACGGGCCAGAGCACCCAGCAAAGCGGTTAGCTGCAATGAAGATACTCCTGACTGGAAATAGAGTGAAGTATCTTTGAGGGAAAGACTGTAGAGTGCGGTTTCCAAATCCTGCAAGTTAGCAAGGGAAAGTCCGCAGGCACCCACACGACCGGAACTGGATTGATCCGGATCCAACCCTGAGAGAACCGCTAGGTCGAGCACGATGTTTAATTCATCTTGTCCACGCTGGAGATCGGGAACCGCAGCGGCATTAAATTCCTTGGGTGTTGAGTAAGGGAGCTCTTGGGAAACTTTCCAGCGCTGAGTCAGGTAGCCAGTTTTGCGAGCCGAACGTAACATGGATATTCCTTGATCGGCGACGTCGGTGCGAGGAGAGGAAGAACGCACATAAAGAGGTTGCAGATCGATTCCTTCATAGGTCGGAGTAATCAATGATTTTTCGAATGAGGCGCCTTTGAGCAAGGAGTTGGCGGCCTGTTTCCAATCTTCGTATGTCGAGGCAGGGAAAGTGCTCAGTAGGGGTTCACGTGGGGTGGTTGACGCTGAATTCATGTCTAGGGGCATCATAATCAAAAGCTCTTTACGATCAAGTTAAATATTAGATTATATTATAGGCGATGTTACATCCGGGGCTGCTGAGGGTTGATGAGCACGTTCAGGGAAACGTCAGGAGTTTGATTTCCATAAGCTGACTGCGGAGTGGATGACGGTGTCGGGTGGAACTCCGTGTTTTTCAGCGGCTTGATGGACATCATCGGACTCGGCCTTGAGAGACGACGGCAGGTCAGGGGAACCGGAACACTTGATACGGATCGGACCGTAGGGGGTATCCACGGTTTTAATGGTTCGATATAGTTTGAGGCGTTGCACACTTTGAATGCGAACACCCAGGCTGCCGGTCCAGGTAAAAAATATTTCGGTCAGCTTGGGAAGCAGGTCGGCATGGCACATGACCTGTATTTGGTGACCCGGGCGTCCCTTTTTCATCAGGATAGGAAGGATCGCCACGTCGAGAGCACCCAATGACATCAGGTGGGTGGCTATGGCTCCAAGCCGTTCTCCGGTCACGTCGTCGACGTTGGATTCAATCATTTGAACGTTATCGGATTCGAGAGATGATGAAGAGGTGGTATCCTCGGCTAAAATCAGACGCAGCACGTTGGGATGTCCGGGCATTTCTCTTTGGCCCAGTCCGTAGCCGACGCGGTGGATACGGGATGTGACAAGGGGTTGGAATGCGGACACGCAATGCGAAAGTAGGGCCGCTCCGGTGGGAGTGATGAGTTCATGGGGCACATCGATTTGCTGGAAGGGAAGGCCGCGCAGAAGTTCTAACGTTGCGGGTGCAGGCACCGGGAAGCGACCATGATCGCAGTGAATGTGACCGCAGCCGTCCACCGGCACGGCGGCATGGACGGTGGTGACGCCGAGTAGGTCAAGTGCAACGGATGCGCCCACGATATCGAGAATGGAATCCAAGGCTCCTACTTCATGAAAGTGAACGCTTTCGAGAGTGACGCCGTGTATTGCAGCTTCCGCCCGCCCCAAACGTTCAAAAATGGCAGAAGCTCGATGCTTCACGGAATCGTTGAGTGTGCTGGACTGGATCAGCTTCAAGATGTCTGAATAGTGACGTCCGTGGTGATGTGAATGTGCAGAGGGGTGATGGTGTGGAGAGTGGGAATGATGGTCGTGTTCATGATGATGGTGGTGCGGGTTTTCTGCGAAATCGGCTTTGATTCCTGAAATGGATCCGCGTTGATCTCGATGAGAGGTCAGGCACCAGTGTTCGGTGAGGGGCAGTTTCTTGAGTTCCGTTTCAAGTTGTGCGGCGTCGAGACCCAGATCGAGACAGGCACCGATAAACATATCACCGCTGATACCGGAGAGTGAAGCGTCGATGTAGAGGAGCATGAAGGTTAGGTTGAATACTAATTGAGAGAGTATTCAATTCCCGGTTCGGGAATGATGGTGCGGATGCGAGGGCAAGAGGTGGTAAGTTCATTTTGGAACCAGTCTAATGCCGGCCGGTCGCCATGGACTAGAAAACAGATCCGTGGGTTCACTTCGCTAATGAATCTTACCAAATCTTCCCGTTGGGCATGGGAGGTAAAGTCGTAGTGGTTGATGGTGCAACGAACACGCTGCGGACCATCGTGAGTGTTGAGGGTGACGCTTTGGCCATCTTCGGTTTTTCGTAAACGCCCGGCTGGCGAGTCGGGGTCGGTGTAACCGACAAAGAGGATGCTGTGTCGTGGGTCGGAAAGGAACGAACGGGCTAAACGGTTGGAGGTGGTCATTTCGGTCATCATGCCGGAGGGTAGAAGATAGAGGTGACCTGCTTTAGGTTTGAAGCGGTCGAGTTCTTTCCAGTCCAGCACTTGCGGGCGGATATCTTCGAAGATGGAAATTTTTTGTTGTGCCCAGCGATCATAGACTTGGGAAAAGACTTTTCCCAGGCCACCGATGAAAAGGGGATTGTCGGGAATTTCGCCCCGGTTACGAAGTTGGTGCAGGAAGGTGAGAAGCTCCTGTGTTTTGCCCATGGCAAAGATGGGCATCAGCACCGCGCCTCCTCGTTCAAAGGTGGCACGGATATCATGGAGCAAACGGTTTTCTTCATCGGATCGACTGTAGCCGGATTTGCTGCTTTGAGCGCCACGGGTGGTTTCGATGACTAAAATGTCGATTTCCTCAGTGGGAAGATGGGCTTTTTTGATAATGGTTTGGTCGTTAAAATTAATATCCCCGGTGTAAAGCAAACGCTGCTTACCGATCTGGCACTCGACCGCCACCGATCCAAGGATGTGTCCGGCATGATGCAACCGGAAGCGGTGGGACTCTTTTTTAGGGGAACTCAAAGGGTGGCCATCCAATGACCACCACTGATTGAGATGACAGGCGTGCCAGCGACGGGTATGGGCCTGCACCATGGAGTGGGTATAGAGCGGGCACTCGCGGATGCCTCTCTCGACGCGCTGGCGCTTCATGACATTGACGGAATTGTGAAGCAGCGGATCGGCCAGAAACGTGGTGGGCTCGCTCATGAAGACCGGAACTTCAGGATGTCTCTCCTGCGCTAAGGGGATGGCACCGGTATGATCGTGGTGAGCGTGGGAAAGAAAGATTCCGGAAAGGGGCTCCTGATCAATGCGAGCTAAGTCCGGAGTCGCTGCATAGCCATCGTGTTTGGGATGCATCCCAGCGTCCAGCAAAAACCCGTATCCCTGATCTTCAACATAATACGAATTGGCACCGATTTCATTATAGCGGGACAGGTTGATGAATCGGCTCATGCGGGGATTATTCAGAGATCATCGGATCGAAGGGGAGACGAGTGCCTGGTGCCTTGTATTCCGAAAGGATCCACTCACGAACCAAGGCGGCTCCTTGGCGCGCTACAAGCTGGGATTGGGTGTTGTGGCGATGCAGTTCGACCACTTCAGCAGAAACGGGTTGGCGTGCTGTGATGTAAAAAATGTAGGCGGTGTCTTCAATTGGACTGGGCTGACTGACCTTACCTGTCTCAAGAGCTGAAACGGTGCGAGCAGCCAACTGAGTGAGAGGATCGGCGTGGCGCATCGTAGCGGAGGGAACCAAGGTCATCGATTTACCCGCAGTGAGGCCGGCCTCACGGATCGCATCTTTCCAAGTAACTCCACCGGTTATCTGCCGTGCCAGAACATTGGAGTAAATTCGGGCGTTTTGTTCAAAGCGGCGATCTACTTCTTGGAGGCGGAAATCTTCCCGCACTTTGGCCGTGATTTGTTCCAATGGGATGGGGGAGGGGGCTTGGACTTCGGCAAGATGGATGACTAGAAATCCGTCTTTGGTCTCTATGGCATCACTCACGGGTTGTTCAGGTGAAAGCTGGAACGTGGCGCGTAGCAAGATCTCTCCGCCGGTCAGGTTGTCAGGGGAAGATTCCTGCTGAAGCCATGGCGTGGTGTTGATTTTCAACCCAGCTGCTGCGGCTTGCTCAGCAAAAGAGGGGGCGGTTTTTCCCTCTTGGTAGGCACGGTAAAAGGGATCAGAAAAGTTGAGCGCGGATTCGCCGGCCATACGCTTAGCTTGAGCGGAATCCATTCCAGGGCTTAAGGGGAAAAGAACATAATCCACCCTACGCTTTTCCGGGGTCTGGTACTTTTGAATCGAGGCTTGGTAGTAGGCTTGGATTTCGTCCTCAGTGGGTTTTACCTCGGAAGCCACGGATGATTTGGAGAGAGAAGCTACTTCGACGGTAGCTTCACCATGTAAGCGTTGAAGCAGAGAATCTGTTTCCGTAGTGGAGATGATGGATCCGCTTTGCAGTAAATGGTTGAAGCGTTCAATCGTCAGGTGATTTTTGACCGCTTTCTCGAAGTTTTCCAGATTCATGCCCCGGGAAAGGTTGACTCCTGGAGGGTCGAAGAAGAGGGATGAGAATTGCTGAAAGAGGCTGGGGTCAAATTTTCCTTCCCTCTGGAAGAGAGGGTTGGAGGTGACGAAGCCGGTAATGTCATCCGAAGACACTTGAACTCCTGCACGCTGGGCGGCCTGCAAGGTGATGAGACGATTCCATGTTTCCTGATAAAGGAGCTCATCCATACCGGGTAGCTGGGCGGCCATCTGTCCGGTCGTTAAGAAAAACGCAATTTCGGTTTCGCGGAAGTGGGTTTCAAATTCCTCCCTTTGGATGTTTTTCCCTCGTATCGTTCCCATCGCAGACTGACCGCGATTGCCAGACGGCAGAAAATCGACGAAAAAAATGAAGGAAATGGCGACTAAGATGAATACAATATAGACAAGACCGCGTAGTTTGCGGTTAAGAAGACGGATCATTATTTTTTTTTAGTTGTTATTTATGCAATATCAATGCAGAACCAAACAAGAATTAATGTGTTTTGCAATGAATAATGCACTGGCCTGTTTAATGATGCTCGCTCTGATGATGGTTCAGAATGTCGAGGGACAGGATGTGCTGGTGCTCAACTCGGGAGAAACCTTGGAAGGCGAAGTGCAGTCGGTTGACCCGGCGGGCACCGTGACCTTTAAATTTTCTCAAGGCACGATTCCTTACCCCAAAAATGCGATCAAGGAGTTGAAGCTGGGGGAGAGGCCGGATTTTCGTGAAGCTCTCAAAGCCAGTGAGGCAGGACGTTACGAGGATGTGATTCGTTTGCTCCAACCCTTGGTCAATCAATATTTGGGCATCCCTAGTGCTTGGGTCGGGCAGGCGGGGGGAGAGCTGGCCAATGCCCTTTCTCAGACGGGTAAAACATTTGAGAGCGAGCAGCTTTCGGCACGGATCGTGCAGCTTTATCCCGACAGCCCTATTCGTTTTTTAGGGCCTATTCTTAAGGCGCGAACCTTGCTTGGACGTCAACGAGCAGATGAGGCACTGGCGGAATTAAAAAGTATAGAGGATAAGCTTCCGGTGGTATTGGTTCCTAATTCAAGGGAAAGCCTTCTACTGGGTGATTACTATTTTGTTTTGGGAATGGTGATGGAGCAGCAGTCCAAACCCCAGGAATCTTTGGAAGCCTATACTAAGGTTGCTGCACTTTATCCCGAACCGACAAGCCGGCTTAGGGAAGTGGAGCAGAAGATTGAAAATCTAAAGAAGAGCCAACCCGCTTTGTTGGTTCCTTGAATAAGGGAAAAGTAAAAGCGATTCTACTTTGCCCGCAACATAAACAACGTATGAAAAATAGTATGAGAAATCGATATAAACTAGGGTTGGGATTTTTATTAGCAGCAAGCTGTATGCTTTTGGGAACATCGACTGGATGGAGCCAGGAAACAGCGGCCGCAGCGACCGCCGAGAGCAAAAACTTTGTGCAGGTTTTCCTTTCGGGCGGCTTCACCATGTGGTTTCTTCTCATCCAATCGGTGGTGGTGGTAACCTTCACCATTGAAGGCCTAATCAAGTTCCGGGCAGGCAAGCTGGCTCCTCCTGCGGTGCTGGCACTCCTACAGGATGCGATGTATGCGGGCAATTACCAACAGGCCTACGAAGTGTGTCAGGCCAACCCCTGTTTTCTTTCCAAGGTGATGGCGGTAGGCATTGAGCGTCTGGGCCGGGGAAAAGAAATCATGGAAGCGGCCATTGGTGATGAGGCTGCTACGGAGTCTATCCGTCTCAAAAATAACCTCAATTATTTATCTGTCGTTGGAGTTACGGCACCGATGTTTGGTTTGTTGGGAACGGTGTTGGGAATGATCGGGGCCTTCGAAACGCTGGGCAGCAGCGGGGTGGCGGACATGACCTCGCTCTCAGCTAACATTGCCGTGGTACTGGTCACCACAGCAGGTGGCTTGGTAGTGGCTATTCCAGCATTCATTCTTTATTACGTGTTAAAGGGACAAGCCACCAAAGTCATTATTTCAGCAGATTCTCAGGTGTCCCGGATGTTAGAAACGGTTCCTTTCGATCAGGTAGCCGGAATGGATTTCACGGGCCGCTAAACTGTCCGAATAGATTTATTATTGCAGTCAATCAATCGAATCAAGCCATGTCACGCAAAGCCATGTATCAGGAGGATGATGCGGAACCTGAGTTCCAAATCTCGACCATGGTAGATGTGTTGATGACCCTGCTTCTTTTCTTCATTGCCACCGCCACCGATGAGGTAATGACTCAGACGGCGGATTTGGAATTGCCTTTGGCACAACAATCCAAAGAGCCCGAAGACAAGAAAGGTCAGTTGGTCATCAACGTCGAGAAGTTTACCCACAAAATCGTAATCAGTGAAAAAGTATATACCGATGAACGTGCCATGATACCGATCGTCACCCAATCGCGAGAAAACTTTGAGAAGTCGGGCATGGGCAATACCCCGTTCCGTGTGCTGATTCGTGCCGACAAGCGAGTGCCCTACAGTAAAGTGCGTGAAGTGATGAAGGCCTGTGCCGAGGCAGGCGTGTTGGACGTCATTTTTGCCACCAACCCTGGAGATTAATCAACGCCATGGCTAAACGAAAGGAAGAACCGGAAATTGAGGTCGGGTTGCAAATGGCACCGATGATCAATGTGATGTTGGTACTTTTGGCTGCCTTTGTCGCCACCACCGGGGCCGTTCAAAAAGAATTTGAATTAGGTGTTAAGGTGCCCGGGCGTGATGATGCTAAGCCCACCAAACCTAACACGGAGAATAGTCCTATTAATGTTGAGATTGATGCCAACGGAGCAGTGTTTTTTAACAAGCGAGCGATGGATCCAGTGGATGACAAGGAAATGCCCCGACTAAAATCAAGTCTTCAGCGGGCTACGGAGCTTTTTGGAGACCAAGCGGTCATCATTCGTCCCCACGCCGATACGCCACATGAGCGAGTTATTGATGTCCTGAACGCGTGCAGCCACGCCAATGTAAAGAACCTCTCCTTTGGAGAATTGAGATAATCGCACATTGCTAAAGTTCAACGTCTGCCCCTGACATCAGTGTGTTCAGGAGGATTCAACAGAGCGATCACTTCTGGATGAAGATCAGGGCCGCAGGCTACAGCGGAAGAAGCATTTGCCGCGGGTTCGCCTCGCCATCCCGTAATCACGCCGCCGGCACCTTGCACCACCGGAATCAGTGGAAGCAAATCCCAAGGATTGAGTATGGGGTCTACCATAATATCCGCCCGCCCACTCACAAGCTGCAGGTAGCCGAAACAATCACCCCATGTTCGGAAGGTTTTGCTTTGGCGTCGCACATTTTGGAACGGTTCGATCTTCTGGTGCGTTTCCACCAACCCGGGGTCGGTAGTGAGTAAAAATGCCTGATCCAGTTGGGGACAGGGCCGGATGCGTACCGGAGTATCGTTGATAGTGGTATGACGACCATCACCAAGGCAAAGAATATCTAGAATGGGTTGGTAGATACATCCGATGAGTGGTTTACCCTTGTGCAGTAGTCCAATTAAGGTTCCAAAAAGGGGAACACCGGCAGCGAACGAAATAGTTCCGTCGATGGGATCCAAAATCCAAACATATTCGGCCTCGGCATTTTCTTGCCCAAACTCCTCCCCGATAATCCCGTGCTTGGGAAAATGACGCTGGATCTCTGAGCGTAGGAAAGACTCCGCCTCACGATCCGCCTGAGTTACAATAGTGCGGTCATCTTTGGTCTGCACCTCCAAGTGGGAAGATCGGAAATAGGGACGGATGCGTTCACCGCTGGCACGTGCCAAATGTGAGGTGAAATCCAGCCACTCTTGATGGTCACTTGACATCAGGAACCTTCCCTAAAAAGGGCGCTTTGACCATCTTCGCATAGAGCACCCATGCAATGACGATAAAGGCCACTCCTTCTCCTATGCATAAAGCCATGGTGCCAATAGGCCCTATGCTTTCAAAGAGTCCCAACTGATAGAAAGCCACCAGTTCCACCAAAAATGCGGTCAGGATGAAGATCAATATCAGATAATATTTCGACATTCTGCGCGACCGCTCGATGTAGTCCTCTTGTCTCATGTGGGCAGCATAAGCACGTTGATTGAATTGAAAAGAAGCAATCATCTTGCTGATGCGTGACAAGGGATGCGGATTGTGGTTAGTTTTCCACGTATGAAATGTAAGACCGCCGTGTTGGTGATTCGGGATGGTTGGGGAGAAAACCACGATCCGTCATTTGATTTTTGTAATGCGGTCAAACTAGCTCACACTCCGGTGGCCGAGCAACTGAGCAAACAATGGCCGCGCACCGAGCTCAAAGCGTGTGGTCTGGATGTAGGACTCCCCGAAGGTATTATGGGTAATAGCGAGGTCGGCCACCAAAATATAGGAGCGGGCCGTATTGTGGATCAGGAAATCGTTCGTATTGATAAAGCGTTTGCAACGCGTGAAGTCTGCCGGAATCCGGTTTTCCTTAAGGCTATCGATCACCTCAAGCAGACCGGTGGCCGACTCCACTTACTGGGACTGGTTTCCGATGCAGGTGTCCATGCTATGCTGGAGCATTTGTATGGGCTGATGCAAGTGTCCAAAGATGCGGGGGTTCATGAGCTTTTCATTCATGCCTTCACCGACGGCAGGGACACCGCACCGGACAGTGGTTTGAATTATATTGCCCAAGCCGAAGAAGCTTGTGAGCGGATCGGAATCGGAAAAATCGTCAGCGTGGCCGGAAGATTCTGGGCGATGGATCGCGATCTTCGATGGGAGCGCGTTCAAAAAGCATACGACTGTCTGACGGGACGCAGTCAAGAGCGTATCGCACATACCGCTCGCGAGGCAGTTACCTCTTATTATGACCATCCGCTGGATGCCAATCGCAAGGGCGATGAGTTTGTCGTGCCCACCACCATCGTTGATGTGAACGGCAAAGCGATCGGGCGGATTCAGGATGGAGATGCGGTGATTTTTTTCAATTTTCGCGGTGACCGTCCGAGAGAACTCACTCGCGCCTTTATCGAAGAGCCCTTTACCGGGTTTGATCGAGGCGCGAAACTCGACGTCCTTTTCATTACCATGACCGAATATCAGACGGGGCTTTGTCCTGATGTGCTCTTCATGAAGCCGCCTAAAATGAAAGACATCTTAGGAACCTACATCTCAGACATGGGTATACCTCAATTCAGATGTGCCGAGACGGAAAAGTTTCCTCACGTCACGTTTTTCTTTAACGACTACCGGGAGGAACCTTTGCCCGGGGAAGACCGGGCCATGATTCCCAGCCCTCAGGAGGTTTCGACCTATGACCAAAAGCCTGAGATGAGCGCAGAGGGAGTTAAAGATGCTGCAGTCAAAGCAATTGATTCCGGGAAATATGGATTACTTGTGATCAACTTCGCTAATGCCGACATGGTGGGACACACGGGTAACCTGCTAGCGGCAGTTCAAGCCTGTGAAGTCGTTGACCGCTGCGTGGGAGAAATTTTGCAAGCGGTAGATCGGGCTGGTGCAGTAGCTGTTGTCACTGCCGATCACGGCAACTCTGATCAAATGGCCATGGATCGTTCTGGCAGTCCCCATACCGCCCACACTCTCAATCCGGTTGAGTTGGTGGTTTATGGAACAGGTTTGGAAAATCTTAGACTCAAACCAGCAGGACGCTTAGGTGACATCGCTCCCACTCTGCTCAAACTGATGGGACTGACCCCACCTGAAGCCATGACTGGAAGATGTCTCATCCATGAGTGAAGATCAAAAAACCTTGATCCGCTCCGCCCGATGGGTGAATGAGGGACAACAGGCCGAAGGTGATCTCCTTATATCGAAGGGGCGCATTGAAAAAATAGATTCACACATCACCCTTCCGGCAGGGGCTTGCGAGATTGAAGCCGAAGGGCTATGGCTGCTTCCGGGAATCATTGATGATCAAGTCCATTTTCGTGACTATGATCTCAGCCATAAGGGCACCATTCGTAGTGAATCTCGCGCGGCTGCTTCGGGTGGTGTGACATCGGTCATGGAGATGCCCAATACCCGACCACCCACTACCACTTGGCAGGCTTGGCGCGAAAAAAATGAGAAGGGCGCCGCAAATTCACTCATTAACTACGCCTTCTATTTGGGTGCCACTCATGAGAATGCGGACGAGGTACTTTCCCAATATCCGGAAGGAGAAATTTGTGGGTTAAAGATTTTTATGGGATCGTCCACCGGCAACCTTCTAGTGGATGACCCCGCTGACCTGGAGCGTTTTTTTAGCGGCTGGCCCGGATTGATCGCCACCCATTGTGAGGATGAGGGGATCGTGCGCGCCTCGCTAGAAAAGGCTCGTAGTCGTTACCATGGCCATATTCCCGCCTCGGCCCATCCGGAAATCCGCCCGGCTGAAGCCTGCGTTAAATCGAGTCGTCTAGCGGTCGAATTGGCTGAACGCTACGGAACTCGCTTGCATGTTCTCCATCTTACTACTGCGGAAGAGGCAAAGGCCTTTTCGGATGCACCTCTGCATCATAAGAGGATCACCTCGGAAGTGTGTGTGCATCACTTGACCTTTTGCGATGAGGATTATCAATCACTGGGCCACCAGATTAAATGTAATCCGGCCATTAAATCCGCTCAGGATCGCGAGGCTCTCTGGAAAGCTTTATCCGAGGGGCGTATTGATGTCATTGCCACCGATCATGCGCCCCACACACGCCAAGAAAAAGCGGTAACTGATTATGAGGCCGCTCCTGCCGGATTGCCGTTAATTCAACACTCGCTGGGACTGATGCTGGCTCATGTCGATGCGGGCCGATTGAGTATCGAAAAGATGGTACAATGGATGTCTCATCACGTGGCGGATTGCTATCGGATAAAAGACCGTGGTTATTTGCGGGAGGGATACCATGCCGATCTGGTGCTGGTAGATCGTAGTATAAAACCCATTGTTGGAACATCGGACCTGGCGTATCAATGTGGATGGTCTCCCCTTGAAGGAAAGTCCATGGGTGGTCGAATCGAGCATGTATTCGTTAATGGCCATCACGTGGTGGAACAGGGAAAGTTGCATGAACGCTCTGCGGCCCAGCCCTTGCGTTTCGAAAAGCAAAGATAGCGATTACGATCAAGGCCGCTGTTTCAAAGCGGCTGTTTGGAATTAGGTTGCACCACCCTCGTATTGCTTTAATCAAAAGGGATTATGATTAAAAAGCTAGCGGTTTTAACCTCGGGAGGAGATTCGCCCGGGATGAATCCGGCCATCCGAGCCATCACCCGAACCGGCCTCAATCATGGTCTGGAGGTAATCGGCATCCTCAATGGTTACCGGGGTATTTTTGATAATGAATTTATTCCATTGGATGTTCTGACGGTTTCAGGAAAAATTCGCGATTCTGGTACCTTTCTCTCCACCAGTCGTTGTCGTGAGATGATGCTTCCCGGAGGGCCATCGAAGGCCGTCGAATTGCTTCGTGAAAAGAAAATTGATGCCCTTTGTGTCATTGGTGGCGATGGATCCTTGGCCGGTGCTAATGAACTAAATAAGCTGGGCTTCCCAGTCATCGGTTTACCGGGCACCATCGACAACGATCTTTTCGGAACCGACATTTCGATAGGCGTGGACACCTGTCTCAACACCATCATCAATATGGTGGACATGATCAAGGCTACTGCTTCTTCTCATCGCCGCTGCTTTGTGGTCGAAGTCATGGGCCGTCACTGCGGCTATCTGGCTATGATGTCATCCATTTCGACCGGTTCACAGGTTGCTGTTATTCCAGAATACCGCTGCAACATGGAGAATATTTTGAGCACGCTCAACCGCAGATTGTTGCGGAAGCATAACAACAGCGTCATCGTGGTGGCGGAAGGTGTGTGTACGGGTGCTGAATTTGTCACTCGTTTGGAAAACGAACGCGAGAGTCATCCCGAATTTAAACAGGAGATTAGGCTCACGGTATTCGGTCATGTTCAGCGGGGAGGGTCACCCACCCACTATGACCGTCTTTTGGCCTCTCGTATGGGTGAATTCGCGGTATTGGCCATTGTAAATGGAGAGTTTGGCTGCATGGTCGGAACTCTTGGTGGAAAAATGCAGCTGACAGATTTCGACCGGATACTCAGCAATAAAAAAGCACTACCCGCTGATGCGATCCGTTTAGCCCGCAATTTGGGCATCGAATTTGGCGATTCTGTTGAAACGTGATCAGTGCGCGTAGGTTTTTGAATGGATGCCCGTTACGGGCAGGCGGCACAGTCCGAGTGAAACAATGGAACTGACCGGCATAATGATCGCAGCCACTAGAGGATTCATCCACCCGAACAAACAGACGCCTATAGCGACTAGATTGTAGGTAATAGTGAACGTCAGAACACGTCGAACCAACGTTGCCCGGGATTTTTCGAGTAGGAGAAGCTTCCTGATTCCCTGAATGTTTTTTCCTAACAAGTAAAACTCCGAGCGTTGTTCCAGCAGCCCCTTGTCCACCGCTGGAGTGCCTCGGCAATGGGCGGCATCAAAAGCCAAGCTGTCGTTGGCTCCGTCCCCTACCATTAAGCAACTGGCTTGGGGGCGTGAACGGATCCAAGCCGCTTTTTCTTCCGGACTGCAGCCACCCAATGCATGCTCTAAAGGTAAGCCCAGCAGAGCGGCCATTCGTTTGACATTGTCCGGCTGATCTCCACTAAGAAGGAAAATTTCATATCCCATGCGAATGAGTTGGCGGATCTCATCCCGAGCATCGGAACGGATCTCTTCCACAAAATGGAACTGGACAAGCGGTAGTCCGTTGCGGCTTAAAACACAATCGGCAGTCTGTTGAGGGTAAGGAGCTTTAAGAGCCCAACTGGGACGTCCCAAGCGCCATCTTACATCTTGATCACACCATTCCAGTCCCGATCCTGCCACCTCAAGCATACCATTGAGGGGCTGTGGTCGGTGATGGGGAAAATACTTTTGAAGGGCTTCGCGGATGGCTCGTGAAGCGGGGTGTGGGCTGGAAGCTACCATACGCAGTAGAACCTCCCGCTGATCGGCGCTCAGCCTATCTATGACGCGTTCATCCTTCAGGGCAGGGGTCTCCAGCGTGAGGGTGCCGGTTTTATCGAATACGATGGTACGTATGCTGGGAAGTCTCATCCAAACACAGTGATTTTGAACAAAAATGCCAAAGCCTCGCGCTGCTTTGACTGCCAATTCATCAATAAAGGGAAGAGCCACACCGATGGCGCAGGGACAAGAAACCACTAAGATTGAAACCGCTACTTGAAGGGCTTGGGCCCAACCTTGTCCTTGCCACCACCAGACTAAAGCACCGCACAGTGCAATCAGAAGTACCAGTGAAAGATAGATTTTAATGATCGTTTGCAGTCCGGATTGAATCGGAGGAGGGGAATCGGTAATTTCGACTAGCTTCTTTAGTGTCGATTCTTCCCAGCTTTCCGAAGCTTCAATATGCAGTTTTTGTGTGGAGACATTCACGGCTCCGGCGGGGATGATACTACCGGGACGGGCTAAAAAAGGTTGGCTTTCTCCGGTTATCCAATCCAATCCGATCATGGCCGCCTCTTTAAGCAGGCGTCCTCGCACGGGCACCACCTGCCCCGGACGAACAATGACTACATCGTTCGCTTGTAATTCTTGGTGGGAAACCGATTGCGCTTTACCTTCCCGAATCACTCTCCACTTCTGTGCCCAGGTGGATGAAGTTAGAAGTCGTCGCCGGTTTTTGCTGATGGCTTGTTCTTGTACTGCTCTTCCTGCCAGCATCAATGCACTGAAGATGGCCACAAAATCGAAATAGATTAGAGAGGATTCTCCCATAAGCCACCCCCAGACCGATCCGGTATAGGCAGCAATCAAACCGATGGATATGGGAAGATCGATGTGGATGTGCCCCAAACGGAGTGCGGTCCAGCAACGACGAAAAAAATAACTTCCACTGATCAGAAAGCTGGCCGTGGCCAGCGCCCACACCACACCATGCAACAAAGGTGCTAGCGCATCATCTGTATTCATTCCAAGATAAAATGGCAAGGTGAACAACATGGTGTTGAGAGCCAACGCCGCACAAAGTCCAAGGCGCTTGTATAATGCGGAATGCATAGGATGTCGGGGTGAACCCGACACCGGTCCGACGCGGTAGCCGAATGATTCAATTTCCCGGGCAAACGCCAATGCATTAAACGTCGGGCCTTCCCAGACCATTTTGATGAGGCCTTGATTGGGAAGCACCCGGATAGAGCGCCCGCCCGCATACTCTTTAAAGACACGTTCGATCAGCCATACACAACCGACACAGGAAATACCCTGAATTTCCCATTCGGTTCGCACCTCAGGCAAGGTCGAACTCATTTGCAGGGCATCCTCCAGCCAAACCATATCCGTTGGGTGAAAAACGTTTGAACCCACGGGGGCGATATTTTCCTGTCTGAGCTCATAATAACGATCCAACCCCTTTTGATGGATCAGTCCATACACATAGCGGCAACCTGCACAGCAAAACGAATTCTCGGCATCCCTTGGTTGGAACGGGGTGCCACAATGCAGACACGGCTTGTCCCTTTTATCAGATTGGCTCATCTACTCACATAGAATATCGTATACAGCAAAGAGGTAAAGGAGTGCTTAATATTTCATCGCTCCTTGGACAAATGCCCCAAGGCGTGGCAACTTCCCATATGCTCTATACTATCATGGAGAGGTTTTTTCAAATTCTACCGAATTGTCGAAGTGCCATCGCCTTGGCGGAAAAAGGTTTGGTCAGGCCGCTGCGACCATGGGAAAAACTCCTTCTGCTCTACCACCGCCCACTGTGCCCCTTCTGCGCATGTAATCGCAATAAGGTGGATTTTTTGCTTCAGCAATTGCGCGATACGCCAACCTCCTCAGCCGGGAAGAATTTAAATCCAAGAAAAAGCCATTCCGGAACCTCCAATTAAATCCGCAGCATCTTAGAAGCGGTTTCATAAATACCCGGAGTTCGCGCTGCTTGCGCGATGCGCCGCATGGCAAGGAAAGAGCGAGGCGAATATCCCCATGGATATTTAACGAGTGAAGGACGCCGCCAGGG
>JBHJOR010000015.1:0-44425 GCA_050329585.1 Methylacidiphilales bacterium | reverse complement strand
GTCGGCTCCGTGTTTCTTAGAGGCCTCGACTGCGAATTTCTGCCATTCCCCTTTTTTTCCATACCATCTTGGCAGAAGAAAGTAGCCTTTTTTTAAATAGAAATAATGGAAATCAGGATGATGTGTCGTGGCTTCCAGAAAGAGTGCTTCGTAATCAGACCGCTTCCATGACTGTCCGAGAGCGGTAGTCTGCATAGTGAGATACCAAAAAGGATTCCGGCTGCCATCGGCACGGGAAGGCGTGGCCTCAAGGATGCGCTTGGCCTCAGCCAGACGTTTGGCAAAATTTTTCCATCCTTCATCGGTAACGGTGTTTGCGTAGCCGCTGCCGCGCGCAGCCCATGCATAGTGGTTCCACAACGAGGCCCTTAGAATGGGAACCCACTCGGATTGAGGAAATTGTTTCTCCCATCGGTCAAGGCGCTCCAAACCAGCCCGAGCCTCTGCATCGGTATTCACATCGTTATCGCAGCCAGAAAAAAATCGCTCGGCTTTCCATAATCCTTCAGGAAAACGTTCCTGCTTATCAACCAAGTGGTTCCCCATGGATTCCAGTAGGTCAAAGCGTTCCTGTTCGAATAACTGAAAGACTGCTTTACGAAATTCCGCTCGCTGTTCCGGCCCGTCTTTGATCGGAACTAATTCGGCACTTTGAACCCAACTTGAAATCAGGCAGAGTGTAAATAATCCAAGCCGTGTAGGGAAAAAGGTCGTGGTATCCATAGCTTGCCCCTATCTATTTTTTTCCAACAGATTAAGATCCATATCTGGAGATCTATAGGCATGTAAGAGTGCCCGTCAAGATTCTCAATGGTTATGCTCCAGAGTTCGAAAGTGGAACTTGAACTAGGGTGTCAGTGAGCCTCGAGGCAGGACGATGACATCCACGGGGGCAACGCCTTGACGGATGATGCCAAGATGCTGAGCGGCGGCGTGGGAAAGATCGAGATCCCGGCCGCGAATGAACGGTCCGCGGTCGTTGATGGTCACGGTGGTGGAGATTCCGTTTGCAGGATTGGTGACGCGAAGTCGGGTGCCGAAGGGGAGGGTGCGGTGGGCGGCGGTGAAATGATTCATGTTATAGATCTCACCCGAGGCGGTGCGACGACCGTGGAAAGGCTCTCCATACCAAGAGGTGATCCACCGTCCATCGGTTTCCTGTGGTGCCGAGGCACAGTGAGTGAGCAGAATGCAGGCGCTTAACGTGCACACCAGCGTGGTGACCCGCCTTGCGAGATTAACCCACGTTGCCAGACCTCGCCAATGTGAGATCATGCGCTGGCGGCGGATTTGGTATTGAGCACTTTAAGAGCTTTGGCGACGTTGGAGGGGCGCAGAATCAGAAGGCCGTTTTTAGCGCGGGGGCTGGTAGCGCAGTAGGCGTATTCGATGTTGATTTCGTGCTTGGAGAGGGTCTTGGCGATGGTGGCGAGGCTACCTGGGCGGTTGGAGCCGTCGATCATGAGCACTTCGTTTTCGACAACGAGGGCGCCGTGATGTTCGAAGAGTTCGAGAGCTTTGCGCGGCTGATCGACGACCAAGCGCACTACCGAGTGATCAATGGTGTCGGAAGTGCTGATGGCGTAAATGTTGATTTTAGCTTTGGCCAATAGGTCGCAGACGCCGATGAGGGTTCCGGGCTTGTTGGCCAGAAAGAGGGCGAGTTGGGTGGCGATCTGCATGGGATTATTTTCCTGCGGCCAGAGCGGGGGTGGGGGCCGACGGGACGGCGGCGATTTTAGGCTGTATGACCCAGAACTGGGGGAGGGACTCTGACCAGTGAGTGAGCAGGCGACGGGCCAGAGGGCTGTTAGTGGCTTCGGCATGAGCCTTAATGAGCGCTTGGATGCGTTCTTCTTCGGGGCTACTTTCAGTAATGCGCAGCAGATCTACCATTTCTGGGTTGTATAGTCCGGGCAGCATATTCTCGGGGTCGTAGGCAAAGGCGGTGCCACCTGACATGCCTGCGCCAAAATTTTTCCCGGTAGGCCCGAGGATGACAATGGTGCCGTTGGTCATGTATTCACAGCAGTGGTCACCCACGCCTTCGACGACGGCGACGGCTCCGCTGTTGCGAACTGCGAAGCGTTCGCCCGCGCGGCCATGGATGTAGAGATTACCTCCGGTGGCACCATAGAGGCAGGTGTTGCCGCAAATGATGTTAGCGGAGGGGTCAAACGGTGCCTGGGCATGGGGCAGGAGGATAATTTCCCCGCCGCTCATTCCTTTACCCACGTAGTCGTTCGCTTCTCCGCGGAGGGTGATGCGCACGCCTTGGACGAGGAAGACGCCCAGGCTTTGACCTGCGCTGCCATGGATATCAATATTGATGGTGCGGTCAGGCAGACCTTGATCTCCGAAGCGGTAGGCGATTTCACCGCTGAGTTGGGTGCCGATGCAGCGGTGGATGTTACGCACTTTGTATTCGAGGCGTATGGGTTTCCGAGTTTGCAAGGTGCTTTTGACATCCTGAAGAATTTTTTCGTCCAGGGGACGGTCTTCGAGTTTGTCATTGCGCTCCCAGGTGTGGTGCCGCGGAGTGAGATCGTCGATGGCAGGAACGTGCAGAAGGTTGGCAAGTTGTAGGGTGTTGGCCTTGGGGTGATCCGGCAACGAGATTTGCTCTAGGTATTCGGGGTGGCCGATGAGATCATCCATTTTGCGCACGCCGAGGGAAGCCATGATTTCACGCACTTCGTTGGCAACGGCTTTAAGGTAGCTGACAACGCCATCGGGGGTTCCTTTGAATTTCCCGCGCAGTTTTTCGTCTTGGGTGGCGATACCGACAGGGCAGGTGTTCAGATGGCACTGGCGGACGTAAACGCAGCCGAGGGCCAGAAGGGCGACGGTGCCGAAGTTAAATTCCTCAGCACCCAGAGCCGCGGCGATCACGATGTCCCGACCGGTGCGCATTCCTCCGTCGGTGCGCAGGGTGATGCGATTGCGCAGGCCATTGAGGAGCAGAACCTGTTGGGTCTCGGCTACGCCGAGTTCCCAGGGACTGCCGGCAAATTTGATGGAGGACAGGGGTGATGCGCCGGTTCCGCCGTCGTGTCCGCTGACCAGAATGATGTCGGCATGGGCTTTGGCCACCCCGGCGGCGATGGTGCCAACGCCGCTCTCAGCTACCAGCTTGACGCAGACTTTGGCGCGGGGGTTGACTTGCTTCAGATCGTAGATGAGTTGGGCCAGGTCTTCGATGCTGTAGATGTCGTGGTGAGGGGGCGGGGAGATGAGCATGACGCCCGGGGTGCTGCGACGGAGTTTAGCGATGAGTGCGGAGACTTTGTGTCCAGGGATTTGACCGCCTTCACCGGGTTTGGCTCCTTGGGAAATTTTGATTTCGATTTCGTCGGCACTCGCCAGGTATTCGGCCGTGACGCCAAATCGGCCGGAGGCGATCTGTTTGATGCGGCTGTTTTTGGAATCGCCATTTTCCAAAGGAGTGAAACGTTCACTATCTTCACCACCTTCTCCAGAGTTGGATTTTCCGCCGATGCGGTTCATGGCGATGGCCAGATTTTCATGCGCTTCGGGGGAGAGGGCACCTAGCGACATGCCTGCGGTGGTGAAGCGGGCCAGGATGTCCTCAACCGGTTCCACCAGATCGATGGAGATTTGCTTACGGGGGCGCAGACGTAGTAAATCCCGTATGGCGACGGGTTTGTTTTCTGAAAGGGCTTGAACGAAGGCGCGATAGTCTTCGGGATCACCGGCTTTGTCCTGTCCTTTGAGGCCGCTGAATTTATGCAGGGTTTGGAGGACAGGTGGGGTGACGGCATGGAGTTCGCCGTCACGTCGGAAGCGATAAAAGCCTGCAGCCGCAGGTTTGGCATCCTCGGTGGCCTCTTTCCAGGCGGATTCGTGACGCTGCAAGGTTTCGCGGGCCAATTCATGGATACCGATACCGCCGACGAACGAAGGGGTTCCGGTGAAGTGCGTGTCAATGATTTCGGAGCCGAGTCCCACCGCTTCAAAAATTTGGGCACCGTGGTAGCTGGAGAGCTTGGAGATGCCCATTTTGGACATGATTTTAAGCAGTCCTTTATCTACGGCAGCGATGTAATTTTTGATGAGGTCGGCTTCGGAGCGTGAGGGATCTTCGGCGATAAGGCGTGCGGCTAGATTCCAAATGAGGTAGGGGTTAATGGCCGAGGCACCGTAGCCGATGAGGCTTGCGAACTGGTGGACATCGCGCGCTTCGGCGGTGTCACAAATGATGCTGGCTTTCATGCGTAGGCCGGACCGGATGAGATGATGGTGGACGGCACCGGTGGCCAGCAGCATGGGAAGGGCGGCTTGAGAGGCATTCACCCCACGGTCGGTAAGAATCAGAATGGATTTGCCCGAGACTACGGCGTTGGTCGCTTCGCCCAGAACGCGATCCAAGGCTTTGCTGAAGCCGCTTATCCCTTCTGAAGTGGAAAAGGTGATGGAAATGCGGGCCGCTTGCAGGTGGTCGTTACTGGAGGACTCGATTTCTTCCAATGCCGGGTTGGTCAGCACGGGCGTTTCCAAAACCAGTTGTTGGGCGTGTTCGGGGCCATCGTGCAGCCAGTTGTGTTTGGTGCCCAAGAACACCATGGTGTTCATAACCAGCTTTTCGCGGATGGGGTCAATGGCCGGATTGGTCACTTGAGCAAACAGTTGGCGGAAGTAGTGGGCAAGGGGTCGTGGGCGCTGACTGAGCACAGCTAACGGGGCGTCGTCTCCCATCGAGCCGATGGCTTCCAGTCCGGTTTCAAACATGGGCTTGAGGATGATTTGAAGTTCCTCTTCGTTAAAACCAAAGGAGGAGGACTCTCCGGCAAAGGAGGTATCGTCCAGGGTGGTAGCCTTTAGGGATTGGTAGGAAGGATGGCTTAAGGGCAATGCGGTGCGGTTTTGCGCGACCCACTCGGCGTAGGGTTGCGCGGAGGCCACCATTTTTTTGATCTGCTCGTTGCGGAAGAGAACGCCCTCGGCGGTGTCGATGGCGATCATTTCACCAGGGGCAAGACGTCCTTTTTCGACAACGGTTTCGTCAGGAATTTCGGCTACTCCAACCTCGGAACTCATCAGGAACATGCCATCACTGGTTATTTTGTAGCGTGCAGGGCGCAGTCCGTTGCGATCCAGTGACGCGGCGACGATTCGACCGTCTGAGACGGCCAGAGCGGCGGGTCCGTCCCACGGTTCGGCCAACATCTCGTGAAATTCATAAAATCCGCGCACCGACGCGGGGACTTTTTCTCTTTCGGAGCGGAAGGCAGCGGGAACCAGCATCATCAGCGCGTGCAGAGGACCGCGGCCGCTGCGCGATACCAGTTCCATGGCGTTATCCAAGCTGCCGGAATCACTGCTGCGGGGTTGAATGACTTGCTTGAGCGCATCGGGATAGGCACTCCAGATATCGGACTGGAGCTCCGCCTCGCGGGCGCGCAACCAGTTGCGATTGCCGTTAACGGTGTTGATTTCGCCGTTGTGGGCGAGCATGCGGAAGGGTTGGGCGAGAGCCCAAGTGGGGAAAGTGTTGGTGCTGTAGCGCTGATGGAATACGGCGATGGCGGTTTTGTATTCAGGATTGTGCAGATCTTCGTAAAAACGCTCGAGTTGGGGAGCGGTGAACATGCCCTTGTAAACAATCACGCGGGAGGAAAGGGAGGGGATGTAGAAATCGGGGATGCCTTTCTCTGCGGCTTTGATTTCAATTTTCCGGCGAACCAGAAATAGGGAGTTTTCGAAGGCTTCATTATCGATAAGTTTTTTATTGGGGCGGAGGATGAGGAGTTGTTCGATATGTGGGCGGGTGGCGGCAGCTTTGTCACCCAGCACATTGGGGTGAACGGGCACCGGACGCCATGTTAAGGGAACTAGTCCGGCTTCTTTGACCGCCGTTTCGGCTATTTTTCGGATGTGGGCTTGCCGGTAGGCGTCTTCGGCTGGCAGAAAGAACATGCCAACTCCAAGATCCGAGCTTTCATAGAGTTCATGACCACGTTTCTGGAGTTCTTTTTTAAAGAGGCCGATAGGGATTTGAGTAAGAACACCAGCTCCGTCACCGGACTTAGCATCGGCATCCACGGCACCGCGATGCTGGAGATTGCAGACACAGCCCAAGGCTTTGCGCAGGATGCGATTCGAGCGCTTACCGTGGATGTCGGCAACAAAGCCAACTCCACAGGCATCATGCTCGTGCTGAGGATGGTAGAGTCCCTGTGCGTCAGGGTGGAACAACGTGTTCTTGTTCGTGGACATCGTAATAGACTATGATGTCGAAATGCGGACGCAAGAAATAATCGGATCCAATCCGGATGGGTTGTCAGAATCGCATGCTAGGAGAATAACATGACTCAAGAAGTGTCTGCGGGACGATTGGATCAGGTGTTGGTGGAACGGGGTTTAGTAGAGAGCCGGGCGCGAGCTCAGCGGATCATCAGGGCGGGAGGAGTTCGGGTGGATGGTCGGGTGGTAGAGAAGCCTGCCGCAGTGGTTGCCGCAGCATGCTTTATTGAACTGGAGGGGAAGGATCGTTTTGTAGGAAGGGGAGGGGATAAACTGGATTTTGCCCTGGCCCACTTTGAGCTTAGCGTGGAGGGGCTGCGTGTGCTCGATGTGGGGGCTTCGACCGGTGGGTTTACGGATTGTTTATTGCAACATGGTGCGGCGGAGGTGACCGCAGTGGATGTCGGACATGGCCAGATGGCGGCTTCGCTGCGCAATGACCCCCGGGTGAGATGTGTAGAGGGAGTCAACATCCGCTATGTGACGTATGGGGCCTTCGGAGGAGAATTTGATTTTGCGGTGGTGGATGTTTCGTTTATATCCCTGCGCTTGGTGCTGGGAGCGGTTTCAGAACAATGCCGCCAGGAAGCGGGTTTGATTGCCTTGATCAAGCCGCAGTTTGAATTAGACTCCGGATCACTCAATCGTCGGGGTGTGGTCAAAACTCGTGAATTGAGAGAAAAAGCACGGGATCAAGTGCTGGATTCTATCAGTGGCGCGGGGGGCTGGAGGGTGTGCGGTGTGGCCGAGTGTCCGGTGATCGGGGGCGATGGCAATCAGGAATTTTTATTGCATGCGAAAAAAAATTAAACGGGTCAGTGTTCTGGTTAATCCGGCGAAGACGGGGGTGAGCCGCTTGGTGGCCGAGATCCGTGAAGAGTTTTCACTGCGCGGAATCGATGCGGTCTGGCATCGCGACCGCAAGATCAATTACGGTGGAGCACAGCGCTTAGCCTCGCTGGCTCGGGAGGAGGATCAATTAGTGATGGTGATTGGCGGAGATGGCACCCTTCTGCAGGCAGCCCGCCGTTTACAGGGCATGCCCATTCCTTTGTTGGGGATCAATGCCGGATCACTGGGGTTTTTAACATCGCTGTCGGGTGAACAGGTGTTGCAACAGATCAACCGGGTTTTAGACGGAGATTATCAGCTTGATCGACGCGCTTGTTTAGAATGCGACCATAGGCGTGGAAATCGGATATTGAAGTCCCATTGGGCCATGAATGAGGTGGCCATCACTCGCGGGGCGCATTCTCATTTGATTCGGGTGGATTTGAAAATCGGAGATGAGGTGGCCACCTCGTATGCATGTGATGGGTTGATTATGGCCACACCGACCGGCTCGACGGCCTACTCGGTGGCGGCTGGCGGGCCCATTCTAAGCCCTAGGGCCAAGGTTTTTGTGGTAACTCCGATTTGCGCCCATTCCTTGACTAATAGGCCGCTGGTAGTCGGTGAAGAGGAGGAAGTTCAATTTGTAGTGCCGGATAAAGGGGCATTGTTACGAGTCAATGTGGATGGAGTTCCGGGTGGAATGATGGCGGCAGGCGATCGGTTGGTATTCCGTAGGGCGCGGCACGGAGTGATGTTGGCGCATTTGCCGGAAGGAACTTTTTATTCCATCTTGAAACAAAAGTTGCACTGGAGCGGTGCGGTTTAAGAAATTTTCTTCATTGTGCTTTTGGTGCGCTTTGATTGGATATCAATGTGAAGCTTTGTATCTGGTGTATCAATTAAGGATCTCGACCAATACGATCATGGGAACATTGATTTCTGATACGTTAACGCGAAGGTGGGTGACAGTGCCTTTGAAGTCAGAGGATCACGAGGGCGTGATACGGGAAGTGCTGGGGCCAATGACTGATCACTTGCACGTTAAAAACTGGGATCAGTTATTTCGCGAGACTTGGACACGGGAACTCAAAGAATCCACCTGTATCGGTAATGGAATCGCCTTCCCTCATGCCCGATGCGAAGCGGTGGATCAGTTAGTCATCGCTGCAGGAGTTCATGCTGCGGGAGTTAATTTTTCGGGGGTGCCGGGTAAAATTCACCTTATTTTTTCGATAGGAACCCCCTTAAAAATGGGCAAGGAATATTTGGCTGTGGTGGGTTCTTTGGCCCGCTTTCTAAAAGATGAGTCGGTGAGGCAGAAGTTAATGCAATCCAAGACAGCGGATCAATTTTGTTCAGTACTCTACGCGGCAGAAAAACAGTCCTGATCCCGGCTCCAGTCGTTGATAGCAGAACAATAAAAAACATTTTAATCTAACCCCATGGTCACACTAAAGGACATTGCCGCCCGATTAAACATCTCCCCCATGGCAGTCTCCAAAGCCCTGCGAGACGCACCTGATATCAGCGAGGGAACCAAACTGAGGGTGCGCAAAGAGGCGGAACATCTGGGATATATTCCGAACGAGCATGCGCGGGGTTTGAAAGGTGCACGCACGCGGCTCTGGGGCGTGATGGTGCAGGAAATCAATGATCCACGCACGGCGGGGATGGTGAAGGGACTTGAGGATGTGGCAGTGGAAGAGGGATGTCAGATCCTGCTGTCATCATCCAAGTCTAGTGAGCAACGCGAAATGGCCCAACTCATGCGCATGATCGAACGCAAGGTGGAGGTTATTTTTTTGCAACCCCTGGTGAGAATGGGGCATCGACATCCGGTGTTTGAGTTAACTCTTAAATATAGTACCCCGGTGGTATTTATGGAGCACTATCCGGCGGATGCGGCCAATTTTCAACATGTCACGTGGGCGGTCGCTGACAGCTACCATGCCGGGCGATTAGCGGCGGGTCATCTTCATGCGCAAGGACATCGGGATATCCTCTATTTTTCCGGGCCTCCCACGGCAAGTTCCACAGCGGATCATCTATCCGGCTTCAAAAAAGGAATGGAAGATTGTGGCATCGGTTATGACGAGGCCAAAGTGTTTTTATGTGGCCTCAATCGCACTGCGGGTCAGGAAACGACAGTGCGAGCTATGGCCGAAAGGCTGGGCTTCACGGCAGTGGTGTGCGCCGATGATGCAGCTGCCCTAGGAGTGATCGAGACGCTGCTTAAAGAAGGATTTAAAGTTCCGGATGACATCGTGGTAGTGGGTTATGGAAATGGGTTGCTAGCGGAATGCGCTCCGGTTCCCTTAACGACGGTATCGATGCCGCAAGTTGAGTTGGGGGTAGCGGCTGCGCGACTAGGCATTTTGCAGCGAGCAGGGCTTCTTAGCGGCAAGCAAAAACGTGCGGAACCCCGGGTGCTTCCAGTCGAATGGCTGGCCCGCCGAAGCACGGCTGCTTCGCGCCCATCCTGATGGCCATATCGTCCACCTTTCACAATTCTCAGGAACTATGATAAACAAAAAAACGGCATCTTGGAAGATGCCGTTTAGAATGTGAATTTGAGAGTAGATAAGGGGCAATAGAAATTTATTTGATTTCTTTATGCAGAGTATGGCGACGGAGAAATGGATTGTATTTTTTGACTTCCATTCGCTCGGTCTTGAGTTTTTTGTTCCGGCTCGTGATGTAGCGGGAAGGCGGTTTGCCTTCCTTGCGGGCCTCGGTGCACTCTAAAATGACTTGGTCTCTCATATTGGGGTAAAGAAAATGCCCGCAGCGTAAGATGTCGTCAAGGGTAAAAACAGTAACTTTAAACTGCAAACTTAGGAAAGCTTCTTACCTGAACATGAGCACTGGAATATGACATGATCGAATCATTTCGGTGGCGGCACTTCCAATAAGGAAAATTCTAACTTAATATCAGCCTATGAATATCAAATTAACCCAATCCACTGCCGATGTGTTTGTTCCCGATGGGATCGAGATCTCCTCTGCGGTGGAGCGTGTCACGCATCTCGGGGTTGGTGCTCACCCGGATGATTTGGAGTTCATGGCTTTTCACGGAATTATGAGTTGCTTCCATCATGATGATAAACGCTGGTTTGGCGGGGTGACCTGCACCAACGGAGCGGGTAGTGCTCGCCAAGGGCTGTATGCATCGTATACCGATGATGAAATGATCCAAGTGAGGCGTCAGGAGCAGCGGGCCGCTGCGGCCATCGGCCGTTATGCGGTGATGATTCAGCTCGATCATCCCAGCCCGGTGGCGAAGTCACCCGCACCCAACGCACTGAGTGAAGACTTGGTAGAAGTCGTGCGGGCTACGAAGCCGGAAGTGGTTTACACCCACCATCCAGCGGACAAACACCAGACCCATCTCGGCGTCTTTGCTTCCCTCTTACGGGCACTGCGCTCACTTCCAGCGTCTGAGCAGCCCCGGCAACTGCTGGGATGCGAAGTCTGGCGGGGGTTGGATTGGATGCCCGACCGTGAGAAAGTGGCGTTGGATGTTTCTGGCTACGATCATCTGGCGGCCGCGCTTTGTGGTGTCTTTGATTCACAGATCGCCGGAGGTAAGCGCTACGATACCGCCATTCTGGGGCGACGCGCGGCCAACGCCACGTTCTTTGAATCCGGTTCCATCGATCAAAGCAGTCAGCTCTGTTACGCCATGGACTTGACTCCTTTAATGCAAAATTGCGAGCTGGATCCGGTGGGATTTATAATGGAAACGATCGACCGCTTTAAACAAGAAGTGTACGACGGGCTGCGACAGGTGATTTCCTCCCGTTCCTAGTCTTATCTTATTCTCGAGGAGCAGATTCAAGATGGTGACTTTAGTTTCCTTTTGATTTTTTTCTTTAGCGGGGAAAAGTATGTGCATGTTTGAGCAGCTACCGCTGATTTTCTCCTCACGCCTTAAAAAACCGGCTCTTGGGCCTGAGGATCGCACGGTGGAGATCGATGGTCGCGTTTGGGAGTTTACCATCAAAAAAAATAACCGTGCGCGGCATTACGTCATTTATGTCCGGCGGGACGGAACGTTAAAAGTAACCGTTCCAAGATATGGCAGTCAGTCCGAAGCGCGGCGCTTTATTCTGGAAAAAAAAGAATGGATTGGTCGTCAGTGGGATAAAATCAGCGCACCCGGATGGGCCCCCAAGGCGTGGACAACTGGCATGGAAGTCTTGTTGGAAGGCCGCCCGGAGCGCATCGAAGGTGAAGCCGCCAACGGTGTGATTGCCTTGAAGGTAGGGCCGCTCGAAGGCGTGGTGAAGAGTGAAACGGCAGATTTGCGTCCTTGGGTGGAGGCACTGATGCGTAAGCACGCAGTGCGGACACTTCCTCCACGGGTCACTGAGCTGGCACAGCGTCACGGTCTGTCACCCACCGCCGTAACGGTTCGCAACCAAAGCTCCCGTTGGGGCTCGTGTTCACAGGCCGGGCGACTTTCACTCAACTGGCGTTTGGTGCAGCTTCCCCCGGCGGTGCGAGATTATGTGATTCTTCACGAGCTGATGCATCTCTTGGAAATGAATCACTCTGCGCGTTTTTGGCTTCTGGTTGAAAAAGCGTGTCCTGAGTACAAACAACATGAGCGCTGGCTAAAAACGAACGCCATTCGACTGGGCATGTAGTGTCGTTCTACGAAGGTTGGTTTTCGGGCGCGCGAGTGAGGCTCAGGAGAGGATGCGGTTGAGGGCGGAGATAACGGCTTTAATAGAAGCCATCCCGATGTTGGTATCCTGACCCACTCCAAACGTGCGCTGACCCGTACGGGTTTCAAGATGGATGTAGGCGACCGCGATCGCTTTGGCGCCCGATCCGAGGGAATGTTCGGAATAGTTAAGGATTTTGAATCCTTCACCGGCGGTGCCCACTAGAAGAGGGGCTACGGCATGGACGAAAGCGTCAATAAGTCCGTTACCGTAACCTTCAACTTGCTGTTGTTTGCCTTCCAAGCGGATGGTGGCGGTGCAATGGGAGGCCTGTCCTCCGCTGGCACTGACCTCGGTATCAGTTTGGTAGGATGTCAGACTCAAGGGGCTGAGACGATCCAGATAAGCACTTTGGAAAACGTGGATCAATTCAGCGGATGAAACCTCGTGCCCGGTCTGATCCGCATAGGCGTTGACCTCCCGACCCATTTCCGGGTGCATTTCTTTTGGCAGCAGGTAGCCGAAATCCTTTTCCAAGACGAAAGCCACGCCCCCTTTGCCGGATTGGCTATTGATGCGGATAATGGGTTCGTATTCACGGCCGATATCGGCGGGGTCGATGGGAAGGTAAGGAACATCCCAAACGGGATCTATTTCCTTCTTGCTTGCGTAGTGTTTGAGGCCTTTGTTGATGGCGTCCTGATGGGATCCGGAAAAGGCGGTAAAAACGAGCTCTCCGCTGTAAGGGTGTCGCTCATGGACAGACATTCCGGTGCAGCGTTGATAAATCCGACGCAATGCTGGAATGTCGGAAAAATCGAGGCCGGGATCGATACCCTGTGATCGCATATTAAGGGCGACGGTGATGATGTCCAGGTTACCGGTTCGTTCGCCGTTACCGAAGAGGGTGCCTTCGACGCGCTGAGCTCCGGCCAGCAATCCCAGTTCAGTGCACGCGACGCCTGTTCCGCGGTCATTATGTGTGTGGAGACTAAGGATGACGCGGTCGCGATGACGCATATGGCGGCTTATCCATTCAATCTGGTCAGCATGAACGTTCGGTGTAGAGACCTCCACGGTGACGGGGAGGTTCCATATCATGGGCATTTCAGCAGTGGGCTGCCAGACATCGCTGACGGCTTCACAGACCTCGAGTGAGAAATCGATTTCGGTGAGGGAGAAGCTTTCCGGCGAGTATTCAAATTGCACCTGGGTTGAGGCCAAGCGCGGTAGACGTTCCCGGATCCATTGCGTCCCGCGGACGGCGATGTCTTTGACGGCGGGCCGATCCAGACCGAATACAATCTGGCGCTGGGCGGGATTAGTCGAATTATAGAGGTGAATAATGGCCTGCCGTGCTCCGATCAGGGATTCCACGGTGCGATCGATGAGGCCTTCTTTACACTGCACCAGCACTTGGATCGTGACGTCTTCAGGAATGAGGTTTTCTTCAATTAACCGGCGAGTAAATTCAAACTCCGTTTGTGAAGCGGAAGGAAAGCCGACTTCAATCTGTTTGAACCCACAGGAAACCAACATTTCGAACATGGCGATTTTTTTCTCCACGTTCATGGGTTCCGGCAACGCTTGATTGCCATCGCGCAAATCGACGCTGCACCAAATGGGCGGATGGTCGATGACCCGGTTCGGCCATTGCCGATCGGGCAGCGACACCAGGGGGTGTCGGCGGTATTTTTTCACAGTGCCGGTTCGCGATGACATAGCCTTATTGTAGCGTCTCGCAGAGTCTATTGGAAGTTGATATCCACCATCAGATCCGACGCGATGGCTTCTAGATCCTGTTGCACGACGTGGGTGTCACACGTATTGGGGATCGTCACGGTGGCCGTGGCTTCAAAAAGATTTTCTCCAGTCCATGGTGCGGGTCGGCACAGAGTGGTCATCTCTTCTACATTGATGTGATGAGCGGCCCAGACGGAGGCGATGCGTTGAATGATGCCGGGCTGATCTTGACCGAGCAGCTCAAAGCGGGCGGTTCGGCCCGGGGTGGTAGGCGTCGAATCGTTGCGGGTCTGATTGATTTCCATGCCGCGTTCTCTGAGTGAGGCCACGGCTGTATCCCATTCGGTCAAGCGATCCGCAGGCAGACTGATGCGGAGTATACCGGCGAACTGGCCGCCGAGACGGCACAGACGACTGTCGGTCCAGTTGCCACCAAGATTGCGGACATGAGTGGCGATTGACTCCACCAGCCCGGGGCGGTCGGAGCCCAAGAGTGTGACGACGATGTCTTGCATGAGAGGAGGAATGGACATGCTTCAGCGATAGGTCAAATCAGTCGGAACTCAAGAGCGAATGGTTTTGACCGCAGCGGCGCAGGTGGTTATGGGAAGGGATGCCGGAATTCAGGGAGACAACCCGGGAGGGTATTACAGTTGAGTCTTATTATGTAAGGGATCGCCACGTCTTGTTGACGAGGGCGGATTTCTCCGCGCTTTATGTGGATTTTTACCTGCATTTGGCGGATTTAAAAATGCGTGAGCCGGAGGCGCATTTGGTTCTGTTTAAAGATGTCCTGGCAGCCTTGGTGTTGCATGGGGCATCGCGTCCTTGGAATGAGATCTATGCATGGACGTTATCATTCCAGAAGCCTCGGGTGAACTTGTTTGTCACGGGTAACAATCCGGAAGGCACGGTGGTGGGAACCTTGTTCAGCGTTGATGTGCGTGAGTCGGACCGGAACATGATGTATGCTGAGGTGGTGAGAGGTTCTGAGACCAAGCGACGTAGTGTGGTCGATTTTTCTCATGCGGAAGTGTTTCCTGCGGTAGAGCATTTTTACCGTCAAAGTGAGCAGCGACTGTGTCGTTTGTTCCGTAGTGATGAAGATGAGTTCTGGTTTTTCAGCGCGCAGCCAGATTGTGATGAGGGTTGGTTATTGGGGCTTGAGGTCGAAGATTTGGCGGTGCTGGAGCAGAATGAAGTGCTGAGTTTATTGGAAAAACGGCAGGTGCGCTGGCACTGCGGTTGTCATGAGAGCCGCATGTTTTCAGTCTTACTCCCCCCCTTTCTGCAGGATGCCGAGGCGCTTTTCCAAGATGAAGCATCACTAAAAATGCACTGCCCCCGCTGCGGAATGCCCTACGTCATAACGCGGGAAGCGATGGAGGCCTTTGCCCGTGAGAATGCGGAAAAATCCTGACCGCTGACGAGAAAATATGTGTCCGCTAGCGAGTGGTTAACGGTTCTGATTGTTCAGGCTGATCCAAGTGTTGCTGTCGTGACGCAGCATTTGATCGGCTTCGGCGGGTCCCCAGCTTCCCTTGCGATACAAAGCCACCGGAGCATTTTTCCAGCCTTCGTAAACGGCATCCACAATGCGCCAAGCTTCCAAGACCTCGTCATCCCGTGTGAACAGGGTGGAATCGCCCATGATAAAGTCTTGCAGAAGACGCTCGTAGGCTTCGGGTGAGTAGGAACCAAATTTAGATTTGTACGCAAAATCCATATCGACGGATCCCATGGCACTGCGGCCAGGAACTTTGGCATTGAAGGTGAGGTGGA
Organism: Methylacidiphilales bacterium; assembly: GCA_050329585.1. Taxonomy (GTDB): domain Bacteria; phylum Verrucomicrobiota; class Verrucomicrobiia; order Methylacidiphilales; family JBCBYL01; genus DAIPIT01. Next base: position 29,132 of record JBHJOR010000015.1, on the reverse strand, counting down.
TACCTTCGTCGGGTTGCAAACGGATGTGAAGGCGATTGCGGTGGACATTTTCCTGGTCGCACGCTTCAAAAAGTGCGCGAGGAGGACGTTTAAAAACGACGACGATTTCACTGGCTTTCGTAGCAAGTGCTTTGCCGGTGCGGAGGTAGAAAGGGACTCCAGCCCAGCGCCAGTTATCGATAAGAAGCTTCAAGGCCACATAGGTCTCGGTGTCAGAATTTGGATCTACGCGATCCTCACTGGTGTAGGCCTCATACTGGGCACGAACCGAGTTGCGGGCTACCCATTCGGCAGTGGGGGTAGGAATGGATTTGAGTACCTTTACTTTTTCATCACGCAGTGCCTCGGAATTGAGTGATCCGGGGGGTTCCATAGCGGTAATGGTGAGTAGTTGAGTGAGGTGGTTTTGCACCATGTCGCGCATCGCACCCACACCGTCGTAATAACCGCCCCGAGTGCCTACGCCTTCTTGTTCGGCCACGGTAATCTGAACGTGGTCGATCATGGAGCGGTTCCAGATGGGTTCGTAGATAGAATTGGCGAATCGGAAATAGAGGAGGTTCTGCACGGTCTCTTTCCCCAGATAGTGGTCAATACGGAAAATCGAGGACTCACTCATGTGTTTTTGTAGCTCGATGACCAATTCTTTCGCGGACTGGTAATCGTGACCGATGGGTTTTTCCACCACCACCCGGGAGGGAAGTTCGGGCGCGACAAGATGCGCGGTATGCAGCGACTGCACCACGGTGCTGAAGGATTCCGGGGCGGTGGCAAGATAAAAGAGATTTTGGGTTCCCGGGTGTTCTTGGGCGAATTGATCCAGACGCTCCGCCAGGCTTTGGAAGGAGTCAGCTTGGTCGAAATTTCCTATATGATAATGTAAATGGCTGGAGAATTCTAACCATTCGGAATCGTCAATGGGCGCAAAACGTGAATAGGTGCGCAGGCCTTCCAGCATCTCATCGCGAAAGGATTCATCGGATTTTTCCCGGCGTGCGAAACCGATGATTTGGAATTCGTTGGGCAGGGATTTTTCTTTAAAGAGGCCGAAGAGGGCGGGGACGAGTTTCCGCCGGGTCAGGTCTCCGCTGGCGCCGAAAATCACGATACTGAAAGGGTTGTTTTTTTTCATGGTCAGGTTGATGCGAGTGGGGAACGCTGCCGCAAATTCCCGGATGTGCCAATCGAATTTTAGCCTGTGAGTTAAAGGGTCAAAGGGGACGGTGGTGCCAGATCTGAGCTGTTTCAATCTCAGTGATTGCTGATAACGGAGAGGGTTCGCCATCCGGGTAGGGTGGATTCAGACCAGTGGAAACAATAATGGTGCAGCGGGCCGCCTGCAGCAGCCAAGGAGTTAGTGCGAGGGCATCGTTGCGGTTAGCTGGATCCAGATAGGTAGCACAAAGCTGGTGCGGATCGAGGGCTTCACCCCGCAACGCACCGATGGCGTTTGGGCCTTCGGAGGTTAGCAGGCAGAGGTCTATTTTGAGGCGATCTCCGAGGGATTTGAGGGAACGGCTTTGCAGTTCGGCAGATTTCACGGCATCGATGTGTTCGGTTTTCCAATGGTGGATGCGCACTTGGTGAGGGTACAAGGCGGTATAGAGAGCATGACCACAATGGGTGGAGTAGCTGGCGGGAACACGGTTTTCCCGGGCGGGAATTATTTCCGTTGAAGACCATGGCCATTCGATGCGCGAAAGATGCTGTAAAAAAGCAAGCATCGGGCCTGAAGCATCCATCGCCACCCGAAAAAGGCCTCGGCTGCGCAGCGCTTCACTGCCCTGCTGGGTCCATAATTCTGACAATTTTTGATTGCGCTCTTCTGCTGGAACATACCGCCCGTTATCCATGGTTTGAGTTGTTCATGAAAGCCCGCCGGTGACAAGCCCCGTTTTTTTCTTTGGCATGGACGGCGATTACGCCTAATGATGCGGCATGTCACGACTGGCCGCTTTGGATTTGAATAAACGCTTTGACTCCAAAGAGGCGTACAAAGAGAAAATGAAGCAGTATCAACTTCAGTTGATTCACATGCAACGATCGCTCATTCAGAGCAAACGATCATTGATTCTGGTATTTGAGGGCCCCGATGCGGCAGGAAAAGGAGGGGTAATCAAACGTACGGTCCAACGGCTCGACCCGCGTAACATCCGGGTTTACTCGATTATCAAACCCACCCCGGAAGAATACCGCCATCCTTACATGTGGCGTTTTTGGAATAAAGTTCCCAGTCAGGGCGACATAGCCATCTTTGACCGCAGCTGGTATGGCCGGGTGTTGGTGGAGCGGGTGGAGGGCTTTGCTAAACCCGAGGATTGGCGGCGTGCTTATGATGAAATCAACCAGTTTGAGAGCCTTTTGGTTCATGAAGGAGCGATCCTACTGAAATTTTTTCTCTATATTGATAGGGATGAACAGCTGGCGCGTTTCAAAGCGCGCGAAAGCGATCCGTATAAGCATTGGAAAATCAACGATGAAGACTGGCGCAACCGCGATAAGTGGGATCAACATAACGAGGCTGCCGAAGAAATGTTTGAAAAAACCGACACCAAACTAGCGGCTTGGAATCTCGTAGAGGGTAACTTCAAGTGGTATGCAAGGGTCAAGGTGACCAAACACATCGTTCAGCGCCTCAAAGAGGAAGGCATTTCCGAATAATCATGGCGTTGCCCGAAAAACCCGAGCTGACCGTCCCGGTCAAAATTTATTTCTATGACACCGATGCTGGCGGGGTGGTTCATAATGTGGCTTATCTGCGCATCATCGAGATGGCCCGCTCGGAATTTGCGGAGTATCTGGGATGGCCATTGAAAGAGATGGCTGAGCCGGGGGCGGATTGTCCTGTAGTGGCTCGGACGGAAATCGATTACGTAAAACCGGCGCGTTTGGGTGATGAGTTGGAAATGCAGGTTCGTTTAAGTTCTATTCAGCGGGTTAGGTTTATTATTGAGCTTACCTTGATTCGTAAAACGGATGGCGAGGTGCTTTGCCGATGCCGTCAAGTGATGGTGCCGGTGGATCTGGCTAGCGGTCGGCCTCGCCCGCTGCGCACGGATTGGCGTGAAAAATGGGGTGAGTGCCCCTGATTTATAACAGTTCAATGCGCTGGCTTAACATAAGGTCAGCATCAAACGTAAAATATCCCCTGAAGTACCGGCGGTGGATCAGATGGTCAAACCAATAAATGTCATCCTGCCACATGCGTTCATAAGGAATCTCCTGGAGGGCACACCAGAAACCCAGTGCTTCGTCCGTTTCTACGAGGTGACCCTCGTAAGCGTCGCTGCGGAAGACTTCACAGTGAATGGATAATCCGTCGGTGAATTGAAAAAAAAGCTCCCCGGAGGATTGGGGGTGAAGCGGAGTGATACCGATTTCTTCCTGAGTCTCGCGTTGCGCGGCTTGTAAGGCACTTTCGCCCGGATCGATTTTTCCGCCAGGACCGTTGACCTTGCCAGCACCCAGGCCTCTTTTTTTTTCAATCAACAAAACGCGGTCGCCTTCAAAAATAAAACAAAGCACCGCCCTTTGAACGGGGATCCAGTTTTCCAAAGGAAAAACACGGAGTTGCTCCACAGTGAACATGGCGGGTCGTGAGAAGCTGCTGGTTAGGACTTGCGCTTCTGCAAGTTCTTACTGGCCCGATCCAAAATATCCCGTTCCTCGCGGCTCAGACTTTGCATTCCTTGGCGTGATATCTTTTCCAAGAGGGCGTCCACCGTCTGGGTCTCTTGCTGACGACGCTCGTCATAAACGCGCTGGCTGTTTCGAATTTTATCATCATGCCGTTTTTCCCTCCAGCCATGAAGGGATTCCATCCATGAAAAGCCGCCACGGACCCCGGCCGATTTCAGCAGAAACCAAGCTAAAACAGTAGATGTCCATAGAAAAGATAACATCATAAATTCCCGGGTCATCAGATATTTCAACGTGAAAATGGCCAGAAATCCAACAGCCAACCACCGTGCCACCAGCCCAAAGAAAAACTGCACATTAGGGTAGATGGTCACAAAACCAATAAAGACCGCAAAGTGAAGGGTGCGTGATCCAAACAGCATGGGCGCAGGAATCAGCAATCCAATAACCGCCATCGCCATCGCCGGGAGAACTACCAATAGCGCATAAAACCACAAAAATGCACTATGGCCAATGTGACGCTCCACTTCGCGTCCGAACCAATAAAAGATCAGCATGTCGACGGCAAAAAAAATGTGTTCAGCCGCGATGTTGTGCACGAAGGGATAGGTCATGATTGTCCATGGTTTGCCCAAAAAAGCTCCGGAAGGATCGAAGCCAAACCACATTACGAATTGGCTAACAGATTGAAGTGAGCCTCCAGGCATCAATGAAACCGTCATCGCCATAGCCATCATCCCGACAATGTGGGCCAACACCAAAAGAGTGGTCACATCAACAGGGAAACCGCGCAGGTAAGTCAGCGGTCCGTAGGAACCAGATGGTGAAGGCCAACTCCGATATGACATGGTTAGTTATACTAAGGCTCTCAGCAGGTGAAAGCAAGTAGGCATCTGCTTTATACGTGATCTCAGGAATTGACGACATCTCATGAGAGGGCAAGTTTTCTCTATGACACAATGGAAGGCACATCGTTCCGATATGGGGTTTACCCTGATGGAATTGATGACCGTAACGGCTCTAATCGCGTTGTTACTGGCTCTGGGAGGGGCAGGGATCATGAATGCCAGAAAAAAGGCTGATCAACAGGCCTCCATCAGCCGTTTACGGATCTGGGGGGTGGGCATTCAACTTCATATCTCGGACCACTCGGGCCGACTCCCTGGCCCCCTGTGGCCGGGACAAGTGGCTGAATATGATGTGACGCGACCCGGGCGGCTGGTAGTGGATTTAGCCGACTACATCGGATTGGAGAACGCCGCTGGCGTCTTTGTTGTCGAGGATATGTTGTCGCCCGCATTCAAGCGGATGATACCGCAGGCGCAATGGGCTACCGGACGCCACTGGGTGGTCAATATGAATGTTCCCCTGAATTCCGATCCGGAAACTTCTCCAACAGAAAACGTTTCACCGTGGGGAAACCGCGCCGTGGGAGTGGGCCAACAACCCGTGCCCCTAGCTCGTATCACCCAACCTTCGCGGACATGGGCCATGACCGAAGCCGATCAGCTTCATCCCGACGTGGCGGGAGCTTCATGGCGCGCCCAAGCTCCTGCTCAACCCCTTCATGGAAACCGTCGGCCCACGCTGTTCTTTGACGGTCGGCTGGAAATGATTCCCGTGGAGAACGTTCCCTGATAAAAAAGGTTGGCAGAGTGGCTGGAATCGTGTCATGAATACGTGGTGAACTTAGGAAAACTTATCAAACACGCTTTTTATATCTTGTTAGTGACAAGTATGATGCCCTCTTTGTGGGCACAGACCGAGCCGTCGTGGATGCAGGTGGATGAAGAAAAAGATACCACATCCAAAAAAACAGCTGCAGTGGGTCACGAAGCTAGTGCGGGTATCTCTTATTCAGGTAATGGTAATATTAAGCAGGGCAATCGCTCCTTAGGTGACGCGGATTCAATTCACAATCACGTCAACTATGTTGCCACGTTCCGGGTCACTGAAAAAATCCATGGCCGTGCCGGATTTGACTGGGATCGCCATTCCTTCGGACTGCCCGATGGCACACCCTTACCCAATACGCTTCAACAAACATCGCTCCGACTTGGGTTTGACGCCGAGCTTTCCGACAAATGGGTCATGCGTTTGGAAGCCTCCCCTGGTATCTACAGCGATTTTCAGGACATATCTGGTAAAGACTTTAATGCGCCGGTCATCCTGGGATTTTCCTATTTTGTAAACAGCCGCCTCCAGTGGGTGTTCGGTCTTAGTGCCGACTTCCGTCGTGAAATCCCCGTTCTTCCAGGAGCGGGGGTGCGCTGGCAGTTCGCCGATGACTGGACATTGAATTTCATTTTACCCAATCCGAAACTTGAATATCAGATAGATCCCACCCTCAGCATCTTTATCGGAGCCGATCTGCTGGGCGGAACCTACGCAGTCAGCGAAAAACAAGGCAACGGTATTGGTCAACCCAACCTCAATAACGAAATCATCGAATATACCGAAGCACGCGTCGGCGGTGGGTTGGAATATAAATTTCATCCGGCGGTCAGCCTGCAAGCTGAAGCCGGGGCCGTCGTTTATCGCAAGTTCAGTTATGAGAACGAGAACTTGAATGTGAAAGCCGACGAGCCAGTCCCCTACGGCGCCATCAGCGTCAAAGCCACATTCTAACAAGAACCACCTTCCCATGCTGACCCGCACGGGTAGGGGTTTCAATACCTTGATTCCATGAAGCAGATCAAGGCGGTGCTATCATTTGTTTGGCCCTACTCAGCGCCTTACCGTGGGACATTCATTCTCGGTATTCTCTTTTCATTCATCTTTGCATTGACCAACGGTCTACTTTTGCTGGGCATGAAAACGGTCTTTGACCGCCTCGAAGGACGATTGGCTGAACCCGTCAGCGTCAACGAAAATGCCACATGGCTGGAACGCGTCGACGCACTTAAAACCGAAGTCCAGTATAACATCGGATCGCTGCTTCCGGAGGCAGGTCAGCCGTTGGACACCTCAGCCGCCTGGATTCTTTTTCTCATCCTGGTGGGAACCAGTGCCATCCGAGGAGCTTCCAACTACCTCAGTAGTTACTTTATGCGCTGGAACAGCGAATTCACCATTCGCGACATCAAGCGTTCCATGCTGGCTAAAGTTCAATCGCTCTCGCTTGACTACTTTAATCAATCCGCTTTGGGCGATCTGCTTACACGCATCGACATCGACACCGCCGCCTTGAACAAAGCATGGGGACTCGCTCTTACGGATCTGATCCGGCAGCCGCTCACTTTTGGCATAACGTTAGGCGCGGTGATCTCGCTGGTGGACTATCGGCTAACACTCATGGCACTCATTTTTTTCCCGGTTTGTGTGGTGCCCGTCATTCTTCTTGGACGCCGGGTGAGACGACATACCCGCCGCAGTCGGGAGTCCGGTGTGGAGCAAGCCTCACGGTTGATCGATTTTTTTTCCCACATCCGCACCGTCAAAGCCTATGGCATGGAATCTCTGCAAGCCGAGGAATACGATCACACCAGTCTGCGCATTGCCCGGGCCAATCTAAAGCGCGACAACGCGTTCACCTTGGTCAACCCTATCATTGAAACCGTGGCCGCCCTGGGTTTTTGCGTGGTGCTTCTGGCGGCCTTCAGCCTGGGTAGTTCCATGAGTCACCTGGCGGTTTTTTTAGCCGGATTCTTTCTCGCATACACTCCGCTCAAACGATTGGCCGCAGTAAATCACAACTTTCAAGAAGCCTCCATCTCGGTGGACCGCTTAGATCGCGTCCTTTCACTGCAACCCACTGTGCGTGACCACCACCAAGGAAAGACGATCCAAGGACTCAATCATCAGCTAACTCTATCGGGTGTCACCTTCCGTTATAGCCCGGAAACCGAGCCTGTTCTTTCAGAAATCAATCTAAATATTGCCCGCGGTGAATTCGTCGGGCTGGCCGGCTCCAGTGGTTCGGGCAAAAGCACACTGATCCACCTGATCATGCGTTTTTACGATCCAACCACCGGAGTAGTGAAGTGGGATGGAACCGATCTGCGTGAAATCTCCATCACCTCCTTGCGACGCCAGATCGCACTGGTCAGCCAGGATGTAGCTATCTTTGACCGCTCGGTGCGAGACAACATCCTCTTCGGAAGGCCCGGGGCGACCGAAGCCGAAATCCGCAAAGCGGCAGAATTCGCCAGTGCGGATGAGTTCATACGGGAGATGCCCGAAGGCTATGAAACCTTGCTGGGAGAACAGGGGGTGCGGCTCTCAGGCGGACAGAAACAACGGATTTCTCTGGCTCGGGCCTTCCTTCGCCGGGCACCGCTGCTCATCCTTGACGAGGCCACCGCCGCGCTAGACTCCGTTTCCGAGTCACGCATCCAGGAAGTGATTAACCGCCTTTCCAGTGACCGTTCGGTGATCGCCATCGCACATCGGCTGGCCACCCTGAATCGGGCGGATCGCATTGTGGTGCTGGATCGTGGACAGATAAGCGAAACCGGCAGCTACGCGGAACTTCTTTCCCGTGGAGGTTCGTTCAGCCAGCTGGCCGCTCTTCAAGGTATCCGATCCTGATCGTTGAATTTGCGTGACGACGGGTCACATCATCTGATGATTAAAGCTGTATGAAAACAAGCCCTCTTTCACACCTGCGTCCGGCAGCTTTGGAGCATTTTTATTTTGGCTCATGTTACTATCCCGAGCATTGGAGCCCGGAGCAGCGGGTAAGGGATGCTTCACGGATGAAGGCTGCGGGCTGGAACTGTGTCCGCATGGCCGAATTCGCATGGGATCTAATCGAGCCCGCAGATGGGATCTTTGATTTCTCACTGTTCGATGAGGCCATTTCGGAACTCGGACGCAAGGGGATTTCTACTATTTTGGGCACCCCTACCGCAGCACCGCCGCGATGGCTTTCCAAACGCCATCCGGAAATACTCCGGGTGGATGCCGAGGGGGTGGTAATGACGCATGGCAGCCGTCAGCATGCCAGTCATGCCAGTGACGTTTTCCGTTCCCATTGCCGCCGCATCGTTCGAGCGATGGCTGAGCATTACCGCGATCATCCCCATGTGGTCGGCTGGCAGATCGACAATGAATTCCACTGCCATTTTTCCGAGGATCATTCCGAGGCTGCTAGAAAGGCTTTTGTTGAGTATCTCAGGAACCGATATATGGATGATATTGGGACATTGAACCGTTCTTGGGGTACATCATTTTGGGCTCAGACATATGACACGTTTGACGATATTTCCACCTGCCGACGGGGTAAACCTACCTATGTCAACCCGGCCCATGAATTGGAGTATTCCCGTTTTCTTTCCGATCTGGTCACACACTTCCAGGGCGAGCAGGTAGATATTCTCAGGGAAATGAATCAGTGCTGGTTTATCTCCCATAACGGATGTTTTAAACACATTGATTATCGAGGAGAGTTTGGGCGCGATCTGGATTTCCTGGGCTATGATTCTTACCCGATGTTTGAAAATGATCCTGAAAAGAGGCCCGCCAACCATGCTTTTAATCTGGATCGCGCACGATCTTGGACAGGAAATTTTATAGTTTTGGAGCAGCAGGCTGGACCGGGTGGTCAGGCTCCTTATTTCCATGATCATCCTGTTCCGGGTGAAATGAGACGCTTGGCACTGACTTCTATTGCCCGTGGAGCCGATGGTCTTCTTTTTTTCCGCTGGCGCACGTGCCCATTTGGGGCTGAGGAGTACTGGTGTGGTATACTTGATCACGATGACCTGCCCCGGAGACGTTACCATGAAGCAGCCCGGCTGGGGGCGGAAATGGCCCGCATCGGTCCGCAAGTTCTCGGAACCCATGTTCATATCGAGGCGGCCGTCGCCTCATCGGATGCCGATATCAATGCCGCCGATGCGAGTTACGCAATGGGACTGCCCTCCGCAGACAGTATCGCGGAGAAGGTTCACAGTTGGTTGTATCGTCAAGGGATTGCTGTGGGTTGTGTCCACCCTGCTGATGTACTGGATGGGTTAAAATTATACATCATTCCCCATTGGGTGATTTTCAAAAGGGAGTGGGTGGAACCGCTCGAAGCCTTTGTGCAAAAAGGAGGTGTTTTGGTGGTGGGCGCCCGCACCGGCACACGGGATCAACTTAACAATGTGGTGGCCGAGACCCCTCCGGGTCTGCTGCGCGGACTGGTGGGAGCGAGCGTGGAGGAATACGGACGTCACAATCTACCGGAGTGCCGTCCTTTAATGTTGAAGGCGTCCCATGGCGCGGTGCCCACCACCCTTTGGTATGAGTCACTGCGGGCGGATCCTCAAACCGAGGTGCTGGCGACGTGGCAAGGAGGTCATTTGTCGGGAACGGCGGCCGTCACGCGCCGCCTCCATGGTGCCGGACAAGTCATCTATGTGGGCACCTATTTCACAACTGAAGTTTGCCAGTGGTTGTTGCCCGGACTGGTAGTCGAGACGGGATTGAAGCCGTTGTTGAAGGCTTTGCCTGCAGGAGTTGAAGTGGTTTGTCGTAAAGCTAACGGTAGAAAGTTATGGTTCCTGCTTAATACAAATGATTTTTCGGTAGAGCTGGGAGATCTCCCTACCGGAAGCATTTTGACAGATCAGCCACCTGAAACGCCATTGCGGATTCTGGAGCAGCAGGGTGTCCTTGTGATCCATCATCAGCAGGGCTGAGTCTGCCGGATTCCAATAGCTATATGAGGATCTATCTCGATCATAACGCCACCACGCCGCTGGCAGCTTCCGTGCTGGATTCCATGTTGCCGTGGCTCCAAGGAAAACCTGCCAATGCGTCGAGCATTCATCAGCCCGGACGTGAGGCCCGTGCGGCCCTGCAGCTCGCCCGGCAAAAATGTGCGGACGCATGGGGTTGTGATCCGCGTCGTCTGGTCTTTACCTCGGGCGGCACCGAAGGAAACAACGCCGCCGTGAAATCCGCCCTTGACTGGACCGGTAAAAAACATGTGATCCTCTCGTCCATCGAACATGCTTCGATACGGGTTATGGGTGAGTCGTTGGAACGTTCGGGCGTCGCGGTCAGTTGGATTCCAGTCGACCACTTGGGCCGTGTGGATCCCGCGCGCGTTACCGCCAGCATGAGGGATGATACGGCTTTGGTTTCCATTATGTGGGCCAATAATGAAACCGGGGTCATCCAGCCAGTGCGTGAGATCGGCGAACAGTGTCGTCAGCGTGGCATACTTTTTCACACCGATGCGGTGCAAGCGGCAGGCAAACTTGCATTTCGCCTCGAGGATGAGCCGATTGATCTCGCCTCGATTTCGGCCCACAAGTTTTCCGGTCCCCAAGGGGTGGGGGCGTTGTACATCCATCGTCGGATTGGCTGGGTGCCGCAGATCCTGGGAGGCGGCCAAGAATCCGGTCGCCGGGGAGGAACTGAAAATGTGGCAGGGGTGGTCGGCATGGGGCAGGCGGCCGCCGAATCTTGCTCCGATGAGTATGCCGCGCTGAAGGCCGTGCGCGATGGTTTTGAGACTGAAGTGATGGCCTCACTTCCTGATGTGCACGCCCATGGCGCAGGAGCGGAGCGTTTGGCCAACACCTCCAATCTTTGTTTTCCGGGCCGGTCGGCCGAAGAACTCTTGATTTTGCTGGATCAGGAAGGTCTGGCCGCTTCGGCCGGATCTGCTTGCTCGACCGGTTCACTTGAACCCTCGCCGGTGCTGTTGGCCATGGGTGTGAAGCGGAATGATGCGGCCTCCTCGGTGCGTTTTTCATTTGGCCGGGGTCAGACAATCAACGAGGCGCATGCTGCCGCCTCGATCGTCATCCGTGCGGCTGGCTCAAAGCTTTAAAACCTAAACCCAAGTTCCCTTTTAAAACGCAGTTGATGCGCTAACTTCATTCTCATGAATCCCAATCTTAACGATTATATTGACCATGATGCCCTGCGTAGGGAGGCTTTCCCTATTGTCGCGTCCCGAACGTTTCTGGCCCATGCGGGAGTGACCGCGCTGCCTCGCGTTGCCACCGATGCTCTCGTTGATTTTGGCCGTCATTCCCAAGTGGATCATCAAGAGGCCGGCGACATGATGCAACGCGTGGATCGGGTTCGCGGACTTTGCGCCAAATTGATCGGGGCGGGGGACGATGAGATCGCACTGCTGGGGCCTACCGCATTGGGACTTAATATGGTGGCGGACGGCATCAGTTGGGACTCCGGAGATGAAGTGGTTTTTTATGCGGACGACTACCCGGCCAATGTATATCCGTGGAGGAAACTGGTCTCTCGCGGTGTCAAGCCGGTGGCCATGGAAGTGCAACCCCAAGGAGTGATCACTTGGCCTGTAGTGCGTGAACATCTAAGTGCCCGCACCCGTTTGGTTTCTCTAGCCACGGCTAACTTTTTGACCGGGTATCGGGTGGATGTCGATGCCATTGGATTTGAATTAAAAAAACGCGGCATACTTTTTTGTGTGGATGGCATTCAAACGCTGGGGGCCTTTCCGTTTTCTGTAGAATACGTGGATTTTCTCAGCGCGGACTCACACAAATGGATGCTGGGCCCGATGGGAGCCGGACTGGTATTTATTCGAAAAGAGCATTTCAACCTTTGCCCTCCGACGTTGTTAGGCTCTTGGAATGTGGTGTCGCCGCATTTTATAGCCCAGGAAAACATCGCCTTTTATGAGGGAGGACGCCGCTACGAGCCGGGGTCGTTGAATCTTCCCGGTATTTTATCCATGGGAGCCTCCCTTGAATTGCTGCTTTCTTTGGGAGTGGAGGCGATCGCAGAACGGATCCGGCATTTGCGACGTTGTTTAATTGAAGGGATGCGCGGTGCAGGGTGGGAGTATTACTTTGATGGTGTGGAGGTGGAAGGGGAGGGGAGCGCATCGGGATTGGTGACGTTCTGTGTTCCTGAGGGCTGTTACCCGGGGCTGATGAGAGGTCTTGAGGAAGAGAAAATCCGGGTTTCTGTCCGCCACGACCGTGCTGGAAAAGTCTATTTGCGCGCCTCGCCGCATTTTTATAACACCGAGGACGAAATCGACCATCTGGTATGTTTTTGCCGCTGCCATGCGGCAAAGCGTTGATTCATTTACGTTCGGATCAGGAATTGGATTGCTTGCTTGGTGTGTCGAGCTAGTGTGAAATGATGGAAATCCATCTAAGTGCACGTCATCTGAAGTTGTCCGGAGCTAACCGCGCCTACATTATCCAAAAACTGAGCCACCTTGAGAATCTGGCCGATGATATCATCGGCGGCCATGTGGTGGTTTTATTTGATGAGAATAAATCCCCTTCCAAACAATTTCTGGTCAAAGTACATTTGGGTGTTCCCGGCCCTGATATTCATGTCGAACAATGGGGCTCCGAACTCAACGCGGTGATCGATAAACTGGAAGATAAGCTGGCCCGACAGTTGCGTAAACGTAAAACCCGGTTGACCGACAAAAAACGCCAAAAATTTCAACAGGTGGTGGAGCGCAAGAAAAAAACCGGCAGGTAAGATGGTCACGGTGCTGGGAAGCTTCTAAGTTCTCAGCTCAGGACCTACTAACATCTAAAGAGAATCTTCCCGTCTCTGGAGCCTTGTTCAGCGTGGGGGAGTGCCTCCTTGAATGCTGAGAGGGAATACTCTTTTTCTACCGGCATGATCAGTTCGTTTTGAACCATCAAACCGGCCAATAGACCGTAGTCGTCCATGAGGGTTTGACGCGGGGCCGTTTCAAGCCACCGGGTTAGCCAAAAACCGTGGAAGTGTGGTTGTTTAAAAATCATCAGTCCGTTGGGTATTGTGAGGGGGCGTTTGGACATGGCACCAAAGGTGACATGGTGACCTCCGGTAGCCAAGACCTTAGCCAGGGCAAGAGCACTTTCACCGCCCACGGCATTAAGTGCAAGACGGGCACCGTCCTTTCCTAGAAGAGCTTTCATCTCATCGCTCACGGTAGCGTGCTCCACCAGAACGTGATCAGCGCCGGAGTTGAGGAGATCTGCTACGCAGTCGTCCCGCCGGACGAGGTTCAGCGTCCGCCATCCGAAATACCGGGCTAACTGAATAACACACCGACCGACCGAGGAATTAGCCGCATTCTGCACAATCCAGTCTCCGGGTTTTAAGGTCGTAAAGTCCCGCAACAAGCGCAGTGCGGTCAGGGGATTTACCGAAAGCATGGCAGCTTGGGAAGTGTTGATATCTTTGGGAAGAGGGATGAGTGAGTTAGCAGGTGCGGTCACATAATTCTGCCACATGTGGGCGGACTTGATGGGAATGACCAAGGTGCCCTGAGTTAGACCACTTGCTTGAAGGGATTCCTCCACACGTGCCACGCCTTCAAATCCGGCGGTGCTGGGGAGATCAGGGCGAATACCGTAAACGCCTTGAATGAAATTGATATCCGAGGGATTGATCGGTGAGGCCACCACGTGGAGAAGCACGTCCGATCCCGCATCCGGGCAAGGAATTTCCTCGAGTTCCAGAACATCTTCCGGGGGCCCTGTTCTGTGGAATACAAGACGCTGGGAGGTGATGTTCAAGCGGAGATTCCTTGGGATTTTAAGAAAGGAATTAATTCCTCCGCACCAAAGTCAGCTAGAATTTCACCGTTCCAATCCATCGTGGGGGCTTTGGATTGTCCCGAGAGCTGAATCATTTTTTTCATAGCCGCTGGATCGTCGCTGACAGATATTTTATGATAGGTGACGCCCGCTTTATCTAGCGTATCCATGGCTTCTCGGCACCAAGGGCATCCGTTTTTGATGTATAAATCAGGTTGAATAGTTGACATACTATTCATCGTGCCGCAGCGGAGGGGATAATCAAGTGCTTCATTCATTGGGTCGATCAGGTAAGTCACGTATTTGACACCGGGAATTTTCAGACTACGATGCCTCATTACTGGAATGGCACACCTTTTTCATGCTTCCTATCCGGGACATTGGACGGACACACCGGAATCTGACTGGAACTCTTGGACGTGGCAAATGCGCCATCGTCTAACCCGACTGGAAGATCTGGAAAGTAGGATGACCCTTACCCGTGAGGAACGAGCCGGGGTGCTGCTGACCGGTAAAAAGTTGGCGATGGGGATCACACCACATTATTTCAATTTAATTGATATCAACGACCCGGATTGCCCCATTCGTCGTCAAGTCATTCCCCGTCTTGAGGAAAGCTTGATCAATCCCCTCGAAATGTCCGACCCCTGCGGGGAAGATGCGAGTATGCCGGTGCCGGGGTTGGTGCATCGTTATCCAGATCGGGTGCTTTTTTTGGTAACCGATCGCTGCGCCTCGTATTGCCGATACTGCACTCGAAGCCGGGTAGTGAGTGGCGTCGGGACACAATCGCTGGACACGGACTTTGAAGAGGCCTTCCAGTACTTAGAGAAACATGAGGAAATCCGGGATGTGCTTCTATCGGGCGGGGATCCTCTTTTGTTGTCAGATCAGAAGCTGGAGGCGGTACTTTCCCGTTTGCGATCGATTCCTCATATTGAGTTCATTCGTATTGGTAGTCGCATTCCTATTTTCATGCCCCAGCGGATCACCCCGGAGTTGTGCGCGATGCTGCGAACCTATCATCCGCTTTGGCTGAGCATCCACACCAACCATCCCAAGGAGATTACCTCGGAAGTTAAAGCGGCCTTGGAGCGGCTCTCGGATTCGGGTATACCTATTGGCAACCAAGCGGTGTTATTAAAAGGTATCAATAACGACGCCGCCGTTTTGAAAAAGCTTTTTCACCGTCTATTGATGTGCCGGGTGCGTCCTTATTATCTGTATCAATGCGATTTGATTACCGGTTCTGCACATCTTCGAACCAGCATCCGTGAGGGACTGGAAATCATGGATCAACTTCGGGGAAGTACTACGGGCTATGCGATTCCGCAATACGTAGTAGATGGCCCGGGTGGTGGTGGGAAAATTCCTCTTAATCCGGATTACATTCTCGCTCATACCCAAGACCGATTAGTCCTGAGGAATTATAAAGGTGATATTTACGAATATCCCGAGCTGCAACAAAATAGCCCGTTGGGCTCCGCGGGTATACTCCAAGAGGAGATCCCAGCTGGCCGGGTTAAAAGCGACTAAACCCGGCTTAGGTAAGTGCCTTCAGTAGTGCTTACCTTGATGCGGTCGCCTTCTTTAACAAAGAGGGGAACCTGGATGGTAAGCCCGGTTTCCAGCACGGCGGGTTTCATCACGTTGTTGGCGGAATCACCTTTGATGCCGTCAGCTGATTCGGTGATGAGCAGCTCCACAGTGGGGGGCAGTTCTAGAGTAGCAACACGGCCTTCTACAAAAAGCAATTCCACCCTCGTGTTTTCAGAAAGATAGTTACTGGCGTCCCCCACTATATCTTTCCCGAGAGAGAGGTTATCGTAAGTATCCGGATTGATGAACACCCAAGCATCCTGTTCAGGATAACTGTATTCCCATTTCTCACGTGAAATATTCACCAGCTCGACCGATTCCGTCGAACGCAGGCGTTCGACGCAGGAGCGTCCGGTGTTGATGGAACGCAGAGTGGCTTGGACGAATGCGCGTAAGTTGCCCGGTGTGCGGTGTTCTGTGCTCAGCACCAAATAGACATCATTTTTCCATTTGATGGCCTGACCGTTTCGAAGATTGGATGCGATGGTGGATGCCATAAAAGGAAGATAGATATGGAGTTTGCCGGATTCTGCAATGTATTTTTGGTTGTACCTTTTCAGGCTCGATCGCAGGTCAGCTCAAGATTATCTATATCTCCCCCCATCTGGAACCGAATCGGCTGGCAGCATACGGTACAATCTTCGACCCATTGCTGGTCTTTAAGTGTAGGCTCGATGGCCACTTCGTTAAGGGCACCGCAATACGGGCATTGGGCATTTTCAAAATCCATCGAATTTACCCTAGCATAAAAGCGTTAACCGCACACCCCAGGGGTGGTTTCTTTTATTCATGGCCAAGCAGCAGACGAATATAACTTTTTCTGATATTGCACAAACTCGTTTCCCTGTTAGGACAAGTTCATGACCGAGTATGCAGTGCTACTCAATGTGGACACACAAGAGGTGCATCGCATTCCTGAGGGAGTAGTCGAGGTGGGACGCAGCCTTTCTCATCCGGTGGCGGTTATGGATGCCTCATTAAGTCGAAACCATGCCCGCATCTATAATGTAGCAGAGGGTTTTTGGGTAGAAGACCTCGGCTCGACCAATGGAACTTTTGTGCGCGCCAATCCCATTCAAGAGCCTACGAGTATGGTGGCAGGAGAGCTGGTGCAATTTGGTAATGTGGTCTTCCGTTACGAAATACGTAAAGAATTCAGCGTTCAGGTTACGACACGGCTCCCGACCGCCCCCGTTGAATCAATCACTCCGGTCGAAGTCCCCGCTTCGGATCTTACTAAACGAGAGACCGAAAGGGTGGCAGTTCAGAAAATGCAGATGGATACCGAAAAAATCCGGAAAATTACCGGTCGGCACAAAATCCTTCCTGTTAAATACGCCGCCACGGATTCGGGGCTTATTTCGCAAGCACCGGCCACAACTGCTCCATCACGCGAGCCTGCATCGGCTTTCCAGCCCCTTCCTACAGCTCCCGATGCTCCGCCATTTCCATGGAAGTGGCTCCTCCTCATTTCTATTCTGGCGTCACTTTTCTTCGGAGCCATACTGGGATTTGTGCTGGCAAGAGTGCTCTAAAGCGGGCATCGCCCTGTGCCTTCATGCATCCACGGATGCCTCGTTCATTGAATATCGATCATAGAAATATTGCGCTTTGGGCGGACGTTTACATAGTGACGTATGGCAATCCAGACTGAATACAAACTACAGACTGATCTCACAGACGAGGATCTTCAACGACTGCTTCGCTCCGAAGCGGTGGCGATTGATACGGAGATGACCGGACTGAATCCTCATCGCGATATTCTTTGTCTGGTTCAAGTCTGCGATCACGATGGTTTAGTTAACTTCATCCGCACCGATAACTGGAAAAACACGCCACGTTTACAAGCCCTGCTGGCAGATGCAGCGGTAATGAAAATCTTTCACTATGCGGTGATGGATGGCAGCTTTTTGCTCAAAAACACTGGAGTAGAATCGGCCAATTTGTATTGCACTAAGGTCGCCAGCAAAATCGCCCGCACGTATTCTCCGGAGCACGGGCTTTCGAAACTGGTGGGTGAAATGCTCGATATCAAGTTGGATAAAACCCAGCAAACCAGCTTCTGGCTTGCGCCCCATCTGACACCCGCCCAGCTCAAATACGCCGCCAGTGACGTGATGTGGCTCAATGAACTTCGTATTCGACTGGGAGAAATCATGGATCTCAAGGGGAGCCTGCCGGGTGGCCCCTCTTATCGCGAAATCAATGAACGCTGTAGGGCTTTCCTGCCCACCCTTATCCAGCTTTTCCTGCACGGCTGGGATATCGGCACCGGCGACCGAAATACCATTTTCAGTCACTGAGTCAGCAACGAATCCAATCGCAAAGCTTACCCTTCAGTAAACCCCATCAATGCTTAAACGGACGAAGAACCTTCAGGTAAGGAATTTTGGAACGAGCTTACTGGCAATCCGGACACCTATCTTGAAATCATAGAGGCCATGCGCAATGCGCCCTCTATGCACAAAGAGCCATTTAATCAAGCATGGGCTCGAGCGGAAAACCGCTTTGTGAAAGAATTCACCCGTGATTTTTGTCATGAAAACGGAGACATCGACTGGACAGCACTCCTGCGATTCAACAGTGGAGGTAAAAAGCCCGGTCGCTCCAAATCATGCGTTGACTCACAGCGTGAAGAGCAAGCAGACGGACTTTGACAGGAGACGCCGAGCCCCTAGATTGCGATGATGAATCTGTTTCATCACATGCCTTTGGGGCGCTCGGAAGTGGTGTGGTGCCCGATGCCGCATGTGCAGAGTATCTCGGTGGGACTCTGGTTCCGCACCGGATCGCGGTATGAACCGGAAAACATGCATGGTGCGGCCCACTTCATCGAACACATGGTCTTCAAAGGAACCCCGAGGCGTTCGGCCTTCGAGATTACAGAAAGTATCGAAAGTCGCGGAGGGGATCTCAACGCGTTCACCTCGGAGGAAATGACCTGTTATTATGCGCGGGTGGAAGCTGAGCGGCTGCGGTTGGTGCTCGACGTTTTGTTCGATATGCTATGGAAATCAGTATTTGCCGCCAAAGAAATCGAACGCGAGCGCGGAGTGATTCTGGAAGAAATGCGAATGTATGATGACCAGCCCAATGTAGTGGCTCATGAGCGCTGCAACTTGATGCTCTGGCCCGACAACAGTTTGGGACGTCCGATACTTGGCAGTGCCTCCAGTGTGGGAAAATTCACCAAAGCTCAATTGGTGGATTTCTGGCAATCGCATTACCGGCCGCGCTCGCTCGTCGTGGCGGTGGCTGGACGGGTGGAGCGCGATGACTTGGCGGCGGCAGTGGAACCACATGTGCGCGACTCGAGAAGAGCGGCCTTCCCTGAGGCTTGGCAACCGTTCCGTCGTCAGGCCCGGCGCATTCCGCGTTGGGTGGCCTCCTCTCGCCCGGTTAACCAGTGTCACATCACGCTGGGATATGAAAGTGTGCCGCGCAATGACCCGAGGCGTTATGCTCAAAAACTGCTTAGTGTCATCATGGGAGAAAACATGAGTTCTCGTCTCTTCCAAGTGTTGCGGGAGCGCCACGGGCTGGCCTATTCCGTTCATACCTCAGTGTCGCACTTCCATGATACCGGAGCCTTCTACATTCATGCCGGTATTGATCCGGAGAATCGTAGCCGCACCTTGGATCTGCTTGCGCGCGAGCTAAAGAAAATTCGCATTAAACCCCCTACTGTAACGGAGCTGCGCCGGGCCAAGGATTACACCATCGGGCAGATGAAATTGGGTATGGAAAGCACATCCAATCGTATGATGTGGATGGGAGAGAGCTTTATCGGTATGGGGCGTCTGTTCCAGCCTCAGGAGGTTATGGAAGCGATCCACGCGGTTCGCGCAGAAGATGTCAGCCGCCTAGCGGCGGAACTCTTTCAACCCGGTCGGCTGGTCTGTTCGGCCTGTAGCCCAGATTTGGACGAGAGGGCACTGCGGGCCGATGGGCGGCCCTTGCAACGTTCCTCATGATGCGCGCACCTCGGGCGGTTCTTTTTCCTCAACACCAACCGGATCGGGTCTGGTGCTTTAATGATCCCACAGCAGTGTTGCAGGGTGGTTCCGAAAATTGGGGACGGCTGCAAACTTGGCTTGATGAGAACCATCGTGATCTGTTTTGTGATCTTCCGGAGCCCGATCGACTGCTAGTAGGAGGGTTCGCCTATGATGGCAGCTATTTTTTTGAGGCGTATGACCGGGTAGAAGTTCAGCCAATTCGGGCACTGTATGCGGGAATGGAGCCAGGGGACGTGCCCACGCCTTTATATTCTGCCGGTAAACTTGAGATTCGCCAAGGAATGGATCGCGCCGCCTACTGCGCTATGGTTCAGCAGGCACGCGAGCACATTGCGGCGGGGAATATTTATCAGATTAACGTGAGTCGGAGTTTCTCGCTGGAAGTTCCCGGGATTCAGCCATGGGACTTTTTCCGGCTGTTGGCTTGGACCACCCAGGCACCTTGCGCGGCAATGATGCCGTTCGGTGATGCCATCCTGTGCTCTTCATCACCGGAGCTTTTTTTACGGATTGATGGAAGGCATATTCAGACCTGCCCGATCAAGGGAACCCGGCCGCGCGATCGTGATGCGCTGCGCGACCAACAGAATGCGCACGCGTTGATCACATCGCCTAAGGAACAAGCAGAACTGGTAATGATCACCGATCTGGAACGCAACGACCTCGGTAGCATTTGTGAATATGGCTCGGTTCGGGTAACTGAACTGTTGAGGCATCAAGCCTTTTCGCATGTCCATCACATGATCTCTCGGGTAGAGGGAACGTTGCGGCCGGACGTGGGAATGGTGGAAGCGGTGCAGAAGTGTTTTCCCGGCGGATCGATTACCGGAGCACCCAAACGAAAGGCTATGGAACTGATTCAGAGTCTGGAGCCGGAGCCGCGAGGCATTTATACGGGGGCATTGGGTTATTTTGGATCGGATGGATCGGCGCAGTTCAACATCGCTATCCGCACCTGTGAACTGCGCGGCGCGTCGGTGCGATTTTTCACTGGTAGTGGAATCACGTGGGACTCGGATGCAGAAGAAGAGTTTGCCGAGTCAGCGCACAAAGCCGCAGGTATGATTGAAAGCTTAGAGCGCTACGTAAGCTGGCGGGCAAATCAACCTGACGAGGAAACACGACCGGTGCGGGAGCTTGGAGAAAGTTCGGGAAAAAAATAGCATAACGCATTAACGATGCCTTCGTCTGCGGGTGATGGATCGACCCACCCTCCCTGCAGTTGAACGTGTTTTTTGACTTCTGGAAGCGAGTTGGAGGGGCAAGTGATGTAGTGGGCATAGCGGCGATCCAGCATGGCCAGATCATTGAGGTTGTCACCGGCTGCGAAACATTCGGCGGCACTTAATCCTTCCTCGGCCAGCACGGTTCCCAGGCAGCTTCCTTTGTGAAAATCCATATGGGCGAAACGAATATACACATCGTTACGAACGGCGTGCATTTCAGGAAAAAGCGTGAGCAGAGGTTGCAAATCAGGTTCCAGCGCGTCGATCTGCTGGTTATCGCGTGCGATCAATCCCAGAGGGGAGCCGGTATCGACCACTAACTGAAGTTCAGGGTGGCGGGCCAGACGTTGTCGCGTTGTTTCAAAGGCCGCGTCGGCGCGGCGGAAGAGGTCGGCGTGGGATTCTTCGCACAAACGATTCCAGTGGATCAGGGGTTGGAGTGATCCGCAGGACTGGACGCGGTGGATTTCGCGTTCTATAAGCACTACCCAATCGGGCAGCACCGGAGCCCTGCGCTTTTCAAGTTCAAGCTGAAGGCTGGGCCAGTCTCGTCCGGTGTTGATGACCCAGATGACCGGTCGAAGGCTGCGCGCATAGGTCAGCCATTCAAAAAAAGAGGGGGAAAGTACGGCAGGGTTCAAATCGTGATTGAGCAAGGTGCCGTCAAAATCGGTAGACAGGAGCAGAGGCTTCATGAAAAAACCATCGCGTATCGCGCGATTCTGACAAGGCGTAACCAACTCGGAGCTTGGCAGAAGAATCGGATACGATAAGTTTCAAACTTTATGGGCAACAGCTTCGGAAAACTTTTTCGGGTGACCACATGGGGAGAATCCCACGGTGGGGGTGTGGGGGTAGTGATTGACGGGTGCCCGCCGCGGGTGCCGTTGACGGAAAAAGATATTCAACCGGAGTTGGATCGGCGGCGACCCGGTCAGAGCGAGATCGTGACCCCCCGCAAAGAGTCGGACACCTGTCGGATTCTTTCTGGAACGTTCCAAGGGAAAACCTTGGGCACCCCGATCTCCATCATGGTTGCCAATGAAGATCAGCGTCCCGGAGCGTATCTGGAAATGCAGACCATGTTTCGACCATCACATGCGGATTACACGTATCAGGCCAAATACGGGATTCGCAACTGGGAGGGAGGCGGCAGATCTTCGGCGAGGGAAACCATTGGCCGGGTAGCCGCAGCGGCGGTGGCCCGCAAGGCGGTTCGTCAGTGGTTGAAAAAACTTGAGGTGGTGGCCTTTGTCAGCCAAGTGCACACCCTTAAAGCAAAGTTTGAACGTTCTCAGGTAACCGCTTCCGAAGTGGAGGGCAACATCATGCGTTGGCCTGACAGTGCGGATGCCGGGCGTGCTATCCGTTTGATCAAGCGTGTGCGATCCCAAGGTGATTCAGTGGGAGGCGTGGTGGAATGTCTGATCCGAAATGTTCCTGCCGGTCTGGGGGAGCCGGTGTTTGACCGGTTGGAGGCGGATCTGGCCAAAGCCATGCTTAGCCTGCCCGCCACCAAAGGTTTTGAAATTGGATCCGGCTTTGCCGGTACCCTGCTCAAAGGATCTGAGCACAATGATGCCTTCGTCATGAAAAGCGGTAAAGTCAGCACCGCCACCAATCGAAGTGGTGGGGTTCAGGGAGGCATTAGCAACGGTGAGGACATTCATTTCCGGGTCGCTTTCAAGCCGGTGGCCACGTTATCCAGAGCCCAACAGACTGTAACCGTTGCAGGCAAAGCGGCCGAATTAAAAGCACGGGGTCGACACGATCCTTGCGTGCTTCCCAGGGCGGTGCCGATGGTAGAGGCGATGACGTGGTTGGTTTTGACTGATCATCTTTTACGCCACCGGGCACAGAACGGCAGCTGAACTGAAGTTAGCTAAATAATCTCCACGGTGTGCGCGAATAGGAGATCGACGTTTGGAATCCCAGCATTTAAGTTTATGAGGTGCCGGGACAGTTGAAGCATTTGCCAGTGTTGGGAACTCCGGTGGCGGTAGCCACCTATGAAACGGGGTTCCAAGCCGTTTTGCGGCTGGCAGCGTCCGGACGTGCCAGGTCGGTCTGTGCCAGCAACACGCATATCATCTCACAAGCAAGGCACGACTGTTCCTTTGGTGCGGTCATTCGCGGTTTTGACATGGTTCTACCCGATGGAATGCCTTTGGTATGGTCGTTGAACCGTCGTGGGGCCGCATTGAATGATAGGGTTTATGGCCCCTATTTTATGCGTTATGTGCTTCAGCACTCGCCTCCCGGAATGAAGCATTTCTTTTTTGGTGGCAAAGCTGAGACCTTGGAGGCACTTACAGCGGAGGCTTGTAGACTCAATTCAGCACTCAGCGTGGCCGGTGTTTATTCCCCACCCTTCCGTAAATGGGATGAAGCGGACGAAGTAGAGAACGCACGGGTGATACGTGAAAGTGGTGCGGATGTGGTTTGGGTGGCGCTGGGAGGCGAGCGGCAAGAGCGTTGGATAGCCAGCAACCTCCACCGCCACGAACGGGGAGTTTTCATCGCGGTAGGCGATGCCTTTGAACTGTTGGCTGGACGGCGCCCTTTTGCGCCGGATTGGATTCAGAAACGGGGACTGACTTGGCTGTATCGCCTTTATCAGGAGCCGCGCCGATTGTGGCCTCGGTATTTCAAATACAATTCGCTCTTCTTGATGTATGAGATCAAGGAGCGCATGGGTTTTTCAGAGCGCAAAATAGATCGTCCGGTTTCGGTGGCCTTTGTGGGTTCGCGTGGCGTTCCGGCTTGTTATTCGGGTTTTGAGACCGTGGTAGAAGAGCTGGGAAAACGTTTAGTTCGTCGTGGTTATGCCGTAACTGTATACAATCGCCGGGCCAGCTACGATCAGACCTTCAGCGAGCATGAGGGAATGCGGATTCGCTGGTATCCGACTGTGCGAAGTAAAAGCCTAGAAACTCCCGTGCACACCTTCCTGTGTTTGATGGATACGTTGTGGAGAGGATATGACATTTTGTATGTATGCGGAGTAGGCAACGCACCGCTGACGCGATTTTTATCGTGGGTCGCAGGGGTGAAACTTATGATCAATGTTGATGGTGCGGATTACCGAAGAGCCAAGTGGGGGCCGGTGGGACGGTTCTGGTTGAAACGGAGTGAGCTGGAGGCGGTGCGGGTCGCGCACTGCGTCATCGCGGATAACCTGGAAATCGCTAACCGGTATGAAACGTCCTATGGATGTCGCCCTCGTTTAGTATCGTATGGAATTCCGGAATACGGCGAGGAACCACCAAGCGGAATCTTGCAGGAATGGGATTTGAAAAAAGACGAGTATTTCCTTTTTGTCGGGCGCATCACGCCGGAGAATGCGGCACATCTGGCCATTGAAGGTTATTTGGAATTCATTCAGCGGGAGGAAGGGAACCACACTAAGCCGCTGCCACGCTTGGTGATTTTGGGAGATGCAGGATACGAGCTGGACTACTGGAACCACTTGCATAAGTTGGCCGAACCAGCCGGAGCTGCGGTGGTTTTTGCCGGTGCCCGTTATGGAGCCCCCTACCGGGAATTGAGCCGTCAGGCCATAGCATTTCTTCTGCCGTCACAGATTGAGGCGACGCGACTGGTGCTGTTGGATCAAATGGGAATGGGCTCCTGCATCATTTACCGGGATTGTGCAGCAACTCGACATGTGATTGGCGACGCGGGCGTCTCATTTGATCAGAATGAGACGGCCGAAGACCGGGACTCTCGGATACTAGGATCTGAACATGACTCCGCTTTGCTGGGGCAGGCCAAAAAACTGGCGCAGTGCTTGCAGAGAGCTTGGCATGAACCGGAGTGGCGACAGCAAAAGCGCGATGCTGCTCATGCCCACGCCCGGAAACATTATTCATGGGATGCGGTGGCCGATACCTATGAAGAGATTTTTCAAGATTTATTGACTCCCGCCATGGTGAGAAAGTGCAAAGGCTCTGAGGAGGCTCGCCGGTGATGGAATCAGACCGCCCTCTTCCTTCCCAGGCTAAGGTGGTAGGGCTGGTGGCTACCTTTAGGCGTCATCAGTGCTTACAACGTCTGTTAGTGGCGTTGAAATTACAGACCTTGCCGCCGGTTCGCGTCTTGGTAGTAGACAATGGGGATTGTGCTGAAACCCTCCGCGTCTGTGAGGAAGCAGGGTTGGAGGTCGAGTATCTCACTTCACCCGCCAATCTAGGATGTGGTGATGGTCTGAGACAGGCGGAATGTCGTCTTCTTGAGTGGCAGGGTGAGTGGACCCATGCTTGGATTCTAGATGATGATGTGGTGCCCGGCCCTGATGCGGCATCCCGATTGGTGGAAGCGTTGGAAGTGAGTGCCACAGGTTTAGCAGCTCCTCTGCTTATCGACGCGCAGGGGCAAATGTGGGCGTTTCCGGAGCCATGTGATAAGGCACAGCGTGCGTCTATTCGCGAGAGTGTGGATCCTGGCCGCGTGTGGCACGTTTTCGGATCGACGCCGCGCCGGTGCTGTTGGGCCACCGGAGCTTGTCAAATGGTAACGCGTAAGGCACTTGAGCAAGTAGGGCCGCATCGTGCGGATTTCTGGCTGCTGGGTGAAGATTTAGAATTTTCCATGCGGATTGCTTCGCAGTGTGGCGCCTGTTTCATAGCAGATCAACATGTGCCGCACGTGCCTCCGGCTCCCGCTGATGAGGCGCAGGCCACTTTGGCGGGCTACCGCAAGTTTCTCTCTTTATTGCAAAATCTGAGTTATCTGGGTTTCCGCTGTCCCCACTCATTTCATATGTGGCGGTATGTGCCGGGAAATTTTAAACGCTTTTTTCTAACCGAGGGAGTCACATTTAAAACGGTGCGGGATGCAATGGGTTGTTTTTGGCGCGGGGCAGTTGTGGGGCGGCCTTTTGGTTTCCGGGTGGGGGAACCTAGATGAAATGTTCGGTGGTGATCCCCTCGTTGAATCAGGGCCGCTATTTGGCGGAGGCTTTGGAATCTGTGTTGGCGCAAGCAGGCCCCAACTTCGGGGTGGAGGTGGAAATATTTCTAGCAGATGCGGGTTCAAGTGACGAAACGCTCAAGGTAATAGATCGTTATGCCTCGCATCTGGCTTGGTGGCGTTCGCATCCGGACGAGGGGCAGACGGCGGCGATCAATGAGGGATTGCAGCGGGCCACTGGCGAGGTCATGTGTTATTTATGTGCAGATGATTATTTTGAGCCCGGAGCTTTGGCCCGGGTGGCTGAGGCCTTTGAATCGGATCGTTCGGTGGATATGGTTTATGGAGACGGTTTTTTTTTGGAAGGCGATTCGGGTTGGAAACGGGTTAAAAGGGCGGGTGATTTTTCCGTTGAGCGATTGAAGCAACATAATTTTCTCATTCAACCTGCAGTGTTCTGGAGGCGGGGGGTGTATGAGCAATATGGTGCCCTGGATGCCCGGCTGCGTTATTGCATGGATCATGAGTATTGGCTGCGGGTGTCCGGCGGAACCCGGTGGCGATATATACCAGAGCCATTAGCTACCTGTCGCCTTCACCCGGATGCCAAGACCTCTGCCGCTCTGGTAGCGGCATGGGAAGAGACGGCATGTATGACCGAGGTTTACGGTTTAGGTAAAGCCTTTGAACACAAAGCGCGTTGGATGCGCTGCGGGGGTGCTCGATGGTATCACATGAAAAGACGGTTGTTGTGCAGATGGGGTAAATTCCGTGCAAAGCTTCATCTATGAAACGTGCCGGGAAGAATAAACCGCAGTTGGTTTGTTTTGATTTCCATCATTTGGGTGATGCCCTGCTTACTTTTCCGTTTCTGCGCGGTGCGATGGAACAGTATGAGGTTACCGTGTGCTGTCGTGCCGCAGCGGCACCGGTCTTCCGTTGGCTGGGCGACGCAGTGAGCATCCTAGAATGGGAGCCGCGCTGGAGAGCAGGAGATGCGGCTGGATTAAGTCGTTTGAAAGATTGGAAACAGGTGGAGGTGGGGGTGTGCGGCTGGGCTGACCCCCGGGTCCATGGTTTAATGCGTGATCTGGGTATCCCGAACCGAGTAGGTTACCCGGTAAACACGAATAATTATTTTGCCGATGAAGCAGCACTGGAATGGCCTAAACGTATTGCAGCTTGGATGTGGCAACAGGGGGCGAAATGGTCAGGTGGAAACTTATTAACGCGACCGCTACAGCGATCAAGCCGTTGGTGTTCACATCTGTCGAGTTGGCAATGGATCGCTGATGACTTGGGAGTTCCATTTCGAACCGAACTTCCGTGGTTTCATATCGGGACGGAGGCACTCGATGAGGAGTGGCAAAAAGCGATGCAGGATTGGCTGAGCGAAGGAACGTGTCACTGGATCATCCACCCCGGTGCCCGCGTGCCTTGCCGGAGGTGGGCAATGAGGAACTTTGATTTGTTGGCGCGGATCATGAATGATGCTTTGGGGATTACGGTATTGGTGGTGCTGCCGCCCGGTATGACATGGTCGGGAGAACGTGGAGCACGGGTTGTGGTGTGTCCGACATTGGATCACTTGGCGCGAAGTGTGAATGCCGCGCAGGGAGTGGTGTGTCATGACTCGTTTGCGGCTCATCTGGGTGCGGCATTGGGTAAAAAAGTGGTGAGTATTTTCGGATCTATGAATCCTTGCTGGTTTGCTCCGTATGAAAATGAGGCGGGGGTGGTGGGTCAAGCTACCACGGGTCGGTTCTGGCGTTGTTGGCTTAAATTGCGCGGCAGGAGTCTGGCCGATTCGGTCAGTGTGGATGAAGTAGTGGAGCGTGTCCGAACATTTATAGATTGATGCCAAGCGGGATGAAGCTAAATTAGCTAAAGTATCTATGGATCCGAACCGACTTAAGCATCCCCATCTTTATCCTTTCTGGTTGGGCGCAGGTTCTGGAATACTGGTTTTGCTGATCGCGTTTGCCTTTTTTCCTTACGGATCAGGATATGGTTCCAACGCGGTGCCGGTTTTCTCCAATTTGTGGTGGATGTGGCATAATATGCCGGAATGGGAACATAGCATTTTTGTGCCGGTAATCTGCATGGTGTTGATTTATTTGAATCGCAGTGCGTTATTAATGGCAGAGATCCGGCCGGAATCCCGGGATGGCGGAGTGGCACTGGGGCTGGCCGCACTGGCTTTTTGGGTGGGCTTTCAAATTGATATTGTGGCGTTCAGCTTCATCATTATTCATCTGACGATAGGGGCATTGATACTTTGGTTTCTGGGGTGGCAGGTTCTGCGGGCGGTATTGTTTCCCTTTGCTTTTTTGGTTTTCGCATGGCCTTTCCCCTTTTTGGATGGGATGTTGGCCTTTCCCTTGCGGTTGTTAATGTCTGAGATATCACATGTCTTCCTGAATATGGTGGGGGTGGCCAACGTAAAAGTGGGAACCTCCATCGTATCGGCTCCAGATTTTGCCCGCGGCATTCCCCAAGGCGGGAAGTTCGCGTTGGATGTGGCTAATCCCTGCAGCGGTATCCGGTCACTTTTTGCGCTGACGATGGTCACGGCTCTGTATGCCTATTTTTCGCTCAAAGTGATGTGGAAACAATGGGCACTTTTTTTGTGTGCGGCACCCCTGGCGGTGATGGGTAATTTTGGTCGTATTTTAATGCTGACCTTTGGCACGTTGTGGTTTGGTTCTGATTTTGCCATTGGTTCTGAGGAGGAGCCAACCGCGTTTCATATGGCCTCTGGATTTTTTGTTTTTGTGGTGGCACTGGGTGGAATGGTGTGGCTGGCGCGGCTGCTGGAGGACAAGCTTCCGGATCATCCCTTGGTGGCGTGGAGAAAAATTCAAAAGTCCGGCACCACCGAGAAAAAGGATTTGTTGTGAAGGACGCAGATCGGTCAAAAGAATTGAGGGTTATTGACCTGCTCTCGGATCGACCTCCATTCGAACCACTCAAATCCTGTTTCAGATGGTGGCGTCTGGTAGTGCCTCCGGCGGGAGCTTTTCTGGTGTTGGGGCTTTGTCTGCTTTCTCCGGCCACCAACTCGGAAACGCAATCCGGGGTGCGTATGGGGTTGCCTGATTTCTTGGGAACGTACATCGGGGTGGATCAGGAAATCTCCCTGGCTGAGAAGCAGATTCTGCCCGGCGATACCGAGTTTGCCCGTAAAGTATATCATCATCCAAGGGGTGATAGTATTTTGTGTTCGATCGTTCTGGCTGGCAGCGAAAAACGCAGTATTC
>JBHJOR010000070.1:0-32306 GCA_050329585.1 Methylacidiphilales bacterium | reverse complement strand
TTTCTGATCCCTTCTACAGCTCTTTTATCCGTGTTTTCACCCATCATGGAGCTAAAAATCTGCGCTTGTCTGCGTTCATCTGCGGATATAGGTTTGGGTGCCCATAGCTCCGGCTCCTACTCATACCAAGCCATCATTTTGCGTTCGCAGTGGGTGAGACGCGCTGGCTGCGGGCTTCGGCGATTTCTTCGACGGGATAGGTGACGATTTCAGCCAGGGTGGGATGGTAGTGCGGAACCTTAAGGAATGTTTCCACGGTGCAGCGCAGGGTGATGGCCACCGAAAACTCATGGATCAGATCCGAGGCATGGGGGCCCACGATCTGCGCACCCAAGATCCGCCCGTTGGTGGCATCGGCCACACATTTCACAAAACCGAATTTTGCCCCCATAATGATCGACTTACCGTGATCGTTGAACGGGTAGGAAGCGGATAACACCTCGTATCCTTCCTGCTTGGCCGCCCGCTCGGTCAGGCCCACCGACGCCACCTCGGGATCGCTGAAGACAATCTCCATCGGCACCCGGTAGTCCATGCGGGAGGGTAGTTTTTTTTCTCCCCGTATAAGGGCGGCGGCGTTGCGGGCGGCGGTTTCTCCTTGCTGGATAGCCACGTGCACCACTTCATGCGGGCCACAGACATCGCCCGCGGCGAAGAGATGGGGCAGGGAGGTCTGCATGTGAAGGTTGGCGGCGAGGGCGCGCGCACGCCGCTTGAGATGGAAGGGTTCGAGTCCCAGGCCATCGGTCATGGGTTCCCTCCCCAGGCCGTTTAAAATCTGGTCCGCCTTGATTTCTTTGACTTCGCCCCCGTGTAGGAAGCGCACCCATTTTTTGTTTTTCTTTTTGCCCACCGCCTGCAATTCCGTGCCGGTGAAGACGGTCATACCGTCATGTCGGAACGCGTTTTCCACTTCGGCACTGACCTCCTCATCCATGGACTTAAGGATGTGGGGACTGCGTTGAATGAGGGTGACGCGAACTCCCATGCAGTGGAAGTAATCGGCAAATTCGACCGCGATGGGTCCGCCTCCCAACACGATGAGGGACTGAGGTGGGCGGGTGAGATGGATGGCGTTGTCACTGGTCAGAGCCTCCACATCGCCCAGTCCTTCCACGGAGGGCAGGGAGATTTTGGAACCGGTGGCGATGAGGGCGGTGCGCAGGGTAAGGGTGCCGGGCACCTTGTTTTTGTTTTTCGCTTCCACCGGAGTCAGCGCCAGAGTATGGGCATCCACAAACGAGGCGGTGGCGTGAAAGAAGTCGAAATTCCCGGCATGAAGCTGATCGCGCCGGTAGGAGGCGAAGTCCTCAATGAGGATATTTTTACGGTGAACGACTTTTTTCCAGTGAGGCTCGATGGAGCCCTTAAGGCGCAGGCCAAATTCGGAGGCACGGCGGGCTTGATGGAGGCGGTGGGCGGATTCGAGCAAGGCCTTGGTGGGCATACAGCCCCGCAGGATGCAGAGGCCACCCAAGTGACGGGCTCCATCCACCACGGCGGTCTTGAGGCCAAGGCCGACGGCGGTGCGGGCAGCGGCATATCCGGCACTGCCTGCGCCGACGACTACGAAATCATATGAGGGGACGGCAGAGGACATGGAGACGCAGGTTTATTTGGCTACCGCCAAATTCCACGTCGGCAGTTCTTCGAGGATCTGCTGGGAGGGGTTCCACTTCGGGTAGAGAAATTTAGCGGCGGTGATGTTCTGGCGGGTGATGACGGAGGCGGTGGAGAGCCCGCGGGCTTTGAGACGCTGGAGGCTGCGCAGCAGAAGTGCTTTGCCACCTCCACGGCAGCGGTATTCCTCAAAAATACAGACACCGGAGACAAGCTGGCGGGGGCTGTCGGCGTTCGGGTAAAGCGAGCTGAGTCCCACAATGCGACGCCCATCTTCCCATACCACGATTTCAGCCTCGTGATCGGCGGAAAAGGCCTTGGGAAAAAGCTCGTCCAGATCTTCTTCGAAGCGGTCGATATCTCCTCCCCAAGCCCGTTCGCTCATCAGGGCGTGGCGGATGACGTTGAGGCAGGCCTCGCGATCCTCTTTTTCGGCCAGTCGCAGATCACCTTTGATCTCGGGAGGGGTGATATCGTCGGGTAGGGTGGAAAGATCCCACTTAAATTGGATCCATTTGGGCTTGAACATGAAGATTTATCTTAGAGCGGCACTGGTTGGAACACAAGTGTTTCAGAAAAGAATGTGCGGAGTCTCTGTGGTACACAGCATCGATCCGCGGAGCATCATTCAAAGGGGGAGTTGTTTGATCCGGGGCAAAAGATCTTCGGGATGGATCCAATCCTCCGTTCCTTTGCCCAATATTTCATTACCCATTTTATCGAGCACCACCAAATAGGGCATGCCTTGGGCGGCGTGTTTGACGACCGTGTTGGAATTGCGCTTCTTGAAATCGAGAGCAGGCCAAGGCACATGATGTTTTCCCATGCTCAGAGCCATTTGCCATTCCGAGTGATCGCCACTGATAAAGATCAACTCGAAGGCATCGCCGTGAGTTGCTTTCATTTGATTGTAGAACGTCACCAGCTCCGGAGCGAACTCACGGCAGGGCGGGCACCAGTAAGCCGAATAGTAATACGCTACATATTTTGCAGAGGTCAGATACATACCACTGACCGGTTTGAATTTGCCATTGGAGTAGCGAACCAGATTGTTGGCTATGTCTGCAGGTTTGGAATAGGCAGATGGAACAGCCAACCATGACAACATGAAAGAGAGAAAGATGAAACCGCGCACAGAACGTATCATAACATTATGACGGATCATATCTACGGTGCATTCAAACAATACAGGAATTAGTTTCAAGACACCTCGACAGCCGCCACACCGAAGCCCTGACTGTTTTTTCACAACGATACACGAAAGATTAAGTTTTATTTCAACGAACCGGGCAGGCAGGATTAAGTTGATGCGAGCAGAAATCCAGACCGCCGCCGCGGATCCGTTCGGAAACCCTGACAGATTTCCCGGCGGGCACTCTGGATCCCATCAGCTTATGTCCGACACCTCGGATTTGAATGCCGTCCGTCGGGTTTTGGGATCGGTGCGCGGGCTTCGCATGCTGGATGTGGCAACGGGCCCGGGCCATGCGGCGCTGTATTTTGCAAGGTTAGCGGCGGAGGTGACGGCCACAGATGTGTCCGCGGCCATGCTGGAAGACACGCGTCGATCCGCCCGCGCCGCAGGCGTGGCACTTCAAACCACGCAGCATCCGGCCGAACACCTGCCTTATCCGGATGCCTGGTTTGACCTGATCACCTGCCGCATGGCCGCCCACCATCTGGTCTGTGCGGCCAGTTTTTGTATGGAAGCGTCACGGGTGTTGCGTCCGGGTGGGCATTTGGTTTTGATCGACGCCACCGTGGAGGAACATCACCCTGAGGCCGAGGCGTGGCTGAACGAAGTCCGGCAGCATTTGGATCCCACGCAGAAACGGTTGATCCGTCCTCTCCAGTGGGTGCACCTGTGTGGCCATGTGGGGATGCGCGTGCTGCATCGGGAAATCCTGCCCTTGAAGCAACCGGACCTGGAATGGTATTTTGACACGGCGGCCACCCCGGAAAAAAACCGCACGCGGGTGATCGAGTTAATGGAATCGGCTCCCGAGGAAGCGGTGCGCCTGTTCCGCATCAAACGGGACGAAGCAGGGCATTGGACGTGGTGGTGGCAACGGTTGGTGATGGTGGCGGTTCTACTCGACCGTTCTACGGATCAAACCCATGAACCCAATTGATGACCGAAAGACAAACCATGGAACACTACGATAACCGGAGCTTTAACCGCGGAGCCTCCTTTTTCAAAGAGGCGTTATGGCGGTTGTGCCAGGGATTATTTTTCCAACCACTGTGGCACATGCCTTCCGGGTTCCGGGCCTGGGTGCTGCGCTGTTTTGGAGCGCGGATTGGTAAACGGGCGGTGATTCGAGCGGGGGTCAATATCTCCTTTCCCTGGCGGCTGGAAATGGGCGATGACGTGTGGCTTGGGGAAGAAGTGATGATTCTCTCTCTGGCACCGGTGCGGATCGGATCCAATGTATGCCTTTCCCAAAGGGCCTTTTTGTGCACGGGTTCGCACCGCCATGGGGATCCGGGCTTCGCACTGGAAACGGCTCCCATTCATATTGAGGACGGTTGCTGGGTGGCCGCGATGGCCTTTATCGGGCCGGGAGTGACTCTTGGTAAGGGTGCTCTAGCTGGTGCGGGTGCGGTGGTGCTCCGCGATGTGCCCGCCGGGGCAAAAGTGTTCGGGGTTCCGGCCCGGGTGGCACCTGCGCCGGAAAACCGCGAGCCACACCGCGCATGAAGCTATTGATCATAAACCGTTACGGCCCTCCGGATTTATCTCCGACGGCCCGACTGGTGGGAGATTTAGCCGCACGGTGGAGGGAAGAAGGATATGAGGTGGAGATTTGTGCGGGCCTTGGTTACCAGAGCCAACACCGGGGAGCACTCCGCGCGTTCAGCGAAGCACGGGCATGGTGGGACTTGGCTTGGCGCGCATTGCGGGTGCCGGATGTGCAACGGGTGGTGGTGTTTTCTTCTCCGGCCATGGTGCTGCTTTTAGGAGTGGGGGTGGGCATCCTGCGAAAAGCGCCGGTTTGGCATTGGGTCATGGATTTGTATCCCGATGTGGCCCACGCTTTGGGGGTACGACTGCCCGGATGGGTATGGATCTGGGCGCGGATGTGGATGCGAGCCGCGTTGATGCGCTGTCAACGGGTGGTGGCGGTTTCCCCTGCCATGAAAAAAATCCTGGCTGAGCGTTACGATGTGGAAGCCGAGGTGGTTTATCCCTGGCCCGATCCGCTCGTGTTCTCTCAGCCCATCTCTCATCAAACAGCGGAAAAGGTCTGGCTGTATTCCGGTAATCTGGGACGGGCCCACGATGTGGATACTCTGTTGGCTATTCAAGAAGAACTGGAAAAGCATGGTAACGATTGGACCCTGTGCGTGCAAGGAAGCGGCAGCGGTTGGGAACGGATCCGCGCTGAGGCTTCACGGCAGGGTTTGAAGCGGGTGGAATGCCGGGGACGTGTCGAAGCGGATCAATTGCTCGAAGTGATCGCTGGCGCCGCCGTTCGGGTGGTGACGTTGCGGCCCGAAGCGTCGGGTCTTCTCTGGCCGAGCAAGTGGGCGCTGGTGGGAGCGATGGCCTCTCTGGGCGCTCCGGCTCTGTGGATCGGGCCGGTGGAGGACGCCACTCATCCTCTTGAAGAATTGAGGAACCATTTAAAGGCCGATCGGAATGACGATCTGAAGGACGATAGGAAAGACGATCTGAAATGCCAACTCAAAGGAGCGGCGTATTTGACACCCGGACAGGCCGTGGAGGCAGCCCATTGGATCATGAACGTGGTGCATGCCTCGGATTTGAAGCGGGGTTGGACGGCGCAACAGCATGGCGCGCTGATGGAATGCGTTGACCTCATGCGAACACGAGGCTTGGATAGATGGAGTCGTTGGGCAGCGGAGGCCAAGGCGACTCCTTTATGATCCGGATCATGATTTTTTTCCTAGCCAGTCTGGGGTTGACCGCCCTATTGACCGCGCTGCTAATCCGGTTTTGGCCATTTTCAATCGGGGTGGATCATCCGGATTCGCATCGTAAAAAACATGCCGGCCCGATTTTACGTTTGGGTGGCATGCCGATCTTTCTGGTCTTCGTCTTGATGATGCTGCTGGTGCCCTTCATCGCCGAGCGGGCCTTTACAACATGGTCGGCCATTCTTTTCACCTCAGGATTGATTTTTTTACTGGGCTTGATGGATGATTTCCGGCCCATCGGGGCACGGATGAAACTGGCCGGTCAGCTAGCCATCGCCACCCTTGCCTATTTCATGGGGTTGCGGATCGAAGTGCTGACGGTGCCGATGGGTGAACTGGAAATCAATCTGGCTTGGTTATCGTTTTTTGTAACGGTGATCTGGCTGATATCGGTGCCGAATATCATCAATTTAATCGACGGGGTGGACGGGTTGGCCGGGGGACTGGGCTTTTTTCTCTACGTGACGCTCGGTTATGTGGCATGGACCGGCGGGCTCACCGAAGTGGCGGCGGTGTCACTGGCGGTGGCAGGGGCGCTGGCAGGATTTTTATGTTTCAATTTTCCCCCGGCGCGAATTTTTCTGGGTGACGGCGGCGCGTATTTTATTGGATATGGCATTGCGGCTCTTTCATTACAGAGCTCGCAAAAGGGGTCGGTAGCGGCGGTGTTATTGGTGACTGTGATCGCGCTGGGACTACCCATCATGGACACCTTGCTGGCGTTGATCCGGAGAGCGGTGCGCGGGTTCCCCCTTTTCCGTCCGGACGCAGAGCATATTCACCACCGGCTGAAGGGGCTGGGATTTTCGGAGCGGCGGCTGGTGTTGTTGATGTATTTCGTAACGGTGACCCTCAGCGTGCTGGCCTTGAGCGTGTTTTGGAGTCAGGGACGGACGCTGCCCATAGCAGTGGGTTTTTTATTTTTGCTATTGGTGCTGGCGGTGCGTTATCTGGGTTACGTCTGGAGCTGGGCGGATTTGGATTTGCAGGTGGTCCAATCTTTTGGAAGACGTCAGGAAGTGCGTTATGTGCTGGCCTCTGCACGGTTGGCCGAACTGGAAGCTTTGCACTGCCGGACTCCGGAGGAATTTTCCGCGTGTATCGAAGCCATGTTGAACCGCTGTGGTCTTCATGTGCAGCGACCTACAGAAGGGGAATATGAAGAGGTGGTGCTGGATTTTCGCCAAGCTGATAGTTTGGTCTTATGGGTTCCAAGCTCGAAAATGGATCGCAACCACCGCCGCCGGCTGGCGGATTGTTTCAGACCAGCACTTGAAGCCGCGTACCAACGCTGGGGCGTCAGGCGTATCGTCGGCGGTGGTGATAGATGAACTACGTAGGAACGCTAAGGTATTAACTTGAGCAAACGAAACAACATTCAATGACGCACACCACGGAAGGTAGCCGATGAATGCGATGCATAAAGAACGGGCGGCGACAGTGGGCTTGGTCAGCACGCTTCCAGCCTGGCTCGGCGGGGACTTGAGCGGCTGGAAAATCGGACTGCTGGCACTGGTAGTGGCATGTTATGGTTGTCTCTATCCTCTCCAGTGGGAAGGTTTGCGTGGTCGCAAAGGCTGGGCGCTACTGGCGATAGCGTTTTGGATGTTATTGGGATTTCTTCCTTTTGCCCTGGCGGGGGTATGGCATGCTGATCTGACCCATGCTGGATTGGAGCCCGGAGTGTTTCGCCACCCCCAGGCGTGGGTGTTGTTGGAGCAGCTCTTTTTGGCAGGACTGCTGGGTGGCTGGATGCTGTGTTTGTTCGGGCAGAAGTGGTCCTCCTCGGAAATTTCATCCGCACTTCGGTTTGCGTTGGCCAGCGTGGTGGTGTTAGGAGGATGGGCGGTGTGGATGCGCCTGGATGGCGGACGATGCACCTGGTGGGATGTGCAGGGCGGGCTGGGTCCTTTCCCCAATCGCAACCAGAGCGGGAACCTGTTCGGCTTGGCCGGGGTGATGGCGTTAGCCCTTGGTGCTCATGAGTTACGAAACCGCAGGTTCATGGCGTATATCTGGGTCACGGCCAGCCTCTTTCTATTGGGGTGTGCGGTGTGGAACGGGTCGCGCGCCGGCGTTCTGTTGTTTCTGGTGGGGGTATTGATTTGGTCTGCTTGGCAATGGTCATTGGCCCGCAAGAAGTCCCATGCGGCGGTGCTTTTTTCCGCTGCTTTATTGATGCTGTCACTCTTTCTGTTTTTTGGTGGATCCGCGCTGGATCGCTG
Organism: Methylacidiphilales bacterium; assembly: GCA_050329585.1. Lineage (GTDB taxonomy): Bacteria > Verrucomicrobiota > Verrucomicrobiia > Methylacidiphilales > JBCBYL01 > DAIPIT01. The sequence goes on along the minus strand of JBHJOR010000070.1, from coordinate 24,519 downwards.
GGTCGGAACGGTGGAGTCATCGTCGAGCGGGCTGATTGAGGCCACCGGACGCTCGGAGGTCTGGAAGGACACATTGGGATTGATGAGCACATATCCGATGACCGGGGTGGGGGCGGGAAATTTTTCTGAGATGTTTGCACTGGAGCGGACGGTATTGTTGAAGGAGGCAAGGGTTTTGCATCCGGAGAATGATTATTTGTGGTGGGCGTCCGAGCATGGGCTGATCGGCTTGGTGTTGCTTTTCTGGGTCATCGTGGAGTGGCTTTTACCTTATCTAGGCAGCCATAAAGGGTCGGGCCGGAGACTGAGGTCGGCCGCGTTTTTGGTGACGCTGTTGTTTCTGGCGCATGGCCTGGTGGATGTGTCGGGTCATCGATGGGGGACACTCTGGATGGTTTTATTGTATGTGCGTTTGAGCTGGCCCGTGCAGCGAACCTCGTTTCCGTCTCCGGGGGCCACGGTAGCTGAACCCGCCTGGAGGCGGTTCGGTTGGAGCGGGTTCTGTTTGGCACTAACTGCTTGGTTTCTGCTGCCTTGGTCGACCGGGCTTTACCTGCCCAATTCAACCTGGGTGGATGAAGTTAAGAAAAGCTGGGGCAACCGAATGACTGATGAGCCGCAACGAGCCGCTATTGCCGTCGATCAAGCCGTGCGGGTGTCCCCCTTGGACTGGGAGTTGCATTACATGCAGGGTGTGGCGCGCTTACGGACAGATCATGGTTCTGAGGGAGCGTGGCACTCTTTCCGGGTGGCACGTGCATTGGAGCCTACTTATTCCTTATTGCCTTACGAGGAGGGCCGCTTATGGCTGCATGAAGGCGACCTGGCCCGCACATGGAGGGTTTGGAAGGAAGCACTGGATCGTCGCACGGTGGATGAGGGAGGATTATTTGCCGAAATGATGCGGGCCGCATCGAACAAACCGGAGTTGCGTGAAGTGCTTTTGTTTATGGCAAGTCGTCGGGAGGATTTGCGTTTTGCGGTCTTGGAACAACTTCCAGATGAGGATTTCACGCGATTAAGAACTGCGCACATCAACCGTCTGCGGGTGGATCTTGTGGAGGATCGCCGCTTCATGCGGAGGTTGTTAACGAGCTGGGATTCGCGAGGTGGCCGTGAGGAGGTGTTGGACTTCCTGCACCAGCGTCCGGAATGGCTTTCCGCTGGATGGGGGGTTCGGGTTGCCTCTTTCGTTGCAACGGGCCATCATGCCGAAGCCTATCACTTTATGAAAGAACGTCTGCCCGCACCGGTGATGCCGGATTTATCAGAAGATGAAGGTGTGCGAGTGGAACGCTTGAGACGCCTGCGCCTGGGTCAGGCCGATCCTGTGGTTCTGTATTCGTGGTTAAAATATGATTCCGAAGAGTTTTCTATGGACTTTGGAATGGAGATGATTCGTAAGACACTTGCCGCACCCAACAGCCCGCTGTATCTGGATTACATGGCCGCAGAGTATGGGGCGCGGCACCAGAAATGGGCGGAGGCGGTGCAGTGGATGGAGCGTTATGGCAGAAGGGTGGATGCCGCTATGGATTCCGCTGGCGCGTCAAAGTGAACCGGGCGGTCAATGGTGCTCTTAAGCACACCTAAATAATCCCGGCGGTCGATCATGCGGGCACCCATTTGTAGGGTAAACCGGTTGGGCACTTGGGAGTCAATCAGATCATAACCCTGACGGTTGAGGTGATGGCAGAGTGCTAGCAGGCAGGCTTTAGAGGCATGAGGTGTTCGATGAAACATGGATTCACCGGCAAAAAGTCCGCCTATGGCCAGTCCGTAGAGCCCACCTACCAGTTTTTCCCCTTGCCAGCATTCGACGCTATGTGCCACTCCGAGATGGTGAAGTGAGGTGTAGCCTTCAATAAAAACTGGGCCAATCCAAGTGGATTCATTTTTGGGCCTACAGGCACACGAGGCGATGACCTCGGCAAATGCGCGATCATAGGTCAGTGTGAAGTCCGACCTACGTAGAACTTTGATCAGTGATTTCTGGAGCCGCAAGGAAATGGGAAGGAAAACCGCGCGTTGGGGAGGAGACCACCAGGTCACCGGATCTTCGCTCCAAGGAAAAATGCCCTTGCGGTAGGCTTCGATGAGTCGGGATGGGCTCAACGCACCTCCGATAGCGACCAAACCCTCCGGATCAGCCTGCCGCGCATCAGGCAAGGGAGTGTCATCGTTTCGCAGCACGCATGGCATAAAGAAGATTAGTGGCTGGAGAGGTTGCCGCCAACTCCTTTGACATCACCTTAAGGATCGTTAGGCTCCTGCCCCCATGGAATCACTGCTGCGCACGCTCAACCCCAGCCAACGCGAGGCGGTCACCACCACGCGGGGGCCTTTGCTGGTTTTGGCCGGAGCAGGCACCGGTAAAACCAGCGTCATCACTCACCGGATGGCTTATTTGATTGCCTCCGGCGCTGAGCCTTCCGAGGTGCTTGCCTTAACCTTTACCAACAAAGCGGCCCGGGAAATGAAAGAGCGTTTTGAGGGTCTGGCCCGCGGGTTAAGATCACCTCAGGATTTGCGCAAACTGACCGCCAGCACCTTCCACTCGTTCTGCGCCCGGGTGCTTAGGCAAGAGATTGAGCACCTGAACTATAAACGTAATTTTTCCATTATGGCGGCCTCCGATCAAATATCGGTTTTAAAAGAGGCTTTAAGTTCCTGCGGTATTGCGCCCAATGCGGCGGAGGCGGGTAAATTTCTGGCGGTGATCAGCCGCGCCAAAAATCAGGGACTGACTCCAGATCGGGCATCACCGGCTGTGCAGGCCGCAGGAGCCGCACGGGTGTGGGCCCGGTATGAGGAGGCCTTGCGCGCTCGCAACGCGCTGGATTTTGATGACCTTTTGTTAAAAGTGCTCGAATTGTTAACCGACTATCCTGAAGTGCGGCGTGCCTTGCGCCAACGGCTGCGCTTCATTCTAGTGGATGAATATCAGGATACCAACCGGCTTCAGTTCGACATCGTGCGTCGCTTGGCATCCGATGAGAGGGACGTTTGCGTAGTGGGTGACGATGACCAGAGCATCTACAGCTGGCGCGGTGCGGAGAGCAGTCACATTCTGGAATTTGGCGAACAGTTTCCGGGTGCTAAAATCGTCAAACTTGAGCAAAACTACCGCTGCACCCCAAAAATTCTCAAAGCCGCCAACGCAGTCATCCGTAACAATGCCCGGCGGCATGGTAAAGAGTTGTGGTCGTCCGGCCCTGCCGGTGAAAGCATCCGTTTGGTGAGTGCGCTGAATGACCAGGAAGAGGCGGATTGGGTGGCGGCGGATATTATGCAGGCCCGACACCGCGATGGAATTCGCTGGGAAGATGCGGCTATCCTTTACCGGGCCAACCACCTTTCACGCGTTTTCGAGCAGACGTTACGCCAGCGGGAAGTGCCTTACCGGGTGGTGGGCGGGCAGGAGTTTTACGAGCGGCGCGAAGTGCGGGACGTGCTGGCGTATCTGGCTGTATGCATCGATCCCGAGGATGATGTGAGCCTTTTGAGGATTCTGAATGTTCCGGCCCGAGGCATCGGAAAAGTGGCCGCGCAGGATTTGCTTACCCGAAGTAAAGAGAACCACCGCTCAGTCTGGAGGGAAATCGAGCAGGCCGGTGGAAACACCCGCAGTGCGGTGGGAGTGGGTGCGTTCCAGTCTTTGATCAATGAATACCGTGGACTCTTTCAGCAGGAACCCTCCTGGTCGGAAACGCTCAAACGGTTGTTGGACGATATCGCCTACGCAGCGGATGTCCGGCGAACCTGTAAGGATGCTAATGAAACCGCATCCCGGTTAGAGAACATCCAAGAAGTCGTCAATGCTCTCGCTCAATATCAGGAGCAGAAAACAGGTGATCTGCGGGAGTTTTTGGATGCCATGTTATTGCGTGATTCAGAGGATCCTAATCAACGCAGGGAAAAAAAGGACGGGGACGGATTCGGAGTGACGTTGATGACCCTTCATTCGGCTAAAGGATTGGAGTTTCCCCGAGTTTATCTGGTCGGGGTGGAAGAGGGTGTGCTGCCGCATGATCGCAGTAAGTTGGAAAATAACATTGATGAGGAACGACGGCTTTTTTATGTGGGTATTACCCGGGCTAAAAAGGTTTTATCGATTTCGCATTGTGGTTCACGTCGGCGTTATGGACAGGAGGAGCCGTGCCATCCCTCAAGTTTTCTAAATGAGCTGCCCGAGGACGCGATGGAGCGAATTTCTCCAGAAGAATTTCGTAAACCCGTGGATCAGCAGAGTGGGGCGGATCAATTGGCGGCATTCAGAGAACGACTTCGTCAGTCGGCCTGAGTGCTTATTTTCTACGATTCTTACCGGCTAAGGGACGCGCAGTCGTTTTTCGTCGCCCGGCTGGTGGAAATTCCAATAATCCAGACGTTGGGTTTTAAGAAGTTTCAGCGAGCTTCCATCCTGCTGCTTCCATTCGGTCAGCACATGCGGCCAGTCGGGTGAAAAGGTAAGAGTCTGGCCGCTGCCGTCCTCAAAACGGAGTCGCGCGGTAAATGTTTTGATCTCAAGAACTGCGGGTTGCGACTTCATCACGGGAGCGCGGGAGGAAAGAGTGCCCGGCCAGAGGTTGATCTGCTTCGGTGGTGTTAGATTTCCGGCCACCAGACGACGGAGCTGCACGGGTAACTCATCGTGAAACCAATCACTACCCGACCACTCAAAGGATTCACGCACATCATGTCGATCCTGCCAATACGTGTGAGCCGTAAAGTGGAAGATGCCTTTTTGAAAAAGACCCTGTTGGTAAGATGCTCCACAGGCTTCGTGATGACTGACGGTGAATTTCAGTAAGGCCCCATCCTTTTTATTCCAAAATGCGCTGTGCATTTGGTGATACGTGTAGCTGCCGGTAGGGGTGGTAACGACTTGATTGAGTTTGATGACATCTATGGCGTCATGAGGATCCCGAGCGTGCCGGGAATCGCTGGATTCCATTTTAACCAAGTCGGTTTTCGAGAATGTTTCTTTGACTAAATAATGAATCACCTCGGAGGGGTAAAGGCGTCCATAATGGAATCGTTCAGCGGAATAGGTGGAAACCTCGGCCTTACCATCATCCCACTGGGGATGATCAAGCCACGGATCCGCCTTTGTAGTCCCGGTAGAGCAAAAGGCTATTACAAGGGCAAAGACTGTGATCTGAGGTTTTGAGAAGAGTATGAAGCGCACTAAGTAATGGTGAGCGCGCTTCTACTCCTGTCAACAGGCCGGATATGAAAGCATTCGTGATCTTAACTGTGATCCTTGGGGTCACCATCGCCGGGGTCGATATCTAGCGGACTGTGGACGTGAGGCTCCTTGGTTCGCATCACGCTCACCAAACACCACAGCAAAAACCCCGTGGTGCCACCTACGGCGGTAATCATAATAAGCCATCCCAGTGTGCTCATGGTTGAATTCCTTCTAGAGGATGTTCTTTATTCCAGCGGGCCACTGCCTGGTGGATCAGCAGCAGAAAAAAGAGAAAAACTAACCCAATAAATCCCATGGAGTAGGCGGCCACCGCATTGGGAAAAAGGGATTCCCATAAACCGTTCCAGCCATCTTTAAGCAGTGGCTGAATTAGCTTTTTATTCGACCAGGCACCGAAAATCACCAACAGGAAAATGGGGGTAACCCACTTAAGGATGGGTTTGACCAATGCGGGTATACGGATGTTGGCTCCGGTGTGTAATTCCTGATAACCCCGGTCGCTACCCAATGCCCACCCATAAAGAACGATCTGCACGGTGGCCAGAATAAAGATACACAGGGTGCCCACCCACGTATCGATGGTATCGAGCGCGGTGGCATCTTTACTGAAATAGACAATAAACAGTGTTCCGATGACCGTGATGAATCCGAGAATGGCAACTGAACCTTTCCGGTTCAAGTTCAAGCCCTCTTCGAGAAAGGCAATGGCAGGCTGTAGCATCGATAGCGAGCTTGTTATTGCAGCAAGAAACAGGAGAAAGAAAAATACAAACCCAAAGAAGCGCCCGGCAGGCATGGTTTCAAATACCAGGGGCAGTGACTCGAAGCCCAGACCAAACGAACTACCCCGCACCTCACGCGTCATCTCCGCGCCCAAAAACAGGAAGGCCACCGGAATAATGATCATGCCTCCCAACGCTACTTCACAAAATTCATTTCCCGCCACCGACGTGGTGGAACTAAGAGCCAGATCATCCTGTGATCTCAAATAGCTCGCATAGGTAATAATCACCCCGAAGCCGACGCTGAGAGAAAAGAAAATTTGTCCCGCTGCATCGAGCCACATTTGTGGATTCATCAAGGACTCCATAAAACCGGAGTCGGCTTGGACGGGATCCCACATGAAAGCCAGCGCACTAAGCACATTACGATCCGGAAACGCCGGGTCAGGAGTTCCCAGCGTCAAAACCCGCACTAGCAAAATCAGAGCGCAGAGCACCAGTGCCGGCATGGCCCATGAACAGAACCACTCTATCCCTTTACTGAGCCCCCGATATATCAATACAAAGTTTAATACGACACAGATGATCAGAAAAAGGAGTGATGGCTGAGTGAGCGAGCTCAGCAAGGAACCATCTGCCGTCATTCCGGTGTATTGAGAGAAAAATTCCGTGTAACTGCCCCCTTCGGATTTCAAATGGGCCAACGTCCCGTTTAAATAATAAAACGCGTAGCCCAAACACCACGATTCGATAAAAACGTAATACATGTAGATCATGACCGGAACGATCAACCCCAGCACCCCTAAATAAGGGGACAGCTTCTGACGCCAGATCAGTCTGAATATACCGGGGCAGGAATGGAATCCCCGGTTGCCACCGTAACGAGCCATGGTCCACTCCGCCCATGCCACAGGCAATCCCACCAAGAGCAATGAAATCAAATACGGCACCATGAAGGCGGCGGTGTTATACTGTGAAGCCAAACCCGGAAAACGCAGAAAGTTACCCAGACCCACCGCGCTTCCGGTGACAGCCAGAATAACCCCCATCCGGGTGGCCCATCGTTCCGATCCTTTTGCTGAAGCCATATTTCGGGTTTAGACCGACAACGGACTGCTTGCCAACATGAAATTCACTCTGTTATGTTCCTCGGCTTGCGGTGCGTTGTATCGCTGAGGAGCGCAGGGGTGGAGTATCAAACAAAAAAGGGCAAAATAAACATGGCAGCCATTAATCAAAAAACGGTGATCAAAGAATCCAGTGTAGCGGGAACCTCACTGCACACCGGCAGCAAAGTCACACTGACCATCAAACCCGCGCCTGTGGATAACGGCATCATCCTGAAACGCATCGATCTGAAGGACAAGCCGGTGCTCAATGCCCAAGTCGAGCTGGTTAAACAAGTCGAACGCGCCACCACGCTAAGTGACGGTGCCATTTCCATCCACACCGTCGAACACCTCCTCTCCGCCTTGCGCGGCTGCGGAATCGACAACGCCATCATCGAGATGGATTCCAATGAGCCTCCCATCGGAGATGGAAGCGCCCGTATTTTCATGGATCTCATCGAGCGTGCCGGGCGTCAGGAACAGGAATCCAAACGCAGCCTCTTCGAACTGAAAGAGCCCATCATGATCACCAAAGGCGACGGCTACATCGCCGCCTTTCCTTATGACGGATTCAAAGTTTCCTGCACCAACGCCAACCATACCGGAAAATTCACCCAATACCTCAGTGTGGATATCAATGAGGAGACATACCGGAACGAGATCGCTCCCGCGCGAACCTTTGTGTTCTATGAGGAAGTGCAGCCGCTTATGGAAAAGGGATTGGTTCAGGGTGGCAGTCTGGAAAATGCCATCGTGATCCGCGATGAAAGCGTCTTATGCAATGGCGGCCTGCGTTTCCAAGATGAGTTCGTCCGACATAAGATTCTAGACATCATTGGCGACCTCTCTCTTTTCTCCGTTCCTGTTAAGGCCCATATCGTGGCGGCTAAGACGGGTCACGCACTGAATGTCCAAATGGCCAAGGCGCTGGAAAAAGCCTATCGCAACTACTTGTCTAACCTAATGCCAATGGAATTTATTCCGGTGGGCGAAGGTGGACTGGATGTTACGGGCGTGATGAACATCCTTCCTCATCGCTATCCCTTTTTAATGGTGGATCGCATTCTCAAATTTGAGGGCCGGGATAAGGCCACTGGACTGAAGAGCGTTTCCATCAACGAGCCTTATTTTCAAGGCCACTTCCCTAACCGCCCGGTGATGCCCGGTGTGCTTCAGGTCGAAGCCATGGCCCAAGTGGCAAGCGTTCTGATGCTTCGCCGATCCGAACACGCCGGACGTATCGGCTATTTCATGAGCGCGGATAAGGTTAAATTCCGTAAAATGGTTTTTCCCGGGGATACCCTTTACATAGATGTGGAAATCATCAAAGCCCGTGGCAAAATCGGTAAAGCGGTCGGAAAATGTGTGGTCAATAATGAAATCGTCTCCGAAGGCGAGATGACCTTCTACATTGAATAACACTGCCCTCCCCATGATTCATCCCACTGCCATCGTTTCTCCCAAAGCGGAGATCGACCCCACGTGTCGCATCGGTGCTTACTCTATCATCGGCGATGGGGTCATCCTCGGCGCGAATTGTGAGGTGGATCATCATGTTTCCATCCAGGGACCCTGCCGCATCGGATCCTACAACCGGTTTCACCCGTTCTCTTCCATAGGAGGCCGCTCGCAAGATATGAAGTATCAAGGCGAACCGACCTGGCTCGAGATCGCTGATCGTAATGAATTCCGTGAATATGTCACACTGAACCGCGCTACCGGTCGTGATGAAAAAACGGTCATTGGATCCGACAACCTTCTGCTGGCCTACTCCCACGTGGCCCATAACTGCGTGGTGGGCAACCACTGTATTTTTTCCAACTGCGGAACCCTGGCCGGACACGTTGAGGTGGGCGATTATGTGGTGATCGGTGGCTTGTCGGCGGTTCACCAGTTTTGCCGTATCGGGCGTCATGCCCTGATCGGCGGCTGCACCAAAATCGTCCAGGATGTTCCACCTTATCTGATTGCAGACGGTAATCCGGCCGCGCTGCGCTCTGTCAACACGGTGGGCCTGCAACGGCGCGGATTTTCGGAGGATCGCCTTTCAAGCCTGCGCAAAGCACTGCGTATGTTGATGAGTGACCAATGGAATACCAGCCAAGCGTGCGATCACATCGAGTCCGAACTGGCTTCCAAGGGGGAAGTCACCGAGCTGGTGGAATTCATCCGCACGTCCAAGCGCGGCATCATCCGCTGATCATCTGCGGATGATGCCGCCCTCCAACCTGATCACTTCAGGAATATTTGGGTTTCAACGCGCGGCCTTCCCGGGCACTGCGCACTGCCAAATCCAGAATGTGGATGGGGCGTCGTGACCACTCGGCGGTGATAATCAGTTCCGCTTTTCCGGTGAGATAATCCGCTACGTTTTGGTAGTAGCGGTCATGTTCGGCGGGCGGGTGCTCAGTATGCAACGTGTTACGGCCCTTTTTGGCAGGTGTAACAAGGGAGTAGCGGTGGTAATCAAAGCTGTAATGACCTTCGGTTCCGGTGATATCGAATGTGGTGGATTTGCCTTGGAGATCGACATGAGAAAAACGCAGGGTCAACCATTGTCCGCTCTTGAAGCGCACCACCGCGAAAGCCTCATCCTCGTTGGTGTCGTCTTTCCAGCGGGTCTTGGGAGCCCAGAACCCATTGTGGGCGAAACCCGAGACTTCGGTGACTTCGGAATCGATTAACTGAAGTGCGTATTCCAGGAGGTGCACGCCCCAGTCATACAGAATGCCTCCGGAAATCGAACGGCTGGAACGCCACGCGTCACCGGGATTCTTATAACAGGTCATTTGGGCATCGATGCGAACCAAGTCTCCTATTTCCTTTTTCTGTTTAACGCGGCGCATGGCTTCCATGATCGATCCGTCCCAGTGGCGGTTATGGAAGGTGGAAAGCATAACCTTGTTCTTTTGGGCGGTGCGTATCATGGTGTCCACTTCGGTGGTGGTGATAGCCAGAGGTTTTTCGCAGACGACATGGCGGCCCGCACGCAAACACTGGACAGCCAATTGGGCATGTGTGTTGTGCGGGGTAATGATGGTGATGAGGTTGACATCGTTGCGTTTCAACATGGCGGCTACCGAGGTGTAGGTTTCGATGCCGGGGAAATCCTTTTGAGCCACCTCGAGGCGGGAGGGGTCAATTTCAGACACCGCCACCGGGGTCATTCCCGCCTTCAGCATGAGTTCGAGGTGGGCTTTTCCCATGTTATAAGCGCCACCGTATCCGATGACGCCGACTTTGATATCTTTAGCTTGTTTGAATTTTTTCATAAAAGGATGGTGTTGAGGGGGGAGAGGAAAAAGTTTAAAGTGTCAGTTGTTATCATTCCGGCCTGCGGCCCAAAGGATTCCGCGCACCGTCATCTCCCAGACTTTGGGGAAGGTTTTAAATTCGTCGGGTATATGACCCAAAGCGGAATAGAAGACACGTCCCTGACCCCAGGGGCGAATCCACACAATAGGCATGGAACAGGTTACCCCTTCATGGGTATAATCTGCTTCGGCTAATACTTGAACCGAAGGATCGATCAGCATGTAATACTGCTCGGATTCATATTCGAACGAATCAGGTAGCTCTTGGGTAATCGAGTGGAGGTTTCGCGTCTTACGAACGGTGTAGCGTCCTACATGGGGATGCCCCACAAAGTGCCCGCCCACCATCCATTCATAATTCGTGTTGCCGCGGAACGCGTCGCCCATTCCACCATGGAATCCGCCCAGACCGGTGCCCGACCTGACGGCGCGAAGAAGATTCTCTGATGATTTGCCTTGAAGTTGTCCCATCGTCCAACAGGGGCAAATCACATCCACTGAACCCAGCAGATCTGCATCTTCCAATACCTCTAAGGTATCCGACAACTGCACCGTAAAGCCTTTTTCTTCTAATGAGTCAGCCAAAAGATGGGCTGTAGCCTTGGGCTGGTGGCCGTCCCAACCACCATAAAAAATAAGGGCGGACTGTTTTTTCATATGTCTTATATGGACATCATGACATAGTTCATCCATTCTGATAATAGACGGTTTGAACATAAATATGGATTTTTTGATCAAACACTGGGCTTTGGAACCGCGTTCTTTTCCTTCGCGTCTGCAAATCCAGACGATTGGCTACTTGCAACACAAAACAGGTTGGATCAGGACGTCTTTTAACACCCTGAATTTTTCTTTTATTTTAAGTGGTGGAGGCCGATTAAATTATCATGGCAAATCTCATGCGGTAATCGCCCCTTGCCTGATGTGGCAGCGTCCCGGCATCTACATGGAGTATGGCCCGGAGTTGCCTCATGACCATTGGAGTGAACTTTATGTAGTCTATGCCGCCCGCACCGAGGTTGATTTCATTGAAAATAAAATGGTGCGGCCGGATCAACCGGTTACCACCGTGCACCGCGGACTACGATTGGAAGAGCTCCTGCTTGATCTCAGCCGCAGAGTGTCAGGTTTGGATCCGGAGTCTGCGGCGGATTGGCTGGATCGCGCCATGGAGATGCTCCTATTTCAGGCTCTCTCCGTGCGTAATCCTTTGGCCGAAGAGTCCAAGGAATCTCCCATTGTTAGCCTCAGGGAACAGCTCGGAGAACGGATGAATCAAGCCGTGGACTGGGACAAGCTGGCCCGCAAACAGGGGATGTCCACCGCCACCTTCAGGCGCCACTGGAAATCAACACTGGGATCCCCGCCCGGAAGGGAGCTGCAATCAATGAAGTTGCGTGAAGCCCAGCGTTTACTGGTTCATACCTCCCTGAGAATTGGCGAAATCGCCCAACATATCGGGTTTGCTGATCCACTCTATTTTTCCCGCTGGTTCCATCGGCGCGCCGGACTCACGGCTAAGGCCTATCGCAAAGCCTACCAGCTGCGAAGTGAGCAATAATGCCGAACGATCTTTTTGAACTTACTCTATTATTACTTTCCATTTGCGTTCACCCTTGAAATGGTGTCAATTTGCCACATCATATATGGACGCTGTATCTAAACATGCTGAGGTGATGGATTTGCTTGATGTCCTTCACCGCAATTACATGAAGCGTTTCAGCGGAACTCTTTCCTTCAATACGCGTGGACATTCAGCAGTTCTATCCATCATGTTTGGAGATATCACCGCAGTGCGGGGCAAACACTTTGAGGAAGGAGGTGGTTTCCACAATCTTCTGGAAGAGGGGGTCTCGGATATCACGTGGTCTGTCGCCACGGATACCGAGCCAAAGATTGCCATCAACCGCTCGATGGAACTCATTCTTTTCGAACTGGCGGTCGGAATGGACAAAAAACTGGCCCAAACACTCGAAGACGTGCGCAAGTCAGGCCGACTCCCCCCGGAAATCGTCAAGACCGCTGTGGTGGCCTACAATGCAGGCACCGGCATCGACCAGCAAATTTTCCTGCTTCAGGAGGGCGAAACCATTCTTGGTCGCGCTGAAGAATGTGATGTCAGCATCTCCGACAAAAGCATGTCACGCCGCCATGCCAGGATCATTATCAGTAAGGGCACAGCATGGATCGAGGATCTGGGGAGTGCCAACGGCATCCGGGTTAACCGCAAACTGGTCAAATCCATGTCACTCGAAGAAGGTAACCTTTTGTTTTTGGGTAACACCGTCCTGCGCTTCTTCTGGTCGGAATTCGGCACCGGCGTTTTGTTCCGTATGAGCGATGATGACGAGGCAAAAGAAGACCAACCTACGTCCTTAATCCCGCAGTAATGGATGTGAACGATGACTTTCATCCCGCGCTAGATGAAATCATCGAAGCGGGCAGGGATCTTTCCAAACAGGTAGATCAATTGCAGTTCTCTGCTCCCGTCAACCATGTTTACAATCCATTAAACTATGCCCGCGAGAGCCACGAAACCTATCTGAGGCGCTTTACCTCCCCGCATTGCCGGGTCATTTTTTTGGGTATGAATCCCGGCCCTTGGGGGATGGCCCAAACAGGTATTCCTTTTGGAGAAGTGGCCGCTGTGCGCGACTGGATGGGAATAGAAACCCGGGTGGCTCGTCCGGCACATGAGCACCCTAAGCGCCCCGTAGAGGGATTTCGCTGTCGGCGTTCCGAAGTAAGCGGTCGTCGCCTCTGGGGGTTGTTCGCCGCACGTTTCGGAACCGCTGCCTCCTTTTTCCGCGAGCATCTGGTTCTGAACCACTGCCCCTTGGTCTTCATGGAAGAAGGCGGAAAAAACCGCACCCCAGACAAGCTTCCCGCGTTGGAGCAAGACCCTCTGATGCAATGCTGCGATGCCCATCTGCGGCGCATGGTTCAAATCCTCCAACCCCACTGGCTGGTGGGCATAGGCGCCTACGCCGAAACACGTGCCACAACGGCCCTGAGCGGTCTTGATATCCGTTTTACTCGCATCCTTCATCCCAGCCCTGCCAGCCCGGCAGCCAATCGCGACTGGTCAGGCACCGCCACCCGTCAACTCATCGAAGCGGGTGTTTGGTCTGACATGGCCTGACTTGATTCGAATAAGACTTCCCTTAAATGGATCATGGCTGATACGCTGACCACCCATGCCTCGCAGTAAAAAAAACACCTACCATCCTGCCAATAAAGAAGTGTCTGTGATGGCTTGGATTGAAAACGTTTCCGGTGAAGTCTTGACGGTGCGACAAGTCAAAGATCGCAAGCTCTGGGCACTACCGGGCGGCAAAGTCAAACCCAACGAATCCCTCAAGTGCGCACTCAAACGCGAAGTCTTGGAAGAAACCGGCCTGGTCATCAGCTCCGCCGTTCCGATAGAAATTTATGACCGCTTTGCCAAAAACAACGTGTCCATCCTCTTCCGGGCAAGGGTTCGATCCTTGAAAAGGCTCATTCCAAAAGATCCCAAAGAAATATCTCAAATCACCTTTCGTGCCACCGTACCCTCCAATGCCACGCCCACCCTGAAATACTTCTCACGCCGTATGAAAATCCGTCGCGAAGGATCTTAACGCCATGGATGACACAAAGCTCATGACCGAGGCCCGCTCGGCGGTTCTCAAAGCCTCCCTTCTCACCGAACGTGTGCGCCACAGTTTATCACCCGTTAATGCTTTAACTAAAGCCGATGCCTCACCGGTGACCTTGGCTGATTTAGGAGCTCAAGCGTTGATCTTACACCATCTTCGCCAATACTTTCCCGATCTTCCCGCCGTGGCCGAAGAAGATGACCATGCGTTAACCGCTCAGCCCCCTTTAGCAGAAGCTCTGATTCACCATCTTAAGACCATCGATTCCAGTTTAGATGCCGACTCCATACTCGAATCATTGAATCTGGGAAGGCATCCCGGAGGTTCCGAAGGAGCCTTCTGGACGCTTGACCCGATAGATGGCACCCGTGGGTTCTTGCGGGGTGATCAATACGCCCTGGCCCTGGCCTTGATAGAATGTGGAGCCCCGGTGCTGGCAGTCTTAGGATGCCCTGCTTTTCCTACGCTTCCGGGTGCTACCAGCACCGGTGTTCTATTTTCAGCCCGGCGTGGCCATGGCGCCTTCAGTCAGACCATAGGCGAGCCGGGATCAGAGAACCCGGTGCGGGTCTCCTCCACGCTCGATGCATCACGAGCGGTCTTCTGTGAATCCTTAGAACCCGGCCATTCACATCACGGAGCTGCCGCCGCCATTGCGGCTCGACTTGGCACCACCTGTCCTCCTGTGAGGATGGATAGCCAGTGCAAATACGCTGCAGTGGCACGAGGCGAAGCCGACATCTACCTGCGTCTGCCAACCCGGGCCGGTTATGAGGAAACCATTTGGGATCACGCCGCAGGCGCGCTGCTGGTGGAAGAAGCGGGCGGGCAGGTGAGTGATTTGGATGGCCAACCCCTTGATTTTTCTCTTGGACGAACCTTGCGTGCCAACCGCGGCATCGTAGCCACCAACGGCCATCTGCATGAAGTCGTTTTGGCCGCCGTCCGCCAGGCGTAGCGCAGAGCCTTTTTTTTCCGGATCTTAGAATGAATATTTTGTCTAATAATCCATCAAAAAATCCACCGCCCTTGCGTGCCAATATGGAGCATACACCGGCCAAAGATGGGCCGGAACCCGGCACACTTCCTCGCGTGAGGCCAAAGGAAAGCGCGAACTCCATCCCGGCAAAATCATCAGGTCGCCCGGACACCACACATTCAGCGTCGGAACCTCCCAGCGCTGGCGGTTCAACCGGTTGAGCAGCGCCGAGTGAGGCTGCATTTGTCGAACCGCGGGCAACGGAACCACATGGCCCCATGCGGTGCCATGGTGAGGCACATTCAGGAAAACCACCTTGCTAAGCGCGGGAAGCGGGCGGTGTGCCAGAGCCGCTCGCACTACCAAGCCACCCATGCTGTAGCCGATCAGATGAACCGGCCCGCGCTCCCATTCCAGAATGTCGCGAAACACGCGGCCCAGATAGTCGATGGGGGTAACGCCCGATGTTTGATACCGCCAGATGTCCGCCGGGCCAACCTTTTCCGCCACACGTCGGCGCAGGGCTTCAAACCGGTCACCGTTACCTAAAAAACCGTCCAATATCCACGTCTTGGCCTTTCCCGCCGCCTCCGGGATACTCACCGGGTCACCTCATTTTTTAAGGCCAGCAGCCGTGCGCGCACGTTTTCCACGTTCGCCTCCTCCGGCGTCATGGCCGGGCTGAAACGCACCGTAACATTCAGCCGCAGCGTGCGCGGCCATTTCCAAAAAAAGCGTCCCCGTTCGAATGAAAACAACGAACCCCACAAGCCGTGCATATACGCCACTACCACCGGACGCTCCGCTTTGGTGGCGATCCACTCAAATCCGCGCTGAATCTCCATCAGATCTCCGGTGATCGTCAGCCTTCCTTCTGGAAACAAACAGAGCAGCTCACCTTGCTTCAAATGAGCCACCGACTTGACGAGGGCGTCCTTGGCATGGCGCGAGGAGATCGGTATCGCTCCAAAGATCCGCAGCACCCAACCCACCAGTGGCACCCGAAATAGCGTATCAAGTGATAAAAAGCGGATAGGCCTCGGACAGGCCAACGAAAGGATTAGTGCATCCACATAACTGACATGGTTGGCCAACACCAGCACGCCACCGGTAGCAGGAACGTGTTCGCTTCCCACCACCCGCACCCGATAATGAAGTGCCGCCACCGCCTGGCCGAAAAGTCTCAACACACCGTCCGGCACCAGTCGCATGAGAAAGATGCCCACCATCAACACCAGCACGGTCATGACCCATAACTCCATCGCCGCTGAAAGATGCAGCACCCGCACCATCAGCGCGTGTGCCCCCACCGCCAACACACCGGCAAAACTCGAAAGCAAATTGACTCCTGCCAGAAGCTCGCCGCGCCGATCTTCCGGGGAATGCGTCACCACCAGCGCACTCAATGGAACGAGAAACCAGGCACCAAAAAACCCGCAGGTCACCATTACCGGATAAAGCAGCATGTTAGGCCACGGCATCCATGCCAAGACCGCCAGCGTTGCGGCTTGTCCGAACGCACCCAGCGGGATCAGCCCGGTCTGCACCCCATTACGACAAATCCGCGCCGCGATGAAGGCTCCTACCACTACGCCTATTCCCAGCGATGCCGTCAATGTGGCGGTCAGCCAGATTGCTTCCGCCTGACCCGGAAAAAGATCCCGTCCCACCCGCGCCAAGAGCAGCACCATCACTCCGCCCAGAAAATAAAAAAACGCCTCCCCAAGAGCCGAGCGGAACACCACAGGGTGCTGATAAAGATCTCGCATTTGGCGGGCGTGCCCCCACAGAAAGCCCCAGCGGAAAGGCACCCCCGAGGCGCCGGGACGCGAGGGCACCGGTAAAAAAACAAGCCATGCCACCACACATCCGATCAATAAAAGACTAATGCTCCATGCGGATGCCGCCCAAGGGTTTGGCTCCCATCCGATGATCGTTTTAAGCAAAAAACCACCCGCCAAACTTCCTGCTAAAATACAACCCACCACCAACATTTCCAAAAGCCCCATCACCTCACCCACCCGTTTTTCACCCACCAGCTCCGCTCCGAGCCCACGCTTACCGGGCGACATCAGGCACGATTGAAAGCCGAGTAGAAAAAAAGCCACCAATACCATGGGGATAGACGCCATGAGCAGGGCGGACAGCAACGTCACCATCACCACCCATTGCAGCACCAGACTGGCCTGCACTACCTTCATTTTCGAATAGCGGTCATTGATCCAGCCGACCAGTGGCGAAAACAATACGTAAGGGAGCACCAACAGCACCGCTACTCCATTAACCATGATGTCCGCATCGTCCGCGCTCAATACCAGGGGAGCCAGCCCCATCAACAGCATTTTGGCCGCGTTGTCATTAAACGCTACCTGCGCTTGCGAAAGTAATAAGCGCGTGACCCCGGCGATTCGGTAAATGGACTGCACGCCTTTTCTTTAGACCACACCTCTGTTCTTAGCTAGGTGAAAGTATAGCCAATCCCGTAGCTTCTTGATTTCGAAATCCCCCTTCCTTAGGGTTCCCTCTATTCCATGGCTGAGCCGATGAAGAACCACTACGGGGAGGAGATTCCCAAGCGTATTGCCGGAATGATCCATGCCGTCTGGCCTGCTTTTCCAGAACGCCTGTTTCTACGCACCGCTCTCGATGGCTATCTGGGTCTGGAGTTGATGCCGCGAGCCAGGAAAATAGCCGATGCGCTGCGCCTTCACCTTCCCCCGGATTACGAGGAGGCGATCACGCTGTTAGTGGCCTCACTGGGTTCGAAGCTGCGGGGGACGGGGGAGTTTGGTCTGCCTGTTTTCATCTATCTGCCTCACGTCTTTTTTGTGGCCCGCTACGGCCTGGATCATTTCGAGCTATCGATGCAGGCACAATACGAAATCACCCAACGATTCACCGCCGAATTCAGCCTTCGATATTTTTACGAACGTTATCCGGCCGCCACACTCGAGCGACTACACCGCTGGGCACTTGACCCGAGTCCACATGTGCGCCGCTTGGTTTCCGAGGGAACACGTCCGCGTCTGCCATGGGCTCCTCGTCTGCGTAGCTTGCAGAAGGATCCCCGTCCGGTTCTGCCACTGCTGGAAATACTGCGGGACGATCCCGAGCTTTATGTGAGGCGTTCCGTGGCTAATCATTGGAATGATATTGGCAAGGATCATCCCCGACTTCTCATCTCCACGATGGAGAACTGGATCACCGATGCCGGGCCTGAACGCAAGCGTTTGATCCGTCATGCCTTGCGCTCACTGATTAAAGAAGGCCGACCCGAGGCACTGGCCCTCTTAGGTGCTAAGCCCACCCGCCGCATCACTTTAGAAGGCTGGAAAGCGATGCCGGCTCGGCCACATACGGGTGACACCGTTCGCCTGGAGGTGACGTTACGCAATCTCAATCCCAAGCCCGTTTTTCTGGTGGTCGATTTGCGCATCCACTTCATCAAGGCCAACGGCTCCACCTCCCCGAAAGTATTTAAACTCAAAGAAGTGACTTGTGAACCTCATGAAGCGTTAATATTGTCCAAAACGATTTCCTTTCAAGTAATGACCACCCGACGCCCTTTTCCCGGTGATCACCGCCTGGAGCTCTTAGTAAACGGCTCGATTATCCCGTTAGGCTCGATCTATCTCGCCGGATAAATTATCTTTTTTGTAACATAATTGACTTAATTCGTTGTTTTTCGATCTCCGCGTGGCCTCTGGCATTGGAATGGATGTTTGCATAAATCCCTATGCAGGGGTTGCGTTCTATTTCCTTGCTTGCCGAGGGCGTAGGATTCTTCTATGGATTGCACATGAGCGCCGCTTTGGAATCTCTTAACCCCGGCTCCGCCGCATGTCGTGAGGAAATTAAAAGCACCATTCTGCGTCATCTGAAATACAGTCTGGCGCGTGATCCCCAAACGGCGACGAGGCACGACTGGTGGATTGCCACCGTCAAGGCGGTCAACGAATTGATCTTGGAGCGCATGTTGCGCACCCAAGCCAAACATGCCGAGGTGAAAGCACGGCGGATGTATTATCTCTCGCTGGAATATCTCATGGGTCGGCTCTTCACAAATAACCTCGAGAACATGCGCGTTATGGCAGACTTCGAAGCCGCGCTGGCCGAACTGGGCCACAGCTTGCCTGAAATCCGCGAGGAAGAATATGACATGGCTCTCGGCAACGGTGGCTTGGGGCGTCTCGCCGCCTGTTTCCTGGACTCCTTAGCCACTCATGAATACCCGGCCATCGGATACGGTATTCATTATGAGTTCGGCCTCTTCCGTCAGGAATTTATCCACGGCTACCAAGTCGAACACCCCGACGAATGGCGCCGCTACGGTGAAGCGTGGGAGATGATCCGTCCCGAATACAGCCAGCGCATCCATCTGTTCGGACGAGTCGAAAATATCTTCGACGAGTTGGGCAACTACCGGCCCCAATGGGTCGAAACCACCCCCATCATAGGTATCCCCTACGATATTCCCATCTGCGGCTTCGGTGGAAGAACCGTCAACTTCCTGCGTCTTTGGGAATCACGATCCGATGCGGATTTCGACCTGAAGGGCTTCAACGAGGGTAACTACGATGCCGCCCTCTGTAACCGGGACTACGGTTCCGCCATTTATAAAGTCCTCTATCCGAATGACTCTACTGAAAATGGCAAAGAACTGCGCCTCATCCAACAGTATTTCTTTGTGTCCTGCTCACTTCAGGACATCATCCGCCGGTTCCTGCGTCAGGATGGCGATGACTGGAATCGTTTCCCGGAAAAAGTCGCCATTCAGCTCAATGACACCCACCCCGCCATTGCTGTAGCTGAACTGATGCGTATTCTCCATGACGAGCACCTTCTGGAGTGGGATCAAGCTTGGAGCATCACCACCCGCACCTTCGGCTACACGAACCACACCTTGTTACCCGAAGCCTTGGAAAAATGGAGCGTTCCTCTTTTCCATAAGGTGCTGCCCCGCCACCTCCAGATCATCTTTGAAATCAACAAACGCTTCATGGATGAAGTGGAGACCCGCTGGCCCGGTGATGGAGATAAGAAACGTATTCTCTCATTAATTGAGGAAGGTTCCGTCCAAATGATCCGTATGGCGCACTTAGCCGTCGTAGGCAGTCATGCGGTCAACGGCGTGGCCGCCCTCCATACCAAGCTGCTCAAAGAAAATCTTTTTCCTGAATTCGATGCGTTCTACCCCGGCAAGTTTCGTAACAAAACCAATGGCATAACCCCTCGTCGTTGGCTCCAAGCCAATAACACAGGCCTTACCCACCTCATCACCGACACCCTTGGCCATGAACGTTGGATTACCCATCTCGACGAACTGCGCGGTCTTGAATCCATGGCCGACGACTCCGGATTCCGAGATACCTTCCGCCGTGTTAAACGCCAGAACAAGGAACACTTGGCTCGCATTATCCAACAGGAATGCGGCATCAGCGTGGATCCCGACGCCCTGTTTGATGTCCAAATCAAACGGCTCCATGAATACAAGCGCCAACACCTGAATCTGCTCAACATCATCCGTTCCTATCGCCACATCCTGCAAAACCCCGATCAAGAACACACGCCACGCGTCTTCATTTTCGGTGCCAAAGCGGCACCCGGTTACAAAGTGGCCAAGTGCATCATCAAAGCCATTAACGCCGTCGGCCATACCATTAATCACGATGAACGTATCCGGGGCTTGCTCAAAGTGGCTTTCCTCCCGAACTATCGTGTGTCCCTTGCTTCAAAAATCATCCCCGCTGCCGACCTCTCCGAGCAGATCTCCACGGCGGGGAAAGAAGCTTCAGGCACCGGCAACATGAAACTCACCCTCAATGGTGCCCTCACCATCGGCACCCTTGACGGCGCCAACGTTGAAATCATGGAGGAAGTGGGCCGTGAGAACATCTTCATCTTCGGCCACACCGTCGAGGAAGTCGATGCCCTCTGGCAACAGGGTTACCATCCATACGACTACTATCATTCGAATGAAGAACTGAAGGCCGTGATGGATTGGCTGGGCTCCCGTCACTTCATTCCGGGTGAACCCCACGATACCTTGGCTCCCCTGATGCACAGCCTTCTGGACGGTGGAGACCCCTACTTGGTTTTGGCCGACTATGAGGACTATTGCCGGGCTCAGGATGAAGTTTCTATTAACTTCCGGAATCCGGAAGATTGGATGCGCAAGGCTGTTCTCAATACCGCTCGCTGTGGAAAATTTTCCAGCGACCGCACCATCCGGGATTACGCCGAAGACATTTGGAAACTCCCGATCGTGCCCGTGGATTGAGCGGGTGGGCCATTCTGAACCCGGATCATCCACCCGGATTTTCTGCCGATCATGTTCCGATTTTTACTCCAGCGTAAGCCTCAGGCATGGGATCTCATCGGAGATATCCACGGCCATGCAGCCCAGTTGGAAAAACTCCTTACCTCGCTGGGTTACACTTCTAAACGCAGAGTCTGGTCGCACCCCGAGCGCAAGGCTCTTTTCCTGGGTGATTACATCAACCGCGGACCCGATATCCGCCGCACAGTCGATCTGGTGCGCGCGATGGTGGAACACGGATTCGCCGAAGCGTTGTTAGGTAATCACGAGCACAACGCCCTGATTTACGAGGCCCATGAGGGAAAAAACCTGCCGCCTAAATTCGCCCGCCAACTACAGACCACACAGCAAGCCTACGCAGGGAAACGCAAGGCATGGAGCACCGCCTTGGGATTTTTCCTCAGCCTTCCGGTTTGTATTGAGAAAAGGGGGTTTCGCGCGGTTCATGCGTGCTGGTCTTCCCGGGCTATCCAGACCCTCGGATTTTTAAAGCACCTCCAACCCGAGGATCTCACCCGGCCGGAGTCACCCCGAGCTCGGGCCATTCATCTGCTGCTCAACGGTCCTGAAATCGCCGCCCCTCCCGAGGTGGCACCAGAAAAGGTGGAACGCCGCTACCGCATCCAATGGTGGCGTGGCGATAGCCCCGGCTGGGCCGACGCGGGTTATCCGGTGCAGCAGGATTTGAAAAATAGTCGTATCTCCTCCGAAGCGTCCAAAGCCTTCCTGCCCTACAGCCATCGACAGCCCCCCCTTTTCTTCGGTCACTACGGATTTGCCAAACCACCCGAACCCATCGCCCCCCATCTCTGCTGTCTCGACTTGGCGGTATCACGCGGAGGATCCCTGGCAGCCTACCGTTGGGATGGAGAAAAAGCCCTGCTTAAAGATAAATGCATCACCGCAAAAGCCAGATAGATCAACCCTGACGACACCTTTTCCTGTTGGAATCAGTATGCCCCTCTATATTATGTCAATATGATGAAACACGTTTTTGCTATCCTCTGCGGTTTGTTGCTTTATGCCCTACCCGCGCGAGCCGAAGAATTTAGAGCCGCTTGGGTAGCCACGGTGTGGAACCTAGACTGGCCCTCCAAACCCGCCCTAAGCTCTGCCGCCCAGAAACAAGAACTGATCAGCTTGCTCGATCACGCTAAAAAACTGGGACTTAACCAAATCATTTTTCAAGTGCGTCCGGCGGGCGACACCCTTTATCAATCACCCTTTGAACCCTGGTCCGCATTTCTTACGGGATCGATGGGAAGACCTCCCGAACCTTTTTATGACCCGTTGGATTTTGCCGTTAAAGAGTCCCACCGACGGGGTCTCAAGCTTCACGCGTGGATCAACCCTTTCCGCGTTCAAAGCGGCAAGTTTTCCTTCGCACCCAATCATATCAGCCGCACCAAACCGCAATGGGTTCGTCGCCATGGCGATCATCTTTGGCTCGATCCCGGTCTGCCGGAAGTTCGCCAGCATGTTCTCAAGATCTCGCGCGACCTGCTGACACGTTATGCCGTGGACGGCATCCACATTGACGATTATTTTTATCCTTACCCGCCCAGCGGTCAGAAGACCAAGACCCTCCATTTTCCAGATGCCCCTACCTACGCCGCTTACCGAAAGTCAGGCGGCACGCTTACCCTCAATGACTGGCGGCGGGATAACATTAATCAGTTCGTACGGGAATTACACTCCACCGTCAAATCCACCCGGCGCGACGCTCTTTTTGGCATCAGCCCTTTCGGTATTTGGAGACCCGGGCTCCCCGAAGGCACCTCGGCAGGCCTGGACGCCTACGAACATCTCTGCGCCGATTCCCGCTACTGGCTGCAACAGGGCTGGTGCGATTATTTTTCACCCCAGCTCTACTGGCGTATCGACCAAAAAGAACAGAGTTTTCCCGTCCTCTTGAAATGGTGGCACGAACAAAATGTCCGCAAGGTTAACCTCTGGCCCGGCATCGCCTCCGACCGCGTCGGCAAGGATCGGCCTGCATCGGAAATCGCACGGCAAATCGCCATCACCCGCAATATTCTCGACCGTCCCGGTCACATCCACTGGAGTTATTCTGCCCTGCGTGAAAACCGCAAGGGGCTCGCCGACCTTCTCCGCACTGGAGTTTACCGCGAGACCATCGTCTCTTCACTGCATGGATCCATGCAGTGAACAAAAACGCCGCAGAGACACGTTCTCTGCGGCGTTGAGGGCTTGAAGGGATCTGTGAACGGGGTCAGTGCGTTTAGAGCATCTTGGCCAACTGCTCAGCCACCAGATCTCCACCCAGCATGAGGGCACCATCCCAATAAAACGTAATCACCAAGGTCTTGTCTTTGAACGAGAGTGCCTTGTCAACGGTTTCAATCTTGTAGTCGTAAACGAAGTGGTCGGCGGTCACCTTGGCCTCTAGAGCTTGCTTGCCTAGCGCATCAGAAGCCACTTTAGGCAATCCACTGAGCACCGATTCAAATCCGCGCGATTCCAGCCAGTCGAACACTTCGGTTCCGGCAGGGAAAGTTGCCAGATCTACGGTGACGGGAATTTTCCGTCCCAAGGCATCTTTCAATTTGGTTTCCAGTCCGGGGATTTTTTCTTTAGTCAGGGTTTCGATGACCCTGCGTTCTGCAAGGGGGCGTTCGGATGCGTTCATAGGCAGGGCGGTCAGGATGATACTGGCAAGCAGTGTGGTTAAATGGGTTGGCTTCACGACCCTTTGATAAGGACTGCCCGTGAGTTCCAGGCCGCTTTGATGTTACAATTAAACGGACTTCATTAATCCAACCCTGTGCCGCTCTAGGGCGTCACTCTGCGGAAAATGACTTCACCAAATTTGAATCCCGTTTGCTTTAATACATCCTCAAGGCCTTCGGGCGTATTTCCCACTTGAAAAATATGCGTTCCTTCAAGCCCCTGACGCTGCACCAAGATACGCGAGTGCATGTTGCCTCCGTCATCCGCGATAAACACCTCGGCAAAGTAGGCCTTATCGTTTTTTAACCGTATCCAGCCCTCCTTATTATCCATCCGCTTTACCTTGTCGATGACTCCTTGACCCCAGGTGCTTCCGAATGAAGCGACCCGACCATCCAAATATAGGGCGATCATGTTGTCGGCAGTGGAAGAGAACTTATATTGACCCGATTCCTCCGGGGAAATATAGCCCGAATAATAAACCAACCACATACCTCCCGCCGATGTTTGCCCGAAAGCTTTGGGAGCCTCG
>JBHJOR010000029.1:0-24711 GCA_050329585.1 Methylacidiphilales bacterium | reverse complement strand
GTAAAGCTTTTGTCTTTGTATACGGTGATAACAACAGGAAGAATGGTTCCCGCATCTTTTTGTGTTCTGGCATTATACTCCTTACAGAACGCCATGATGTTCACGCCCGCCTGACCCAGAGCAGGACCGACAGGAGGAGAGGGGTTGGCCTGCCCGGCCGGGATCTGCAGTTTGATTACCTTGATTACTTCTTTAGCCATATGATCTTCCTATATTTTCTCCACTTGCCAGAATTCAAGTTCTACGGGTGTGGAGCGTCCAAAAATACTAACTGCTACACGGATACGACCGCGCACTTCGTCTATGTCCTCAATCTGGCCCTCCTGACCCTCGAAGGGGCCGTCACCGACACGGACGGTGTCATGGAGAGAAAATAAGATTTTGGGAACCACTTTGTCTTCTTTTTCGCGCATCTGCGAGAGCATGCCTTCCACTTCCTTGGTGCGCATCGGGATGGGATGCTCCCCATCGGCAAATCCTATAACTCCAGGAGTGTCCTTTATGAAATACCAACATTTTTCAATTAGTTTTTTCTCTTCATCGAGCAGGTTGATGTGAACAAAGACGTAGCCCGGATAGAGTTTACGTTCGACTTCGGTCTTCTTGCCTCGTTTAACTTCTGAGACCCGTTCGGTGGGAATGACGATATCATGCACATCATTGCCCATTTCTTCCATGCGGATGCGGCTGTGCATATAACGACGGAC
This sequence comes from Methylacidiphilales bacterium, assembly GCA_050329585.1. Taxonomy (GTDB): domain Bacteria; phylum Verrucomicrobiota; class Verrucomicrobiia; order Methylacidiphilales; family JBCBYL01; genus DAIPIT01. The sequence goes on along the minus strand of JBHJOR010000029.1, from coordinate 24,004 downwards.
ATTTTCTTCCTGTCCAGAAAGCACATGGATGGCAAACCATTGACCAGAGGACGAAGGTTGCCGTTGCTCTTCAGCGGGTGTTGAGGTGTGTTCGTTCATCAAAAGTTAATCAGTAATCCGACCAAATTCCCAATCACGTAATCAAATCCCGTGATGTATCCTGCCATTAATATCGTGGATACGATCACGATGACCGTCGAATCGATCAGCTGTTTGTATTTGCGTAAACCTGTCTGCTCCGGATCCCAAGGCCAACTGCATTTGCCCAGCTCAGCGCGCACTTCGCGCAGGAAGAGGCTGATTTTGACCCTGAAGGCCACCAGCAGTACGAGGATCAGGAGTGACACCCCGTAGATGAAGACGGTCAGAAACCAACTGTTATTGATCAAATATTTTTCCACAACTTATACACTCATTTTTCCACGACTAAATCCGCAGGGCAGGAGGGACTCGAACCCCCAACCAACGGTTTTGGAGACCGTGACTCTACCAATTGAGCTACTGCCCTGTAAGGTCACCGATGACAGGAAAACCGAACCCCGAAAAATCGGGATCCGGTTGCCCGGCAAAATCCAAGCGGTGGCGGATGTGCTACTCAATGATTTTGGTAACACGTCCCGCACCCACCGTCCGACCGCCCTCACGAATAGCAAAGCGCATTTGCTCTTGCATCGCGATCGGGGTGATCAATTCAATTTTCATCATATCCACGTTATCACCGGGCATGACCATTTCGACACCGTCTTTCAGGGTGGCGACTCCGGTCACATCCGTGGTGCGGAAGTAAAATTGGGGACGATATCCGCTGAAAAACGGAGTGTGGCGTCCACCTTCATCCTTGCTCAGCACATAGACCGTGGCTTCAAATTTGGTGTGGGGCTTGATGGAACCGGGCTTGGCCAGTACTTGGCCACGCTCAATGTCCTCTTTTTTAACCCCGCGGAGCAGGATACCCACGTTGTCACCCGCTTCGGCACTGTCCAGGATCTTGCGGAACATTTCAATGTCGGTTACCACGGTCTTCTGGGTCGGCTTGATACCGACGATTTCAACTTCGTCGTTGCGATTCAGAATACCGCGCTCTACGCGTCCGGTAGCCACGGTTCCACGTCCGGCGATGTTGAAGACGTCTTCAACGGCCATCAGAAACGCCTGATCTTTTGGACGTTCAGGGATGGGAATGTATTCATCTACCGCCTTCATCAGGTCGAGAATGTTTTGTTCGTGCGTTTTATCGCCTTCCAGTGCTTTTAGAGCGCTACCTTTAACGATGGGGATCTCGTCACCGGGGAATTCATATTTGGAAAGCAGTTCACGCACTTCCAGTTCCACCAAGTCGAGCAATTCGGCATCATCCACCATGTCCACTTTATTCAAGAAGACTACCAGAGCGGGCACACCGACCTGACGAGCCAGAAGAATGTGCTCGCGAGTTTGGGGCATCGGGCCGTCGGCAGCACTACAAACCAAAATAGCTCCGTCCATTTGTGCGGCACCGGTGATCATGTTTTTCACATAGTCAGCGTGTCCAGGACAGTCCACGTGTGCGTAGTGGCGGTTTTCAGTTTGATATTCCACGTGGGTGGTGTTGATCGTAATACCGCGCTCGCGCTCTTCAGGAGCGTTGTCAATGGAGGCGTAGTCGCGCTTTTCAGCGAAGCCTTTGGCGGCCAACACGTTAGTGATGGCGGCTGTGAGGGTAGTTTTACCATGATCAACGTGACCGATGGTTCCGATGTTGACGTGGGGCTTATCCCGCGTGAATGATTCTTTAGCCATAACTTGCTTTTCCTTTGTTCCTCGGCTTCGCTTGCCTGTCTTCTATTACCTGTCCGTTTTTTGTTTTAGTTAAAAATTTTCTAACACTTCCACCCCACACGTTGCAGCCCACTAGCGGGATCGAACCGCCGACCTCTTCCTTACCAAGGAAGTGCTCTACCACTGAGCTAAGTGGGCGGGCAACTTTCCCATGACGACGAAGAGGCCTCCTTTGAGGAGGCTTTCCGCCGCATGTCGATAAGCAAATCTATCCGCTTTTCGACACTACGGGAACGAGCGTTCTAGGTATTTTATTGAGGCCTGTCAACTCATTACCAAGAAAAAAATATTTTCTTGTGTTGACTGAATCTTTACCGGGAAAGCCCAACGTTAGACTATACGCCCAAAATCGAGGTTAACCCAGCATTTCTTTGACCAGATCCCTCTCGTCCACCAGCTCCTGATTGGTAGCCTTGATTTTGGATTGGGAAAAGGCGTCCATTTCGTAACCCGTGATCACTTCGTAGCTTCCCGGAGTAGTGGTTTTGACCGGCAGACCCGCCCAAACTTCAGGATCAAATCCATAGGCACCTTTACTTTGGACTGCCACCGAGTGAATCGCTCCGGGCGTCATCAGGTCGTGCACGTGATCCACCAACGCATTTGCGGCTGAGGCAGCAGAGGAAGCCCCGCGTGCGGCAATGATAGCTGCACCCCGTTTGCCCACCGTTTCGCAAAAAGCACCCTCGAGCCACGCACGGTCAGTAATGACCTCTGTGGCAGGACGACCTCCAATTCGAGCATGCCCGAAGGAAGGGAACATGGTCGGACTGTGATTACCGTATATAAAGATGTCTTCGACCTGGGTAAGATCCACTCCGGCCTTGATGGATAGCTGGCTTTGTGCTCGGTTTTGGTCGAGCCGCACCATGGCAGTAAAACGATCCGGAGTCAGCCTTTTGGCTTTGCTGGCAGCGATCATACAATTGGTATTCGCTGGATTACCTACCACCGCGATGCGGGCATCATCCGCAGCCACTTCATCAATCACGGCGCCTTGGGCCGTGAATATCTTACCATTATCTTTGAGTAGATCAGCCCGCTCCATACCCGGTCCACGGGGTTTGGCTCCCACCAGAAGGCACCAGTTGGCATCTTTAAAGCCTTGTCGAGGGTCACTGGCAAGTTCGATCCTCTTAAGCAACGGGAAGGCACAATCTTCTAATTCCATTGCCACCCCCTCCAGCGCTTTCATGACTTTATCCACCGGGACTTCCAGTAACTGAAGAATGACTGGCCTATCGGGTCCAAACATGGCACCAGAGGCAATTCTGAAAAGTAGTGAATATCCGATTTGTCCGGCAGCTCCGGTCAATGCGACGCGTATGGGTTTTTCTGTCATGTGGCTAATTTACGTAGCCGATGGAAGGCTGACAATGTTTTATTTATTAGAATACCAAATAGTTAAAACCCCTCTTATGCAAGGAATTCATATCTATTGGCTAGGGGATCCCGATAAATCCGGCTGTTGCTGTTTTCCATAGTCTGGAAAACGGAAAACAGTCTCTCCTTGACGTCCGTAGTTAAGGACATCACGAGCTACTCGTTCAATGTAAACGCGGTCTCCTTGGATCATATTAAGTTGGGTTTGTAGCTCCAATTGCAGGAGGCGTTGGGACTCGATTTGTGAAAGAACCACATCTCGCCTCTGGATCAGTTCCCGGTGGCGCTCCACCACCGGGATAAAGACCATCACCGCAATGGTTAGTATCAGCCCGAGAACCAGCAAGGTGGCTCCATTAACTAGCTGTTGCCAAAACTCACCACCGCGCGATTTGTGCACGGTGGCTTCCACTCGGCGTGGATCAAAAACTTTAGAACGCGCCGGCATAGATTGCATCAGGGCCCAGCTCTGCTTCTATTCGCAGCAACCGGTTGTATTTAGCCAGCCGGTCCGAACGTGAAAAGGATCCTGTTTTAATCTGTCCTGCGTTGGTTGCCACCGCGATATCCGCGATGGTAGTGTCTTCCGTTTCCCCACTGCGGTGGCTGATCACCGCGGTATATCGGGCACTCTTGGCCATCTCGATGGCATCCAGTGTCTCGGTCAGGGAGCCGATTTGATTGACTTTGACCAAAATCGAGTTAGCCGTTCCGGTTTCGATTCCCTTTTTCAGGAAGGAGACATTGGTGACAAACAGATCGTCACCCACCAGCTGGGTGTTGTGACCCATGGCCTCAGTTAGTTTTTTCCAACCCGACCAGTCGTTTTCAGCCGTGCCGTCTTCGATGGAAATGATGGGGAATTTTTTCTGAAGTTCCTGATAGAATGCGATCAATTGGTCGGCGGAAAGTTTGCGTCCATCAGATTTTTTGAAGACGTATTTTTTGTTTGTCTTATCGTAAAACTCACTGCTGGCCACATCCAGGGCGATAAAAATATCTTTACCCAATTTGTATCCGGCTTTTTTAACGGCAGCCGCAATGATTTCTAAAGCATCCTCGGTCGATTTTAAAGCTGGCGCAAAGCCTCCTTCGTCACCCACCGCAGTTCCCAGATGACGATCATGTAAAATACCTTTGAGGGTGTGGAAAATTTCAACCCCGTAACGGATGGCTTCACTGAAAGTAGGCGCACCTTTGGGTACAATCATGAATTCCTGAAAATCAATCGGAGCATCGGAGTGCGCGCCACCGTTCAGGATGTTGGCCATGGGAACCGGTAAGACTTTGGCATTTGGTCCACCAAGATATTGATACAAGGGTAGTCCCAAGGAAGAGGCTGCCGCATGCGCGTTGGCCAGAGAAACAGCGAGGATGGCGTTAGCACCCAGATTTTTCTTGGTGGGTGTTCCGTCCAGCTCGATCATGGCACGATCTACTTCAACTTGGTTGACCGCATCGAAGCCCACCAACATGGGAGCAATTTTATCATCGATATTACGCACCGCTTTGGTGACACCTTTTCCGAAATACCTTGTTTTGATCCCATCGCGCAATTCCACAGCCTCATGTTCACCGGTGCTGGCACCTGAGGGCACCATCGCACGCCCCATCGTTCCATCGGCCAGTTCCACTACCGCTTCAACGGTAGGATTGCCTCGCGAGTCCAGTATTTCTAGTGCGTGTATTCCGGTGATGGTGGTGGTGCTCATAGTTCTTATTTTTAATCTAATGGTATTTGGATGGTTTGTACAGTCTGAATTAATTGTATTGAAGGTCAGACGGATTTAAAGGGCTCTATTTTCTCAATGATCATGGTGCGGGTTCCTCCCTGCTCCATTGGCAGCACGGCCTCATCTCCGGGAGCTTTTTGCATCATGGCTTGGGCTATACCGGTTTTATACGACATGATATTATTAGCGGGATCACTGTCCCATGCTCCGAGAATCGTGTATCGTTCAATCCGTCCGTCGGAAGAATCTTTGAGAGTTACCACGGTGCCTACCCCGACACGCTCAGTGGCGGCATTGCGGAAATCCGTTCCTTGAGCGGAGGCAAGGTCGATTTCCAGTTCGGCCTTCCGTCGCATCAGCACGTTTTGCATTTCTTTAGCGGACTTGAATTCGTGATTTTCTTTCAAATCACCATAGGATCTGGCTACCGCTATTTCGCGGCTGTTTTCCGGAATTTTTTTGGTCACCAATTCCTCAAGCTCAGCCTGACGCCGCCTCAAGCTTTCCCAAGAGACTATCAATACTGACTGTGTTTCCGCCGAGGCCGAGCGTGATTCTCCTCCGACCGACATCGATTTCGTGATCATTTCCTGCACAGCAGGGTAAAGTTTAACGAAGGCGGCCAGGAGCGAACGTTTGTCTAAATCCTCAAAAGCCGGGGTGGAAAGGATGGCACGGGTGGCGTCGCGCACCTGTTCCTCAGTGGCCGATTCCAATAGATCTTTCAAGAGAGATTTATCGGTCAACAAAAGTCGCTCCAGTTTACTGGCTTTGCGTGACCCACCTAGCTGCTCCAGTTCCAAGACCGAAAGCATGGCAGACAGGATGTTGTGGTTGATGAGGGGACGGAACTCATCCTTGCGGTTTTTGCAAAGCCAGTGGATGAAATCGTAGTGTAGCTTGCGCTCGCTGATCAACCGCTCCAAAACCGCCAGCAATTCCGAAAACTTACCCGCATCACGGTAGGTTTCAATGACCACTTCACAGACCTTGGCATTTCCCACTGCGAGCAAACGGGGAGCCAGTGTTTCCCAATCATCCTTCCAAGCTTGGCGGGCGAATTCGACCACACGACCTTGTTTGGCCGATGGGAGTCCTTCCAGCACACTGACGAATTCACGCGGATTTTTGGAAAGAAACCGGTTGAGGGTGTGTCCGGAAAGCGGGTTGCCCCCCGGCTGCTTGGCCACCAGCTCTTGGCGCGCCAGCACTAATTCAATACCCGCCCGCGTCTGTGAGGAGGGCAGCTTGTCCAAAATGCGATCCACCTCTTTCAATACCGTAACAAGAGTCACATCTCCCGCCTCACCTTTCCAATTGCGGTTGAGTTCTTCCAGAGCAGATAGAATTTCCTTCGGACCATTGCTGCGTTGCAGCAAATCCAGTGAAAGTTGTGCACGATCCGGTGCCTTATCGTGCATCCCGATGGCCACATTGCGACGCGATGGAACCTCGAAACGTCCATCTTTTTTCATCGCTTTTTTGGCCGCGTCCCACCACTTTTTCCAATCCGCTTTGGGCACCACCGTTCCACTCAAAACCATTTCGATCCGCTCTATCGTGGCCAGCCTTCCCATGCTTGAAACCACTACCGCCATCACCGCTACGGGATCGGTAACCGATAACCCTTTCATCTGATCCAATTCGCGCAGGATTTTTGCTTCAATGTGATCGTCTTCCAACGGACGAAGCGACAAGGCGGCATATTCCATCTCCATGACGTGGCCTCGCCTTTCGGAGAAATCCACGGTCATTTTAGCCGAGACCGCATCCCAACTTTTGATAATGCCCGCCCCCCAACTTTTATGACGGCAACAGTGGCCTGGAGCTAGTTTTTTTAGAAGTGTGCCGGTTTCCGGCGTGATGAGTTGACTCTCGATAAGCTGCTGGATTTCTGATTCCATTATCATCTTGGAATAGAGAATCAACGCACCTTGGCAACGAAAAGATTCAAAAATTAGTAGGGTTAATGCTTATTGAGCATCTTCAACAAGCCATTTGCATAGTTCCTGCGATATATTTCCCACGTGTAATGACTGCGGCAAGCCTCGGCTCCACGAATCCCCATCTGCCTGCATGCCTCGCGGTGGGTGGCTAGCTCGCGGATGCGATTCGCCACTTCCTCCACATCATGGCGACTCACCACAAACCCGTTGCCCATGCTCTCGACAGGGAATCCGGTTGCCCGCGTGCACACCGTAGCGAGCCCACAGGCGGCTCCTTCTAAAAGACTTTTGGGCATACCCTCATCGTCCGACAACAGAATCTGGGCATCACATTGGCGGAACCAATCGGCGACTTCTTGCTGGTGACCAATGAACCTTACACCCCTCAGATCCATACCCTCCAGAGCAGAGGCCACATCATGAAACACATCGCCCACCACCCAAAATTCCGCTCCCTCCAAATCCGCACGGCTCCAAGCTCGCAACATTTCCAAAGCACCTTTACGGTGGGAAAGTTTGCCGCAGAAAATGAGACGGAAAGGCCGCTCTTTATGAGGGCTCTCGGCGCAAAGATAAAAACGCTCCGGGTCGTAGGCACCTGAAACCAGCGCTAACTTTTCATCAGGAATTCCAGCCTCTTTGTAACTCTCAAGCGCATTCTCAGATAGCGTCACAATCCAGTCCGCCGCCTCGTAAGAACGATCATAATAATCCACGGTCAAGCGAGGCCAGCCTCCTTGAAGAGTGTGTTGAGGCACCCGCTGGTGATGCTGATTGGGCGCATTCACCACCCGTTTTAACATCGAATGCTGATTGACCCACGACGGAAGCGCAGCCATGACATAATTAAATCCTACCACCGCATCGAAATGCTTCCGCTTCAACACCAGCCCCGCCCGCCAACCTGCCCAACGCCTTTGTAACGAATAATATATTTCATAAGGCGTCCACGACAGCGCGTTGGCAGGCGTCCAGCGCATCGGGTGATTAACCAGACCCGGAATATCAAATGATCCGCGGGCGATCAGCTCCACGGCAAGCCCCGCTTCGATCAACGCCCGAAGTTGATGATAAACGACCAGATCCACTCCGTGCATCCGGCACTTGCCGTCATGCACATACAATACTCTTGGTGTTCCCATCATGATCTCACTGGCAACTTTTCACATGAGATCAAGGAAAGATTCCATGGGCCTCATAGCTCGCTCCCACTTGCTCCAAGCCAAAAAGATAAGCAGCGGTGCGTAAATCAGGCAGCTTTCTTCTCTCCTTCAATTCCCGAATGGTGCGATAGGACTGAATCATTGTTTCCGCCAACGCGGTGCGCACCAGATCGAGCTCACTGGGCCCCTGAACAACTTGGGAGCGATCCCATTCAGGTAACGTTCGACCGGTCAACCTTTCGAACGCGCCCACCATCCGCTCATTATCCATCCTCAGATAGCGGGTATGAAGCCGGTCGTGGCTGACATGCGCCAGATTTTTAAGCCACTCAAAATAGGAAACGGTCACACCCCCCGCATTGAGGTAGATATCCGGCAATAAAAGCACACCTTTAGCACTTAAAATACGATCCGCCTCCGGAGTCACCGGCCCGTTGGCTGCCTCAGCGATCATTCCCGCACGGATTCTACCCGCATTTTCAGCCGTGATTTGGTTTTCCAGTGCGGCCGGTATCAGAATATCACAATCCTGCTCGAGCATTTCTCCAGTATGAGGAAAATCCCGACAACCCTTCATTCCCAACACCGAACCTGTTTCTTTGCGATGATTTAACAGCTCATCTAAATCGATGCCCTCAGAACAATAGACCCCACCCTCACGCTCCGCCACTCCCACCATCACCGCTCCGCCTTCTTTAATCATGAACCGTGCTGCATGAGAACCCACGTTACCCAACCCCTGAACGATAAAGCGTTTACCTACCACTCCGGTTTTCCAGCCCAATAACTTTAAATCCTCGGCGAACGACAGCGCCTCCCGTACTCCGTAATAAACACCCAGACCGGTGGCCTCCGTTCGACCATGTATACCATGCAGTGCCAGTGGCTTGCCGGTGACACACGCGTAAGGATCGGGTTGGTTGGGAAACAAATTTTTATAGGTGTCCACCACCCAAGCCATTTCGCGCTCACCGGTTCCGTAATCGGGAGCGGGCACATCAATGGCCGGCCCGATGAAATTTTTACGAGCTAGCTCACTCACATAACGACGGGTCAGCCGTTCCAAGAATTCTGGAGAACTGGAGTGTGGATCCACCACCACACCTCCCTTGGCTCCTCCAAACGGCACACCCACGATCGCACACTTATATGTCATCAAGGACGCTAAGGCGATCACCTCATCTTGGGTCACCTGAAGGCTATAACGTATGCCGCCTTTGCACGGCAGACGGTGATGACTGTGCTGCGCACGGAAGGCCTCCACCACTACGATGCGTCCCTCGTCGTCCTTAACCGGAAAGCGCATGCGATACACACTGTTGCAACACCTCACTTGATCGATCAAATCCCGATCCAGTCGCGAGTGCTTTGATGCATGTTTCAGATAGGTGGTGACTCCCTGTAAAAAAGGGCTGCGCGTTCGGGTCGTCTTGGATTCCATGGAATGCACCTTATCGCCCCTTCGGCAGAATGGCAAACTACCAAACCCCATTTGTGCCTGTCATACAACAGTGTAGGATTCTTCATGGAATACACTCTCGTTTTTCCGCACCAACTTTTCCACCGCCATCCTGCGATCAAAAAAAATCGCCCCATTATTCTTGTGGAGGATTCATTATTTTTTGGAGATCCGCACCATCCTGCCCATTTTCATATACAAAAAATCATTTTTCATCGGGCGACCATGCGGGCCTATGCTGAACAACTGCGCCACCTGGGATACTCTGTAGAATATTGGGAATACCTACCGGGCTCTACGGTGGATAAACAGCTTAAAAAGCGGGGCCTCAAAAAAGAAGCGCACCTTCATTTTACGGATCCCACCGACCACATCCTGGCCCGCCGTCTCAAACGATTTGCGGAACAACATCACGCGACCTTACATGTTTACGAAAACCCCTCCTTCCTTACACCCAAGGGCTGGAATGAAACCTACTTTGCCAGTCGTAAACAACGCTTCATGGCCCGCTATTATCAGGATCAACGCTTGCGGCTCGGTATTCTGCTCACTCCCGATGGTAAACCGGAAGGCGGAAAATGGAGCTTTGATGAGGACAATCGAAAAGCCGTTCCCAAAGGCCACCGCTTTCCAGAAGAGCAACCCTGCGAGAATAACCAGGAAATCATGGAAGCCCGATCGTGGGCGAAGAAAAAATTCACTCATGCGCCTGGAAATCAAGATTCTTTCCGCTACGCGATCGACCGTCACAGCGCACTGCAAAGGCTGGACGACTTTCTAGAGCACCGCTTCGCTCTTTTTGGCGATTACGAAGACGCGATTCAGACCGGACAAACCCAACTCTATCATTCGATACTCACCCCTTACCTCAACGTCGGCCTCATCACTCCGCAGGAGGTCGTCGACCGCACGCTGGCTTATGCGGCTTCCCATCACATACCTCTCAATTCCCTTGAAGGTTTTATCCGTCAAATTATCGGCTGGCGCGAGTTTATGCGTGCGATGTATGAACTGCACGGAGTTGAAATGCGCAAGCGGAATTATTGGAACTTCACCCGTGGCCTTCCAGCTTCGTTCTACACCGGCACCACCGGTATCGAACCCATTGATCACACCATCCGCCGGGTGCTTGACGGTGCCTACTGTCACCATATCGAACGCCTGATGGTGCTGGGAAATTTTATGCTGCTTTGTCGCATTGACCCTGATGATGTCTACCGCTGGTTCATGGAAATGTTTATTGACGCCTACGACTGGGTGATGGTGCCCAATGTCTATGGCATGAGCCAGTTTGCAGATGGCGGCACGTTCACCACCAAGCCCTATCTTTCATCGTCTAACTACATTCGAAAAATGAGTAATTATCGTGCCGGAGACTGGTGCGCCGTCTGGGATGGGCTTTTCTGGAGCTTCATTGGCGATCACTCCGCGTTTTTCCGGTCTCAACCCCGCCTCTCCATGATGTCACGTCAATGGGAGAAAATGCCTGTTTCCAAACGGGACGAGCACCACAAGGCGGCGCGAACTTTCTTGGCTAAGCTGGATCAGAAACCGTAGTTGAGGGAAACCACCGGGCCCAGAACATCGAGGCCATAATTGACGCGGGCAGGCTCAGAGAGCCCGCCGTTGGAAAAATGCTGGTAAAACACTCCGAGGGAAAAATTCACGTGGTCGTTTATGATGTATTTGGCTCCCAATCCCACTGAAAAAGTGAACACAAAATCCTGACCCTGCCCCTTCTCCCTTTGATCCGCACGACTGTCCGTGAACCCAAAACCAACCCTGCTTTCCAGATAAGGAACCCAGTCCCATCCTTCCTGCACAAAGTTGTAGCGTGGGCCAAACAGTCCTCCGACATAACGCGATTCTATGCCGTCCGTCACGGGTGAAAAATAGCCGGCAAAAATGAATTCCGTGTTGCCTCGCAGCCAACCCTCATTTCCCACCTCGTCGAGTTGCCAATGAAGAGCCAGCATCTGCTGTGATAGCTGATAGCGGGGTGACCCGCTGCCCACATCGAACAACTGTCCGCTTTCAATGGAAATTTCCACCCGGTTTTCATAGAACGATCCTTCTGGACGCGGGGTGGCTGAAACACGGTAGGTAGCCTCTCCTTCAGTAGACTGGGCTAAGACGGAAAACACCTCAGGCAGCGCCCAAAGAATAATCCACAGCATTAGTGCCCCCCGTTTCATCGAGGCAATCTAAGGGCACTAGCTGTAAGTTCAACCGGAAAAAACGAGTTCAAGTTGAATTAAACCGCCTCGAGCTCTTCACGTTCTTTCATACTATCCCGGGTAGCTTTCTCACCAAAAAGCAGCACGATGGGGCTGGCGATGAAAATGGATGAGAATGTTCCCACCACAATTCCTATCAGTAACATCAGTGAGAAGTCGTTGATGACTACGCCGCCAAAGAAATAGAGAGCCAAAACTGCCAGCAGGGTGGTTCCGGACGTAAGGAGCGTACGACTCAGGGTTGCATTGATCGCGATATTGATTATTTCCGACAAGCTCGCCTCTTTGTTTTCCCGTATGTTTTCTCGTATCCGGTCAAAGACGATGATGGTGTCATTGATCGAGTATCCGGCTACCGTCAAGATGGCTCCTACGGTGATAATACTAAACTGGTGGCCCGCCAGCGCAAAAAGTCCCAGGGCGATGATCACGTCGTGAATCAAAGCTACGATAGCACCCACCGCAAATGACCATTCAAAACGCCATGCCAAATAAGCAAATATAACCAGTAATCCAGCTATCACTGCAGTAAGTGCTTTTTCTTTAAACTCATTTCCAATGGTGGGACTGACGCGATCCAAGCTCTTGGTCTCGAATTGGGCATCGGGATACGCCTGCTGGATTTTTGCCACCACCGCCTCGGCTTGATTCTCAGCCGTGCGCAAAGTAAGTAGCTCATTTTCACCCGATCCGTCGCTCATGTATTGAGTTACAACACCCGCATCTTGGATAGCCACTTTGAGGCGATCATCCGGCACTTTATGTGCAGGATCAAAGGACAGAGTCAGTAAATCTCCTCCCACAAAATCTACACCCATCGCACGATCTCCTTTTTCAATCAGCGTCACCACGGCAATAAGAACAAAAACAGCGGAAGCACCTAATGCCAACGATCGAATCTTCATAAAGTTGATACGGGTCTCATTCAGGAAATGGGTGATTTGTATGCGCTTGACTGCCGAAAAATGCAGTGCCCAATCAAACCCCGCGCGAGTAACCACCAATGCGGAAAACAGGCTTCCCAAAATACCCAGACATAACACCACGGCAAATCCCTGGATGGCACCCGTTCCCTGCCAGAACAGAATGATCGCCGCGATCAATGTGGTGACGTTGGCATCCAGAATGGAGGTGAACGCTTTGGCAAAACCGGATTTGATAGCCTGTTGAATGTTGCGGCCCGCATCCAGTTCTTCCCTGATGCGCTCAAAAATCAACACGTTGGCATCCACCGCCATGCCAATGGTTAGGATGACCCCCGCCAGCCCCGGTAGGGTCAAGGTGAACCCAAACTGGGCCAGCATGCCCACCATGATAATGATGTTGAACAGCAAGGCCGCCACCCCAAACAAGCCAACCAATCGGTAGTAGAGAACCATGAAGACCATCACCGCTAACAAACCATAAAACGCGGCTTGGAAGCCCGCACGAACCGAATCCCGTCCCAAGGTAGGATCCACCCCACGCTCATCGATAATACTTACCGGAGTCTCCAAGGGGTTTTCCAAAACCGAGGCCAACTCCACGGCTTCTTCTAATTTGAAACGTCCATCGATTTGAACTTCAGCCGAATAAATAGGCTGGTTGTTTTTGAATCCCAACGCGGAGAATACGGTGCCGTCGAGTACAATGGCCATGCGGCCAGCTGCCCCCCCCTGCGCGCTTTCCTCTATGATGCGTTTACTTAAGTCCCCAAATTCCTTGGCTGATCCCACCCGCAGTGCGATCTGTGTGGAACCAAATTCATCAAGCGTTGGCCACGCCGACTGTACTGATTTACCCGTCATGTAGGCCCTGCGTTTAATGACGATCTGAGACATCTCCACACTGCCATCCCGATTGGTGTCACGTAACGGTGCCACTTCATAATCGAAAGGAATCACATCCGTGTTGCCCTGCAGAAATGCTGCCAAGATCGCGTCATTTTGAGGATGAACCATCCGGAATTCCAGTTTGGCCACCCGGGCAAGCTGCTCGCGATAATAGGCCTTTTCCGATTCGGGCAAACGGGGAATCTGAACTGTGATGCGGTTTTTTCCGGTCGGTTGAATGAGCGGTTCGGTGGTGCCCCGGCTGTCGATCCGTTTACGAATCACCGACACCGCCTGATCCATCGCTGCGGCGGAGGGCTCTTTGTCGGCCAGTTCAATCGTAAATTGCGTGCCTCCGCTGATATCAATACCCGGATTGATGTTCACCCAATCCGGCCATGGCCCAAGAGTGGTTGTGGCTTCTTTTTTTCCAAGTTGCTCGAAGTCCACCAGTGAAAGCCCCGAAATCAGGAAAAGCAAAGCGGCCAGCACTACCGCCAACCAGCGTTTGATTCGATCCTGCAACGAGGCCAAATACCAAACAAAAAATCCCAGAAAGGACAGTGAGAGTACAAAAATAAGCAGATTCATCATAACAAAAGGCTCCGGCAACCCGGACAATATCAACGTGAGGATGTTACTTCTTGAAGAGAAGATCGTAGTTTACTCCGCCACGACGGTGGTGATGCTGACTTTATCCACTTCGATTTTGACCTGCTCAGCCACTCTGAGGATCACGGTTTGTTCTTTGACGTTCGCCACCACGCCGTGGATACCACCCGCCGCTACCACCTTGTCGCCCGACTTGATGGCCGAAACCATCGCCTGGTGTTGCTTCATTTTTTTCTGCTGGGGACGGATCAGTAGAAAATAAAACATGACCAGCAATATGATGAAGGGCATGAAGTTGACCCATCCAGGGGCTTGGTTAGGCGCGGCGGCTTGGGCCCAAGCCATGGAGTTGATGCTGTGGTTGACGATCCAGTTCATATTAGTGTTCTCGGTTGGTTGTTTGGTATCCTCTAAGGAAGTCATCGGCCCAGCTGTTGAACCTTCCCTCCGTAATGGCCTGACGCATTTCTTGCATCAAATTCAAATAAAACCATACGTTGTGAAGGGTCACCAAACGGAGACCGAGGATTTCCTCAGACTTCAAAAGATGACGAATGTAGGCCCGACTAAATTTTTGACAAGCATAACACGTTCCCTCCGGATCGATGGGTCGGGGATCCTTTTTGTATTCCGCTGAGCGGAGATTAAGCAGACCCCGGCGGGTGTAGGCGGCACCATTACGGGCCACCCGTGTGGGAAGCACACAGTCAAACATGTCCACGCCACGCCGCACCATCTCAACCAACTGATGGGGCTGACCCAGCCCCATCGCGTAGCGCGGCTTGTCTGGAGGAAGATGCGGCACCGTAGCCTCCACGGCCGCCATCATGTCCGCTTCCGATTCCCCAACACTGACCCCACCAATCGCATACCCCGGAAAGCCCATTTCTACCAAGTCACGTGCACAGTTCCGGCGCAAATCCTCATGACCCCCACCCTGCACGATGCCGAAAAGCAGTTGCCCGTCCGTCACATTTCCGCCAGAACTCAGCCGGGCTAAATGCTCGCGACAGACTCCCGCCCACCGCACCGTGCGCTCCACCGCCTCCTCCACCTCCCCGCGCGGCGCATCCCATGCGGGACACTCATCAAAACACATCATGATGTCCGAACCTAGAGTATGCTGGATTTCCGTGGCCTCCTTAGGCCCTAAAAAAAGCGCCGAACCATCTATATGAGATTGAAAGTACACCCCTTCCGCGGTAATCCGCCTCAGCTTTGAAAGGCTGAATACTTGATAGCCTCCGCTATCGGTAAGCACGGGTCGGTTCCAGCTCATAAACTGGTGCAGCCCTCCCATTTCGCGAATGACCTCCATACCTGGACGTAAAAAAAGATGATAGGTATTGGCCAGGATGATCCGTGCATCCATCGACTCCAGCTCATCAGGATGAACCGATTTAACCGACGCTTGCGTGCCTACCGGCATAAAAACCGGAGTGGGTATCTCACCATGAGCCGTGCTGAGCATTCCGGTTCGGGCACCGGATGAAGGATCGGATTTAAAGACCTTGAACATGGGTGGCGAACTTCATCAGAAAATGAGGAACAAGGCACACTCTAGGATCAGGGCACCAAAACCTTAAGCGCGGCCGGAAGAACCGAAAACGTTACGGGACAGTTACCATGAAATTCCCCGTCAACCTCAAAAGGCACTTCACGGGTCGAGCGCACTTCCAGATGATCGGTCTTAAAATACGTCACATCCGAAAAGCGGGTGTGGGTGCCAAAGGTAAGAATGCCACGAAAATATCTTAACAGGTCGAAGTGACTGAGCTTGTGAAAAACACAAACATCCAACTGGCCATCATCCAAACGGGCCTGGGGGAAAAAATGAAACGGACCGCCATAATGACGGCCATTTCCCACCAGAATGAAGGATCCCATCACCGGGTCACGGTGACCGTTAAGGATCTCCAGTGGCGGTGCCTCGCGTGATGCCACCTGAGAGAGCGTCATGACATAACTAAGAGGACCAAGGCTTTTTTTGAAATGCGGCGCCGTATCCCTAACCGTTTCAGCGTCCAATCCAACCCCAGCCAACTGGACAAAATACCGATCATTGGCCTTAGCGAGATCGATTGCTCGCGATTTCCCGCGCCGGATGACGTCAATACAGCGATCCAAACTCATCGGCAAACCGAGCTCCATGGCGAACACATTCACCGAACCCACCGGTAAGACTCCTAATTTCGCCTCGCGCCCGGCCATACCGTTGACCACCTCGTTGATCGTGCCATCGCCCCCTGCAGCGATCACGGTATCGTATTCATCCGCCGCGCTTGCAGCCAGCTCCGTGGCATGCCCGGGGCCTGAGGTCTCACAAAAATCAGCCTCACGAAAGGCCTCATGAAGGCGTGGCAGTGACCTCTTAGAACGTTCTCCCTTGGCAGCAGGGTTGAATATGATGCATAGTGGTTTCTTATTCATGCTACTTTTTTCATGCGCGTCTTGATCAAAAATCTGTTTTTGTTGGTGTGTTCAACCACGTTGGTCTTTTTCGGACTGGGATGGCTGGTGCAGAATTATATGCAGAGCGAAGAATTTATCGAGAAGATTTCCCGCTCGGCCTCGGAAACCTTGGGGGGTAGCCTGCATATCGATCACACCAAGGTCGAATTATTGCGGGGAGTGACCTTTTTCAAGGTGACCTTGGATCGCGATCCCCCCTTACCCCACCCACTGGTCGAGATGGACTACCTGCGCATCCGATACAATCCCTTCAAGCTGCTCTTGGGTGAGATGGAATTGCCCTTGATTCGCCTAGAAAAACCCCGGCTCCATTTTCAACAGACCCCACAGGGTGATTGGTGGTGGCTGCGTTCCTTCGGTGAGGCTCACCCCACCTTCGACGCCGGTTGGGTCACCTTCCGGGTCCTGTTGAATGACTTCGCTACGCGGGACGGATCAGTATTGATCACGCTATCCGACGGGCGATCCATCTTCCATGCTGACGGCATCGTCGTTGAGGGAGACTTGCTAGCCAGTGACGCGGGAAACGATGCGCGAGGACGGCTTCACGTTATCGAAACCCGATTAGGTAGTCGCTTTCTGGTAAGCGGTCTGCACGGTGATTTACGTTTCAAGGATAATTTACTCACCATGCCGAATTTCTCGGGACAGACTTATGGTGGGCAGGTCTCGGGTAATGTGGAAGTGGACCTGCGCGATGCCAATCCCGAGTTTCAAATGAACCTCAATCTGACCAATCTGGATATTCCCACTCTGGTCGAACAATGGGGAGGCAGTGAATCTTGGATGCAGGGAAAACTTCAAGCCTTCGCCCGCATTGAAGGAAATTTCAAGCAACCCGAGCTGATGCAGGTCATCGGCAACCTGAATGTAAATCAAGCCGTGCTCAATCGCTTTTCTTTCCTTAAAGATGTCGAACCCATCCTTCCTAGCGGGACACTGGCTGAAGTTACGTTCGAGCGCATTTCAGGTAATTATAAAATTTCTGAAAAAATTTTGACTCTCTACGATATCGAGGCTGTCAGCTCGTCCCTGCAGTTAACGGGCTCAGGAACCGTCACCCTCTCCGGTGACTTAAACTTGGATATGCGCCTGTTATTGGGACCTGAACGCACCCGTTCCATCCCCTCCGAGATGCTGGCCCGCTTCACCCCGCGCAATGACGGATTTTACTCCATTACCTTTAAACTAAGCGGCACCTTGGAAAAGCCTCTCTCAAACCTTCCTGCCAAGCTTGATCCGACCGCTGCCGCCCTTTCCCCTGCCCTTTCCACTTCACGACCTTGATCCCCCATGTCCCGAGTCCGCATCACTTCAGGAAGCGCCGGAGGACTTTTTATCCAGACGCCGCCCCGTTTCTCCTCCCGCCCCACCCAAGAACGCGTGCGCGAAGCTTTTTTTTCCAGCATCGCCCCCACCCTGCCGGGTGCGCGTTTTCTGGATTTGTGTGCGGGCAGCGGAGCAATGGGCATTGAGGCGGCCAGCCGAGGCGCAGGGGAAGTCACCTTAGTTGAAGAAAATCGTAGCTGTGTCGCCACCCTGGTCAAAAATCTGCAATACTGTTCCTTACAAGCCCGCACACTCTGTCAGGAAGCCTCTCGCTTTCTTAAAGAATCACCCGACGAATCGTTCGACATCATTTACGCGGATCCGCCCTACTCGCTCTTTAACGGGTGCTTGGACTCCATGATTTGGCGCGATGACTTGGTGCGGGTGTTGGCGGCCGATGGCCTGTTAATTTGGGAGCACGATCGACATAGCCACTGGAAACAACCTGCCGGACTGGAACTTCTCAAGCAAAAACGATTTGGTGACACCCTCCTGACCTTTCTACAAAAAAATGAGGGGACATCCGTTTAGCGGATGCCCCCCCGTCGATGTGTGCGGCGGTAAGCCGGATTCTGTTCCACCCGCCGCGTCTCCACTGCGGGTTTCGACGATCATTTATCTAATGCGACCTACCTGAGAGACGAAGACGGGCCGCCTATGCTCTCGATTTGGTCTTGCACCTCCCGGGGTTTATCCTGCCCCCTTGATTACTCTCGGGGCGGTGGGCTCTTACCCCGCCGTTTCACCCTTACCCCTTTGCCCTCGACTTTGACATCTAGCATCGGGGCGGTTTATTTTCTGTGACACGTTCCGTCCCTCCGGTGTTACCACCCGAGATCCCCCGCTTTCACGGGGCGGGACGCCCTATGGTGTCCGGACTTTCCTCTCCACCCCATGACTGAAGCAGAGCGATCATCAACCGCACCCGTTTATTTTATCCTATGTCGTCTGTGCGACAAGATCCAAAATGGAGGAGGGCTACTTATTCTATACGGCATCATCAAAACCGCAGGGATACAAACCAGCGTTCCACTTCATAGGTCACTTTGGTGACCACTCCTATGATTTATCTGATGTCCCGGAGTTTAAGCACCAAATCAGTGGGAGTCAGTACAGCTATAGGAGATTTGCGATAGTCTTTCACATTGCGGGTGGCAATAGCTTGCGCTTGGAATTTCATGGCTGCAGCAGTTTGCATGGCGTCTTCCAGATCGCGATACTTAAGGTCCAGAGCGTAATGCAGCTCCATGGTCCCAGTCGAGGGCACTTCGCAAAAACTGAGCAAATCCCGAATAAATGCCTCGGCACCGCCTTCACTCATATAGTGTAGATTGGCTAAGCCGTGCCACGATACCGCTGCCTTTCCAGGGTGCTTTTCCGCCCAGTCTAATAACTCACCGCTCGCTGATAGGTGTGGCTCCCTACCCAGCAACACGTCCAACAAGATATCAGTATCGATGAAAAGACGCATCAAAAGAACCACTTAATGTTTGTATTTATCACGTAGTCGGCGGGCGCGCAGATCATCTCCTTGCCCCCATTTCCCTCGGCCCGCCCATCGCTTGGCAAAAGAAACACCACCCGAAGTTTTACCCGTCACCTTGTCTTCCAACCCTGTTTTTTGGCGCAAAAGTTGTTCGACCAATGAGGAAAGACTGACACCTTCGCGGCGGGCATAATCTCGAGCACGTGCGGAGACGTCAGGGGACAAGGTGAAGGTCTGACGAAGCTTCATATTCATATGATTAAGTATGAATATTGTTTTGTCAATCCGTAACAGAGTCTTTTGCTTTGCTCTTATTTATTCCAGTATTCTGAGCTGGTTTTTCACTTGGTTCTTTTCAAATAAAGAAAGGCCAATCGGCCCAACCACGTCAGCATTAATAGCGGCGTTAAGTAGACCGACAGCGCTGACATCAGAAACAACAACCCGTAAGCTTGATCATGCGTCGTTCGGTCTGCGTCGCGAATGCCGCCCATAATATTCATCACCACATGCTGCAAGTTGAGAAAAAATAGAGTCACCACGATAAATCCCAGAGGCAGGAACGTAACTAATACTCTGTCGAATAATGCCAAACCACTGAGACGATAAAAATTCCACAGCAGACCAACCCTCCACGCCGACACCACCGCCAAAAACCAGAAATTGATGGTATTCGAATGTTCCAAAGACATCCACTTTTCCAAGGGAATTGCGTAAAGTAATGCAGGTGGTGACGTGAGAGATACATAGGTCAGCAGCGAAAGGTAACTCATTCGGCCTGACGCCAGCGGTTTAGACACACACCAAAGCAATGCGCTGAGCACCAGCACATAAACCACCGATCCTAATCCGGTCTGTTGAATCCATTCCGCCCGAGGGTCGTCCCAGTGCCGTCCGATGCCCGCCACCCAGGTCACCATCATGCCTGCGACGAGGAAATGATTACCACAAGCTTTCCATTCCTCCGGATGAATCTGGAAGCTCAACAGACGGAACCAAACTAAACAAATAGATTTCATGATTTCACCTTTCATCCAAAGAATCCAGCGCGGCCGATTGACGACAGGATCGCGCGCGCTTACGCCTTAAGGCAACTCTTTCTTCACTATAAACGGCTCCCATCAATTCTCGAAATCCACTGGCCAACGCTTCACGTGACATCCCACGGGGCTCATGGGTTAAATCAAAAAGCGTGCACCGATCCCAAAAAGGATAGGGATCAAGCCGCCCCTCTGATTCCAGACGCCGATAGAGCCCGGTTCCGGGAAATGCAGTCTGCAGCGTGATTTGCACCTCACAGCTTTCAAGGCGGTCGATCCACTCGAGGGTGCGAGCAAAACTTTCCAGACTGTCCCCATCCAAGCCCAGAATAAAACAAGCATTCACCGTGATACCGTGATCTTGAATCACACGCACTGCTTCCTGTGCTTGGTGAAACCAACCATGTTTCCAGTTCATGCGATCCATGTTCTGCAAATTCATTTGATCCGCCGATTCCAGTCCTATCAGCAACTGTCGACACCCGCTGCGAGCGATCCGCCGCAGCAGTGCTGGATGTTCCGCAATGGAAAGATCGGTTTCCGTAAACCAACGCAGATCGAATTCTTCCAATACATCACAAAGCTGTTCCGACCACTGCTTATCGATAAAGGTGTTGTCATCGGCCAACTCGATAAAGGGTCGCCTCCAAATTCGGGTGATGGCCTGCAGTTCATTCCGCAAATGTTCCACCCTCTTTTTGCGAAAGCGACTGATGGTGCGTGACGCCCCGCAAAACTCACAATCCAGAGGGCAACCGCGGGTGGACTGAACCGTGATTCGATTATAGCGGTTCATATCCAAAAGATCATAGCGGGGAACACGAGGTTGCCATTTCATCGCACTCGGTTTCCCGCCTTCAAATGAGGTATAGCAACGTTGCAGATTCCCTTTGCTCCAGTCCTCCACGAGGGTTGACCAAACCAATTCGCCTTCCCCTTGCACTACGGTGTGAGCGTGTTGAAGGGCTTCCTCGGGACAAGCGGAAACGTGCAAGCCGCCCAGCACCGTAATCACTCCGCTGTTTTTGAGTAGGTCACAGATTCGATAACATTCAGTGATTCGTGCGGTAAGGCATGAAAAAGCCACCACCCCCACATTCCGCTCCAAAATCCAAGTCACCGGATCGAGAGGCAAATCATCCCACTCCACATATTCCACTTCATATTCCTCAGGGGTGTGGGCAGCCAAAGTCAGCAAACCCAAGCTGGGCAAAGAAGCAATCACGCGGCTTCGCTCCACAAATCCAGGCAGCGTCAATCCCAAAGCAAGTAATTCAGGATCACGCACCCTCACCCCGCTCATGGCTATCAATAAAATGGGGGCTCTCATTTCAGAATACCGTAATGGCTAGATGTTTGAGATTGATGTACTAGCCCTCGCCCCCGACGTCACTTCCATTCCCAACGATCTTTCGGATCGAGGCGAAGTTCTGTTTTAAGTGCTTCAGATTGCAGCCAGGTTTTTGCCTTCTTTTCCCCCTTCAAATAGGCATCCCAAAATGCGATGCTTATTTTTTGGATCGCGGGATGGTGACGGGAGTCCCGTTGTTCACGCCCAAGCAGGTCTCGATCTCCAAAAACAAAATGATGACCACCCTCAAAGACCAACTGATATTTATCTCCTACCGGCAAGGCCGCATAAACTTCCTGCCGGGTCAGCGGATCAAAGTCCTTTTCAATCGGACTTCCATCCTCCGTGCCCGTCATACAAAGCACGGGTAGGTGAATATCTCCATACCTGCTTTGGGATGTCCCAAAACGGGGAGTGGATGGACTCATCAGTAAAAAAGCCTTTATTCTCAGCTCCGCACGGCTTACTCCCGAACGTTTTTGACTCATGACACCCTGTGTGGTCACCGCTCCGAAACTGTGGCCGCTCATGCCGATCTTCGAGAGATCCAGTTTACCTTGCAAGGCGTGTCCTTGGGTTGCATTCCATTGCTCCAACTGATCGATGACGAACGTCACGTCCTGAACGCGATCCAGTGCCGCCTGTCTGCTGGCCGCTTTCTTGAGTTCGCTCATGCGCCGCAACGGAGGAGCGTCTTTCCAGACCGATTCGTCACTACCAAGGTGCTGCATGAAGACCGCTGCATAACCCGCTTCCGCCCAACTGGTACCCAAGTAAGCATTATTGTTCCGCGATCCACCGAGCCCGTGGGAAAACAGGACAACTGGAACCGGCTTGTCGAGGGCGGGCAGATAAAACTTTAGGGGCACCACCCGCTGGCGCGATGCGTCCACTGGCTCGACGAGCAAAGAAGTGGATGTGGCATCTACCCTTGCCTCTACAGCGTTTAGCGGCACTACCAACGACAAGAGGATGAGGAAAGCACTGAACGTGTGAACAGTCATTCACTAGAGCCAACCTCCTGCATCGACTAAAGTCGCGTTAAAAATCGAAGCAACTTTTTCGGACTTACCTTTCTGGGCCACTTGATGCGCTGCGGGGTGCGCCTCCATGATCAAAAATTATTGTGATTGGTAAAGCGTGCTCAGCTCCGTATTAGCTTTACGAAGGCGGCGGGAGAGTAAGCTGGCCAGACTTTGCATCACATGAATGACGAGTGATGGATGGGTGCTATGAAGATTGTCAAGGGCATCAAGTGGCAGGCAAAGGCACTCAACATCTGTATCGGCCACGACTCGGGCAGCACGTTTGGATCGGTCAAGCAGTGCCATTTCCCCAAAGACCATACCCGGGGTGAAGGTGGCCACGCGTTTGGATTCCGTGCCACGGCTATCAAGCCATGCGCTGACCTTGCCTTTAATCAGGAAGAAAAGATCGGCAGGAATTTCGTCGGTCTGGATGATCACTTGTTCCGCTGAAAAAGTGCTTTTTCGGCAGAGCGATTGCAGCAGGGTCAAATCATCAGACGCCAACCCCTGCACGAGTTCACACTCACTGAACGGAGCGCGCAGACCGGAATGGTGAAGATCGGCATGGGTTCCGATGAGCACATTTTCACAATGTTCAAGTGCCAGATCGAAATCCTGAATCCAAAGGATCTGGGCGTAGACGGCGGCAGGCATTTCTTTTTTGAAAATTTTAGCGATGACCGGTAAGTGGCGTGTACCACTCAGAATGGTAGTTTTACCTGCCCGAACCAGTCGTGTAGCCAGTTCACAAAGGAGATTGGCCGCAACCAAATCCGTTCCCTGCACGTGACGGTAGTTGAGGATCACGTGCTCGGATTCTGCAGCTTCGGTGATCGTCTCCCGCAGGATAAACTCCGCGCTGGAAAAAACCAGATCCCCTTGTAAATCAATGGCTAAGATGCTGCCACCATAGTCTTGGATGACTTTACTTTCCCTTTCAAGGCGCAGGCGGTTAGAAAGTGTTTCACCCCCGCGGCGTTTATGGCGGATGGCAGCCCGGCCGCCCCGGGAAGCATGGAACATGTGCAGACAAAGTCGGCGGGATAATTCGCGGCAAACCTTCACTCCCCTGACACTATTGCCATGCGAATCAAGCGGCGGGGAAAAAACTCCAATGCCGAGTTGGCCGGGCAAAA
>JBHJOR010000003.1:0-54138 GCA_050329585.1 Methylacidiphilales bacterium | reverse complement strand
TCACTGCTACACCGAGAATTCCAGTCTCCCTTTCAATCCTCAAGCCGGGAAGTTTTCGATGACGTTTCCAAGTTGAGCTTGGAGCTTTCACACCGAACTTTCCTGGCCACCTACGCACCCTTTACGCCCAGTGAATCCGAACAACGCTTGGGACCTCTGTATTACCGCGGCTGCTGGCACAGAGTTAGCCGTCCCTTCCTCTTCTGCTACTATCAGCTTTCAGACTGTTAACCTGAAAGGTTTGTTCACAAATGACAGTGGTTTACGGGCCGAAGCCATTCATCCCACACGCGGCGTCGCTCCTTCAGGCTTTCGCC
Source organism: Methylacidiphilales bacterium (assembly GCA_050329585.1). Classification (GTDB taxonomy): domain Bacteria; phylum Verrucomicrobiota; class Verrucomicrobiia; order Methylacidiphilales; family JBCBYL01; genus DAIPIT01. The sequence goes on along the minus strand of JBHJOR010000003.1, from coordinate 53,821 downwards.
CATTGAGAAAAATTCTCGACTGCTGCCACCCGTAGGTGTCTGGACCGTGTCTCAGTTCCAGTGTGGCTGGTCGTCCTCTCAGACCAGCTACCCGTCTTAGCCTTGGTGAGCCGTTACCTCACCAACTAGCTGATAGGACGCGGGTTTATCGCGAAGCGCCAGGCCTTACGGTCCCCAGCTTTGATTTTTTTATGATGTCACTCTAAAATCACATTTGGCATTAGCTCGCCTTTCGGCGAGTTGTTCCAAACTTCGCGGCAAATTACCCACGTGTTACTCACCCTTTCGCCGCTCAGAAACCAAAATATTGCTATTTTGATTTCCGCGCACGACTTGCATGTCTTATCCACGCCGCCAGCGTTCGTTCTGAGCCAGAATCAAACTCTCCATAAAGAAGATTGATTCTATCAATCGCCAATAAATATATAGAACACTCGTCCTGCAGAGCAGGAGCCTCAAAGCCTTTTTTGGCTGATTGGCTTCGAGTTCGTTCCACACAACTCAATTTTTGACTTAAACTTAAATAATCCCGAATTTTCGTCTCGGGATCAGAACGTGCTGTCGATTGCTTGCATATGGCGCGCTTATCACGCGACCATCCAAACAACCGATTTCAATCTGTCAAAAAGCACTTCCCTAGTTTCCCTAGGGTTTATCAGTCGCTGTCGAACAGCTTCTGATGTGGTTTTCCGCAAAAAGCGGAATGAGAACGTATCAAATCCCACTGAACGGTCAACCCTTTTTTGAAAAACTTTTTAGTTTTTTCAACCCTTCCAATCTCTATCTTCACCTTAATGGCTTGGATATATCCCAGTCGGGAGCGAGGAAGGTAAAGATTTCGTCTCCAAGGTCAACTGGAAAAACAATTATTTTGTTATTTTTTTAGCTGGAGAGTCCCTCTTCCTTTAGGCACCTAAAAAGACGGGCGTCCTACATGCCATTCGGCTCACTCCGCATCTCATCAAATCGCAAACCATCGGATAGCTCATCAGCACCAGATTAACCATTGTCAGCAACGTGTGGATGTTTTACAACCTTCTTTCATGGATCAGGAAATTCTCGACGTGCATTATATCGCACGACTCGCCCGCATCGCATTAAGCGCAGAGGAATCTTCACGCTTTGGTGCTCAGCTCAGCGACATCGTGAGCTTTGTGAAGCAACTCGAAAAGGCAGATCTCACGATTCTGAATGATGAGGTTCAAGACACTCTCACACCATGTAATCATCTCCGCGATGATGAGCCCGTTGAGGGGCTGCCACATCATGCGGTTCTGCTAAATGCTCCTGCTTCGGAAGGAGAAGAAATTCTCATGCCCAGAATCATCGAAGCCTGAATGTTAATCTTAGGCTAATACGAAGCTCAACGCATCACGCTAGCGCACAACCGGCATGGATTCCCACTTAGATTTCAATCTCGAAACACTTGGTACGTTGCGCACCAAACTTCGCTCAAAAGAACTTCATCCATTGGAGCTTTTGGAGGCACTCGAAAACCGCGTCCAAACGACTGAGCCCGTGATCCAGGGCTATCTCCGCCGCGATCTAGAGAAAGCACGGCTGGCTGCTGCCCAAAGTCCGATTGATCTGCCTTTGGGCGGAATTCCTATTGCTATCAAGGACAACATCAATGAAGCAGGGGAACACTGCACGTGTGGTTCCCGCTTTCTGGCATCCTATCTCTCTCCCTACGATGCCACCGTAATCCAGCGTTTGAAGGCCGCCGGTGCCTACACTTACGGCCGTACGAACATGGATGAATTCGCAATGGGATCCTCCACGGAGCACTCCGCTTTCCAAATAACGCGCAATCCTTGGGATCCTGAGCGGATACCGGGCGGCAGCAGTGGGGGCTCGGCAGCCGTGGTGGGCGCACGCTCCGCCGTGGCTGCGTTGGGATCGGACACCGGAGGATCCATTCGTCAACCCGCCGCACTGTGTGGCTGCGTGGGGATGAAACCTTCCTACGGTATGGTCTCGCGTTATGGGCTGGTGGCTTTCGCATCGTCCTTGGATCAAATCGGCACGTTCACGCGAACGGTTCAGGACAGTGCACTGCTACTACAGGTTATCGCCGGATACGATCCAAAGGAAAATACCAGTCTGCGCTTACCCACTCCGGATTTTTCAGCACAAATAGGTCATCCGGTAAAAGGTCTGCGTCTTGGGGTTCCCAAAGAATATTTCGGAGAAGGAATCGATCCCGAGGTGCGAGCGACGGTTGGACGCGCTATGGATTGGATGGCTGCAGAAGGCGCCGAATTGGTTGAGATATCCTTACCTCATACTGAGTATGCCATTGCGGTATATTATATCATTGCTACGGCGGAGGCTTCCTCCAATCTGGCCCGTTTCGACGGGGTACGCTACGGCCACCGCAGCGATGTGGCCACCGACATGCCTTCGGTCTATTTTCAGTCACGTGAAGAGGGCTTCGGTCCGGAAGTCAAACGACGGATCATTCTAGGCACGTACGTTCTGAGCTCGGGATTTTATGGTGCCTATTACCAACGAGCACAAAAAGTCAGGCAACTCATGAAGCAAGATTTTGACCACGCCTTTAAAACGTGTGATTTGATTCTATCACCGACCTCACCCACTCCTGCATTCAAATTTGGCGAGCGCCTAGATAATCCCCTGCAAATGTACCTCGCAGATGTATTTACCATTGCGGCCAATGCCGCCGGTATCTGCGGTCTTTCATTGCCCTGTGGATTTACCCGGTCGGGCTTGCCTGTCGGACTTCAATTGATGGGACCCTCACTTGGAGAACCGGTCATGTTCCGTGCCGCCCATGCCTATGAGCAGGGGCACGATTGGTGGAAAAAAGTGCCTGCGATCGGTGGAGCACGTGGAGAGAACCTCACATCAACCGGGTCTAAATAGCTCATCAGGAATGCGGAACATGGAATACGAAGCGGTCATCGGTCTGGAAATTCACGTTCAGGTCAAAACCCGAACCAAAATGTTTTGCGGCTGCCGCAATCATTATGGCGATCCTCCGAACACCAACGTATGCCCGGTTTGTCTTGGATACCCGGGTGCCTTGCCGAGTCCTAATCGCGAGGCCATTGTCCAGACGATTCTCGCCGGCAGAATGTTGGGTTGCTCCATTCCCGATTACTGCACGTTTGACCGGAAAAATTATTTTTATCCCGACATGCCCAAAAATTACCAGACATCCCAACTGCATCATACCCTGTGCGTGGGAGGCTCGGTCACATTGGGCCGCTACGCCTACCCCAAGGAAGTTCAAAACGATCCCGCCTATTCCAAAGAAAAAAGTATCCGTATTCATCACATCCATCTGGAAGAGGATGTGGCTAAGTCTACGCACTATGACCAAGTCAGTCGTATTGACTTCAACCGGGCGGGAACTCCCTTGATGGAAATCGTGACTGAGGCTGATTTGCGTGGCGCTGACGAAGCGTATGCCTTCCTTAAATCACTCCAGCACATTCTGATTTATGGTGGGGTTAGTGATGCCGATATGGAAAAAGGTCAAATGCGCTGCGATGTGAATATCAGTGTGCGACCGGTTGGGCAAAAACAATGGGGTACAAAGTGCGAGATTAAGAACATGAATTCCATCAGCGGCGTGCGCCGTGCGCTGCAGTATGAAATACCCCGGCAAATCGAAACCGTCTCCCAAGGCGGTGTGATCGTTCAGGAAACCCGCCGATGGAACGATGCTCTGGGAGAGACCACGGTAATGAGAACCAAGGAAGATGCGCATGACTACCGCTACTTTGCCTGCCCGGATCTACTGCCCTTCCACCCCTATCCGGAGCTCTTTGAGGAAAGTGGTAAGCGGATGCCGGAATTGCCCAGAACCAAGGTCAACCGCTTTATGGATCAACTAGGCTTGACGGAGTACCAATCTGAAGTGCTCGCTTCCGACCAACGCCTCGCTGACTATTTCGAAGCAACCCTTCTTCATACCACCGAAGCATCCACTGTGGCCAATTATCTCACCAATGATTATCTGGCCAGCAGTCCTGATCTGTCCTCGCCATCCCTTCCAGCACGCCATTTTGCCGACTTGGCCAACTTGGTGGCTCAAGGAAACCTCAGCTCAAAACAAGCCAAAGAGGTGATCTCCGCCATGATCGAAACCGGCCGCAGTCCGCAAGAGATTGTTGAGGAAAAAGGACTGGTACAACTCAATGACACCTCTGGATTGGAGATCGTGTGCCGCGAAGCCATGGATCATAACCCTCGTAGTGTCCAAGATTTTCGTGCCGGAAAAACCGCCGCACTCAACGCCCTAAAAGGCTATGTCATGAAAAAAACTCAGGGAAAAGCGAATCCGGTTATCGTCGATGAGCTTCTGCGGAAGTTGGCGAGCTGAGAGTTATTCTTCTTGGCAGTCCGTCCATCAACCCGTACTTTAGAGTAACAGATGGCGGTCAATGACGATTACATTCTCGAGCTTCTCACCAACACGGGTCTTCTCAGTTATGAAGATTCGGCAGATGTAAGGATTCAGGCCGCCCAAAACGGACGCTCGGCACAGGCTGAAATAGTAGCCCAGGGACTCGCCAGCCGGGAGGATATTCTCCAAGCCATGGCCAATGACTGCGGCATGGATTTTATGGCCACCATCGACCATGTTGAGGAAGATGCGGTGGCACTGCTTAAAAAGTCCCAAGCGCGGCGTTACCACGCCCTTCCCTTGGAAAAACTCCCCCAGTCCATCCGCATCGCGGTGCCCGATCCCATGGACTTCGAAAGTCTCGACGCCCTAAGACATATTCTTAGACAAGATGTTGACCCAGTCGTGGTACCGCCCGAACGTATCGAAGAAGCCATCCATAAATATTACGGAGGCACAGACGAATCCGTCGAATCCCTGATCAGCAATTACGGAGATCTGGATCTGCAAATCAAAGAAGGATCCAACCAAGAAGATGAAACGGTGACCGAAGGCGACGCCCCGATCATCAAGATGGTTTACGGAATTATCATGGATGCCAGCCGCCTCAAAGCGAGTGACATCCATTTAGAACCGCTGGAAAAACGTTTCCGACTCCGATACCGCATGGATGGCGTCCTGCAGGAAATGCGTGATCCTCCCAAACGACTACAGTCCACCATCATCAGCCGCATCAAAATCATGGCGGGCATGAGTATTGCGGAAAAAAGGATGCCCCAAGACGGGCGCATATCCCTCTCTCTGCAAGACGGAAAGACTATCGATCTGCGCGTATCGACCGTCCCGACCGTGCACGGAGAATCCATCGTCATGCGTATTCTCGACAAATCCGGGCTGACACTTGGATTGCCTGAACTGGGCTTTTTCTCCGATGACCAACGCCACATGGAATCTATCTTGGGCATGCCGGATGGTATTTTCTTGGTCACTGGACCCACTGGATCCGGCAAATCCACCACCCTTTACGCCTGCCTCAATATCCTGAACAAACCTGACCGCAAACTCATCACCGTTGAAGATCCGGTCGAATATGAAATGGCGGGCATCAACCAAGTACAAGTGCACGAGGATGTGGGAATGACCTTCCCCGCTGCACTGCGCTCGATGTTACGCCAAGCGCCTAACATCATCATGGTAGGTGAGATCCGGGATGTGGAGACCGCCACCATTGCCATCAACGCCTCCCTTACCGGCCACTTGGTATTCAGCACCTTACACACCAACGACGCCCCCAGCGCGGTAACCCGCCTGGTGGATATGGGCGTCAAACCTTTCCTTGTTTCATCTTCCTTACGGGCGGTTTTGGCCCAACGTCTCATTCGTAAAATTTGCTCAAATTGCTCCCAATCGTATGTTCCTCATGAATCAGAACTACGTGCCCTCAATATTTCAGAATCGCAGATTTCCGGTGCCAATTTCCAGAGAGGCCACGGCTGCGACATCTGCCGTGGCACCGGCTTCCGGGGTCGAAATGGCATCTTTGAAATCTTTACCGTCGATGACGAAATCCGACAAATGATCAACGATCAGGCCACTGTTTCAGAGGTCCGTCGCCGTGCCCGAGACATGGGCATGCGCACCCTCCGGGAAGATGGCGTGCGCAAAGCAGTGGCCGGAATCACCCCCCCCGAAGAAATCATCGCCGCCACGATGGGAGACGAAAGCTGATGGACAACCACCTTCTCATCGCCTTTCTCAAAGAACAGGGGGTCATCACCGAAACCCAAGCCTCCGACCTCTTGGAAGAACAAGAGCGTTCCGGAAAAAATTTGGAGAAGATTGTTTTTGATTACGGCATTCTGACCGAATACGACCTGATGCAGCGTATGGCGGACTATTTGGGCGTGGCGTATTTGGACATCACCCAAGCGACATTCACACCTGAGCTGTTGAGCAGCATACCACCCCAGTCGGCCCGTATCCACGGTGCCCTTCCGGTCAGCTCGGATGAGTTTAGTGTTACGGTGGCACTGTCGGACCCTCTTAACCAACAAAGCCTTGACGATCTCCAGTGGACCACCGGCAAATCCATTAACATCGTGGTGGCCAATACCGAGGAAGTCAGAAATCTAGTTCTGCAATACTACGGGTCGGAAGAAGCTGAGGTGGATGACCTCGTTTCTCAACTGGCAGGTGAGATTCAGGATTCTGATTCCTCAAACCTTCAAGACCTTAACTCGGTTGCCTCAAGTGCCCCCATTATCAAATACGTCAACACGGTTATTGCCAAAGCCATTGAAGCACGAGCCAGCGATATTCACTTCGAGCCGTTTGAGAAAGAATTTAAAATCCGTTACCGCGTGGATGGTGCGTTGTATGAAATGGCACCGCCACCGAAACGCCTCGCTCTGCCGGTTATCTCCCGCATCAAAGTCATGTCCGGTCTCAACATTGCCGAACGCCGCATCCCGCAAGACGGACGTATCCAAACCACTATGGCCAGCCGCCAAGTGGACTTGCGGGTATCGACACTTCCCACTCAATACGGAGAAAGCGTCGTCTTGCGGGTGCTCGATCGCTCGGTAGTCAATCTTGATCTGGATGCACTCGGCATGCCGGAATACATCCTCCATTACGTCCGTGAAACCGTCAAAAAACCCCATGGTATCTTCATTGTCACAGGACCTACGGGATCGGGAAAGACCACCACACTTTACTCCTGTATCCGTGAGATCAATACCATCGACACCAAAATTCTGACCGCCGAAGATCCTGTGGAATACGAACTTGAGGGTATTCAGCAAGTTCAGATCAATGAGGGTATCGGCCTTAATTTCGCCCGCGTCCTGCGCGCGTTTTTGCGCCAAGATCCCAATAAAATACTCGTCGGCGAAACCCGTGATCTGGAAACCGCACAAATTGCTATCCAGGCATCTCTCACCGGCCACTTAGTTCTGAGCAGTCTTCACACCAACGACGCTCCCGGCGCAATTACCCGCTTGATCGATATGGGTATCGAGCCTTTCCGCATCTCCGCCACGCTTGAGGGAGTGCTCGGCCAGCGACTCATCCGCAAAGTCTGCCCCAGCTGCCGCACTCCTTACGAGCCTACCGAAAGTGTTCTGGCTCAGATCGGCCTCAGCATCCATGATATCGGAGATAAATCTTTTTACTACGGAGAAGGCTGTGAGGATTGTAATCAAACCGGTTACCGCGGTCGCAAGGGTATTTACGAGCTTTTGGACGTAACCGAACCCATACGACACCTCATCAATGACAAGGCTCCGACAGTGGTTATCCGACAAAAAGCCATTGAACTGGGTATGACCACTCTGAGAGCCGATGGATTACGCTGTATTTTTGATGGCGAAACGACTATAGAAGAGGTATTAAAATACACCTAAACGACAAGGATTAACAATATGCCCTATTTTTCTTATTCCGCTGTGGATGCCACAGGCAAACAAACGACTGGCACGATGGAAGCCGCCGATACGAACGACGCCTCTCTAAAGATTAAACAACAAGGCTATTTCCCCACCACCATATCTGAAACAAGTGCTGCGGCTGCCCACCAGTCACAGAACGTAAAAAAACCTTCTTCTTTCAATTTAGGAGGAGGAACCGTTAAAGGTAAGGTACTGACTGTATTCACCCGTCAATTGGCTACCTTGATTGATGCCGGCCTTCCCCTGCTGCGCAGCCTGCGCACCCTTATCAAACAGGAGCGTAACCCCGCGCTGCGCTCCGCTATGGCTCACTTGGCGGACTCCGTCGAAAGCGGTAACACCTTCTCGGAGGCTCTGGCTCAACATCCTAAAATTTTTAACAAGCTCTATGTCAACATGGTCAAAGCGGGCGAACTTGGCGGGGTTCTAGAGATCGTGCTTACCCGCCTGGCCGAATTCCAAGAAAAAGCGCAGCGCATACGTGGAAAAGTAATCTCCGCCATGGTTTACCCCATCGTGGTTCTAGTCATCGCCATCGGCATTCTTGCCTTCCTCTTACTCTTTATCGTCCCAAAATTTGAGGCCATTTTCAAAGACATGCTAGGCAACAAGCCCTTACCCCTGCTGACTTCTCTGGTCATTGATTCCAGCCGCTTTGTGCAAAACAACATCCTGATTATCATCGCACTGGCGGTTATCGGAGTAATCGTGTTTCATGTATTCAAAAAAACACCCGCTGGTGCGGCCACCTTGGATAATCTGAAACTCAAGCTTCCCGTTTTTGGTGACCTGATATCAAAGACCTCGATTGCCCGGTTTTCCCGAACTCTGGGAACTCTAGTCACCAGTGGTGTTCCCATTCTTCAGGCTCTCAGCATCACTAAAGAAACCGCGGGTAACATTGTCCTATCTTCCGCCATCAATAATGTTCACGATGCGGTTAAGGAAGGTGAATCCATGGTCGCCCCTCTGGAAGCCAGTGGTTTATTCCCACCTATGGTGATATCGATGATCCAGGTAGGCGAAGAAACCGGTCAACTTCCCGACATGCTCAACAAAGTAGCTGATGTCTATGAAGAAGAAGTGGATGTCGCGGTGGCGGGCCTTACTTCTCTGCTGGAACCGGTCATGATTGTCTTTCTGGCCGTGGTAGTGGGAACCATTGTCATAGCCCTCTTCTTACCACTGGTGTCCATTATCACCGAACTGACAGGCGCTTAAACCCGATCCATACTCATACATCCTTCCCGAGTTTTACCTTGGGAAGGGTTCGTTCTCATTAGTCCAGCCGCCTGTCCACCCGGCAACACGAATGCTGCTCAGCCACATGCACGCGCACATGCGGGATGCCGGCTTGAATCAATGCTTCCTCCACCGCTGCACGGGCTAATTGCGGCGTATTGCAATCCGAGCTTAAGTGCGCCAATACCACATCGCGCAACGGGCCGTCGGCGGGTAGAGTTCTCACAAGATCTGCTGCCTGCGTATTGGATAGGTGCCCGTGTCGCGCCATGATTCTCTGTTTGGTCGACCAAGGTCGCTTAATATCCGCACGTAATAGTGACTCGTCATAATTGGATTCTAAAATGATTTCTCTGCATTGCACCATGTGCATTCTCACCTCGCTGGTTACATACCCCATATCGGTAAAGATTCCCAACGAATGGCCACCCCACTCGACGCGGAAACCGCAGGGTTCATACGCATCATGGGGAACGGCAAAGGTGTGGATACGAAAACCTTTCCACTCAATGACTTCTCCAGAAACAAATTCCGTGAATCTACCTTTGCCTTCTGTAACGTCGCCCAGGCGGGCCAACGTTTGGGATGTGCTAAAAATTTCAAAATCTCCACGACCCAGTAAACCCTTTACCCCTCGCATGTGGTCCTGATGTTCATGGGTCAGCAAGAGTGCGGATACCTCACTCATCTTGCCTCCTTCCCCCTCCAAGCGGCGACACAGTTCACGTCCACTCAGTCCCGCATCCACGAGTAGCGATGTTTGTTCGGATTGAATCCAAACACTATTGCCGGCACTGCCGCTACCTAATACACAGAAGCCTTGAAAGTGATGGGGAATCATTTCTAAATTGGCACACTTAATGCTTTAAAACAATAGGTTTTGGTTTATCGTTACGATCATGTCTCAAGGAATGGGTTTACACCAACACCTCAACCTGTCACAAACCCTTTCTCCACAAATGCAGCAATCGCTGCATTACCTGCAAACACCGGCTATGGAGTTGCGCGCTGCCATCCAACAGGAACTTTCAGCCAACCCGGTTTTGGAAGAAGTGATCGAAACCACGACTCCTGACGAGGACAACCTGCCCGATGAAATAGAAAGAATAGAAAGCCAAATCGAAGAGTGGAAAGATTACTTCGCCCAAATGCCCGCACATGAAAGCTCCGGCCAACGTTTGGATCCTCAAAAACGCGATTACTTTTTCGACTCACAAACCTCGCGACCCACACTTCGTGACCATCTCTTAGAACAACTGAATCACAGCACTGATATTCCAGAGCTGCGTGAAGCGGGTCAATACATCATTGGCAATCTAGATGAAGATGGTTTTTTGCGTGAGGACATTCAGGAACTAGCAGATGACTCACCCCGCCGTGCTCCATGGTTACACAAAGCACTTACTCTGATTCAAACGTTTCACCCTTCTGGATCCGGAGCTCGCGACTTGAAAGAATGCCTGTTGATTCAGTTGCGTCACCTCAATCTCGAGAACAGCCTGGCAGCAGAAATTGTTTCATCCCATATGGATCTCTTGGCACGGAAAAAATACACCGATTTGGCGCGCGCCATCAAAACAACTCCCGAGCGCACCATGGACGCCGTCAAAGTAGTTCGTAGCCTCCGACCGCGACCAGGTATCGCTTTCCAAAATGAAAATGCCGGAGATATCATTCAAGAAGAAGCTGCCTTTCTTTGTGATGATCAGGGTATTTGGCAAGTCGTCATGAATGCCGATCCTATTCCCAAACTACGGATCAGCGACCAGTATAAGGATCTCTTGGCAGCCAGCCATGCTGACCCCTCACTAAAAGATTATCTCAAAGAACGCATTCGCTCCGGAAAATTCCTGATCAAGTGTATGCATCAGCGCGTGGATACCCTCGAAAACATACTCAAGGAAGTAGCCCAGCGACAAAGCGAGTTTCTGGAATTTGGCCCTTCAAAATTGAAGCCTCTAACTATGAACCAAGTCGCTCAAGCCGTAGGAGTGCATGAAACTACCGTTAGTCGCGCTGCGGCGAATAAGTATGTGCGCACTCCATGGGGAGTATTACCCATTAAGTATTTTTTCACCTCTGGATATCGCACCGATGGCGGAGAACGCATGTCGAACACCAGTGTAAAAGAGTCGATTCACGATCTAATCCAACGCGAAAACCGAACCCAACCGCTCTCTGACGCTGATATTGTGGACATTCTCAAGGAGCAGGGAATTCCACTCGCACGACGCACGGTCGCCAAATACAGGATGGAGCTGAACATTCTTCCATCAAATTTACGTAGAGAGTCATGACTGATTTGATTATTATTTATTATTCGTTTTTTAATAATCTATTCTTTATTAATGAATATTAAATTTAATCATCGCCTTGAACCTCTTTATTTAAAGGTATCGGAACTACACTAAAGAGTTAAGGCTATCATTTTAAGTTCTATAAAAAATTTTTTACATAAAACACATGCTCTGTAGGGTTTGAACTCATTCCGGCAGACCCTTAATAAAGGATTGACGGTTTCATCATATCGTTTTGTATTTGCCAAGAGTGTTGTGTCATGCGAATGCGCCGATGCATCACTCAAAAATGAGAGGAGGTGATTCAGATATGCCAGCAAAGAAAAAAGCAGCAGCCAAAAAGGCTGTGAAAAAAGCAGTTAAAAAGCCTGCGGCCAAAAAAGCCGTGAAAAAGGTGGCTACAAAAAAAGCAGCCCCCAAAAAGAAGGCTGCTTCCAAGAAAAAGTAACATCAATAACCCATTCGATGTGGCGGGGGGTTCCTAGCGGAATCCCCCGCTTTTTTTTGTTTCCTTGGATCAGCAAACTACCCTTTTTCGTTCCTCAGGGCAACCTAAAGCTGAAAAAAACCACCTTGACCCTAGGGATAGGACAGCACATACTGAGCACAACACTACATATTGTATGCTCTGTCCTAAATGCGGAAAAAACGAAGATAAAGTAATAGATTCCCGCCCCCTCAAGGAGGGTGCTGTAATCCGCAGGCGCCGGGAATGTCTCAGCTGCCACTTCCGCTTCACGACGTACGAAGAGATCGAACGAGAAGATCTGCGTGTGATCAAACGCGATGGCCGTTACGAACCCTTTGACCGCAAGAAACTCACTGGCGGTATGCTCAAAGCCTGCGAAAAACGCCCCATCAGTCCTGAAATGATCGAGAGTCGAATCGATCGCATGATACAAGAATTGGAAAAGGCCCATGGCACCGAGATTCCCACCACCGAAATTGGTGAAGCCATCATGCGCTCCCTTCGCTCACTTGATGATGTTGCCTACGTCCGCTTCGCATCGGTCTATAGGCAATTCAAAGACATCAACGAATTTGTGGCAGAAATTCAAAACATGAATGCGGACTAAAAATGATTGCACTGCCTCAAGAACTTCCGATGGTTATTTGGAGAACCCACTATGCGGTTCCCTTGTCACGGGGCTGGCTGGCCGAATCCATAGATTACTCCCTTCGGCCTCACCACTTGCCGGAATGGCACTGGACGGTTGATGTGGTAGAAGCTGTTTGCCATTATCTTCGTGAGGACTACCGCAGCTCCAGCATCCCGCAGTCTGATTTAGAAGACATTGTGCACCGCTCTGTTCGAGCGTTAGGATACGAAGACATCGCTCCTCTGATTCATCTGACCGCTCCTCGGGTCGTCATCCATCTGCCGGAAATCGCTTCCAGATCTGGTATCGAACTGGCTTTTTTTCAAGAGCTGCAATCCCGCCTTGACGAAGCCCTTCACTGCGTGGTTCGTGGAATCAAAATCGAAGGCATCCGGGATTCAGTCAAGTCTCTTCAAGGCACCCGGCGCTGGAAACAGAACTGTCAGCGGCTCAGTGATGAAATCGTCTCGTTTGTCCGCATGAATCTCCAAAGGTGGGATCAACCCATGGTGGAACTGATCATCCAATAGACTTTTTCTATGTCCGAATCTAACGTTTTTGAGCGCATTATTCGCCGGGAAATTCCAGCTACAGTGGTCTGGGAAGACGACGAAACGCTGGTCTTCAAGGATATTGCACCTCAAGCACCTGTGCATCTTTTAGTTATTCCTAAACGTACCTTTGAACGACTGGCCCTCGTTCCAGAAACAGAAGGAAAGCTGTTGGGCCGACTTTTGTTAGCGGCCCAATCCGCAGCTCGTGAGGTGGGAATCGACCAATCAGGTTACCGCATCGTCATCAATAATGGATCTGACGCGGGTGAGGCGGTTCCCCACCTTCACCTGCATCTTTTGGGTGGCCGAAAATTGGAATGGCCTCCGGGATAAAAAGCAGTTAGCTTTATATTTTGCGCCCGGGTGGCGAAATGGCAGACGCACGGGACTTAAAATCCCGAGAAGGGTGACCTTCGTGCGGGTTCGAGTCCCGCCCCGGGCACCACCTCATTTCTGAAACTGCCTTTCGGAACTTCCTCAATGACAGCATCGATCGAAAAGATTGAATATTTCACCGCCTTAAGCGTCTAACGAAATATGAGCAATGTTCATTCGCAAAACCGTGAAACTCTGCAGGCTTACTTGGAAGGCATCGGAGAAATCGATCTACTCACGCGTGAAGAAGAAATTCTCTTAACGCGAAAACTCCGCAGCGGCGATAAAAAAGCCCGGCAACAAATGATTGCAGCCAACCTGCGGCTGGTGGTCACCATCGCTAAAGAATATAATGGCTACGGTTTACCGCTCTCTGACTTAATATCCGAAGGAAATCTCGGACTGATACGGGCCGTAGAGAAATTTGATCCTGAACGGGGCACCAAGTTCAGCACCTATGCTTCCTGGTGGATCAAACAGGCCGTGCGACGGGCCCTGGCTAACCAATCCAAAACCATCAGGCTTCCCGTTCACATCATCGATAAACTGAGTCGCATGAATCGAATTCAAAACCAGCTCTCCGAGGAACTGGGTCGTGAACCACTTGACGCAGAATTGGCGGAAGAGTTGGACATGTCGGCTAAAAAAATGGGGATGCTACGTCGAGTTTCACAAAGCATCTTGTCCTTGGATCAGCCCTATGGTGATGAATCAGACTCCGTCACACTTACGGATTTGGTCGAGGATACGTCAGCTTTGGATCCATCCATGGAGATGGAAAGTGCGAACATGCAGGAGCTTGTCCGGGACTCACTGGAAAAACTCAACCCCCGTGAACTGCGTATTCTCCAACTGCGCTTCGGGCTGGATGGATCCGAACCCATGACCCTGGCTGAAATAGGTGAATCCTTCGGGGTAACCCGGGAACGTGTTCGACAACTTCAGAATGGGGCCTTGGGCAAGCTGCGCAAGTCACTGGACAATAAAAACCGTCCCGCACTGGCCAGTTGAACGGCGTTTGCTTTTCACTTTGCTAGTGGAAATTCCATAGTAGGTTCCTCGGGTGGAACATCTCCCTCCCCCGGACTCACTTCGAAAGGAATACCGTCAAAAAATCTTGCGCCGTTCCGATCTATTACCCTGTCCGGTGGCCCAGTTTCGCCTTTGGTTTCATGAAGCTTGTTCAGCCCAGTTAACTGAACCCAATGCCATGACGTTGGCCTGTGCGGATTCAGACCATTTTGTATCAGCTCGCACTGTTCTGTTAAAAGCCTTCGACGAAAGAGGATTCGTATTCTTCACCAATTACTCCAGCCGAAAGTCCATCGCTCTCGATCAACAACCCCGTGCGGCGCTACTTTTCCCGTGGCTCGAGCTTGAACGACAAGTGGAGATCAATGGACGGGCCGAAAAAATATCCACCGCCGAAACTCTGGCGTATTTCACCAGCCGCCCTTTCGGTAGTCGTATTGGCGCATGGGTATCACGCCAAAGCTCCGTGATCTCCTCCCGCTCGTTGCTTGAAGAACAGTTCGAGTCCATGATGCGAAAATTCAAAGAAGGTTCCGTCCCCCTTCCCGATTTCTGGGGCGGCTGGCGCGTCGTTCCCGAAGAAATTGAATTCTGGCAAGGTGGACAAAACCGCCTGCACGACCGCTTCAGATATAAACGCCAATCCGATCATACGTGGACAATCCAGCGCCTATCCCCCTGAAACCTATTACTCATCCTACACCATGGTTTACGAAACCCATATGCACACCCCCTTGTGCAAACACGCTATCGGCACGATCTCCGAATACGCCGACGTAGCTGCCGCCAGGGGATTAAAAGGTATTACCGTTACCTGCCATTGCCCACTACCCGATGGCATGTCTTCTGAAGTGCGTATGTCACCTGAGCAATGGGGGGAATACCTCGATATGGTAGCTCAAGCTCGGGAAGAAGCCGCTGGCACCATCGATATTCTTTTGGGCTTGGAAAGCGATTACCTTCCGGGATTGGAGCCTTGGCTGGAGAAACTCCACAGCAGTGCCTCTCTTCATTATATTCTGGGCTCCGTCCATCCTCAAATACACGAATACAAAGAGCGTTATCTTCGGGATAATTGGCCGCTCTTCCACCGACAGTATTTCTCCAGCCTCGTTGAGGCGGCACAAACCGGGTTGTTTGACTGCCTTTCCCACCCGGATCTGGTGAAAAACGTGGGGAGTGAACACTGGAATCTTGAATCTCATTTCGACCATATCCTGCATTGCCTCGACGCCATCGCTGAAACGGGTATCGCCATGGAACTGAACACCTCAGGACGTTATAAAACGATTCCCGAAATGAATCCTTCTTTCTCTATACTAAAAGCCATGCGAGAGCGCGGTATACCGGTCGTAGTGGGTGCGGATGCTCATTGTCCAGAACGTGTTTGCGAAGGCTACCAAGAAGCTTACATGCTCTTGGAGTCCGCAGGTTATTCGAGTGTCAGATTTTTTAAAAATCGCCAAGCGGCGGACATCTTGATTCGAGATGCCCGCCATGCCTTGCAATTCGATCAGTAATATCAGCTCATTAGGCGACTACATCGTCCCAGATCATAGCGTTTGATATTGCATCCAAAACGAACCCGGCGAACATCTGCTTGTGTTGGAAAAGCTTTGCCGCTCCTTCGGGCCATTCGAAGCACCGGTGCCCATGGAAATCTTGGGTGACGATGTGCACGAAACAGTTCGCCTGCGCCGCATTCGCTTCATTTCTCATTCTTTTCAGGGCTCTGAAATCAACATCTATGCTCTATGGGGGGAGCCGCTCTCACCACCTCCCGAGGCCAAACTACCCGCACTGCTTCATATCCATGGAGGCACCCAAACTGCAGATCTCGACCATGTGCTCTATTTTGCCCGATGTGGGTATTCCGCGTTAAGTTTTGACTGGTCCGGTCCGACACGAACGCGGACAGAAAAATTCAGCAGTCGATTCCCCGAGATGATCGCCCCCATGGATGTTCATGACGGCCCTCCGGAATACGCCCGCATCTTGCACGTCGTGTGGGCTGCCCGCCGTGCGTTGACGTTGCTGGCATCGCAACCCCGCATCGACTCGTCTCGCATGGGTGCCGTAGGAATAAGCTGGGGAGGCCTGGCTGTCTGGCTTTTAAATGGAATCGATAAACGCTTAGCCGCCGCCGTGCCCGTATACGGTTGTGGACTTTACTCTTCGTATACCACCTATCCCGGCTGGATGGAATGTTTTCACCCTGACCGCTGGGCACACTCGCAACATGCCCCCCTTTTTCATCTTAATGGCACCAATGATTTTTTTGGCTCACTCGAAGCCCTTGAGACGTACTGGAACGACCTCCCGGTAGAAAAACGTCTTTGCTTAAGCGCCAACGAAGACCACGGCTTGGAAGAATCAACGAAGTCGTTCGTGCGGAAATGGCTCGATGCAAAGCTGATCAAGCCCTGTCCCCTTCCCCCTGTTCCGGAACTCAGTCTGGAAATCCAGGACGGCGGACTTTGGGTCGAGGTCTTCGCGCCGGAGGCCATCCAGGTCAGAATTTATTATGCTGTCAGTGGCGATGGCACCCGTCCAGGAGCCTACTGGTATCTGGGTCCATGGGGTCGGGCACCGAGTGGATTTTTTTCTGCTAAATGGCATCTGCCGCTTGGCTCTCGCCGCGTATGTGTCTTTGCTGAAGCCCAGTATCAGGATGGCTCCACCCAATCTTCTTTTCCATATGACTGCTTTGAAAAAATCGGCACCATAGCCCTTGCGGCCTTTGATGCCAGCATCTGGTATGACCCGCGCATGGGCAAAACACCTTGGTTTACGCGCTGGCATCTGCGTGGAAGCGGGCTAACTCCGGGCCAGGGAAATATGACCCTGCAAAAAAGCCTGGCTGACTCAAGGCTCTGTATCACCCAACACTATCTCAATCAAGCATCCCGATTCGAAGCCACTCTCAGGCGCCCTGCCTGCCCGGTGGTGGGTCGTGGCGAAGGATCCACTCTTTCGCTTCAACTTTATTGCCCCGAAGGCGCCCACCTCGTTCTGGCCGTCTCCTCCGCCGTCAGCCCCAAAACGTTTGAACAGGGGAAGTCTCAACAGTTGGAAAGAAAAATCCCCTCCTCGCCCCGGTGGCTCCAACTCCTCATTCCAGAAAGCGACTGGGAGCCTTTTGATTTCAAGGAGACCCGTCTACTCCATCTCTGCGCTTCCTCTCCCGGTCGCCAGTCCATCGAAATTGGACGGATACAAACTACCGCCTAACGGTTCATCGGTATTGGAGCCCTTCACCTTTTTTCTAATTCCGAACGTCGCATCGGCATGCTGTCAATCTCACGGAAAACCTCTTCAAGACGAAAACGTGAGGCCAGATAGCGCGCTTTGACTCCGCCATCAAGGCCGATGAGAACCAGCGAATCTCCTTTGATTCGGGCTCTCATCTCAACCTCCCAGCCTGGTTCTCGTTGATGCTCAGGAAGGTTATGGATCCACGCTTCCTTCCCGTGAAGAATGAGAAAACCTAAACGACGATCCTTAATACCCTCAGGTTCTGCCTCGATGTTTTTTTTGAGTCGCTCTAACTGATCTGGATCCTCGACCACTCCCGCCACCAGCCGGTATTTCCACTTATATGGATCCATGAACTTCATGGGGCTTTCCCAACCTGTAAGGCCCAGTAATAACCAAACCCCTGCGACGTAATATGACATAGTTAAAGGTGCTGTGCTTTCCACTAAAAGCAACCAACCCTCGTGGCCTCCTTACACGGGACAACATTTGTACTCGCAGTCATCTTGACCCGTCACTGCCGCGCCATACATTGCATTCATTCAAATAAGCAGCCCGTTATGAATCATCAGAAATCTCCCCAACGTATCGTGACCCATCCTGGAAGTGCCCACAAAGATGATCTGCTGGCCTGTGCGGTCTGGCTGGCCTTTCATCCGGTTCCGATCCATCGGCGCGAGCCTGAAGCAGCAGATCTGGAGTGCCAGGAGACTGCGGTCATCGACGTTGGATTGCAGCACAGCCCCATCAACCTGAATTTCGACCATCATCAATTTCCCCGCGATCATACCCCCCAATGTGCTTTATCTTTGATCCTACAATATTTTGCACTCTATGAAAGTGCCCGTGCGCACTGTGAGTGGCTTGAAACCTTGGAGTGGTTTGACTGCCGGGGCGCAAATCAAACCGCTGATTTTCTGGGCATTTCCCGCGAAGCTGTGGCCCGTCTGAACTCACCATTGGATGTGGGGATGACGCGGGAATTCTCCCGCCATGAACTCCTTCAACCCGGAGATCCGCTTTGGGAGATGATGAAACGAATCGGCTCTGGATTAGTCGAATACCTCACCATGATGTCAGATCGCATGAACTACCTGAGACAGCACAGCCAATGGTGGGCCTTGGATCAATCCCAGGAAAAATGGATCCTCTTTATTCCTCAAGACCCATTACCGCCGGACGACACACGCTCCGCAGTCCGCACCTATCTTCATGAATCCTCCGGCGGGCGGACGGTGGTTGGATTGATTTATCCCGATCGGCGTGGCGATGGTTATGGGCTAAGCCGCCATGAAGATCACCCGGCACTGGACTTAACCCGCATCCAAAATGAACCGGATGTTCACTTCGCCCATGCTAACGGCTTCCTGGCCAAAACATCCGCTCGAGATACCGAGCGGCTTACGGTTCTGCTTAAAGCCGCCCTTTGTTGATTGGCATGGTGATTTAAAGCCAAATCACTGAAGCGGTAGGCGTGGAATAAAGCGCCGCCCTCACATCACGTGCCCCGCATTCCGTGCGCCAAAAATCCCGATAAAGCTCCAACTGCCCACGGTAGGTATCCAACAGCATTCGATCAAAATCCTCCCTGTTCATGCCAGTCGGTTGTCGGTTGGTTTTCCAATCCACGATCAGCCACTGACCCTTCTTAAGCTGAATTAAAAAATCCACCACACCTTCAACCCTGTTCAGTGGATCTCTTGGCCAAAAAAAGGGAACTTCACTTAAAAAAAGTGCTCCTTGATCCATCCATGCCGAAACCTCCCGGGAATCCAGCCAAAGTCTTGCTTCTTGATTCAGCCTTTCTAGCACTTGGGGAGACGCACCATCACTCTTCAATTCTGCCAGAGAGTCCCGCACATAGTTTTCGATAGCCGCCAGTCCCTTTGCCCAAGGAACCTTTTCCACCCACTCGTGCCAAATCATTCCGTAGTCAATGCCGCCAACACCCGGATCGGATATCATCGCATTCTGTTTCCGATCCTTCATTCCAGCTTGATAAGGATCCTCGTTCTCTATACGGCCCGCATCATGCGGAAGCCTTTTGCGGGGCGTCTGTAAGGCCCACTGCACCCATTCGGGATCCGCAGCCACCATTTGATCGATATCCTTTTCTCCTTCACCGGGCTGATCGCTAAAACACCCATCTCCTAATTTATCCACTCGATCCCTCAATTCAGGCCACCGTGCAAGCGTGGAAAAACTCATGGACATTCCCTCACGCGCTGGATCCGAGATGACCAGGAGCCGTTCCGCTCTCGTCGTCGCCACATAAAACAATCGCTGGGCTTCTTCCTCCATGGAGGTTTGTAGATTTTCAAGTAACTCGCTTCCCATGGTTGAACGATCCGCGAAAACCTGGAACGCCGATCCCTTCCGGCGCAACACAGGATACGTGGGCGAGACATTTCCCATCTTTCTCCATAAGCCCAGGACGATCACCACCGGCCACTCGAGCCCTTTCGACTTGTGACAACTGATCAAATCGACACCCCCGGTTACCACATCCTGTTTGGGTGTTTCTTCCAGAAAAATACGTTCTTCGGCCAGCCATTCCCAAATCGATTTACCAAGCCTTGAGGCCTCCTCCACCGAATATTCAAAACGTGCCAACGCCCTCACATCCTCACCGATCGCCGCTAATTTTTTTTCTACTCCGAAGTCCCCCATCACGCGCCTGACCATACGAGCCAGAGGAATCCGGTTCGGCTGTTGGTTGTATCGATCCGTTCCAAACCACTCACGATGCACCGTCTCGAGTGCGGACAGGGCTCGTTGCAGGTCACCCTTGGCCCATCTCTGACTGAACAAAGACAGCCCCTGCGGGTCCCTGCGGTGCGCCTCCTCGATATCCGCATCTCGGATAACAAAAAGATCACGTAAAACGCCGATCAATTCAAACCGATCAAACGGATGTGCCAGAACATGAAAAAGAGCAAACGGCCACGTATAACATGGATTCTCAGCCGCCACCTCACGGCTTGATCGATGCGCCACCGGTATGCCGTGCGCTTCCAAGGCTCTTCCTGCGACCGAAAGCCATCCCACACGAGGACACAAAACCGCGACCTCTGACCATGAGCGGCATCCCCACCCCTTGAGACCCCTCATTTGCAAGGCCTCTGCCACCACGGCACATTCGTAGGCGAAAGCATCCTCATCACTTTGTTTTTCATCAGCCTCAAAAGGTATCCGGAATACGCCACACCCGGTATGGGATTTAAAGGGTGACGCTTTCATCTGCCTGAATACCGCGCGGCTCTGCGTGAGGCGTCCGGGGAACGTGTTATTCACCAACTCCACCACTTGAACCGGACAACGCATGGTAACACGAAACTCAATTCTTCTTCCGCCGTGCCCACGCCCGTAAGCTTCCACATAATCTAAATAACGACCGATATCCGCGCGCGCTGCATAGATGCACTGCTGATCATCACCCACAAAACAAAAGTGTCCGGGCTGGGGCCCTTCCGAATCACCTTGCAATGGCCAGGTTCCAGGCTCGGCACCTACTGGCCGTGTGATTTCAGTCAGAATAGAAAACATCTCCGCATCGGTATCCTGAGCCTCGTCCAAAATGATCCGATAACCTGCCCCACGAATACGATCCAGCAACGTTACGTCGCGACACATTTTAGAGGTTTCTGCGATCATATCCTCATAACGCAATACGCCGCGTTCCAACCTGAATTTTCGAAACGCCTCGGCTACATGTGCGGCCAAAACCATGGCGCATTCTGCCAACCCGTTTTGATAATCAGTCAGGATAGAGGAAGCCAGGTTTAAAAACTCTTCTCCCCCGCCATCTATCACCGGCACTTTGAGGAACGGAGCCTCCTCATCCTCCAGGCGCCGCCAATGACCTAACGCACGCTGATGGCGCTCCACTACCGGAATAGAAACCTTGCGAGACGGTTTATAATCCAACAATGGCCGGATCTCAGGCGGGGTTAGCGACGTGTCAGCAATCAAAAGACAGACCCGCACGTCCTCAGGCTTCATGTTGAATGCCAGATCAAAAATCTTTTCTATTCCGTAATAACGCAGGGCCATCCGGGTGCACTGTGGTGGTGCGCCAAGAGCTAAAAAATCGATCCCCTGCTTGAACCGGGCTTTGAACCACTCATCGCGGTCAGACAGCACGGTGAAATGCCCGGGCAAACCTCTTCCTCCACCGTATTCACGCAGCAGGTGCAGACAGAAGCTGTGAATGGTGCCGAAAAAAATACCATTGAACCGGCGTAGCATGAAGTTTTTGGCGGGCGGGCTGTCGGGTGACTCCAGCACTCGCTGGCGCGATCGCACCCGCAGTTCCCTGGCCGCCGACTCGCCATAGGTCACCACCACCATTCTAGTCAAAGGATCAACATCGTTGTCGGGCACCGGGGAACGCAACAGCGACTCCACCCGATCCACGATGGATCGGGTTTTCCCCGCGCCCGCGTTGGCGGAAACACATACGTTTTCGTTCAACGCCGTGGCGAAATCCTCCCTTGCGGCAAGATCTTCAAGTTTCGGAGTCACCGCGTGTCTCCTTCCTGAGTGGCTTCTTGTTCAAGAAATAACTGCCATTTAGAATCGATCACTACCTGCGTCGAAGGACGTGTGGTGAGTGGAAGGGTCTCATGCGCCGCGCCATGGCGGGAACGCAAGGCACCGCGCCGTGGAAAGGTGCCCGAGCGCATCATCCGCTCCAGACACTTCAGGTGCTCCTCCGCATCCTCCAATAAAGCGCGGGTCATTTCTTTGTTGTTCCAACCCTGTGGAGAGAGCACCTGCACGACCACCTCGGGAACATCACCCAACAGATGCAAGTAAGCGACATACTGGAGGCCATCCCCTTTTTCTTTCAACATCCGGGGTGTAGGAATGCCCCCGGTGCTTCCGGTTTTGAAATCAACGATGATCCACTTTCCATCCAGAGATTCCAAAACCAAATCCAACCTTCCACTTAAAACCACGCCACCCCGGCTCACTTCAGGAGGCGACCACTCCACATGCACGACGCGCGCGTCAGGATGTGTCACCAGTAAGTCTTCACGCATTCGATGGGCCATCCAGAAAGCCTGGGCATCCATCAAGCCCGATACGGTTCCTTCCAAGTTCCCGGCGTATTCCAGATTCTGTGTTGCGGCATCGGAAATTCTTTTTCCCCTGAAAGGACCCAGCCAATCGGCAAGCAGACGATGCACTCTCACGCCAAGTTCTTTGGCCTCCACCGCGCCGAAGTCTTCAATGCGTCGAGGCTGCGCGCGCAAATGGGCTTCGAGAGCCCACGTAGCAGGAAAGTGCAGCATGTTCTCCAACCGGCTTGCCCATAACGAAAGATTTTTTTCTTTCCGGGGAGGCTGCATGTTGAACCGGAATTCCCAATCACCGGGGGGCAACGATGCGTCATGGCGCACCCGGTGAACACAGCAGAACGACTCTAACTTGGCATCAGGTTGTTGAACTGAAGCAGCCTCGCTCAACCGGATCACGCCAGCAGGCTTCCACGCCTTCAAAGGATGCGCTTCATGAGGCAGCCGGGCCAATAAAACCTGAGCCGCCCAGCTATTGGGGAACGAAGCCATTCCCGGTGAACCCCCATCCCATAAAGCGGCGGAAAATAAAACCGATCCTGTCACATTTTCCAATAAATCCAGAACCCGGGTCTGTTGTCTCACCAGTTGATTATCGAGCGTCGTTAACGGAACGGTTCCCCGCTGTGCCCGCGAGTTTACTATTTTTTTAAGTAAATCAGGTAGAAGTGGATTGCTACGAGGCGGCACCGGCCAGACTCCCTCTTCACTATCCATGAATACCAACGATCCCCATACTCTGCCGGCGGCCGCTTCAAGCGTGGTCAGAACCAACCTTGAAGGAGTCACCTCCTTCATTTCCTCCGGATACCACATCCCTGGTGAATCCAGCAGGCCCTGAACGTATTGAACAAACAAGCGTGAAGGCACCGATTCCTTCTGCAAGAGCTGATCCAGCGTGGACCAGACCGGCTCCAAGTAGTCGGTTCCAAACCCAAAAATCCGCGCCGAATCGATCCAGCGTTGTTTCGCTTCCGGCCAATTTAATTCCTCAGGCCAGCGTTCCAATGCTTTTGCCCATCCTTCACAGCTCTCCGCATGAGTAGAGGATTCTTTCCTAAATCGCAGTAAAGGCGCCATCTCACGTGTGGCGTGCTGACCACTCAGCCTGCTTAAAGCGGAGCGCATGGTTACTATATCCAGCGACTCCACTACCGGCTCATTGCGGCCCTTCATCCACTCGAATAAATTCATTGCCGCCTCCACATCGCCATCGCAGATCAAAACGTGTGCTAAGAGCTGATGAAACTGATGGAACGGACCGGACGGGGCGCACTCTCCGATTTCTTGGCAGTAATGGACACCGAGACGGTTGAGTAACTCCGTCATTCTGATCAGCGATGCAGACTCCCCGGGGAATAGAATGCCTACCGGATCAGAGTCGATCGCCTTGTTATCGTGCACTCGCTTTTTTTGCAGCCAATCCACTACCAGCAGACACTGCTCTTCATCGGTATGCCCCACCAAAAGATCGGGCGGATTGATGAAATCCTGATGCGCCTCGGTCACCAGTGAACGGACAAAACCCTCATAAGGAAGTCTGACTTCATCTTCCTCCGGACAGACCTCTGCCACGATTCCAAGCCGTTCTTCCAGACAGGAGATCCATGCCGCATCTTCATCTTCAGGATACAGAAAGCGGGGTTGGGGAACCATCAGAGTGATCAAAGCACCCAGCTCGGCCAGCCATGTGATCAGCCGCAGATCCGCAAAATGCGACCCACCCCAACCGTAAATCAAAACAGCGGGAGGATGACCGGAAAAATGCTGCGACGAGTTTTGTAACACCCGCTCCATGAGAGGAAGCCACGCGTTGGAGCGTTCAAGGTCGTGGTAGAACCCGGTCATCTCAGGCGGAAGTAGATTATCCCAAAGCTCGGGAGACCACCCCGCCCGGGCCAGTTCATCCAAAGCCTGGAGGGCATCCGAAGCATCTGCCGCCACGGAACGACTCATGGTGGTGCCGGATTGTCCGGCGCGCAAACGCAGTAACAATTCCAAATTTTCCCTGCCCAGCGGTTTGGACGCGCTGCCTAGAACATCAAAGAGCCGTCTGCGCAGGCCCGCCGCCGTATGCCACTCCAAACCGATGGAGGACAGTTCCGCTTGGTGCATGCGTGTTTTGATCCAACCCGATTGGCTGGCCTGATCGACCACTAACCACGCGGGGTTACCCTTTAATCCATCCCGTGCATGGTCCTGCAGCCACGGCAAAAGGCCACCCTTCCATGCAGATTCCACCAGCCGGTATTGGATCAAACGAATCGACACCACTTTATCTTCCCGGGCATGGCGACGATGACAAGCGCATTAGCTTCACCACAAGGGCATCGGCCCATCACGCTTTATCTTGAGTAGCGGATGGCGTATGCGCCGAGCTTTCGGAACGCCTGTCTTCAGTGGGATGAGAACCTGGAGAGGTCCAGCTTGGACGATAACCGGGAATCTCACGGGACAACTCTTGCTCAAATTTCCACTCCAGGCCTGTAGCGCCGCAAGGTTGATTCGGGCGGGGCATGGAAACACTTCGGCGGGCGATGGTTCTTCGGTTCATGAAAATACACTACGATGTATTCCCGTTCGCGTCTATCCCGGGGGAGTCAAAGCATGAGCCCTGCACATAAAAAACCGGTCTCCATGATGAAGACCGGTTTTGGTTTTAAGAAAAAGAATTCGAACGGTTGAGCTTAGCGGGCCGTCGCCAAAGTCGTTCCAGCGGGCTCAGTGATGGAAGCACTCACTACAGGCTCTCCAGCTTTTCCAATGTTAGCAGAACCGGCAGCCTTACGTGCTCTAACGAATTCCGCATTTTGGCCCAAAAAGAGAAAAGCCGCGCCCTTGTCTCCCCAAAGGTTATTGGTGACATTAATGGTCGCAGGCCCAGCACTTTTCATCGATGCGAAGTTAGCAAAGCCTCCATTGGTAACGAGCAAAGGAATGCGACCGTCAGCGGTCGTGTCCAAACCCTTAACGTAATCCCACCCGACATGCTTGACGGCACCAACATCTGCCAACGCTACTGTTGTGTCCATTGCACCCCTGTAGGGCACACACTTATTAGTCGCCAAAACACTGGCATTCGTTAAATAGCCATCCACTACCAGCCCCTCAAACATGGCAATACTGCTGGTTCCGATGTCCGCACCTGCTGTGTTAGTGGAAGGATAAACGCCATTATTATCATTAGCAGCCGTAAAAAGTATGGTACCGAGCTGCTTGGCATTGGCCACGTCTTTCATTTGATTGGCTTTATCCAGAGCGAGGTTGACCCCAGGAATAGCAAGGCTTGCTAAAATCCCAATAATGGTGATAACCACCAAAAGTTCAATGAGAGTGAATGCGTTCCGTCTTTTTACTGTCTTTTTCATGATTGTTTTTATGCTTGGTTCAGGGGTTAGTTAAAATCTTCATCATTAATCTAATTGGTATTATGAGGATCGGCAAGTGGGAAAATGTCTATTCTTTTGAGACAATCAGGTATGAAGAGGCTACCCATTGAATACATCCGCCTTTAGTGTCGTGAATCATGAAAACTTCGGATTTCCATTTTGAGCTTCCCGAGGCATTGATCGCACGCCACCCGGTGGAACCGCGGGATCACGCCCGGTTACTGGTTGTAGATCGCGCCCGGCACACCCTTTCGCATCACCGGTTTGATGAACTATCCTCATGGATCGGAGGTGATGACCTCTTGGTATTGAACAATACACGGGTGATTCACGCCCGTTTGCTGTTTCCCGGAAATGTCGAAGTTTTATTACTGAAGGAAACATCACCCCTGCATTGGGTCGCCATCGGACGCCCATCCAAAAAGCTGCAGCCGGGTGATCGCTTGGCGCTGAACGGCGCAGGAGAACCTCTCCTGGAGGTCTTACGCACCCTGCCCGATGGAACGCGGGTGATCCGGTTTTTTTCAGAACCGGATTTGGAGGTCATCGGACAGCTGCCGCTGCCACCTTACATCATCAAGTCACGCCTGAATAAGGGTGAGGCGGAATATACCGCTCAAGACCGTGAAGAATATCAAACGGTTTATGCCAGCCGACCCGGCTCGGTGGCGGCACCCACCGCTGGCTTGCATTTCACACCAGAATTACTCGGACGATTCCAGTATACGTTTCTGACTCTCGACATCGGCATGGGCACCTTCCGACCGGTGAAGTGTCATGAGCTCAAAGACCATGTCATGCACGAGGAATCCTATGAGATTCCAGAAGGATTGAAGGATGCATGCTCGGCGGCCCGGAGGGTGGTGGCCGTGGGCACCACCGTTTGCCGGGTGCTGGAAAGCCGTCCGCAATTGGCACCCGGTCCGGGCACCACATCCATTTTTATCCACCCACCTTATCGTTTCCGGCGCACCGATGCCTTGATCACCAATTTCCACCTTCCCGGATCAACGCTGTTGATGCTGGTCTGCGCATTCGGTGGCTATGATCTGATGATGCAGGCTTATGAGGAGGCGGTGCGCGAAGAGTACCGTTTCTTCAGTTATGGCGACGCGATGCTGATTCTTTGAAATCTACGCAAGGTGCCCCACCCCGGAACGGGTCAGGATGATTTCGCCGACTTTTTAGCTTTGGGCTTGCCGCTGAGGTTGAGTAGTTTCGGATACGGTTTCTGATTTTTGGCACGCGCTTTAAGCCGCAGGCCATTGAGCCGTATAAATCCGGTGGCATCGGATTGGTCATAGGCTCCGGCATCATTTTCCATGCTGGCCACATCGTGCTGATACATGGAAAACGGACTTTTGCGGCCTTGGACGATGATGTTGCCCTTATAAAGTTTCAACCGGACGGTTCCAGTGACTTTTTCCTGGCTGTGATCGATGGCACTCTGGATGAATTCGCGCTCCGGCGCATACCAGAAACCGTTGTAAATCAGCTCGGAATACTTGGGAATCAGACTGTCGCGCAGATGCATGACCTCGCGATCCAAGGTGAGGGTTTCCAGATGCCGGTGGGCGGTGGAAAGAATCGTTCCTCCCGGAGTTTCATAGACTCCGCGGGACTTCATCCCCACAAAGCGGTTTTCAACCATGTCCACGCGTCCGATGGCATGACGGCCGCCCAAGGTGTTCAGGGTCTTGACCACCGCTGCCGGGGTCAATGTCTTGCCGTTGACCGCCACACAGTTTCCGCTTTCAAAGTCGAGCGTGACGCTCTCACCCCGGTCCGGTGCTTTTTCCGGTGAACGGGTGAGCAGAAACATGCCTTCCTCAGGCGCGTTCCAAGGATCTTCCAGAATGCCACTCTCATAGCTGATATGCAGCAGGTTGCGGTCCATGGAATAGGGCTTCTTGGCTGAAACCGTCACCGGTATTTTTTTCTGCTTGGCGTAGGCGATCAGATCCGAACGCCCTTTGAAGTCCCATGTTCTCCACGGGGCAATGACTTGAATATCGGGTGCTAGAGCGGCGAACGTCAGCTCAAAGCGCACTTGGTCGTTACCTTTTCCGGTGGCTCCATGCGCCACCGCATCCGCTTTTTCCATGCGGGCGATCTCGATCTGTCGTTTGGCGATCAAGGGACGGGCGATGCTGGTGCCGAGGTAGTAGAGTCCCTCGTAAAGGGCGTTGCCGCGAATCATGGGGAAGATAAAGTCGCGGGCGAATTCTTCACGCAGGTCGTCCACATAACATACCGAGGCACCGGTTTTGAGCGCCTTTTCCTCGAGGCCATCCAATTCTTCTTCCTGCCCGAGGTCCGCACAATAAGCTACGATCTCGGCGTGATATTGTTCCTTAAGCCAGGTGAGAAGAACCGAGGTATCGAGTCCTCCGGAATAAGCTACTACGATCTTCATAAGTTTTTTCTTTTGCCGCTTGGAGCGCATCAGGCCGTCAGGCCACGGAGTGACTCTTGGCCGTGGATCCAGCCGGCTTGATTTTGGCGAGATATTTTGCCGATTTTTCCAAGGCCGCCTCCACGGTCAGGCCGTATTTGGCTCTCAGCTGGTCTTCTTTGCCGTGCTCGATGAACTGGTCGGGCCAGCCGATGCGCACCACCGGGGTCTGGATGCCCAAATCCACCAAACTGTTACTGACGATACTGCCAAAGCCGCCTTCAAGGACATGATCCTCGAGGGTGATGATCAGATCGGTGGAGCGACCGAAAAAATCCAGCGTGCCGTGGTCGAGCGGTTTGGCGAAACGTCCATTGATTAATGCGGTGGAAAAGCCGCGCGCTTCGAGTTGTTTCACCAGATCTTCACCCACCATGGCCATTTTCCCATAACTCCAAACGGCGATTTGACTGCCCTGCTTGAGAACTTCGGCCTTTCCAATAGTAAGAAGCTGAGGCTGGGGCTTGATGGTAGCACCCGTGGCATAACCGCGCGGATAACGCAAAGCGATAGGGCCGCTGTAATGGAGTGCGGTCCATAACATGTCCACAAACTCATCTTCATCCTTGGGAGACATGTGAACCAAATTCGGAATCGAACGCAGATAGGCGATGTCGAAAATGCCGTGGTGGGTCGGACCATCATCGCCCGATAATCCCCCGCGATCCATACAGAATACCACATTCAGATTCTGCAAACAAACATCGTGCACGATCTGATCGAAGGCCCGCTGCAGGAAGGTCGAGTAGATAGCGCAAACCGGTTTAAATCCTTTGGTAGCAAGTCCGGCAGCAAAAATCACGGCGTGCTCTTCAGCGATACCCACATCGAAGTAGCGATCCGGGTGCTGCGGTGAAAACTTGTCGAGTCCGGTGCCGTTGGGCATTCCTCCGGTAATGGCCACGATTTTGTTATTGTTCTCGGCAAACTTACTCAGACTTTCGGCGAAGATTTTAGAAAACGTAGGCGGCCCACCGGCCTCAGCTTCCCCGGTTTCAGGATCGAAGGCACCCGTTCCGTGGAAAGCCTTTTGTTTTTCCAGAGCGGGTTTGAATCCACGTCCTTTTTGGGTCAGCACATGGAGAATGACCGGATGAGTCTGCTCTTTAAGAAATTCGAATGTTTTGATCAGTGAGACCGTATCATGGCCATCTACTGGTCCATAATAATGCAAACCGAGTTCCTCAAAGATGACACTGGGAAGCACCAAACCCTTGGCGGCTTCCTCGATACGGTGAGCCACCTCCAGAATTTTGTCGCCAGCAATGCGCTTGAGGAAGCTTTCCGCTTTGTCGTGCAAGTGCGAATAATTTGGATTGGTAACG
This sequence comes from Methylacidiphilales bacterium, assembly GCA_050329585.1. Taxonomy (GTDB): domain Bacteria; phylum Verrucomicrobiota; class Verrucomicrobiia; order Methylacidiphilales; family JBCBYL01; genus DAIPIT01. The sequence goes on along the minus strand of JBHJOR010000003.1, from coordinate 23,892 downwards.
ATTTTGTTGAAGTAGTCGGCAATGGCGCCCACGTTTTTATCAATCGACCACTCATTGTCATTGAGGACGATGATCATGCGCTTGGTATGGGCACAAACATTATTCAGAGCCTCAAAGGAAACCCCGCAGGTGAAGGCGGCGTCGCCGGCCAGCGCGACGACATGCTCATCGGTTCCCCGAAGGTCTCGGGCGGTGGCCATTCCCAGCGCTGCCGAAAGCGCCGTGCCGGCATGACCAGCACCAAAACAATCATGAGGACTTTCTGCACGCACCATGAAGCCGTTAGGCCCGCCGGGCTGGCGGATTTTATGAAACTCCTTGCGACGTCCGGTCAGTAGCTTGTGGACGTATGCCTGGTGGCTGACGTCGAAGACAAAGTTGTCTTTGGGTGTGTCAAAGACGCGGTGCATGGCGATGGTTAATTCCACCACTCCAAGGTTTGGTCCGAGGTGCCCACCCGTTTTACTGAGAGTGGTAATGAGCTCCTGGCGTATTTCCTCCGCCAAAACGGGAAGTTTGTCCATGGGCAGTTTTTTTAAATCTGCGGGGCTGTCAATGCTGTCCAATATCCGTGTCATAATCATTTCCTTGCTAGAATGCTGTCTGCTGTTTGTTATGGATTCGCTCCGTCACGTTCGTCAACACTGTCTTGTTTAGTCCTCCACATCCACATCGTGTGGAGAAACTGTTCCCAAACCGCCCTCAGTCCACTTTCTAATCTTTGTTTCCGCTTCAACGAGTTGGGCATCACAATTTTTTAAATAGCTCATACCCTCCTCATAACGTTTTAAAATTTCACCCAGAGGCATTTCGCCCGATTCCATTTCTTCCACAATAGCCTCTAGCCGTTCCATGGACTCTTCAAAGGTCATTGAATCATCAGCGGAAACTTTCTTGGCCATGGGAACCCTAATAAAGAAGTGGATAGCGGGAAACGTCCAGCTTTTTTCTCAATTCTGCCTCAAGCCACCCGCAGTCTTTTCATGGACTTCAACAGAAAAAGTGCTTTCCGAAAGCTTAATCTTCAGGGGTTCACCGATATCCGCATCGTTCAAACCGCGGATTAAGGATCCCCTTGAATTGAAAACCAGAGCATAGCCCCTCTCTAAAACGCCTTGGGGGGAAAGTGCCGTCAATTGCCTGCCAAAATGGTTCAGACGTTCACGCCGGAGCTTAAGAGTTTGATCCGGGCCTATCCGGAACCATGCGGATTGCACCCGCAGCCAGCGTTCCTGATGCCGCCGCCATGCTCGTTGAGCCGCCAGACCCATCCGTTCCCGGCATTCATCCAGGCGTTGCATATGACCTTCCACCGCCCGGGCGGGCTCCCGGAAAACGTAATGTCCCGAAAGCTCCCGCCACCGTCCCCGCCTCTGCGTGACCTCGTGTAGCAGCGTTCGGTTCAGCCGTCGGCTCAAGGTCTCCAGATGCTTCATCCATTCCTCACGGGGAACGGCCACTACTTCAGCCGCCGCCGATGGAGTGGGCGCTCTCAGATCGGCCGCAAAATCGGTCAGCGTAAAATCCGTCTCGTGACCGATCGCGGAGATAACCGGCAACGATGAGGCGGCAACCGCCCGCACCACCGCCTCTTCATTAAACGTCCAGAGATCCTCCAAACTCCCCCCGCCCCGGGCGATCACCACTACATCCAGCCCTTCGAGATGATTGAATGTTTCAATCATGGCTACGACTTCGTCCGCCGCCTGAGCCCCCTGAACTCTCACCCCGCCCAGAACCACTGAAAGATGAGGGCAACGACGGCCGAGCACCTGCATAAAATCCTGCAAGACCGCTCCGGTTGGTGACGTGATCAAACCGATCGTTTTGGGAAAAACGGGCAGTTTCTTTTTGCGCGACGGATCAAACAGGCCCTCTGACGACAGCTTATTCTTTAGCACTTCAAATCGTGCCTGAAGGCTGCCCACACCACGGGGCTTAAGATGACGCACCCTGATCTGATAATTTCCCCGCGGTTTGTACACGGTCAAGCTGCCGGATGCCACCACTTCCATTCCGTTGTCCACTTGAAATCCCACCGCATCCGCATCGGACCTGAACATCACCCCCTGCAACTGCGCCTCAGCATCCTTCAGCGTGAAATAAAGGTGGCCGGAACTCTGACGTCGTACATTTGAGATTTCCCCCGCCACCCGCACTTCACCTAAAGCCCGCTCCAAGGTGCGCTTGATTTCATCGGTAAGTGCCGAAACCGTCCAAGGCTCGATCTCCTTGGCGGGCACTCGTGCTGGCGATTCTGAAAATAGATCCAACTCTTCCATACGATTTCTCCGTTTATTCACGCATCCGGATTGAAGGTGTCCGCGACCGCCTCCTGTATGCGTTCTATTCGGAGAGCCAAACCGCTGGCGTCATCCAATTCCACAAAGATGCCATCTGCTTGAACGCCCCCGGTGGCCAGTTTCATCCTCACCGGCATCTGCGTGCGGTTGCGCTCCAGAATGGCCGCCACATCACGACCTATCACTGAATCATGCGCTCCGCAAAATCCCGCATCGGTAAGGTAAGCCGTTCCACCCGGAAGTATCGAGGAATCAGCAGTCTGGACATGAGTGTGGGTTCCCACCACACAAGAGACCCGACCGTCCAAGTGCCGCCCCATCGCGATTTTCTCTGAAGTGGCCTCCGCATGAAAATCCACCAGTATAAAGGGGGTTTGTTCTCGTAAGGAGGCGACCAAAGGATCCAAAACGAGGAAGGGATTTTCCACCGAGGGCCCCATGAAGGTCTGTCCAAGGGCATTGATCACCGCTAATTTTTTTCCGTTTCCTTCCACCACCGCATAGCCTGGTCCGGGACAGGTAGACGGAAAATTCATGGGACGGATCAGTCGTGGTTCCAGTTGAAAAAAAGGATAAATCTCATGCTGATCCCAGCAATGATCGCCCAAGGTGATGACATCCACCCGGCACCTCAACAGTTCATACACCAGGCGTGGAGTGATACCGCTGCCACCTGCCGCATTCTCTCCATTCACCACCACAAAGTCGGGCGCATAACGTTCCATCAGGACGGGCACCGAGGCTTTGACTGCCTTGCGCCCGGGCTCTCCTACCACATCACCGAGAAATATGAATCGCATGAGGGTTCAAACTTACCCGGATGCAGGATCAAAACAAGAGTCGCGTTACCATGGGGGTCAAACGCGATTTTATCGCGGCCGCTAACCGTGGAAGTAACTTGATGTCGATTTTAGATGAGATCAAAAAGTCCGGCAAAAACCACTGCTGCGCCCAGTAAAGAAACCAAACCGGCGACGATGGCCAGACCGTTGGCCAATCCATCGGAGCCCGAGGGAGCCGAAGCAACCGGTGCTACGGCGCGCACGGGTGCCGGAGAAACGGCGGGTGCTCCTGCGGAGGGTTCCGGTTTGAATCCAGCATTGGGTTTGGCCATGGGCTGGGGCTTGGGCTGTTGTTTGGGTTGTGGGAAGTTGGGGGTGGGTGAGGGCATCACGGGAGCTACACCTTTCGCGGCAGGGCTGAGGGGTTTGGTGGCACGTTTTCCTGAGGGGGCATTGGGGGCTTGTGGAGCAGGGGGCTTCAAGGCCGCCATAGGAGCCATCACGGATGGGGGCGGCGGTTTGATAATGCTGGTTTTGGCCCTTACATCTTCAGAAGAAGATTGAAGTTCCGACTGAGGAAGCGGCACTTTAAGGGTATCTACCGAACCTTGAATCGGCGGGGCAGGAACTGAGGCAACCGGAGGCTTGGGTGGTGCCATCACCCGTGGTACCATCGGCGCAATAGGTGCAGCGGTTGAATCCTGAACAGGCTGAACAGGCTGAATGGGAGCCAATGGCTTAGGCATGGGTGCCATAGGGGGGGAGAGAGGTTTGGTGGGAACCGCACCGGCTGTCTTAGGTGCCATCGGCTTGGGTGGCGTCAATGCAGGCATGACCGGCACTGCAGGAGCGGTGGGCGCCTTAGGTGTCGGCTTGGCACCGGAACCGCCCGGAATCATGGCCGTGGGTTCTTCTTGAGCCTGTATATTCTTAGTCTCAGTGACCGAAAATTTTGTACTGGGTTGCGGCGGAGGCGGCGAAATCGTGGAAGGCGGTGTGAAATTAAACGCAGGTTTGGGAGAGGCACTGACCATAGGAGCCGTGGCGGGTGTTGGCACCGCTACAGGCTCACCGCCCCCTAAAGGACGGGTTACGTTTAATTGGTTTAAGGGGCCGGAAGGTGGCTTAGGCGCAGGAGGAGGAAGAGTCAATGCCGGCTTGGGTGCTGTAGGAGCCTGAGGAGCCGCTGGCTGACCTGTGGGCTGGCCACCAAAAGCGGTGAGCGGCTTACCAGGCTGTGAGCCGGGCTTCGGCGGCAGACTGATTCGCATCGTCTCTTTTTTAATTTTACCCTGCGTCACCTTTAAATTCGGATTGCTTACCCCTCCTGGAACAGGTGCCTTGACAGGCGAGGCAGGCGCCTTGGCTGTAAGACGGGCGGCACTCAGTGCGGCGCCGACGTTGATGGTTTGTTTAGGAATATCCATCCCCGCAGGCATCTGCGGTGCGCCCGGCGGCTTGGCCGGCAAGCGGGCACCAGGGGGCGGTTTCGGGGCTGAAGGAGGAGGAGGTGTTGCCATCAACAGTAAATAAACCGAACACACTTTGAATCGTCAACTACTTTTTAAGTATAAGACGATAAAAACAGCACTACCCAAGCAGCTTTTACACACCCAAAAATCAATTCTCGTTATCTTTAAAGCCTTGTTGCCAAAAACATTCAAAGGCATGGGTCCAGTTCCACTCCTGCTGAGTGGCTTCCGCTTGCGCCATCCGTTCTTCCATAGGCGTGGGATGTTTTGCCCATTCGGTTAATGCGTTCACCCACGTGTCGAGATCATTGGCCCTCAATACGCGTCCGTTTCGTCCGTCTCTGACCAACTCGCACGGTCCGCCCACATCCGAAACATAGGCCGGCAGTCCCGATGATAACGCTTCGATCACTACATTGCCAAAGGTGTCCGTGGTGCTGGGAAAAACGAACAAATCAGCCGAAGCATAAGCCATGGCCAGTTCCTCACCATTCAGAATTCCGGTAAAGATCGCTTCGGGTAGATTTTCTTTCATTTCATCCAAATAAGGACCATCACCCACAACCGCCAAATCCAGCTTAACTGACCCGGCTTTCAAAGCCTCCATGACCCGGCACAGGAATTCCAACTCTTTTTCCTTGGAAACACGTCCGACATACAGCAATACCGGATGCATCGCTCCTCGCCGCTGCCAAAATTGTTTCTTCCTTTTCCCGTGATGAAACAACTCGGTATCCAATCCCCGGGGCAATATTTTGATTTTTTCCGGGCGGATGCCGCGACGAACCCAGCAATCTTTGTAAAACTGGGAATTCACATACAACAAATCCATCTGAGAATAAAACCAGTGCATATAATTCCACATCATGGTTTCCATTACCTCATCCTCAGTTAATATCCGCACATATTGCGGGAAATCCGTATGATAAATACCCACGGTTCGTAACCCCATTAATTTGGCTGCCGCCAACGCGGTTACCCCGACCGGCCCGGGCGTGCTGATTATACACTCCTGGATGCCCTCCCGCTCTACATAATCAATCATGTCCAGAATTGGAGGGAAACTCAGCTTCTGCAGTTTGTACTCAGGTAACTCAAATTCTCCCACCGGTATGAAGTTCTTCAAAGGAACATCATCAACCCGACTGTCACTTCTACAGGACACAATGGTCAAAGACCTGCCCGCATCACGAGCAGCGATACCCATGGTTCGGATGGTTCGGGCCACGCCGTTGACATCTTCCAAGGTATCCGTGAACCACGCCCGACGGTCATTGATGAGACACGGAGCTTCCTTGCCCACTATCCGGCGCGCCGTCCGTCGCCACAACTCCCGGTTACCATGCAAATGATGAAACGAAAAAACATAGGGCAATACACTTCCCAAAACGGGCAATAGGCCGCTGGCAGGTTGTAGTGCCTCCAGATAGTTCTGCCGGTGAACCTGCTCCAAGCCACGTTGAAAAAGGCGGTAGATCAAATCATTGGCAATTTTCGAGGCCACACGGAACGAACGCCGCTCAGGCGTTTTTTCAGACCGGATCACTTCGTCGATTTCCAACTTCACCCGTGGATTCAGAAAATACCAGGTCAACTCCCGGTTTAACGACAGATCATTCGGCTTAAACAAGTCCAAAGCCTTACCGGTTCTCACCGCTTCCACCACATGCCCAATCCGTTCGGAAAAGGACAACTCCGCCGGATTCTCCCCAGAAAGAAACCGCTCGGTCAACCTTCTGAGTAATTTAGCCGCATTAGGGGCCGACACCGCCAAGCGATCACCTGCATATGAAAAAATAATTTGATAGATTCCGGAGGCAAAATGAGCCATGTCCCCCGGCTCACCCACCGCTTGGATCTCTCCAGCCATCAGCCTTTTAAAAAAAGTCTCTGCGGAAGGAGCTCCATCCGCCTTGTCTTTTAATTCCGTATAACAGCGGCCTATATACAACCCGGCATGATCGTCTGATCCGCCGAATAAAACTTTTTCCCAGGGACGATCTCCCACGGGCTCTATTCCATGACGTTGCGCCATCTCTTGCATCTTCTCAGGCGTCAGTGAGGCGATCAAAAAGCGAAATACATCCTGCTGCACCCGTCCGGTGGATAGATTCACCCCGTCAAAAACCCGGAACAATAATAAGAGCTTTTCTACATGATCTGGAGTCAACAGACCGTTGACACTCGTCAAGGGATAGGAAACTCCGTGCGCCAAACCCTCCCTGCCCAGAAATTTCACCAGTTCGTAAATATTTCGCCTTAACAGGGAGATGGCGCGATGCTGTGCCTCATTCAAATTCCAAACCAGGATGTGCACCTTGCAGTGATCCTCAGGAAAATAAGCCGTCACCTTCTCGCTTAAAAAAACTCCTTCTCGATCCGCAATCTCCAAACAGCCGTCGATGCGGTTGTGATCGGTGATCGTTACCAGCTCAAAGCCATCGCTCCGAAGCCGCTCATAGATATCTGCCGGACGAGTATAACTCTCCGGAACCCCCAGCTTGCGCAGTATCCATTCTGACGGTCGGTCAGAATAAAGCGAATGCACCTGCAAATCACAACGCAGCATATCCTGCATACGTTATCGGCTCATATCCTTCCGCCAAGGCCAAACCCAGCATTTCACTGATTTGTTGCTTAATCGGTTCATACTTCAAATCATCAGGATGTAGGCTCAACCTCATCAGGTTTTCTTTTCTCAAGCGGTTGAAAAGGGTGTGATTCCATGTCACCGATACCGAACGACGCAGCGCAGAGCGCGTGCTGTAACACAATGACTGCGCACACACGTCTCGTCTTTTTAGCAGAAGGGTAACCGATCTCAAGCGATTGGTATAAGCAAAACCCATGGATCTCAACAACGCGTCCTGTGATTTAGGCATCAGCCAAGCTGGCGCCACAAATCCACGGGCCTTCCACCCGCGCTTGGCCCACAATTGCAGACCTTGCTCGATACGGTGCCGTGCTTCCCCATCACTCAGATCCAAAAACTCGGACTCCCGATTCGTATAGATTCGATTCCAAAACCAGTTGGTCATCAGGCCGTCGGTAGTCATATGAGAGTAACCGTGCACCACCAGGTCACACCCCTTTTCCTCACACTGATCCAAATACGTTACCGCTTCCGCATCCTCCCCCAAGAGCTTACCCATGTGGAACCGCGGCACCGCCAGAATCGAAACACACGGCACTCCTGCCGCCTTCAGAAAATTCACCTGCTCCTGTATCGCCTCCCGGCTCCCCGGGTGATAGTCATGCAACGAAACAATCAAATATTTACTCATGAACCTTCCTCCAACGTTTTATCCCCATAAAGTCTCGCACTTTTTTTCAAATCCTTAACCACCGTAAACAAAAAAACGCTCGCATCACTATAAGCTCGAAATTTGGTCACCTCCACCGAATCCACCACCTCGAAACCATAACGCGCAAACATCCGCTCCCCGCGCCTCGATCCATAGGTCACCATTTGGCCATAAACCGATGGCTCACCTTCCCTCGTCAGATAATCCAAAAAGAAATCAATCAATTCCCGGGTGCGCTGCACACTCTTAAACTCGGGTAACAGATTAATGTGAAAGTGGGCCATTCCCTTCGGAGTCATCGGCACCTCACGCCAACCACGCCACAAAAGCCAGAAAACATAGCGCCGGGTCGAGGCTCCGTATCGGGTGAGCATACGCCAGAACATCTTCAAAAGCCTTCCGGGAATTCTCCGGCGCTCATAGCTCTTTTGCCTCTTGGGAAACCTCGAACCCAGAACATAACCCACCACGCGTCCGTCACTTTCCAAGACCACAGCCGACTCCGGCTCTGCATCGGTATAATAGGATGTAAGAAAATCGGCAAATAATTCACGATCCTCAAACACCTCATCCACGGGGCGACCCAAAAAACCCGTATCACAACAAATACTTCGCACGGCTTCCCGATCCTCTTGTTTGAAAGAACGGATACGCTCTATAGGTTTTACATCCGCTTCACTCATGAGCGAAACCACCTTCCGTAGCGCGATATCTCCTGACGGCGCTCGATGAGTTCCCCGTAAATTTCCCACTGTTGGGTAAAAACGGTGCGCCAAGAAAACTGTTTCAAAACACGATCTGAAGCCGCCCGTCCCAAAGCCCGGGGATCCGCTTTCAAGATCCGCTCTACTGCCGCAGCCAGCTCCGCCGGATGATTTCGCTCCGCCCAATGCTCCAGACCGGCAAAAATATTCGCATCCATATAACTCCCCCGAATACCCACCACCGGACAACCACACGCCTGACTCTCCAGTGCCACCAACCCGAATGTTTCATGCACACCCGGATGAACAAAACAATCCGCCATACGGTAAAAATCTCCCAGTCGCTTTGAATCCCCGCAATACGGCTCCCAATAAAAACACCCCGCCCGTTCCGCCAGACTGCGCACGGACTCACGGTGTGTCCCGTCTCCTACCACCACAAACGCAAACCTCCCCGGATTCTTCTCCTCCAGCATCTCAAACGATTTGAGTAACGTCTTCGTATTCTTCTCTCCCGCGAGTCGGCCAATATACAACAACACCTGATGATCCGGCCTGATCCCCAAATCCTCCCGCCGCAAACCCGCGTGCCCGTCCGGTCGAAACACCCCGGTGTCCACTCCCAAATGTAAATAACGCGCGTTATCCACGCCCCACGTCTCCAACAACCCTCTCAAAAACATCGACGGCACCAGTGTGGTATGAAAACCATTATACAACCGGGCGATGTAATCCTGCGCATACGCCAACACCACGTCCCTCACCCACGGACCCGCAAATTTCAACACCGTCCGTAAATGCGCCTCCGGAAAATGTGAATGATAAAATCCCACTACCGGAATGCGCAACAACTGTCCGGTATGGATCAGTTGCCAACCCAGATGATACGGATCACCTGATTCAATCAAATCAGGTTTAAGTTCCATCAAGTAGTCCTGGGCTTTCCCCAAACGGGTCAGTATGCGGTAACGTGACGTGCTGTTAATCCGGCACGATCGTATGGTGCACGTCACCAGCCGGCCATCCCTTTTCACTTCATCGCGCTCACCGGGCACCAGCAAAACATGGGTGTCACTGGTATGGTCGCGGACAAAGGCGCGCTTCTCTTGAAGATACCGCCCTACACCTCCGCCCACTTCCGAATAAAACTGAGTCGCGTCGCAAAGAATCACAAAGAGGAAGAGTGTGACCGCAACGTCCAAACTGACAAGCCGATTTACTAACCACCCACCGCAGACCGCATCCTCCCCCACAGACGCCCCACCTCATCATCAAAGAGAACAGAATTGCACTTCTGCAGCGTTCTCCATAGCCTACCACTCGCATGTCCACTTCCATGAATTCATCAAACCCTTTCTCCTTCCTTGAACAATCCCTGCCTTACCAGGATGGCTCTTTGCGATTCTATTCGCTGCCGGCGCTCCAAGAACACATGGGCACCGATTTTTCCCGCCTTCCGGTCAGCATCCGCATTGTCTTAGAATCTCTGATCCGCCATTGCGACGGCATGAAAGTTACCGAAGGAGACGTGCGAAATCTAGCCCGGTGGAATGCCGTATCTCCCGGTGATTACGAAGTTCCCTTCACCGTCGGTCGCATTGTGCTTCAAGACTTCACAGGGGTTCCCTTGTTGGTGGATCTCGCCGCGATGAGGGACGCCGCACGTATTCAAGGCAAAGATCCCGGCCTGATTGAACCCTTGGTGCCGGTCGATTTGGTCGTGGATCACTCGGTGCAAGTCGATTTCTCAGGATCCCAATCCGCCCTCGACCGAAACTTGTCCATCGAGTTTATCCGCAATCAAGAGCGTTATGAGTTTCTGAAGTGGGGTCAGCAAGCCTTCGAAACGTTTTCAGTCGTTCCTCCCGGTATCGGCATCGTTCACCAGGTTAATCTGGAATACCTCGCCCGAGGCGTGCTGGTGCGCGATGGAGTCTGTTATCCCGATACCTTGGTCGGCACCGATTCCCACACCACCATGATCAACGGCATCGGAGTGGTCGGCTGGGGCGTCGGAGGCATCGAAGCTGAAGCCGGTATGCTCGGACAACCCGTTACCTTCCTCGTTCCCGAAGTGGTCGGCGTCCACCTCAAGGGTCGTCTCAATGAAGGCGTCACCGCCACCGACCTCACCCTTCGTTTAACCCAGCTCCTGCGCAAACACGGCGTGGTGGGTAAGTTTGTCGAATTTTTTGGCGAAGGTGCGCGCGCCCTCTCCCTGCCCGACCGGGCTACCATCGCCAACATGGCCCCCGAATACGGCGCTACCATGGGCTTCTTCCCGGTTGACGAGGAAGCCGTTCGATATTACCGGGGAACGGGTCGCTCTGAAAATCAATGCTCACTCATCGAAAGCTATTTCAAAAAACAGAACCTCTTCGGCATTCCTTCCCTTGGACAAATTGATTACTCCTCCACGCTCGAACTGGATCTAGCCAGCGTGGTTCCCTGTGTCTCCGGCCCCAAACGCCCCCAAGATCGCATCGATGTCCCCGCCCTGCGGGAAACCTTCGATCAACTTCTGGCCGCTCCGGTGGCGGAAGGTGGATATGGAATCGAACCAAGCCGCCGTTCCGTGCGGGTGCCCGTTCACATGCCGACACCAGCGGGAGTTTCTGCCTCCGCTGCGGAGTTGGATGCCTCATTGACTCTCGAAACCCACCAGGCACTCGATACCGAACTGACTCACGGATCGGTGCTCATCGCAGCCATCACCTCGTGCACCAACACGTCCAACCCCAGTGTCATGTTGGCCGCCGGGTTGGTCGCCAAAAAAGCCAACGCCTTCGGACTCACCATTGCTCCCTACGTTAAGACCTCGCTGGCACCCGGCAGCCGTGTGGTGACGGATTACTTGGAAGCCACCGGTTTGCAAAAAGAGCTCGACCACCTCGGATTCCAAACTGTCGGATACGGCTGCACCACCTGCATTGGTAACTCGGGGCCCCTTTCCCCTGCCATCGAGGAACCCCTGCTCAAAGAAAATCTGATCTGCGCGTCTGTTCTCTCAGGCAATCGAAACTTCGAAGCCCGCGTCCACGGCTCCATCAAAGCCAACTTCCTGATGAGCCCGCCCTTGGTCGTCGCTTACGCGCTAGCCGGACGGGTCGACCTCGACCTGACCCTCGAACCCCTCGGAACCGATTCGTCTGGTAATCCGGTATTCCTCAAAGATATCTGGCCGTCTCAGGAAGAAATCACACAAGTCATGGCATCTGCGCTCAAGCCGGAAGTCTTCAACCGGCTCTACCAAAACTTCGATACCCAGAATCCGAAATGGACCGCCATCAAGTCCCCTGAAGGTGCCACCTATTCTTGGAATGCTTCCTCCACCTACATTCAAGATCCTCCATTCTTCCAAGGCTTTTCCACCCGGCCCACTGGATTCAAAGCCATCGAAAACGCCAGACCCTTGGGCATTTTTGGTGACAGCGTCACCACCGACCACATCTCACCAGCCGGCGCCATCAAAGCCGCCAGTCCCGCCGGACGCTATTTGCTGGAGAACGGAGTCGCCAAAGAAGCCTTCAATTCCTTCGGATCACGCCGGGGTAACGACCGCGTCATGACCCGCGGCACCTTCGGAAATGTCCGTATCAAAAACCTCATGATTCCTGCCACGGAGGGAGGATACACCCTCTACTTCGGCTCACGTGATGTTCCCTTGCTCGACCTCCCCAAAACCAGTCCGGAAGGCACCCCTACCTGGATTTTCGATGCCGCCGAAGCCTACGCGCAAGACGGAACCCCGCTCATCATCATCGGCGGGGATGATTACGGCATGGGGTCATCCCGCGATTGGGCGGCCAAAGGAACCCTACTGCTCGGTGTTCGTGCGGTCATCACCAAAAGCTTTGAACGAATCCACCGATCCAACCTCATCGGCATGGGCGTGCTGCCGCTCAACTTCAAAACCAAAGCCGACTACGACTTGGTCAAAGACCTGCATGATGCCACCTTCAGCCTTCCGGATCTGACTGCCGATCTCAAGCCCGCACAAGAAACCACCCTGCTCTGTAAAAGACCCGGCGCACCTGATCTTTCAGTTCCGGTGTTGGTTCGGCTCGATACGCCCGCCGAGGTCGAATACTACCTGCACGGCGGCATCCTTCCCTTTGTTCTACGACAGCTTCTGAAAGCATAACGGCCCCTTCCCCGCCGGCCCATACCTCGTAATGATCCGGAAAAATGAACATCGCACCAACCTAGCACTCTGTGCAGGGGTGTCCTGTTTCTGGCTGCTTCTTTACACCGCAGGCCAGTTTCTAAGCGATTCAGGAACCGAGACGCCTCTCACCAAATTCGAATACGTCTCCGAAGACCTGCGCACACGCCATGGTCGGATGACCCCTATGGATGAACGATTGGTCTTTATTGGACTCGATAAGCAATCCTATCGCGATGAAATATTCCCGGATGAAATTGAGTCCTCTCGTGCACTGCAGTTGATGACCGGAAAAAGCTTCCCATGGTCCAGAGAAGTTTGGGCCCTAACCGCTGAGCGATTGATCTCCAGTGGTGCGCGATTTGTGATTCTCGACTTCATTTTCCCGCATGAATCAGAAGGCGACGACGCGCTTCGTGCTGTGATCGAAACATACCGCGGTCAAATCATCCTGGCGGCCAACTTGGATCAAAGTGGACGACACAACGTGGACGGGGGAGTCGACACCAAAATTATCCACCCCTCACCCTCAGTAGCCGGTGACTTTGAGGCATCCCAAGAAAATGTCGGGCTCATCAACTACTGGCTGGATGGAGACCAAACCGTTCGCCGCCTCACCTTCAACTATCAGATCCGGGATAAACGTATTCCCACTCTGGCCTATTTGATCCTCAAACAATCGGGCTTGAACTACCCTCTCATGGAGACTACCGGAAGCCATCGCTTCCGCTACACCGCACGACCCCAGACACGTTTTAAGTTCATACCACTCTACGAAATTTTCGTGCCGGGAATGTGGGAAGCTAACTTTCAATCCGGTGCCTATTTCAAAGATAAAATAGTCATGATCGGCCCCGCCGCCAATTGGACCCAAGACCGGCATCGCACTCCATTCAGCGAATTCATGTTCGGACCGGAGCTACACCTTCAAGCCATCAATGCGGCACTGCAAAACGAGTTCATTACTGACGCTACTTATTTGGAAACCACGCTGTGGATCCTTCTGAGCGGTCTGACCGCCTTCCTCATCTCTCGTCTGGCGCCCGAAGCTCATATCCGGGCCGGACTGTTATTGCTGGCCACAGCGGCGGCGGTGGCTGTCGCCTGGATTGGTTTCAATCATTTTGCTCACATGGTTCATCTCACCACCGCGCTGTTCTGTTTGAACTCTGCCGGAGCCGCCTGCATGATTAACCAATTCGTCCGTGAAAGCGTAGAGCGGGCCCGCACCCGGGCGAAGATGGAAAAATATGTCTCTCAAAATGTGGTCAAGCTGATGCTGGATTCCGCCACATTCGAGGATACCTTGGGCGGTAAGCGTCGCCCTTGCACCATCCTCTTTTCAGATATCCGCGGATTCACCACCATGACCGAATCCTCGGATTCCCAACAGCTGGTCAATCAACTCAATGAATATCTGACCGAAATGGTCGAATGCGTCTTCAGGCATGACGGAACTCTCGATAAATTTATCGGCGATGCAGTGATGGCGGTTTGGGGTAATGCCACTACTCATGGCCCTTCCGCAGATGCCACCGCGGCGGTTCAAACCTCTCTGGACATGATCGAGGCTCTGGAGCGTCTTAATATGAGTTGGGAAAAACGAGGGATTCCGACTCTCTCTATCGGCATCGGCCTCAACCACGGCGAGGTTATTGTAGGCCACATGGGCTCCCCTAAACGGCAGGAATTCACCGTCATCGGTGACGCGGTCAACCTCGCCTCCCGTCTCGAGGGAACCACCAAACCCTACGGGCTTCCCATTATCGTTGGAGAATCCGTGGCCGAATTAACCTCCTCCACGTTCATCCTCCAGCATGTGGATTTGATTCAAGTGAAGGGGAAACATCAACCGGTGCGCACCTTTACGGTGCTGGGAAGAACAGACCAACCCCTCCCCCCGTCCGAACAACGGGGTCTCGATGCCTACCATCAGGGAATCGCTCTCTACTTGCAGCGCGATTTCCAAAACGCACTCGAATGCTTCCTTCAATGTAGCGAAACATTTCACCGCAATACACTGGCCGAGCTTTACATCGAACGCTGCCGGGAAAAAATGGTCTCCCCTCCACCCGAGGATTGGGACGGAGTCAGCATCCTTAAAGAAAAATGATCTGCGGCTACTTGCTTTAGCCCCTCAGCCATTCAGTTCCCACTCGGAACGCTCTTGTTGTAACCACCCCAAGAGTTCTCCAGCCAAATAAAGCGATCCACATACCAGCCCGCGTCCTCCCGCCGCCATGGCATGGATCCGCCTCCACATTTCCGGCGCGTTGCCGGCGGATTCCACCACCTCAGCTCCGAATGACGACATCATGCCGTTCAGCTCGGAGCAATCCGCCGACCTCTTGTCTTTAACCGGAACCGTTACCACGCGGGTGCCACTCCTGAACCACCCTTCCATGGGTGCTATCAAGTCGGGCGAAAGCTTGTCGCGCAGACAGCCGAATCCGATCACCTCGGGAGGCCGATCAAAAAGCTGATTCCATGTCAGAACCAAATCTCTCACCGATTCTCCATTGTGCGCGCCATCAAGAATGATTTCCGGTGAGTCCGAAAGTGTTTGAAAACGCGCGGGCCATACCACGGCGCGTAAACCCTCCCTCCGGGCTGATTCATCCACCCTCCAACCACTCTCTCCTAATACATCGCAAACAGAAAGAGTGATACCTGCATTGACCGCCTGGCACTGGGCACGTAGACCGAGTTCCCACGTTTCATCGCGCCACATCGCCCTTCGAGTGGCCGTTCCGGATACGGGTGAGCCCGCTCCTTCTTCTCTTGGTTTTTCTATCAACCAGGCCATCGGTTCCGCCTGAACCATCCTGCCCGAGCCGACCGCTCGGGCCTGATCGCGCACCACATCTCTCAGCCGCTCTTCCAACGGGCCCAACACCCAAGGCCGACCCGGCTTGATAATTCCGGCCTTCTCCCATGCGATTTTTTCCAGGGTGTGACCCAGATACTCCTGATGATCGTAGCTCACCGATGTGATGACCGATACCAAGGGATCCACCACATTGGTCGAATCCAGCCTGCCCCCTAATCCGGTTTCAAATATCGCCAACTCCACCCCCGCTTTTTCAAACAGACGGAACGCCAGTGCGGTGGTGACTTCAAAAAATGTGGCATCCTTCTTTTCAGATGAAAGCACGTCACACTGGATTCGGATCGCTTCCAGCTCTTTCAGCAACAGCGCATCGTCAACCGGTCGTCCGTCGATTCGGAACCGCTCAGGATAACGCACCAGATGGGGCGATGTATAACAACCGGTTCGGATTCCCGCCTGCCTCAGAACGCTTTCCAACATGGCGCAGACCGATCCTTTTCCGTTGGTGCCCGCAACATGAATACAAGGAAACGAATTTTCCGGATGATCCAGCGCCGCACATAGGGCCCGCATGTTGTCCAAGCCCAGTTTGACGCCCGAATGCCGCAGGCCGTGGAGCCAATCCATCAGTCCCGCTGTCGAAGGGACGCTCATCATGGTAAAGGACTCCCCTTAAGGACAGAGGTAATTTAAACTGCGCACGAGTGTGGTGCGCATTTCCTTGCGGTGGACAATCCGGTCAATCAATCCGTGTGCGTTAAGAAACTCGGCTGTTTGAAATCCCTCAGGCAGATCTTGCCGTGTGGTTTCCTTGATAACCCGCGGACCGGCAAAACCAATCATCGCCTTGGGCTCCGCCAAAATCAGATCTCCCAGCGTGGCAAAGCTGGCCGTTACGCCTCCGGTGGTCGGATTGGTCAACACCGAAATATACGGTAACCCGGCATCCTTCAGCCGGGCCAGCGCGGCACTGGTCTTGGCCATCTGCATCAAACTGAAGATCCCTTCTTCCATCCTCGCCCCCCCCGAAGCACAAAAAATAATGACCGGACATTTTTCTTTCAGACCCAGTTCAATGGCCCGGGTGATTTTTTCTCCCGCCACCGATCCCATGCTGCCCGCCGCAAAGCGAAAATCCATGACGGCAAACGAACACAACCGGCCGTCCATCTTACCCGATCCAGCGACCACGCTGTCGTTAAGTCCGGTCAACTGCCGGTAGCGGCTGATTTTCTCTTCGTAACTTTTCTGCGCCTTGAAACCCAGCACATCCACCGCGCGCATTCCGGAATCGATTTCACTAAAGCTTTCTTCATCACAAAGCTGCAGGATACGCTCAATGGCACTGATGTGCATGTGGTGGTTACAGTGCGGGCAGGTGCGGAGATTATTTTCCAATTCCTTGTGGAAAAGCACTTCTCCGCAATTCGGGCACTTGGTCCACAGTCCCTCGGGTATCTCACGCTTTTTATTCCGGTTGGGTGCCTCACCCACCGAACGCGGTTTGCCAAAATTTCTCATTTTATTTTTACTGACTTCCACCGCGTGCCACGGTCAAAACTGCCACATCCGCCGCCCCCTGACGCCGCAGGATGCGCGCGCAGGCATTGACTGTTGATCCTGTGGTGAAGACATCATCTATGATTAGCAGGCGTAACCCCGTGACGTCAAATGCCCTCTTCGCGGGCGCAAACGCCGCCCGGCAGTTGCGAAGCCTTTCTGACCGGCTCAGGGATGCCTGCACCCGTGTCGCTTTCCTCCGGATCAAGAGATCGCGCACCGGCACTCCGGTTTGTTTGGAAAGCATACGTGCCAGTTCCCGCGACTGATTAAAACCGCGCCGCCAGAAGCGCGTCCAGTGCAACGGCACCGGCACCAGAACATCGACTCCATCCGATGCGTAGTGCTGCTCAAAACCCTCCACCAACCATGAGGCCAACTGCGGTAAGCGATGCCATTGAGAACCGTATTTACAATGATGGATCCAATCCAACACATCGCCCTCGGCACGGTAGCAAGCGCGGGCTCGCCGGATGTGCCAGCGTCGGCCCGCGCAATTGGAACACTCGTAGGCGGCATCCAGAACCCCCGCCACCGGTTCTCCACAAAGTTGACAATAAGGCATCTGAATACGGCGTAGTTCGCGCGGCTCCGGATCGGGCGGATACACTAAATCCAGTATCCCGCGCACCAATATCCCGATCCTTTTTTTCAAACTGCCCTTTCGGTTCGCTTCCAGGGCCACCACCAACATACCGCCGCCAACAGCCCGACCATTAACCACGCCACCACCCCATCCAGAGGATGCCCGCCCCACCACAGAGATTCAGCGGCGACGGTGGCGTCGGTCATCCGGTTGACGGATTTGATGGCGCAGACCCAGCCCGCATGGATCCCCACCGCCCACCAGAGACCACCTGATCTCAGCGCCACCACACAGAGACACACTCCTATCATCCAGAGTCCCACCCCGCGTCGCAGCACCTCGGGACCATCGAGCAACTGCATACCCAGATCCCCCCACATCGCCCAACCCGACCACCACTCCACGCCCTCGGCCATATGGCGGGCTTGGGGAAAATGCAGCAGCGCAAAAAATAGCGAGCCCAGCACCACCACCCATGTCAGTGCGCGGGTGGAAAGGTCACGCAGAGCCAGGCACAGCGCACCGCGGAAAATCCACTCTTCCACGGCGGCTACCGCCCAGCCGGAAAAAAAATAGCCGATCCAACGGCTACCGGTCAGTTCCCAATTCCACTCACGCGCTCCCAGTGACACGTGCAGAACCGTCAACATGGAGACATGCGCCACGCCGATCACCCAGCCCCAACACAAACCCCGCCACCAGCCGCGTTGAAAGGAAATCCCGGTTTTGGATCGTGACGCCGCACCCATGCACCTGAGCCACGGGATCAGAAACAAGATGGCCGTGACCATCAGAACCCGGTTGAAAACGCGTTTAAAGGGCCACCGACCCGGTGCCATCGAATCCACCCATTCAAAAATCCATGGCGAGGCACTGGCACTGACTACCACCACCGCTAAGAGAAAGAGAGGCATTCCCCACAGAAACGCTCGCAGCGGCCCGGTATTCATGACCGGTCATCATGCCCAAAAACGGCTTGGATCAAAGCGGAATGTGATGACTGGCTACGCCCGTCAAACAGAAGCTCGACAGTGTTTGACGTAGTCGACCACTTTTTGACGGTTCTCTCCCGCAGCCCAGACATGACGCAGAAAGTCGGCCGGATGGACATTGTTCTCGGAAAAGAAACGGCGATCTCCCCCACAGCCATACATCAGGTCGGGATCCATCTCTCCGCGTAATTTGGCTTTCGCTTTTTCAATGATGCGGGGCAACCAAACGATACCTTCCTCGGCCAGATCTTTGGGAGGCAAGTCGGCGGGGGCTACCCGACGTGAAGACCCTTCCTGATTCATCACCACCAAAAAATAATCGCGCCTCACCGCAGCCACCAGCAGGGCCGTATCAAAATCCGGCTCACCATGTTTGACAAAATCTTCAACAAAATCATACAGCTCCTGCTCTGTGCAGCCAATAGAGCGCAAGAAGGTTGCCTCACTTGAATCAAAAAACGTCTCCGCCCCCGTTTTCCCTGCCTCATAAAGGGTCACGGCCTTCTCAAAACACTTGCGGAAACTGCGCTGCCACTCGTTATGTTTAATGTTCATTCTTTAAGTATTACCCCCGATATGCCATTGGGCAAGGACTAGCTCTTTCATCTGCGGTTATGCTGCTAATGAAGTCCACGCCGCATTGGCGCGGGAGGATGCCACCACGGCTTCAATGAAGGCCATGCCCCGAACCCCGTCGTCGATGTCAGGATATTCATGACAGTCCGAACAGTCCGGATCAACGGCCTGCCCGTCGCGTCGGCGCAGGTCGGTGGCAAAATTTCGGTAGATATTGGCGAAAGCCTCCAGGTATCCTTCGGGATGACCCGCCGGAATGCGGGTATGACATGCCGCTTCGGGAGCAACATACCCCATCCCGGTGCGCCATTTTTCAACCGGACCATCGGCCGGCTTGAACCAAAGCGTGTTGGGCTCCATTTGATGCCACTCCAATCCACCCTTCTCCCCGTAGACGCGAATGTTCAAGCCGTTCTCCTCACCCGTCGAAATTTGTGAACTGTGCAGGATCCCTTTGGCCCCACCTTCAAACCGCAGCAGAATGTTGGCATCGTCATCCAACTTCCGTCCCTTAACAAACGTGGTGAGATCCGCAGCCAGTTCGCGGATTTTTAATCCAGTGATGGTTTCGGCCAGATTTTCAGCATGGGTTCCGATGTCGCCCACACAACCCGCCGCGCCCGCCCGTGCCGGATCGGTGCGCCAAGCCGCCTGCTTCTGTCCATCTTCTTCGATCTTTTTTCCCAACCACCCTTGAGGATATTCCACCACCACCTTGCGCAGCGTTCCCAATCGCCCTTCACGCACCCACACGCGGGCTTGTTTGACCATCGGGTATCCGGTGTAGTTATGGGTCAGAGCGAAGGCCCGTCCCGTGGACGCCACCACCTTCTTCAGTTCGCGTGCTTCATCGAGGTTGAAGGCCAGCGGTTTATCACAGATCACATCAAAACCCGCTTCCAAGGCTGCTCGGGATGGAGGAACATGCACATTATTGGGCGTCACCACCGAGATAAAATCCATCCGCTCCGATTCAGGCAGCGCGGATTCACGTTCAATCATTTCCTGATACGTTCCATAACAGCGCTCCGGTGGAAGAAGTAGATCCGCGCCTGATAACCGTGAACGCTCCGGATCCGAGCTGAAGGCTCCGCAGACCAACTCGATTTGTCCGTCCAGCACCGCCGCCATCCGGTGAACGGCCCCAATGAAGGCACCACGTCCGCCACCCACCATTCCCATCCGAAGCTTGCGATTTTTTCTATCTTGCATGGCGCGATTCTGCCCTTATCAGGCTTGAGAAAAAGTTTTTTTTGCGACTTTCGGATGTTTGCCTTTTCACTTTCGTATTGCCGTCTTCCCGTATTGGCATTCAATCCCACCCATGTCCTTATTCAATATTGATCAAAAGGTGGTTATCGTAACCGGCGCGACCGGGGTGTTGGCGGGTGGCGCAGCGGACTATCTTCTGCAACATGGATGCCGGGTGGTGTATGTAGGCCGCAGCCAAGAAAAACTTGATGCCGCCCGACAAAGAGCAGGCTCTCTGCGCGATAACATGCTGTCGATTCCATGTAATGTGCTTGATCGTGGAGAACTGGAGCGCGCTTCGGAACAGATACTCGCCCGCTGGGGTCGCATCGACGTGCTGATCAACGGAGCCGGCGGCAACCAACCCGGTGCCACCATCCAACCCCAACAAACGGTGTTCGACCTGAATCTGGACGCTTATTCCGAAGTCATCGATCTCAACCTCAAAGGAACCGTTCTCCCTTGCTTGGTTTTTGGAAAAGCGATGGCCGCCCAAGGCAGCGGAGTCATCATCAACTTCTCATCCATGGCCGCAGATCGAGCCATCACCCGCGTCTTGGGTTACAGCAATGCCAAAGCAGCCGTGGACAACTTCACCCGTTGGCTGGCCGTCGAACTGGCCCAGAAATACGGCGACCGCCTGCGCGTCAATGCCATCGCCCCCGGATTTTTTATTGCCGACCAAAACCGCCGACTCTTGACCCAAGAAGACGGAAGCCCCACCGAACGCGGCGCTTCCGTCATCCGGCAAACCCCGTTCAAGCGTTTCGGAGAAGCCGAAGAAGTTTGCGGCACCCTACATTTCCTGATCAGCGATGCCTCCCGCTTTGTGACCGGAACCGTCATCCCGGTGGACGGCGGGTTTTCCTGTTTTTCCGGCGTCTAAGGACTACTTGGAACAAGGTGGGACCCGGTAAAACCAGGCTTCACTTTTTGGGGTTGAATTTTTTTCGGATTAATGGACTATCGTCTCTCCGCGGGGTCTTAGCTCAGTTGGTAGAGCACCACAATGGCATTGTGGGGGTCAGGGGTTCGAATCCCCTAGGCTCCACGCGCTGATCGTATCCTTAACTTTTTTCAGCTTCCGTTCCGCTATCCCAGCCCTTTCTATCCCAGCCCTTTTTTTCAGCGATGACGTGATCCACCAAAACTTCACTTCACTGAATCACATTCCATCCACCCTCATTTCACCCCATACGGTTCTGTCTTGCGGTGTGTAACTGAATGACTATCATCATCCTTTAAATGAAACCTTCCTCCCATGCGCAATGCTCTCACACGGTTCCTTTCATCATCTTCCTGCTTTTTTTCAGTCTGCTGTTCACGGGGTGCCAGCCCATGCAAAAGGGGTTGGAAGCAGAGGATGAAACGAACCCCCACTTCCGTAAGGCTAGACAGCTCACTACAGAACAAAATTTCCCCGCCGCCATCCAGGAATACGAGTCCGCCTTAAGGGCCAACCCGAGCGTCGCACGCGCTCACATGGAAATTGGTCTGCTTTATCTGGATAAACTGGGCGATCCGGTCAGTGCCATCTTCCATTTCCAGAAGTTTCTGAACGCCCGCCCCAACACCAACAACCGCGACCAAATCCTCACCTACATCGATAAGGCCAAAATCGATTTCGCCATCACACTACCCAATTCCACTGCCCAAAACGCGGACGAGTATTCCCGGCTAAAAAAAGAAAATGTCGAATTACGCCAAGCGCTGGCCCAATACCAGTCATCGCTCGCCGCCACCCGCGAGACCATCGCCACCACCCCTCGCGCCACGGTTCAAACCGACCCCTTTGATCCCGTCCCATCCGTGCCATCGGTTCCTCCATCTACCACGCATCAATCCTCCCCTTACCCCCAGACACGACCCCAACCCACCGCATCCTCATCTGCGGCGCGCTCCCATGTCATCGTTTCGGGCGACAGTCTTTGGAAAATTGCTAAAACCTACTACCCCGATGACGTTCCCTCAGGTGTGAAAAAAATTCAGGAAGCCAATCCCCAAACCGCTTCAGATCCTTCCAAGTTGAAACTCGGAACCGAATTGATCATTCCCTGATCCACCTTCCATCTCGATCACCCACCCATCGACCCGCCGCCATGTTTGAAAAAAGCGAATTTTCAGCCCCGTCCAAAAAAACACCTCCTGCCTCAGCACCGGAGCAACTCCCCTTTGACACCCCACTGCCCTTACCCGGCGATATCAGCCGTGAGTTGGTTGAATACGAAGAACGCTTAGTCGCCCTGAAACGGCAAGAGGAAGAACTCGAATCCCGTAAACGCGAGCTGGAAGAACTTTCCCGCCGTCGCAACGAACTCTTCAGTGGAAAAAAAACGATGCGCGAACACCTCACCCGCGCCATCACTCTTTTAGAACGGGCCGAGCTGGACACTCAGCGGGAAATTGAAACCATCCGTAGCACCCGCCAGACTTTTAAAGAACACCTCGCCGACATCGAAGCCATTGACCCCAAAAGCTGGGAACCCGAAGAAATGGATGAACAACTCACCCGCTCCCTCTCCATCGTCGACCACGCTCAATCCGCGTTCTCTCAGGCGCGATTAAAACTCGAATCCATCAGTGGACGCATTGGCCACAATGAAATCCTACCTCAGGATGAATACGAAGAATCCGCCGACTCCGACAGCCCACCTTTTTTCGAACTCCTGCGCCGCGGTTTAGCGTTTTCCCTGCCCCTCATGATTCTCCTGGCGGCGATTGCTTTCCTCCTGCTTACACGACGTTGAAACCCGGCTACCGATTACCATGTCCCGATGGTTTCAAGATGAACACGATCCCCTCGCGCGGGAATTGCAGCGGATCGAGCACGAGCGCAAACGCCTCCGCAAGCAGGAAAAGCTTCTAGAGCAGGGAAGGTCTCGACCCGCTCCGGTGACCGAAAAAGAAATCACCCGCCTGGCCCGCTTCAAACTGGATTCCCCGTCCCGCGCCACCCATCAACCCAAGCGGCTCCGGGTTCAAGAGCGCCGCATCCGCAACCGCTTCTTTTTCCTGTTGGCGGTGCTGGCCGTGCTGGGACTCATCCTCTCACGTCTCATTCCCAACTGGTAACCACCGCTCCTCACCTCAGGCCGGCGCAGGATTTACGAAAAACATTCAAACCACTGATAGACACAGCTAAACACTGATAAGGAAAGCGATTAGAAGCGGTTTCATAAATACCCGGGGCCGCGTTACAGCCCATTTTGGCCATCTGCCAAGGCGGGACGACGCGGATGTATCCCCATGGATACTTCAAGGAGTTCCAACGTCGGCAGGGGGCAAAATGGGCGTAACCCGAAGGGCTGCAGCGGGATGCACCCCCTGGCGGCGTCCTTCACTCGTTAAATATCCATGGGGATATTC
>JBHJOR010000028.1:0-4861 GCA_050329585.1 Methylacidiphilales bacterium | reverse complement strand
TGGGCACCGCCGCCTTGCGACCGGCTTTGACATCCCGGATTTCATCGCCGATATACAGCATTTCCTTGGGCCGCAGCTTGAAGGTTCGCAGGATGGCCCGCAGGTGTTTGGCTTTGCCGGAGAGCTTTGGAACCGTGCTGATAAAATCAAAGACATGATCCAGCCCGTGCCGATCCAAGAAGAGCTCGACGTTTTCCTGAGAATTAGAAGTCAGAATACCCAACGTGTCATAATCTTTGCGGGCAGCACGAATCAGTTTAACCATCCCTTCACAAGGCTCAACATGGCTCATGCGCTCTCGTAGCAGGCGTTTACCATGGGACAAAATGCGGGGCACCTTCAAACGCGGAATGTCCAAGTGGCGGATAAATTGACGGGCAGTCATATCTTTGGCTCCCGAAAGCTCCGACTTGTTCAGTTTTTTGAAATGATATTCCTTGGAAAGCTGATTTAATATCAAAAGGCCTTGCTCAATGGTGTCGGCAATAGTTCCGTCAAAGTCGAATACCAGACATCGCGTTTTCACGTGAGCACTGTGTCAGTTGAGCAACCAAACATCAAGCCTCGTGAAGCCAGACATCTGGATATTCATGCTGGAAACCACTGGTAAAGAAACAAGTAAACCAAGACACCCGTGACGGACACATACATCCAAATGGGATAGGCCCAACGGGTCACTTTTTTATGGGTCTCAAAGCGCCCGCGTAAAGCCAGCACCAGCGCCGCAATAATCAGGGGTAAATTAATCACTGCCAAAATCGTGTGACTGATCAGGATGCTGAAATAAATCCACCTCACCATGCCAGTGCCCTGAAAAAGCGTCGGCCCCATGGTAAACTTATGCGTGAGATACGAGGCTAAAAAGACCGTCGAGGTTAAAAAGGCCGCTATCATCAGTTTTCGATGCAGCACTAAGCGTCCGGTTTTCACGGCTGCATATCCCCCTAATAAAAAGGCGGTGGTCAGCGAATTAAGACAGGCGTTCACCCAAGGCAGGTCAGAAAACTCGATCATAGATTCAGTCCTTCAACAATTCCCTGATTTTTTGTTCCGCCCGGGCGATGCCCTCGGGCGTGGTGGCATCGAACGCCGCTACCCATTGTCCATCACGGTCAACAATAGCTAATCGGGTACCATGGATGACCGGACCCAGTTGGGCCACTTGGTCGGGTTCTGTTTTCACCACCGCAGAATAAAATCCTTCCACCGAAAGTGTATGTATCACCTCGCGGGAACCCGTTAAAAAATGCCATTGTTCCGGATCCGCACCGTGCATTCCGGCATAAACCGTTAAAACCTCCGGTGTGTCATGCTCAGGATCCAAGCTAAATGAAACCAGCCGGAAATCCTTTTCCGCGCGAAACGTTTCAAAAAGGGCTTTCATGTTTTGACTGATCAGCGGGCAAGGCCCGGGACACCGGGTGAAAATAAACGCCGCCACCCATACCTTCCCTTCCAAATCCTCAGAGCCCAACGTTTGACCCCTTTGATCGGTCAAACTGAATGTTGGAACGTGCTTCCGCACAGCGCCATCCGAAATGCTTATATCAGGCTTTCGTCCCTTATTAAGCACATAAAACCCATAAAAAATATTAAATCCCACCATCACCACCACCAACGCACCAAATAACCACATGATGCGTTTGGGTCGGGGGGGCACACTTTGCTCATGACTTTCCATAACACGTTCTTAGCACGGGCCAGTCACAACACAACTCTGGCCCACGGGTTTTACTAGAATTAGAACGTCACTCTCATTAAGTATGATAACTTATTCATAAAATCAGTGATTTATTAATACAAATTATAGTTGATAAGGCCGGATCGCAGTCTTAGTATCACGCTTATGCCTGTGGCTGTTTTTCCTAAGGAGTGCCCTACCGAGCCTAGGGTGGCACTTTTACCTGAAGCGGTAGCCCTTTGGATACGCAATGGGTTTGAAGTTCATATTGAATCCGGATTAGGCTCCTCACTCCACTACCCGGACGAAGCCTACCGTCAGTCGGGAGCTATCATATCACAAGACCGGAATTCACTCTTGGGTTCAGGCGATTTGGTTTTACAGGTTGGATCCCGTCCATCTGATGAAGTAAGAGTTCTTAAAGAAGACGGCTTACACATCAGTTTTTTTGACCCCTTCAGGCAGGAAGAATTGTTGCGGACTTTTCTGCAACACGGTCGAAACGCTCTCAGCATGGAAATGATGCCTCGCAGCACCCTTGCTCAAAAAATGGACGCTCTGAGTTCACAAGCTAATCTAGCGGGTTATGCCGCTGTTCTGCTGGGTGCATCCGAACTCGACCGCATTCTTCCGATGATGATGACGCCCTCTGGCACCTTGGCGCCTGCCCGCGTTTTCATCATTGGAGTGGGCGTTGCCGGACTTCAAGCCATCGCCACGGCCAAGCGTCTTGGCGCGCGTGTCGAAGCGTTCGATACCCGGCCCGTGGTGGAAGAACAAGTGCGCTCCCTCGGAGCCAAATTCCTCAAGATCGATCTCGGTGACACCGGCCAAACCGAGCAAGGCTATGCCAAGCCCTTGACGGAAGCCCAACTGGAGTTGCAGCAACAAGGCATGTCCAAAGCGTGCGCCTCATCGGATTTGGTCATTACCACCGCCCAAGTGTTTGGTAGAACCGCCCCCCGATTACTTAAGCGCGAGGCTCTGATGTCCATGCGACCCGGCGCCGTGGTGGTGGACATGGCCGTCACCACCGGAGGAAATGTGGAGGGATCTATCGCCGACCATTGCACCCCCGTTGGTGGCGTCAAACTTCTGGCCCCGTCTAACCTTCCAGGCCGTGTGGCGCGTCACGCCAGCCAGATGTATGGCAATAATCTTCTTCATCTGGCCGAACATTTTTGGAAACAACCCGCTGGGTCTCTAAACGTAAATCCTGAAGACCCTCTACTCAAAGAATGCCTACTGACTTGGCAAGGCGAACCGGTCAGTCCCCGTATCAAAACCCTGTTAACCAAGGAATCCTGATGTTGCTGCTTTTTGTTTTTGTTCTCTCCATTTTTCTGGGCATCGAACTGATCAGCAAAGTGCCCTCCCAACTTCATACGCCGCTTATGTCCGGGTCCAATGCCATATCGGGCATCACCGTGGTAGGCGCGTTAATCGCCGCCGGACATGCAGAATCATCCGTGTTGGCCACCGTCCTCGGTGTCACTGCGGTGACCTTGGCCACCATCAACGTGGTAGGCGGCTACTTAGTGACGGATCGCATGTTGCGTATGTTCCGCAGAAAAGATGAAGGAGGTTCCAAATGACGCTGTGGCCCTTGTCAGAAAACCTCATTGAAGGTGCCTACATCCTGGCCTCCATTCTTTTTATCATCGGACTGAAACGACTTGGGTGTTCGGAAACGGCACGTTCCGGCAATGCGCTTTCGGCCTGCGGCATGATGTTGGCGGTGCTGGCCACGCTGGGTAAACAGGGATTGGAATTTCATTGGATCGCCTTGGGTCTGGTGCTCGGAAGCCTCATCGGAGCCGTCTTTGCGATCCGGGTTAAAATGACCGGCATGCCCGAGATGGTGGCACTGTTCAACGGATTCGGTGGTGCGGCTAGCCTGTTAGTCGGCTGGGCTGAATATCAACTTCAGCCTGAACTAAGCACCTCGGTGGCCTTTCCGGTCGTTCTGGCCGTGCTGATTGGTGCCATCACGTTTAGCGGAAGCCTGATCGCCTTTGCCAAGCTGGGAGAATACATCAACGGTAAACCGGTATTATTTCCGGGGCAGAAACCCCTCAACCTGATCCTCCTCATTCTCTGTCTCGTTTTCTCCATCCTGTATATTCTTAACCCCGGACAAAACTATTCTTCCTTCCTGATTATAGTGGTTCTGGGGTTGGTGTTGGGTGTTCTGCTCACCATTCCAATTGGCGGTGCGGACATGCCGGTGGTGATTGCCCTGCTCAACAGCTACTCCGGTCTGGCCGCATGCGCGGCAGGCTTTGTCATCATGAACAATGTGCTGATCGTTTCCGGTGCCCTCGTCGGAGCCAGTGGCCTGATTCTGACTAATATCATGTGCAAAGGCATGAACCGCTCATTGGCCAATGTGCTCTTCGGAGGTGTGGGAGCCACATCAGGCGCAGGCAGTCTGGTGGAGGGTGAAGCCCGTCCCATTTCAGCCGAAGACGCCTATTTTCTACTGGAAACAGCCTCTTCCGTGGTGGTGGTGCCCGGCTACGGCATGGCGGTAGCACAAGCCCAACATGCGGTTAAAGAACTCGGCCAGCTCCTCGAAGCCAACGGAGCCGACGTCAAATACGCCATCCATGCCGTGGCTGGACGTATGCCCGGCCACATGAATGTCCTGCTGGCTGAGGCCGATGTTCCCTACGAACAACTGGTGGAAACCGACGATGTCAACCCGATCATGCCGTCTGTGGACGTGGCCATCGTGATCGGCGCCAATGATGTGGTCAACCCTTCCGCGCGGGAAAACCCTGACAGCCCCATCTATGGCATGCCTATTATCAACGTCGATGCAGCCAAAACCGTGCTGGTGCTCAAACGCTCCATGTCCGCCGGATTTGCCGGGGTGGATAACCCCCTCTTTGTCGCCCCCAACACCCGGATGCTCTTTGGCGATGCCAAACAAACCGTTCAGGCACTGGTCTCCCAGTTCAAATCTTGAGTTAAATGCTGCGCCACCTCTGGCGTCGAGCAGGATAATGAGCCTGCTACTTTTAAACGTCTTTGCGATGGCCACGGCTACCACCAACCCGAGCAACTCCTGATCTTTGATCTGACAAATAGTTTCACATCGAGAAAAAACTCTCGAAGAGATCCTTCATATAAGTCACGGTTTAGCAGGGCAATCGCATTAAAATTGGAGGAGGGAGA